>CAZLPU010000013.1:0-74788 GCA_964561475.1 uncultured Alphaproteobacteria bacterium
ACCACGGCCCGGCGGGCGGCCGCTAGCCAGTCCGAAAGACGGCTGTATTCCTCCCGGGCCTGACCTCCGCCACCGGCTCTCTGGCCGCGGGGGGGCGGCGGGGGCGGGGGCGGCGCTGCCGGTTGAGGACGGGGTTCCGGCGGCGGCTCCGGTGGCGGGGCTTCCGGCGAACGCTCCTCGATCACTTCCGGCTCCGGTTCAGGTTCGGGTTCCGGCTCTGGTTCGGGCTCCGGTTCCGGCTCGGGAGGCATGGGCGGGGCCGGTGGCTGGCTCAAATCGATGGCGATGCCGCCCTGGTCCCCGGGTCCCACGCCCACCACCGGTGCTTCGGGTTCTTCCAGGAAGGGCAGGGCCGCGCCTGCATGGACCGCCAGGGCCACCACTGCCGCCATGCTCCAATGCCGCCATTGGGGCTTTGCCGGACGATCATCACCAAGGGGATGATCCGCTCTCTGAGGGAGGGGGCGGATCTGGTCGGGCTTGCGTCTGCGGATCAGGACCATCAGCCTTCCCCTCCCACGGTGAGGAGAACCAGCGTTTTCGCACCCGCCTGGCGCAGCAGATCCATGACCCGGATCACCCGGGCCGCATCGGCTCCGGCATCCGCCTTGAGCTGAATTTCAACGGACGGATGAACCCGCAGCCAGAGCTGGACATTGCGCAACAGATCGTCATCGCTGGGCATGGGCCGGCTGTCGAAGACCAATGAACCGTCCGCGCTGATCAGGATGACAAGCTCCGCTTCGTCGCCTTCCTCCTGTGCCTGGGATTTGGGCGGTTCGACCACCACCGTGTCCGGCCGTTTGATCACGCCGGCCAGCATGAAGAAGACCAGGAGGATGAATACCACGTCGATCAGTGGCGTCATGTTCACAAGGTCGCGGTCTTCCTGGGAGCGGGGAAACTTCATTGGCCTGCCCCCGTGGTATTCTCCTGGGGCGGAGAAAAGGACAAGGACCGGGCACCGGCCAGCCGTGCAATTCCGAAAACATCAATGGCTGCCTGGAGATCCACGCCGTCTTCGGGCCGGATCAGGAAGGTGCGGCCTGGATCCAGAGCCACGGTCGTGGCGATCATCCTTTGCAGTCCGCCGTCGGGGATCTGTTCGCCGTCGAAGAGGATGGTGCCGTCACTCTTCAGCAGAATGACGATGGCGGCATCGCTGTCATCCACCACACGGGTCTCTTCCGGTGCCTCGATCCGGATCAGGCGGAAATTCGCGAAATTCGTCGCCAGCATGAAAAAGACGAGGAGTATGAACACCACGTCGATCATCGGCGTGATGTTCAGCCCCCGAACGGCGGTCGGTTTGCGGCGCAGATGCATGGCTTCCCGTGCTCCCTCTGGTCCCTGCGCTCACCCCGGACACCCCGAAGGGCGCCCATGGGCGGGCGGTGTTCAGGCGGTTTGCGTCTGAACGGACTGAGCATCCGTCTGGGCGGGGCTGCGCTGCTCATAAAGGGAGGCGGTGTAACAGCGGGTGGCCGCGTCTTCCATCGCCAGGGCCGTGGTGTCCACGGTCCGCCGCAGCCAGGTGTAGAAGGCGGCCGCCGGGATGGCTACGGAGAGGCCCGCCGCCGTGGTGAGCAGGGCTTCCCAGATGCCGCCGGACAGAATGGCCGGGTCCACGCGGTCGCCGGCGGACTGAAGCTGCTGGAAAGCGTCGATCATGCCGAGCACCGTCCCGAGCAGGCCGAGAAGGGGGCTGATACTGGCGATCAGGCTGAGCAGGGTGAGGCCGGAATCGAGCCCTTCGATCTTGGCCTGGGCCACCCGGAGCACTTCCTCCCGGGACAACTCCTCCGCTTCCGGACCAAGCGCCTTGCCCCGGAGGGCTGCTTCCATCACCCGCGCCACCACGCCGGGGGTCTGCTCCACATCCCGCAGGGCTTCTTCCACCTTGCCCCGGCAGACCTTGTCGATGGCCGCGTTCACGAAACGGCGCTTTCCCACACGCAATACTGCGAACTGCACCAGCTTGATGATCACGATGGCGAAGGAGATGACCGAGAGAATGGCCAGAATGACGATGATCGGTCCGCCCGCTTCCACGAGATCCATGAGCGGCTGGAAAATACCGTAGGGCGCATGGGCGCTTTGTTCATCGCCCTCTTCGCCGGTCGCTTCTCCATCGCCGTCCTGCCCGGTGCCCGTGTCTTCATCAGCGGAAGCATCGTCCGTAGGCGCCTGGTCTTGCGCCTCGCCCTGCGCCTCGCCTTGAGCCGGTTCCGTGCCGCTGTCCGCGCCTGGGTCGTCTTGCGGCCCGGTCCCCTCCTGATTGTCCTGGTCTTCACTGTCTTGGGCGAGGAGGGCGGTCTGTCCGGAAAGGGCTGGACTGACCTGCCACTGGTTCGAAGGGTCAACCAGGAAGGTCCACGGTCCGTGGGCGGAAATGGCCAGGGGCAAGCCGTGATGTCCGGCGGCCTTTGCGGGTCCGGTAACGAACACCGCCGTTACCAGGGCGAGAAGCCAGCCAGCGGCGATGAGGTGCCTGCGCCCATGGGCGATTGTCCGCCCAAGCCCTGTCTTGGTGGTGGTCATATCCCTGATCCCCTCTCCCGGCGGCGCAACCAACCCGCGTGCATTCAGTGCAAAGCCCAATAGGCGAAAACAACCTGAACGCACTACCGCGGCCACGGCGGGACGTGCGCCAAATGACAGGCGTACACTACCCTATCGGAGAAGGAGAGGCATCATCGGAGAGCCGGTTTTCTGATCTGGATTCCAGTCCAATACTACTTTTCGGGGTGGCGCACCATTGAGGGGCGCGGGCCGTACCCGCCGAAGTTGGCCCCTCCGAAGTTGGCCCCGTCGTTTTGTTCTTGTCTATGGGCACTGGGTCTATGGGCATTGGGCCGCTGTCATCCGTTCGGTGACAGTGGCCAGCGCGCTGGCTGTGTTGGTGACCGTTGCGGCACGGTCCTCAAGACCAGTCTGGACCTGGGCCAGAAGATCCACACCGGCGTCCACCCGTGTCTTGCAGGACAGGGTTGCCGCGCAGCCGCGGACATAGTCCGTGGTCTCACTGATGGCGCTCACGGGCTCGGTCAGGGCGGTGGCCAGGGGCGCAAGACAAGGGGAAGCCATGGGTTCAGGCTCTGCCTGGGGCAGGTCCATGGCCGTAATGGTAGACCGGACCCAGCGGGCCAGGGCCAGGGTCTCGGCAATATCCGCACCGGCCACGGTGGCTGCCTGGAGGGGAACGGGAGGGGGAAGGGCCTCCAGGGATCTCAGTTGGCTGAGCCTGGTGACGATTTCAAAAAGGTCCGCCTGAAGATCGTTCGCGGAGGGGCCCGTCAAGCGGCCGCTCCACATCATGTCGCCGGTCCGGGTCGCAAGGCGTTCCACCCGGACCTGAAGGGCTGCGAGCCTAGCCGTTGCGGTTTGCGCCTGGGCTGGTGGCCCAGTGCGTGTCAGTTGCCGGGCGGTATCCAGCAGTGTGCCGATGACCTCGTCCATGGCCGCGCCCATGGCCCCGTGCCAGGCTTCCCGCTCCCGGCGCTCGTGGCTGGTTTCAATCAGGCTCAGTGCGGCGAGCCGGTCAGCCATCAGACCGGGCAGGGTCCGGCTGCGTTCCAGGGCGATCAGAGTGTCCTCATAGGCCTCACAGGTCATGGCCGGACAGGCCGGGGCGCAGCGGCCTGCGGCCCGGGTCAGGGCGGCGGCGCTTTGCGCCATCTGCCGCGCCGCATCCCCCAGATCCGTGGACGCGGATGAACCACAAAAGGCTTTCTCATCGGTCTTGAAGGCGATTTCACCGGGGGCACGGATGGTTTCACTATCCGCGGCAAGGCCCGACCGTGCGGCGTCCAACAAAGCCTCGGAGGCTGTGGGATCTCCGCCCTCGACCGCCCTCGCGAGATCGGTCTTGAACCCGGTGATGGTGTCGTCCCGGGCGCCGTCTTCCTCGGAGGCGGGGCGCTCACCGCAGGCAGACAGTCCGAGGCCAAGCCCCAGCATGACGGCGATAACGAGAGAAGAAACGCGCGAATGTGACATGGCGGCGGATCCATTCATGGGGCCCGCGCCCGCGTTCCAGGCGGACTGGGCATGTCAAAAGCTCAAGCCGTTACAGCCGGTTACTGATCCCGAGGGGCCACGCCATCCGCATCCGGTCTGGTCTCGGATCTGTCAGCAACGGGCATATCGGCAAGGGGCATCACGGCGACGGACAGAAGGTTGCCCAGATCATCCGCCCGCACCCCATCGGTGATTGCGCTGATGGCCGTGGCAAGCCGTGCCGTTTCAGCGGCATCGGTACTGGCTGCCTCAGTGGGGGTGTTGTCCGTGGACAGACGGGCATAGGCGGCACCGACTGCATCGGCCTGTGCGGTGAGGCTCTGGGCCTGGGCGGGGCCTTCCTTATGGCTGGAGGTGGCGAGCGCCTGGGCCGCAAGGCGCAGGGCCGTGGCGCGCACCGCTCCGACCTCCCCATAAAGACGGGTGAGGCCAGCCCTGCCTGCTGCAATCTCTTCACGCAGCCAGGACGCGTCCGCCTGATCCGCGCCCACGGAAGGGGCGAGCAGGTTCAGGAACGTGCGCAGACTGTCCACTGTGTCCTCAAGGCTCACCAGGGCCGCCGCAGGATCCTTGCCGAGATCGGGTAACCCATCGGGCAGGCTCGGCAGGGCGGCGCGGACCGCCGGGCTCGTCTCCTCCACCCATTCCTCGCGAAGGGCGGCAAACCGAGCCTTGGTCTGGGACCAGCCTTCAGCGAGTGTCTTGTTCTCGGCAAACCGGGTCGCGATGGTTTGGGCCCTGTCTTCCAGAATGGCAATCCGCGAGGTGTCCGATTTCACCGCGGTTTCCAGATCAGCAATCTGACTATCCAGGCGGCGCAGGGCATCTCCGGCGCTGAGAGGTTGGGGGTCGTCTTCGTCGGCGAGGTCTTCGGCCGGGACCCAGGTTCCGCTCAGGTCCTGCACCACCGGGTTCGAGGTGTCCGCATTCGCAATAGCGGCGAGGGGGCCTCTCTGGGTCCTGAGGGTCGCGAGTGCTGACTCCCGGGCGGCCAGTTCAGCGCGCACCGCATTGGCCATGGCCGCCGCTTCAACGGGTTCCTGGGCAAGCTGGCCCGTGCCCCAGACCTGGAACGCGAGAACCCGGGTCCGGTGAAACCGCTCCACGGATGTGCCGCCACCGGTTTGCGCGGCATCGAGACGGGCCTCGAGCCATTCCAGACGGCTGCGCTGGCGGTCCAGGGCCGTGGCGAGGGCGGCGGCTTCCTTCAGGGTGCGCTCGGCGGGGGCGCCCTGGGTCGGTGCGCCGGGCCGGGTCAGGGCCGCAGGATCGAAGCGTTCAACAGGCTGATCCTGGAACAGGGAGGTGAGATCCAGGGGGATGGGGGTTCCATCCGGTTCCCCTTCCGGATCGGCCAGATAGAGCAGACCAAGGGCTTCCGGATCGGTCTCGAAGCGCATGATCCAGTAGGCTTCCGGGTCGATGGTGATGTCTTCCTGGAAGATGGGGTCTGTCGGGTCGATGAGCCGGGCGCGCAGATCGAAACCGAATTGGCCGAAAAGATGGTTCCGGAATACGCGCTTTTGTTCCGGCGATCCGATTTCATCGGCATAGGCCATCCAGCGCCAGCTGACCTGGGCCAACCGGCGGCGCAGCCCGTTCAGCTCCCGGATGACCCGTCCGGCTTTTACCTGGATCAGGGCCGCACGCCGGGCTTCCCGGGCCTTGGCCGTTTCGAAAGCGTCCTGGCGGGCCGCAGCCTTTTCGGAAGCAGGCATCTCACCAAGGTCAATTGACGCAATCTGGGCCTCGAGGGCTTGCCGCGCGGCTTCGAACGCGGCTGCTCCGTCCTGAGCGATGCGGCCAAATTCCTGCTGGGACTGCATGACCTTGATCTGCCACAGGCGGGTCGTGGACATGCGAATGTTGAATTCGGCCCATTTGGTCATGCGCAGGGGCCATTCGGGGGCCCGCCCGGCCACTTTCGCATTCCTCCGATGGGCGATCAGACCCTTGCGCATTTCAGAGATCAGTTCACGGATATCATCTTCGTTGGCGGCGGCCTTGCGCAGGGTGACCGGCACGCGGATGTCGCCGTCCATGTAGGTGTTCTGGAAGTGGGCCAGGATCGCCCGGGCATCGGCCAGATTGCGGTCGAGTTCCTGGTCAACCCGGGCATAGAGATCGCCCAGTTCGCCAATGCGTGCGCCCATGCTGATGGGGGACAGGGTTTGAGGGTCCTGCTCCTCGGTGGTGGAGGCAAGCGCGGGGCTGGTCCAGCCCACCGTCCCCCCAATGGAGGGACCGGCAAGGGTGATTGCTATGACCAGCGCCCTGCTTAACAGGCAAGCGGAAAGGCGGCTCCGGCGGCGTGACCCGGTCGGGTCTTGCGCCCGGATTGTGAACGAGGCACGCGTATGATCCTTCGTGGACTGCAAAACCATGCTGTTTCGTGCTCCCCCCCTTGCCTTCACGGGCCTCACGGGGCCCACCGGACTGACCTACCTGATCGGCTTGGCGTGTCCCCGGCGGTGCGCCCGTCCGCGCGCGCCCTGTGAAAAGCCGGGCCTACGCCGGGTGTGACCAGTCCTGCTATGGATACAGGCCCCAATCCCCTCCAGGCAAGCGGCCTGAAGACGGATTGCGTCCGCGGGAGGGAGATGGTGGCACCTGTTGGAGGGAGCCCCTGTCAGGCGAGGGAGAACAGCATGTCCCGTTCAAAGGATGTCAGGGTTGCGTAGCGGCCTTCCCGGACCATGATCGGCCAGTCGGGATTGGCGATGAGGGCCCGGCCCACGGCGGCGAGGTCGAACTCGTCCCGCTCCAGCCGTTCCACAAGGTTGCGGATGTCCTGGGGGGCACTGCCGGGCTTTTCCCCATAAGTGGCAATGAAATCCGTATCGAGACCGATGGACCCCACCGTGATGGTGGGCTTGCCGGTGAGCTTCTTGGCCCAGCCCGCAAGATTGAGGTCCGAGCCGTCAAACTCCGGTTCCCAATACCGGCGGGTGGAACAATGGAAACAGTCGACCCCGGCATCGCTCATGGGGGCCAGGAACTCTTCCAGCTCCTTCGGCGTCTGGGCGAGTTTGGCGGTGTAATCCTGCTGTTTCCACTGGGAAAAGCGCAGAATGATGGGGTAGTCCTCGCCCACGGCGGCCCGGATCGCGGAGACCACTTCACAGGCGAACCGGGTCCGGGCGGTCAGGGTGCCGCCATAGCGGTCGTTGCGCTCATTGGTGCCTTCCCAGAAAAACTGGTCGATCAGATAGCCGTGGGCACCGTGAATTTCGATGCCGTCAAAGCCCGCCTTCTGGGCATTCTGGGCGGCGCGCACATAGTGTTCGATCGTCTGGGCGATGTCCGCGTCGCTCATGGGATCGCCCTGGCGTTTGCCGGGCTTGAACAGACCTGACGGGCTTTTGGACGGAATATCCGGGAACCCGGATTTCTCCGGGCGGCGGATGGCCCCCACGTGCCAGATCTGCGGAAAGATTTTGCCGCCCACCGCGTGGACCGCCTTGACCACCTCGGTCCAGCCCGCCACAGGCAGGTCCCCGTCGATCTTGGGCACTTTGGGGTCCGAGGTGGAGGCATCATCGGCCAGGGTGGTGCCTTCGGTGATGATCAAGCCGACACCGCCCAATGCCCGGCGCGCATAATAGGAGGCCACGTCCTTGCCGGGCACCTGGCCCGGGCTGAAGGACCGGGTCATGGGCGCCATGGCGATGCGATTGTTCAGATGAACATTTTTCAGAGTGAACGGCTTGTAGAGCGCGTCGAGCGCTGATCCCTGACCAGACATCACAATTCCCCCGTTTTCCTGTCCAGACCGGATCCTGTGCCAACCGGTCCCTTGTCCCAAACGGGCCCCACGCGGCCCCTTGTCATTCAGGATACAGGATCCGGTGAAACAGGGGCCGGGGTCAATGCAGTCGGGAGTGCATCGGGGAGAATTGGACCCTCGCAAGCGGCGGGCGGTTCAGGCAACCGGGTTTCAGGAAACCAGGTTGCCGGAAACCAGGTTTACTGGGCGCCGCCGCCCTGCACGCCGGAACCAGCCGGCGCGGTGCCGCCGGGCGCCAGTGCAACGGCAGGACCGGCCTGGGAGGGCAGGCCCGCAAAGACCAGGAGGGCGATGGACAGTCTTCTGGCGCGCTGGTCGCGGGCCGGGTGATGGGGGGCGGCGGCGAAAGCGGTCTGGGCGGCTGGATCCGCCGGGCTCCGGCGCTCAAGGGCCGACATAGGGGCGTCAATCCGGGGGGCCTGGGACACCGGAGCCGAATCACTCAAAGTTGCAGTCTGGTAGTCTTCCGGAAAGGCAGGGCCATCGGCGCGAGCCGATGTCAACCCGGTGGCCAGGAGGAGCGAGGCGGCCATGCATCCGGCGAGGGCCTGTCCGGTGTTGCGTTTACGGGCCGGGGCTTTCTGGGTGATCCGTGCCATGATCTTATCTCCCATGATCCTGCCTTCAAGACTGCGAGCGGACGAAACTGGCGATGTTTGAGACGGCCGCCGTGATGGAACAAGCATAGGACCAGCGCCTTAAGCGCACCTGTCATGACCCGCCGCTTTTTTTGTCGTTCTTTAATCAGTTTTAGGTCCATCAATCGGGTCCCGGACATTGGGCGGACAATTCTTAACAGTGGGTTAAGATCCTTGAGAAGCGGGGTATGCCAATGATCGATCTGTCCGCACTGCCCCCGTTCCTGCCGCTGGTCGCCATGGCAGGCATCGGCGGAGCCTGTCTGGGTATTCTCGGTACGATGATCTGGGCGCTGCGCATCCAGTCGCGCCTGCGGTCCCGCATTGCTTCCCTGGAGACGGCTGCTGAGCATCAGCATGCGGCCCATGAAGAAAAAATCAGTGCCTTGATGGATGTGCGCGGCGGCATCGAGAAGGACATGAAGATCCTTGCCGACAGCCTGCTGAAGGAAAACTCGGACCGGTTCCTGGAGCGGGCCAGGGAGGCTTTCGAGGCTCAGGCGAAGGTCTCGCGCCAGGGGCTTGAGACCCTGGTCACGCCTCTTGATGCTCAGCTCAAGGCTTATCAGGATCTGATCGGCCGGATGGAACAGGCCCGCAAACGCGATGAAGGCGCCATTGTCGAGCATCTGCGCCACATGGCCGAAGGGCACGAGAAGCTGCGCACCACCACCAACACCCTGGTCAGTGCCCTGCGCTCCGCGCCCAAGACCAGGGGCCGCTGGGGCGAGCAGCAATTGCGCACGGTCCTTGAGATGTCCGGCATGATCGAGCATGTGGATTTTCTCACCGAATACCATGTGCGTACGGAGGAAGGACGGCTCGTCCCCGATGCAGTGCTGCGCCTCCCCGGTGGGCGGCGGATCGTCGTGGACGCCAAGACACCGATGAACGCCTATCTGGAGGCCGTTGAAGCCGCCGATGAGAGTGTGCGGGACCGGCTGCTTCTGGATCATGCCCGCCAGCTTCGCGCCCATGCCCGTCAGCTTGGTTCAAAGGCCTATTGGGAGGCCCTGGGGGACACCCCGGATTTCGTGGTCATGTTCGTGCCCGGAGATAATCTCTACGCCGCTGCCGTGGAGCGGGATCCGGCCCTGTTCGACGCGGCCTATGACGCCCAGGTGATCATCGCCACGCCGACCACGTTTCTTGCCCTGGCCAAAGCCATGGCCTTTGGTTGGCGCCAGGACCGGGTGTCCCAGAATTCCCGGCAAGTGCTGGAAGAGGGGACCGAACTCTACCGCCGCCTCAAGGCGCTGGGCGAAAAGGTCGCCGCCTTGTCCATGGCCCTCGACAAAGCAGTGGGTCGGCACAACGACCTGGTGGGGACCCTGGAGGCCCGGGTCATGCCCGGCGCACGGCGCATGCATGATCTGGGGCTGGCGACCACCGCCGGTGAGATCGGGTCCCTGGCACCGGTGGACAAGGCTGTCCGCGGGCCCCAGCCGGGCCGGGACCTGGACGGCATCACCCCGGAACTGCCCCTGTAAACGATGGGGGCGGATCAGCCGTCCGGATCGATCAGGATGCAGCGGAAATCGTTCACGTTTGTGCCCGTGGGACCCGTGACCACGGCCTGATCCAGGGCGCGCAAGGCCGTGCCGCTGTCCCTGCGGGCCAGCACGTCGGCCACGGACAGACCAAGGGCTTGGGCCCGTTTCGGGGTGTCCGGACCGATCCAGCCGCCGGCATGATCCGTCGCCTGAACAGCCGTTCCGTCCCGTCCGTCCGTGTCGCAGGCCAGGGCATGGATGCCCGGTGCACCGTCCAAAATCCGGGCCAGCGCCAGGACATAGTGCTGGTTGGGTCCGCCCGCTCCCGGGGCTGGTCCTAAGGTCATGGTCAGTTCCCCGCCGGAGAGAAGGGCCGCCCGGCGCCCGGCCCGGACCTGGGTCAGGGCCGCCGCCGCATGGTCTTCGGCAATGGCTTCGGCTTCCCCGTCGATTTCCGCCCCGAGCAGGGTGACGGGCCAGCCCGCCGCCTCCAGATGGGCCGCTGCCGCATCCAGCATCTGCCGTGAACTGACCACCACTTCGAAGGCGGTGCGGGCGAGGCGCGGATCGACGGATTTCACGCTTTCATTGGTGCTGTCCGACAGGGCCTTCTCAATCGAGGGACGGGGAACGATGCCCGCTGATGCAAGCACGGCGCGGGCGTTTTCCAGGGTTGTGGGGTCCGCGACACTGATGCCGGAGCCGATATCGTGGGGGATGTTCGCGCGCACATCCGAGACCGCCAGGGTCACGGTGCGGGCGGGGTGGGCGGCCGCTGCAAGCCTGCCGCCCTTGATCCGGGAGATGTGGCGCCGGACAGTGTTGATCTGGGCGATGGGGGCGCCCGAGGCCAGAAGGTCCCGGGTGAGGGCCTGTTTGTCCGCAAGGCTCACCGGGTCGGCGGGTGCAGCGAGCATGGCCGATGAGCCGCCGGACAACAGCACGAGCAAGGTGTCTTCCGGGCCAAGGCCTTCAGCCATCTCCAACGCGGCGGCCCCCGCCCGCTGGCTGCCCTGATCGGGCAGGGGGTGGCTTGCCAGAAGCAGTTCGAACCCCTCCGGCGCATGGCCCCGGTGCAGGGCCACCACGATGCCCCGGGCCCTGTCTCCAAGAGCCCTCCTTGCGGCCCGGGCCATGGGGAGCGCTGCCTTGCCCACGGCCAGAACCCGTACAGCGCCATCGAAATGCGCACCTGTCAGGGCCCGCTCGACGGCTTCGCCGGGATCGGCGGCATTCAGGGCGGTCCGGAAGGTCTGCAGAAGCAGGTCAGTCGGCGTCATGGCTCATGTCGATCCGGGTTCTCGTCGATCTGGGCTATCGGCGGTCTGGCGGCGTGGGGCCGGTCAGGCGGTGGCGAAGATCTGACTATCGTCCCGGAAAGCTTTAAATTCCAGGGCATTGCCGCTGGGATCGCGCACGAACATCGTGGCCTGCTCCCCGGGCAGACCGGAAAAGCGGATGGTGGGGGCCATAATGAAATCCACCCGGGCCGCTTCGAGACGAGCGGCGAGACCCCGCCAGTCTTCCCACTCCAGGATGAGGCCGAAATGCCGGCAGGGCACCTGATGGCCGTCCACGTCACTGCTGCTGCCCGGTTTTACGTCCTCGGGTGCCAAATGGGCGACGATCTGGTGACCGTGAAAATCGAAATCCACCCACTGATCGGCGCTGCGTCCCTCGCTACAGCCGAGCAGGCCGCCATAAAAGCCCCGGGCCGCGGAGAGGTCATGGACGGGAAAGGCCAGGTGAAACCGTGGCCGGTCCGGCTGGCCGGCGCTGTTGTGTCCCGGTCCCGCGCGCAGCGGCGAGAGTGATCCCTCGGTGGCCTGTTCACCGGATTTCGTGTCCACGCCTTGCGTCATTGTGAGCAACCCCTTGCATCCACGGTGTAGATATCGACGAGGCTATCCCCGTCCACGCAGTGGATCCAGTCATAGAGATTGACCGTCGGGTCGCAATGGGGAACCACGCAGATGATGAGGGAGCCCAGGGGGATGTCCCTGGCCGGGGCGGGGATCGTGGGGTCATCGTTCAGGGCGTCGATGGCGGCCACCATCGCCAGAACGTCCCCGTCGCTGCGGGGACCGCCGCTGGCGGTCTCGTCCGTGCCGCCCAGAATGACGCCCCCATGCTCATCCCCCTGAAGAATGTAGCTCGCGCCTTCCGGGGCACCGGAATGAATGCGGGGCAGGGGACCGTCGGTGGCGAAAGCCTTCACCCCGCCGTCCGTGGTCACGAACACTTTCTGGCGCCGGCTCACCACCCGGGTGTAGACGAAGAGGGCGGGCTCGAAGGGCAGCCGTTCGGATGCCGTGCCGCCAATGGCATGATAGTCCCGGTCCATGAAGATGTAGGAGCCCACCTGCAATTCGGTCAGGACACCGCTCTTGATGTCGAGGTCATAGGTGCCCGTGCCGCCGCCGGTGATGACCGGGCAGACAATACCCTCCTCCCGGAGCCGGTCCCTCAGGGCGGACACCGCCTGCCACTGTCGGCCCGTGTGCTCCGCCCGCAAAGCAGGGTCGTGGAGATGTTGAAGGTGGCCGCCATAGGCCTGTAATCCGGCGAAATTCAAATGGCCCGACGCGACGATCTGGCGGACCAGGGCTTCGGCCTCGCCGGGAAGGGCGCCGGTGCGGTGGGTGCCCGTATCCAGATCCACCAGAACCCGGAGAATTTCACCGTTTGCCTCCGCCGCACTGTCCAGATCGGCGATGTTGTCCGGGTCATCGGCAACCACCGCCAGGGCCGGGATGCGCTGGCTCAGGGACATCAGCCTGCGGATGGCCCGCCGCCCCACCACCGGAGAGGTCAGCAGAATGTCGCCGATGCCTTCCCGCGCCAGGGCTTCCGCCTCGCCCAGTTTGGCGCAGCAGATGCCAGCGGCGCCCTCGTTCATTTGATAGCGGGCGATGGCCGCGGACTTATGGGTCTTGGCGTGGGGGCGCAGGGTGACGCCGGTTCCGGCAACCGCCTGTGACATGCGGTCGAGATTGCGCTTGAAGGCTGGCAGATCCAGCACGAGGGCCGGGGTATCCAGATGCAGCCGTCCGCCCGGCTGGCCGATCAGGCCCGCATTGGGGGGCTGGGGGACGGTCCTTGCCCGATTGGTCACCGAGCGTCTCATGGGTTTTCTCCCAGGTCAGGTGTGCCCAGGTCAGGCCTGGGCGTTCTTGGTCAGGATCGTGGCAAACAGACCGGGATCCACGTTCCCGCCACTCAGGACAGCAGCGACGGTCTGGCCCTTGAGGCTCTGTCCCGCCGCCATGACGGCAGCCAGTGCCACGGCGCCCCCCGGCTCCAGCACCAGTTTCAATTCCTTGAAGGCGAAGCGCATGGCCTCCGCCGTCTGGTCATCGCTCACTGCGACGGCGCCGCTCAGCAGGCGCTGATTGATGGGGAAGGTCATGGCACCGGGAATGGGCGCCATCAGGGCATCGCAGAAGGAGAGTTGTCCCGGCGTATTTGCAACCCGTTCACCGGCCGCGAGGGACCGGGCGGTATCGTCAAAGCCCACCGGCTCCACGGCGACCACTTTGGTGGCGGCGAAGGATGCGCCCAGGGCGATCGCGGTGCCCGCGCTCAACCCGCCGCCGCCGCAGCACACAAAGACCGTGTCCGGCTCCATGTCGGCATTGGCGAAATCCTCCGCCAGCTCCAGGCCGATGGTGCCCTGACCGGCGAGGGTGCGCGCATCGTCATAGGGGGCGATGATTTCCGCGCCGGTTTCCTCGGCAATGGCCCGGCCGATGACTTCCCGGTCATCCGTGTAGCGATTGTAGAACTCGACCCGGGCGCCATGGCGCTTGCAGCCGTTGATCTTGGCGCCGGGTGCATCCTCGGGCATGACGATGGTGGCGGGGCACCCCTGAAGACGCGCGCTCAGGGCAATCGCCTGGGCGTGGTTGCCGGAGGACCAGGCGAGGACGCCCCGGACAAGCTGGTCCGGGGTGAGGCCCGCCACGGCGTTATAGGCGCCGCGGAACTTGAAGGATCCGGTGCGCTGGAGGTTTTCCGGCTTCAGGAACACCTGGGCGCCGGTCATTTCATCCAGGGCGTCGCTACGGATCAGGCTTGTGCGGACGATCGCCGGGGCAATCCGCCGGGCGGCGGTGTGAATTTCGTGGGGTTGTATCGGCAAGCCGTCGAAACAGGGCATGGCGGGTCGTCTCAGGGGAATCTCTCCTTGGGCAGTGTGTCTGTCGCAGGGTACCTGTCCATGACACAGGCGGTGGTGATCCGGGCAACATTGGGGACGCCGGCCAGTCCCATGGTGAGATCGAAATCGGCGATCAGGGACCGGACGACGGCTTCCACCCCCGCCTGTCCGGCCAGGGCCAGTCCGTAGAGATAGGGTCGGCCGAGACAGGCGGCGGAGGCCCCCAGGGCCAGGGCCTTGAACATGTCCTGCCCACCCCGGATGCCGCTGTCGAAGAGGACCGGAATACGTCCGTCCACGGCCCGGGCCACGTCCGGCAGGGCCTCGATGGCGGCGATGGCGCCGTCCACCTGCCGGCCACCGTGATTGGAGACCACAATACCGTCCATGCCCTCGTCGATGGCCCGACGGGCATCATCGGCGTGCAGAATACCTTTCAACAGGATCGGCAGGCTGGTGTGCTCCCTCAGGAAAGACAGGTCCGACCAGGTCAGGGCCGGGTTTGAATAGGTAGTGAGGAATTTTTCGACGGACGGACCGATGTCTTCCTCCGGCGGTGCCCGCAGACCTTCACGGAACACCGGATCGGATACGTACTGGGCTATTCCAAGGCCATGGAGAAACGGCAGATGGGCAAGATCAAGATCCCGGGTCCGCCAGCCCAGCATGGTCGTGTCCAGGGTGACGATGATCGCCTTGCAGCCGCAGGCTTCCGACCGGCGCACGAGGCTCGCTACAATCTCCCGGCTCCTGCTCCAGTAAAGCTGGAAGAGGCGGGGCGCGTCGCCCATGGCCTCGGCGCAGACCTCCATGGCAACAGAGGCCTGATTGGAAAAAATCATCGGGACGCCCAATGCCGCCGCCGCCCGGGCCGTGGCCAGATCCCCTTCCGGATGGGCAAGGTCTTGAACACCGATGGGCGCCAGCATGAGAGGCGCGGGCATGGCCATGCCCAAAAGGTCGATGCCGCTATGGCGGGTGGATACGTCGTTCAGCATCCGGGGCACGATGGCCCAGCGGTCGAAGGCGGTCCGGTTGCGGTCCACGGTGCTTTCCCGTCCCGCACCGCAGGCGATGTAGCTGTACGCCTCGGGGGAAAGGACCTCGGCCGCCCGGGCTTCGAGGATATCGACATCCACGGGCACAGAGGGTTTGTCCCCCCCCAGTCCGCCGAAATAGAGTTCGAGTTGTCGCGCCGGGCCTGGATTGACACCCATGGCTTGGGTGAGATCGGTCATGCGGGTTCCTCAAAGCCGGTCGTCTGCCAGCCGTTGATGTGATGGCGTCCCGCATGGGCTTTGGGCCGGAAGGGGCTTGAGGCCGTTGGGAGACGGCGAGGCGGGCTGCTTGTTGGCCGCGTTTTGCTCCGCCACAAAACGTGATGATAAGCCTTGCAGCGAAGCGGCGACTGCGCAAGCGTGGGTTCTTTCTGAACGCCCTGAAATGCTCTGCTTCCGCCTGTCCCGCCCCGTGGTGAGATGCCTTTCCCGCACCGAGATATTGCCTCAAGCGAGGTGTGTGGGCCCGAAGCGAGGTGTGTAGGACGGTCTTGAGCGGGGTTCGGAGGCAGGATCTGAAGCACGGCAACGCCGTTGATACGGCCCCGCTTTTTGCGGCTACCTGCGACAAGGTGACCACGCGGCCACCAGAGTCGACCCACTCTGTCAGCAGAGTTGAAACGAAACGGAAATCATCCCAATGCCCCAAAATCCATCCCCCACCTGTCTTGACGGGATCAAGGTTCTGGATCTGAGCCGGGTTCTGGCCGGTCCCTGGGCAACCCAGATCCTTGCGGATCTCGGGGCGGAGATCATCAAGATCGAAAATCCATCCGGCGGCGACGATACCCGCACCTGGGGACCGCCTTTCGTCTCGAACGGGGACGGCAAGCGGGGGGATGCGGCCTACTATCACGCGGTCAACCGGGGGAAGAAGTCCGTCGCCCTGGACCTGCGGGAGCCGAAAGCCCAAGAGGCCGTGCGCCAGCTGGCGGCGGATGCGGACATCCTGGTGGAGAACTTCAAGACCGGATCCCTGGCGAAATACGGTCTCGACTATCCAACCCTTTCGGCCCTGAACCCGCGACTGGTCTATTGCTCCATCACCGGTTTCGGGCAGACCGGCCCCTACCGCGAACGCCCCGGCTATGACTTTCTGCTCCAGGCCATGGGCGGGATGATGAGCGTTACGGGCGATCCGGATCATGTGCCGGGGGGCCATCCATTGCGGGCCGGTGTGGCGATCTCGGATCTCTTCACGGGCATGTATGCGACCGTGGCCATTCTGGCCGCCCTGCGCCATGCGGAACGCACCGGAGAGGGTCAGCACCTGGACCTTGCCCTTTACGACGTCACCCTTGGGGTCATGGCCAATCAGAACCAGAATTACCTGGTCTCCGGCACTGTGCCGGGGCGCATGGGCAATTCACATCCGAATGTGGTGCCCTATCAGGATTTCCGCACCGCCGACGGCTATGTGATCCTGGCCGTGGGCAATGACGGCCAGTTCCGCAAATGGTGCAAAGTGGCGGGCCGGGATGATCTTGAAGCGGATGAGCGGTTCACGGAGAATGCGGGCCGCATCACCAACCGGGACGCGCTGATCCCGGAAGTCGCCAAGACCATGGCCACCCGTTCGTCGGCGGACTGGGTCGAAGCCCTCAGCGAGGCCGGGGTTCCCTGCGGTCCGATCAACACGATCGCCGACGCATTTGCCGACCCCCATATCAAGGCACGGGGCCTTCTGGCGACGGCGGAGCATACCGCCGCCGGTCCTCTGGCGACGGTGCGCAATCCTATCAAGTTCTCGAAAACGCCCACCCGGGTCGGCAACGCTCCGCCCATGCTCGGTGAGCATACGGAAGAAGTGCTTCAGGGTTTGGGGCTTGGCGGGCCTGATGAAGAGGTTGCGGCGGGTTCGGCGTCCGATGGGGTGGCAAGGGCGCCGTCGAGGGTGCCCCAAAGATCGTAGTCATCGGCCTCTTCGATCTTGACCGGGACAATATCGCCGGGCTTCAGGCTGGTCTCGCCATTGAGAAAAACGGAGCCGTCGATTTCCGGCGCATCCCCCTGGCTGCGCCCGATTGACCCCTCATCATCCACTTCGTCGATGATCACGGGCAAGGTGCGGCCCACTTTGGCCGCCAGAAGCTCAGCACTCACCGCTTGCTGGACTTCCATGAAACGGTGATAGCGGGCGTCTTTTTCCGCGTCGGACACGGTGCCCTCAAGGGCATTGGCGGTGGCGCCGTCCACGGGCTCATATTTGAAACATCCCGCCCGTTCGATCTTGGCTTGCCGGAGAAAGTCCGTGAGGGTGTCCATATCCGCTTGCGTTTCCCCGGGAAAGCCCACGATGAATGTGGAGCGCAGGGTCAGGTCTGGGCAGATCTCCCGCCACCGGCGGATGCGCTCCAGAACCTTGTCCTGGTTGGCGGGGCGGCGCATGGCCTTGAGGACCGTCGGGCTGGCGTGCTGGAACGGAATATCCAGATAGGGAAGGATCTTTCCCTCAGCCATCAGAGGGATAAGCTGATCCACATGGGGGTAGGGATAGACGTAGTGCAGGCGGACCCAGATCCCGAGCCGCCCCAGTTCCGTGCACAGATCGGTGATGTGGGCACGGATATCCTGTCCGCGCAGGGTGCTGGTTTCATGTTTCAGGTCCACGCCATAGGCACTGGTGTCCTGGGAGATGATCAGGAGTTCCTTGACGCCTGCCCGGGCCAGGGCCTCCGCCTCGGCGATCACCTGATTGGCGGGACGGCTTTTCAGCTTTCCCCGTAAAGAGGGAATGATGCAGAAGCTGCAGGTGTTGTTGCAGCCCTCGGAAATCTTCACATAGGCGTAGTGGCGCGGCGTGAGCCTGAGGCCCTCCTCGGGCATGAGCTGTTCGAAGGCCCGGGCCGGCGGAGCCACGGCGTCGTGCACCGCATCGACGACTGCCTCATATTGCTGGGGGCCCGTGACAGCAAGGACACCGGGATGGGTGCTGGTGATCAGCTCCGCATCCTTGCCCAGGCAGCCGGTCACGATCACCCGGCCATTTTCCGCTATCGCCTCGCCGATGGCCTCCAGGGACTCCGCCTTGGCGCTGTCCAGGAAGCCACAGGTGTTCACAAGCACTACATCCGCGCCGCCGTAATCGGCAGACAGGCTGTACCCTTCCGCCCGCAGCCGCGTGATGATGCGCTCGGAATCCACCAGGGCCTTGGGGCACCCCAGGCTGACCACACCGATCCGGCCCGGTTGTCGGGGTCCCGGCTCTGGGTTTTGAACTGTCGATTTCTCTTCCATCGCGCCTCTATACTTCGGGTCAGGGGACGGGCCAAGGGGCGGCCCGTGAGATCGCGGCGCATGGGTCCGGACGGGGCCGTGCATGGAGGGGATGATGAGGGGCTGGCAGCAGGCTTTCGCCTGGAATCTTGCATGGGCGATTTTTGTGTGCGCGATGTTTTCGTGCGCGATGTTTGTGTCTTTGGGACTGGCCGGGGGCGCCCACGCCAGTGGTCAAGCCGCCGACCGCGATTGCATTCTCGCCGCACAGAGGGCCTTTTCCGGCTCCTGGGTGACCTCGGTTCAACGCCGCAGGCCCGGTGATCCCCTCGAGATCCACCACCATGTGCGCTGGGACCGCAATGAGTGGCGCGGCCCGGACACTCTGGTCCGGCGCCAGTTCGATCAGGCCGGAGCCACCCAGCCCGTTCGGATCATCTCAGAAACACTGAACGCCAATGGGCTGGTTCTGGACATGACCGGACCCCGGGGGCGGGAGCGGCGGGATATGCCCGTCACCTTCGGCTGCCGGTTTGACCGGGCGCTGCAAACCCATCACCTGGAGATGCGGTATCAAAGTTATTTTGGCGAGGATCTGTTCGATTTCGTCACCTATGTGGAAATCAGTGCCGGTGCGTTCCTGGTCCGCCGGTTTGCCCGGTTTCCCGACGACCAGGGCCCCTATTTCTGGGAGTCCTCGGAGGCCGCCCACCGGCCCTGATTGCCGCCGCTCCCGGGCCTCTCTTCCTGCCACGCCACCAATTGACGCCTCACCCTTTGACGGCGGGCCGGGCCTGACGGATCATGACCTCAACACTTGGCCCATAGTCCTCGCGTAAGGGGCATGGGGTCATGATCAGCCATTGGAGGACGCGTTCCATGACCGACACTCAGAGCCAGTCCGTCACTTTTCCCGCCATGTCCATGCAGGCGGCCCACGACCTGCTCACCGCCCCCGGGGGCCCGTTTGAAATGGAAGAGGTGGTCGTGGGAGGGGTGACCTTCCGGACCTACAAGAACCAGCCGCCGTCCATCCGGGCGGTGCTGGAAGCGGGCCGGGCCTGGGGCGACCTCCCTTATCTGGTGTTCGAGGATGAGCGGGTGTCCTATGAGCAGCATTACCGGGGCGTGGTGCGGCTCGCGCGGGAATTGCGGGACATCTACGACGTGCAGAAAGGCGACCGGGTCGTGATCGCCATGCGCAATTTCCCGGAATGGTCCGTGGCCTTCTGGGCGGTCGTGGCGATCGGCGGTGTGGCGGTGCCTCTCAATGCCTGGGGCACGGGACCGGAACTCGAATACGGCATCACCGATTCAGGCTCCAAGGTGCTGATCGTGGATGAGGAGCGGTTGCGCCGCCTCGTGCCCCATATGAGCGAGATCACCGTACGGGGCACCATCGTGGCCAGAGCCTCCGGGCCTTTGCCCGCCGATGGGGAGCGCTTCGAAGACATCGTCTCCCGGACACGGGATTACGCCACCCTGCCGGACCAGCCCCTGCCGGAGGTGGACATTCACCCGGATGACGATGCGACGATCTTTTATACCTCCGGGACCACGGGCAAGCCCAAGGGTGCCCTGGGCACCCACCGGAATTTCCTCACCAACCTGATGAACCTGATGTGTTCCCAGGCCCGGGCGGCCCTGCGCCGGGGGGAAGAGCCGCCCCAGCCGGATCCCACGGCGCCCCGCCGGGGCATGCTGCTCTCGGTGCCCCTGTTCCATGCCACCGGTTGTCACTCCATCCTTGTGCCGAGCATGGCGTCGGGCTCAAAGCTCGTGATGATGTACAAATGGGAGCCGGAACGGGCGATGGAGCTGATCCAGGAGGAACGGCTCAACCAGTTTGGCGGTGTGCCCGCCATGGTCTGGCAGGTGCTGGAGCATCCCCGGTTCCACGAATACGATCTGTCCTCGGTGGAAGGCATTTCCTATGGCGGTGCCCCGGCGGCTCCGGGGCTGGTGACGCGCATTGGCGAAGAGTTTCCCCATGTTCTGCCGGGGAACGGTTATGGCCTCACGGAGATTTCCTCCGCCGTCAGTCAGAATGTGGGCCACGACTATAAGCTGCGTCCGGACAGTGTAGGCTGCGCGCTCCCGGTCAACGATGCCAAGATCGTCGGGGACAACGGAGAGACCCTGCCCGTGGGTCAGGTGGGCGAGCTGTGGCTCAAGGGTCCGAATGTGGTCAAGGGCTACTGGAACAAGCCGGAGGCTACGGCCAAGACCTTCGAGGACGGCTGGCTCAAATCCGGCGACATCGCGCGCATGGATGAAGAAGGCTTCATCTATATTCTCGACCGGGCCAAGGACATGCTCATCCGTGGCGGCGAGAACATCTACTGCGTGGAAGTGGAAGACGCCCTTTACAGCCACGAAGAGGTGATGGACGCGGCCGTCATAGGCATTCCCCACGATGTGCTTGGGGAAGAGGTCGGCGCCATCGTCCAGGTCACGCCAGGGTCACAGGTGGTGGAAGCGGAATTGCAGGCCCATGTCCGCTCCCGCCTTGCAGGGTTCAAGGTGCCCATCCGCATCGATATCCGGGAAGAACCCCTGCCGCGCAATCCCAACGGCAAGATCCTGAAACGTCAGCTCCGGGATGAATTTCTCGCGGATCATAACGCAGGCTGATCTTCATCCGCACAGGTCTGGAGTGGGGCACCGGTTGAGGCCGGTGCCTGGGAGCCGCGAGGGGCCGTATCAGGGATTGACGGCCCTTCGAAACTGGGCGCCCATCACGCCGAAAGCGAGATCCGCAACATCCACCAGGGGGGCATAGAACATAAAGTCGTGGATGGTGGTGGGAAACTGGCGTTCCCCGGATGCGACTTCGTTCTCCCTCTGACGGCGGACGAAAAAGCCGCCATCATCCCGGGTCAGGGCATGGCCTGCGCTGATCACCAGAGTGGTGGGCAGGCCCCGGAAACTTGCGGCCTCAAGGGGCGAAATCACGCCGCTCGGTTCTTCCTCTTCTTCCTCCAGGGACAGATAGGTTTTGCGTATGAACGCGAGATCCGCCAGGGAGGGTTGATAGCCGCCCTGGCCATAGACCTCCCTGGACTCGAACAGAGGCTCGTCGTTCAGCAGCAGCAACGGGGTCATCAGACCCAGGAACCGCAAACCCTCGGGCCGGTTCATCCGTACATTGACCGCCGTGACCGCGGCCAGCAGGCCGCCTGCATCATCCCCTGCAAGACCGATCCGTTTCGGGTCGCCCCCAAGGGCCGAGCCCTGGCGCGCCACCCAGTCTAAAGCTTCCGCGCAGTCTTCCAGGGCCGCCGGATAGGGGGCCTCCGGGGCAAGGCGATAGTCGATGCTGATCACCAGGGCTCCGCAGGACCGGCACAGGCGCCGGGCAACATGGTCATGGGTCTCGATGCTCCCGGAAATCAGGGAACCACCGTGAAAATAAAGCAGGATCGGCGGCAGCACGTCGGCCGGGTTCACGGGACGGTAGAGCCGGGCAGGGGTCTTGTTCTCCGAGAGGGGCACATCGGTGTTGACGATTTCCCCGACTTCCACGGGCCGCGACTGGAGGGTCCGGGCCCGGTCCGCCAGGTCTTCCCGGATCTGCGCCACGGATTTGCGGTGCAAGGGCGTGACCTCGGGTCCGGCGAGCAGGGTGTTCAGGGCGGCGGACTGGCGGTCCAGATCCTCCTGATCCGCGGTTCCCAGATCACCGGCATTGGCCAGGGGCCGGCCAGGGCTCAGAAGGGCGGCGCCCGCGGTCAGGGACAGGGCCGTGCGGCGGGTGATCGAGTGCTTTCCGGGCAACAGGGGGGCAGTGGGAAGCTTGGGCATGGGTCTATCGTCTCCCGTTGATGGGTTTTGCCCACTCTTTCATGGCGGTGCGGTTGGTCAAGGCATGGGATCACTCTTTTCACGGCATTGTTTCCAGGGCATGATCTCTTCCGGTTGAGCAGGGGTGGCGCCGAACGGATGCGACGGGCGCCTGAGGGGGGACTGACCGGTGCCGTTTATTGACCTTTCTGATTCGCGCGTGCAGGCGCTTATTTTTAAAGACATTGAGGAAACCGGGCTTTGGTATCCTGACGAGACCGTGCTCAGCGAGCCTGTCCAACTGGCCCTTACGATGTCCGAACCGGGCAAGGAGGATTGCGAGAAGATCGCGGCGGAACTTTATCCCGGCGGGATCACCCCTGAGAATTTCCAGGGGGCGCAGGTTAAGGCCGCAGGCCTCACCCAGCTTCTCAGCAAGGCAAAAGACGAGGCCAAGAAAGGACGGTTCTCCCGTGGCTTCACGCTGGCCGGGCTGGATGTCGAGGGCCGGCTCGGGCTCAGCGATTTTGAGTGCGACTACGCCATGCGTCTGGCCGGGTGCCGGATCGAAGGGGGGATCAATCTCTACTTTGCGCGTATCCATGCCTTCTCCCTCCTGGCCTCTGTGTGTGGCGAGATCGATGCCCGCGGCGTGACGGTCACCGGCGATTTCGCCCTGACCGGCGTGCGATTGAGCAAGGGCGCGTTTGTTGAAGACGCCCTGGTCGAAGGCAAAGTCATTGTCACCCATGCGTGCCTGAACAAGGCGGATCCGGATCAGGTCATCTCTGAGCGGATCAGTGGGCGGGAGAGCCGGGGCGCCATCGCATTCAGCCTCGATGGCAGTACCATCCGGGATGATGTGTTTCTGGATGATTTGCAGGTTTTGGGCGCCCTCGTCCTCGAACACACGACAATCAAATCCGGCCTGATCATTCGTGGTGCCGAGGTGAAAGGAAAGGGGGACGTTGTTTCGGACCCCAAACGCGGGATCAAGCGGCTCCGTGGCTTTGCCCTCACGGCGCTCAATGCCAAGATCTCCGGTGGCGTTGTCTTCTCCGACTCGGTCTTTGCGGGCGAAGTCCGGATGATGTCCATGGTGACGGAAGGTACGGTCTACTTCTCGAACGTGACCGTGGACGGAGCGAATGGCCGTTCGCTGCTTTTCGATTTCGCCGATATTCAGGGCGATCTGCGCTTCCGGGGCGTGACGGCCACCGGCTGCATCCGTATGCGTAAGGCCCAGATCCTTGGAGATCTTGTTTTCAGCAGAGGGGCCGGCGGGAGAGCCGATGATCCTGCCTGTAACATTCAAAGCCGATATACGTCCTTTGACGAAAACCAGGCCTCAATTGATGCGTTTGAACGGATCAAGGGCTACGCCATGCGCCTGTCCGGCGCAGTCATTGGCGGGAATCTGCGCATCATCGGCTCACCGGAGCGCAAAGTGTGCTTCGGCGGCACCCTCGATTTCAACAATGTCTCGGTGGGACGCAAATTCCGGATGACGGGCTGTGAGGTCAAGCACAAGGCCGAAGAGCACAGCGCCCTGCGTGCCCAGTTCATGAAGATCGGCGGTGATGTGCGCTGGGCTGGCGTCACCATAACGGGGACCGTCGATCTTCAGGATGCGGAAGTCAGCGGCAGCTTTGCCATTGTACCCTATACGGATGGTGAAGGCGACGACGACCAAAGGGACAACGGCAATGTGTCCGGACGGGTGGCCCCCTCCACCATTGATGGCAAGCGTGGCGAAGCCATGCTCCTGCGGCGCATCATTGTTGGGGGCGATTTCCGGATTGATGGTCAGGTTTCCAAGGACAATTCCGATGGGGCCTTCGACATTTGCGGCACGATCCTGCTGACCGGAGCCCATGTGGGCGGTGAGCTGATCCTGGCGGCAGGAACCTGCCGTGTCGGCACGGCTCAGGACAATGAAATCGACCACATGGGGGTGGCGTTCGGGGCCCGGGCGGCGGTGATCGAGCGGGGCCTTTACATCGAGCGGGACTTCAAGGCCATCGGCGAAATGCGCCTGAACGATGCCCAGATCAACGGTGACCTGCGCATCGCCAAGGCCAGCCTCTCCATCTCCGCCGAACATGTCCGTGAACACCCTTTTGCCTTGAGGCTGGAGCGGACCAAGGTGGAGGGCAGCCTCTATATCGGCGGCTATGGCGGGGAACGGGACCGAGCCCTCACCGTAGGGGATGACTGGAAGCAGGCCCCCCGCTTCACCTGCCGTGGTCCGATCTCCATGACCGGTGCCCAGATCACCAGCAGTGTGCGGATCGACGCCACCCATGTCACGTCCCTCCGGCGCGAGGTCGAGGCAGGCACTCTTGGTTGTGAGGCGATCGGTCACCACGAACTCATTACGCAGATGGTCGCTCTGCGGGCGGATCTCATCACGATCGGGAAAGGCCTTTATTTCGGGAGCCGGCTTGAGGTTCCCACCTTTCTGGACGGCACTTTCCTGCTCAACGGCAGTGATGTCGCGGGCCGGGTCGAGATGAGCGGTCTGATCGTCCATGACCCGTCGCCGAAGAGGGGCTCCCACAAGGGGGCGATCCTGGCGGAAAATGTCACGGTCCAGTCCAATTTCGACCTGAGCAAATGCGTTATCCTGGGCGGAGTGGTCCTGACACAGATTGAAGTGTCCGGAACCTGCCATATCGAAGAAACGCTCATTGCCTCCACGGCGGCCATCCGCAAATCCGAAAGCAAACCGGATGCTTCTGAAGCGCTTATCCGGCCGGATATGAACCCGGACGGCACGGCCTTATCAATGCTTGCGGGGCAGTTCGGCCGTAGCCTGAAGATCCGCCATTCGGTCCAGGTCTTTGGTGCGCTGAACATGACTGCCGCGCAGATCAGTAATGACCTGGAAATATGGCTCAAGACACTGCGCAAAGCCAGTGGCCTTGCCGATGAACTTGCCCATGTTTTGGACCGTGAAAGTGCCTATGGAAAGGCATTGAACCTTCAGACGGTGAAGGTTTGCGGATCCCAGCCGGAAACGATCCCGGATTTCTGGGGCGAACGGGCGCGTGTGGGCGGGGTGTTCTATCTCGGCTTTCTTGCGGACCAGACCGAACCTGATAACGCCGGTGATGGCGGGGCTGATGACTCACCATCGGATCAAGACCTCGGCGGGCGTCTGAATTTCACCGACATGGTGGTCAATACGCTGAAGGATTCGCCGCGGAGCTGGCCCGAACAGGGCAACCTGATCCTGAACGGCTTCATCTATGACCGGCTCTTTATCGACCATGACAGGGACGCGTCAAAGCTGTTTCTGGACGATGACGGGAAGGCTGCGCCCTGGACGGCGGAGCGCCGACTCGAGTGGCTGAAACTGGCCTTGTCCGCGACCAAACAATATCAGGACGCGGGCTATTCCCCCCGTCTTCTATACAACCAACTCTCCACCGTCTTCCGCCGGATGGGGTTGACCCGCGATGCGGAAAGGGTGGATGCGGAGAATTACAATCGGCGCCTGTTCCATCAGGATTTCGGTCCTTCGAGCCGGAACTGGGTTTGGCGCCTCCTGAGCCGCGCTCTCTTCCTTCTGTCGCTTCCCGCCCGGGCAATGATCTGGTTCTTTTACGGTGTCGGCACCTATTATGGCTACCGGCCCTGGCGGGTGTTTTTCATCCTGGTGCCCTGGTTCCTACTCGGGTTTTGGTTGAGCTACAGCGCCTATTATTCCCAGACCAAGAATGGGGATGGTGAGACGGAGAAGACCGTCACCATCGATAACTTCACCTACAAGGTGCGGGCGTCCTGCATGGTGCCGGCGGACGAAGGGTTCTACTTCAATTTCATGTTCCGGGCCCGGCAACGGATCGCGGAAATCAACGAGGAAATCGAGAAAAAGAACAATGAGCAGCGGGAGGCCCTGGAAGCCGAGCGGACCTTCCTCGAACGACTTGAGACCCCTCAAAGTCAGGAATACATAGTGGTTGACGGCTTCCCCCGCCCCAACCTGTTCCTCTTCACCTTGGACAGTATCGTGCCCCTGGACCTTGGTGTGGACCGGTACTGGCGGATGAGTGATACGGAGGAGTTCTGCCGTCCGGCTCAGTTGCAAGTCGGCACCGTGACAATCACGGCAGAGATTTTCGGCTATCCGCTGTCCTTCAGGGTCCTGCATTTCCTCTTCAAGATCGTCGGCTATGTGCTGGTCACGGTTCTGATCGCCGCGGCCTCGGGACTTATCAGGCCGAATGTGTTAACCGTCTCCCCTCAGTCACGGTCCGACACCTGAGCAGACGGGATGCTTTCCATACCGTCGGCGCGGTTGCAAAAACGTGCCGACGGTCGTCAGGATAAGCCGTATTGAGCGAATCGGATCGGTGATCGGCGCCCACGAGCCGGCATGGTGTCAGGACCGGCACGCCATGACAGACACATTTCGATCCAAGTATTGGCCGAATACACCGGGAATCAGGTGTTTGGCCAAGCAACAAAACTTTTACAATATTTTCCGTGACATAGAGCCTGTGTGCCGCTATCAGCGGCGCGTGTGAGTTGTTGTCCAAAGATGCTTTCCCCGAAACCGCCGTACTCTAAGCCCAGCAGCGAGTCTTGGCATGGTTGATCGTCACTTCGCGGACAAAATTCAATCCGTGGCCGACAGGGTCCGCGAACGCGGAGTTGCTATCGAGCCTGGGTTCAACGGCAGGGATTGGGCACCGGTCCTGCGCCACCTCGCAGCGCGGATCGGTACCGCCGTGTCCTATTTCGGTCAGGACACGGTGATGGATATCAAGCCATCCAAGAACAAGAATTGCGGCGGCATGTCTTTCGCCGGCACCCTGAAGTTTCCCCTCCATACGGACCTGGCCTGGTACCGGGGCTCGCCGCGCTATCTGGCCATGTTCTGCGTCCACCCGGGGGAAGGGGGCGGGGATGGGGTCTATGCGGATGGGTCGGAGGCGGCGGCTCTGCTCAACGGGCCCGATCTGGCCGAGCTTGAGAACACTCCCCTTCATTTTCCTGCCCCAAGCCATGTGGACTGGACCGGCCACACCGGACCGGTGATCGGGCGTCCCGAGGCTGACAGTCCAGCGGCGATAGGGGGAGCCGGGCCTCGGATCCGGTTCAATCTGCGGGACATCGACCAGACCGTGGGCGGGCCGGCAAGGCGTTTCGCGGAGGCGCTTGAGGCATGCGCCCATCTGGTGCCCATGCGGGCTGGTCTCTTGATGGTCTACGACAATCACCGGTTCTGCCATGGCCGGACGGCCATCCAGGCGGGTACATCCAGCAGGCGCTTTCTGAAGCGCATGTATATCGAACCGTTGCCCGCTGCTCTCCAGACCCACCATGGGCAGCCGGGACACCGGCCTCCAGGGGGCACACGGACAATGCCCCCCGGTACCGTCTAGAGCCAGTTCCCTCTGCGTCCTCGCCCAGCGTGCTGGCTTTACAGGACGTTTTGCGCGAGGTCCTGGCGGTAGGCAAAGACAATGGGCTTGCCTTCGTTGGCGGCCTGTTTGTCCGTATACTTCACCCGGTCGATACGGTTCTTCTTCTTGTCGTGCATCTCGATGAAGCCGCCCTTGTTGCCGAGCTGGAGGGGGGAGACCGGGTGCACGCACTGAGCCTCGCCCGGGCCGAGAACACCGGACAGTTTCAGGGGCTTGCGCCTTGTATCGCTCAGGGTCCAGCCGGTGATATCCACCTCGTCATTAGACAGATTGATGATGGAAATCCACTCGCCGTCCCGCTCATTGCCTTCCGGGTTCACCAGGGCGGCGGCGATGAAGACGTCCACTTCATCATCCAGGAAGGGGGTGCGGGTATCGTCCGGTCCCACGATTTCCTTGGGGCTGTCCACTTCGATCCGCTCCGGGAAGTGGCTCACCTTCAGCTTCTTGCGCACTTCTTCGTTCTCGTTGAAGAACAGTGGGTTGGCGTCGGCCACATGGTCCGGGAAGATCAGACCGGTCTGTTCCTCGATCTCGGCAACGGAGACCTGGTAGTTCTGAAAATCGAACAGTTGCCGGCCGCCCTTGTCCGCCAGGGCATCTTTGTCCTGAAGAATCATGAAGGCCCGGGTCTCCAGCTTGGACTGCTTGTTCACGAAGCAGACCACCTTGTAGAACGCCGACGGGATGATCGCCCGCTCCCGGCCCTCGGGCTGGATCGACCGGGCAAAATCTCCGAAAATCGGACCGGAGAAGACGGTAATCCGCCCATCCTTGTCCAGGTCCAGACCCTTCACCCAATCCTCGAGAGCCAGCCATTCATCCTGGTTATAGTTTGCGTGCTGAAGGGTGGCGTTGGTGAAGTAGAAGGTCTCGTCGGAGGCGCGCTTGGCTTCCCGGTCCGTATTGCCCCAGGAGGCGGAGGAGCGGCGGGCCAGATGGCCCCGGTCCCACGGATTGCGGTAGTAGTAGTCGTTGTTGAGCTGGAAATCGTTTCCGATCCGGCTGTCGAGGCGCCACTTGTTGGACCGCTTGACGCTTTTGATCTTGTTCTGGTCGATATTGAGGGCGCAGAACAGGGCGGTGCGGTGTTCCCGGTGCATCGCAATGGTGTAGTTCACATATTCGGCGAAGTAGGTCTCTCTCAGATCTTCGTCCCGGAGAACATAGTCTTCGAGGGACGGTGCGAAATCCGGCAGAGGCACTTCGATGTCGAGAAAATTCTTGTCGTATCCGGCCACGGCGTTCCCCTGACTGCTGCACAGTGTTGGCGGCGATTGACACAAATGTTTCATGCACGGTGTGCGTTGCTTGCGCGTCTGCCCGTGCATGCCATGTCTATGGGTTCGCGGCACAGGGGTCTATGATCATTTTGGGTTAATACCCGCCCTGATCGCTATTTTGTTTGTCCTTGACCAGGAGAGACCAGTCATGTTCGGCCCGAGTGCGCCCCTCTACGACGCGATCTATCACTTCAAGGATTATGACAGTGAAGCTCAGGCCCTGGTCGATCTGGCCGGGCGCCACTGCCCTGAGGCCCGGACCATGCTCGACGTGGCCTGCGGCACCCATGAGCATGTCCGGGTGCTGAAGGCCCGGTATGCCGTGGACGGTCTCGATCTCATGCCGGCCTTCCTTGACGCTGCACGCCTGAAGAACCCGGACGGGCGCTATGTCGAGGGGGACATGCGGGATTTCGACATGGGCGCGCGTTATGACCTGGTGGTGTGTCTGTTCAGCAGTGTGGGCTATCTTCTCACCGCGGCGGATCTCCATCAGGCGGTTGGCGCCATGGCCCGCCATCTGGCGCCCGGCGGGCTCTTGTGTATCGAGCCCTGGATTGCCCGGGAAGACTGGAAGCCGGGCAGGGTGGTCATGCACACGGCGGATGAGCCGGAGCGCAAGATCGTCCGGATCAGCCGTTCCGGGCTCGACGGTGACTTCTCGTTGATCGACTTTTTCTACCTTGTGGCGGTTCCTGACGAAGTCTCAACCTTCGAGGAGTCCCATCGCATGCGGCTGCATTCGGATGCGGAGATGAGGGCAGCCTTTGAGGCCTGCGGCCAGCCGGTGAGCCTGTTGCCGGACTGGCCGGGCAAGCGGGGTCTCTACATCAACCGGTGAGAGACGGCCCGCAAGCTCTCAGGATGTCAGGCTTTCAGGCTTTCAGGCTTTCAGGCCCAGCCCTGTATTTTCGCGGCCTCCAGACGGACCTGTTCCGGGCTGCCCAGAAGCTGGCGATTGGCGCCGATACGCTTGAACCAGTAGTGAAGCCCCACAAGGTCCGTGAAGCCCATGCCGCCGTGCACTTCCACGGAGGTCCGGGCCACGAAGGTGCCCACTTCCGCCAGATGGGCCTTGGCCAGACAGGCCATCAGCTCCGCCTCGTCCATGTCCTGATCAATGGCATGGGCGGCGTGCCACACAAGGGCCCGGGCCGGTTCGAGATCCGCCGCCATTTCAGAGCACAGATGTTTCACGGCCATGAAGCTGCCGATGACCCGGCCGAACTGTTCACGCTCCAGGGAATAGGCAACGGCCTTTTCCAGCATTGCCTGGGCCGCGCCGAGGGTGTCCGCGGCCAGCATCATCCGACCGGTCTGGACCATGCGGTCCGCGCCCCGGCCCCTTTCGTTTTCACCGGCCAGGGCCGTGGCGGGCACGCCGTCGAAGGTGAGTTCCGTGAAATGGCGGGTCCGGTCGATGGTGGTCAGGTCCGTGCCGCCGAGGCCCGGGACCCCTGGTTCCACGATGTGGAGCCGGCCCTGGGTATCGCAGACCAGAAGATGGGTGGCGTTGCGCATATCCATGACAAAGAGGCTGCGCCCGTTGAGCCGTCCGTCCTCGGAGCGCACTCCCGCATTCTCCCGCGCTCCCACATGTTCGGCGAGGGCAATGCCGAACCGCACTGCGCCGGAAGCGATCTTCGGCAGCCACTCCGCCTTTTGCTCTTCCGTGCCCGCGCTCAAAATACCCACCACGGCCATGGCGGCTGTGCCCATGAAATCGGCGGGGGCCACGGAGCGGCCCAGCATTTCCTGGACGAGAACCGCGTCCAGCAGCCCCAGCCCCAGGCCGCCATATTCTTCAGGGATCATGATCTGGGCCGCGCCCAGTTCCGTGATGCCCCGGGTCAGGTCAGAGGAGACGGCACCGTCACCATCCGCACACTGACGCACCCGATCGAGGGGGCAGGCGGCTTCCAGGTAGTTTTTCACCGATTCCTGGAACATGCGCTGGTCGTCTGAAAGGTCGAATTCCATGATGTCCTCCCCGGGGATCAGGTCTTGGCCGGCTTGGGTTCCCTTGGCATTCCAAGGCCCCGCTCGGCGATGATGTTCTTCTGGATCTGAGCCGTCCCCCCACCGATGATCAGGCCGAGGTCATACATGTAGCGCTGCTGCCAGGACCCGTAATCGCGGATGTAGGGACTGTCATCGTAAAGAAGGCCGATCTCACCCATGACATCGATGGCAAGCCGGGCCAGTTCGTGGTTCAACTCGCATCCCTGGAGCTTGATGATCAGCCCGGCCATGCCCGGATTGTCGCCCTGGATCTGGCTGGTCATCACCCGCAGCCCATTGGCCTGCATGGCGTAGACCCGGGCCTGAAGGGCGATCAACCGGTCACGGAACAAGGGATTGTCCATCAGCCACTCGCCGTTCATGGTCTCGGTCTGCATCAACTCCGCAATGGCGAGAAGGCGGGCCTTGGCGGCATTGGGATCCCCCAGCATGCCCCGCTCATGGGTGAGGGTGGCGTTGGCCACCATCCAGCCCTGGCCCGGGCCGCCCACGATCTGACTGCGGGGCACACGGACATCGGTAAAGAAGACTTCGTTGAAATTGGCCGCACCGGTCATGTCCACCAGGGGGCGCACTTCGATGCCCGGCGTCTTCATGGAGAAGATCAGATAGGAGATGCCCGCATGTTTCGGCGCATCCGCTTCCGTGCGCACCAGGCAGAAGATCATGTCCGCCTGCATGGCCGTTGAGGTCCAGATCTTCTGGCCATTGATGACATAGTCGTCACCGTCGATATGAGCGCGGGTGGTCAGGCTCGCCAGATCGGAACCGGACCCGGGCTCCGAGTAGCCCTGGCACCAGACCACATGACCCTCAAGGGTGGGCTTGATCCAGGCCTGTTTCTGCTCCTCGGTGCCGCATTCCAGAAGAGTGGGCACCAGCATGGAAATGCCCTGGCCGGCAAGGCCCGTGGGCAGGCCGGTGCGGGCGAATTCCTCGGCAATAATGCGGGATTTCAGGATGTCAGGCTCGGCGCCATAGCCGCCATAGTCCTGGGGAATGGTCCGGGCCGCGAGCCCGTTTTCCATGAGCAGCTTCTGCCATGCGAGCCGCTTGGGGTGTTTCATGCCCTTGTCTTCCGGCGTGGGCGCCTTGTCCCGGTTGGCGTCCAGAAATGCCGCCACGTCCTGCCGGAACGCCTCATATTCGGGCGTCAACGTCAGATCCATCCAGTCCTCCCTGTCCGGCACGTCCGTTCCGGGCGCACCCGATCTTGGGCCGGTCCCGATCACCGCCGAGGCAAATCTCCTGGCGGCGCGGGGACCGGCACTTTTCTCGATAGGAGCAGTGCACCCCGGCCCTGGAGATCCGTCAAGCGTGATGGGAGCAAAGGGCCAATTGGCTTGGTTTGGGCGTGGTCTGGGTGCGTGGGATGGGGAGGGGGAGAGGTCTGCCCGGAGCGATCAGGCAGGCAGGTTCCAGAGATCCGGAGTGGCGATCTCGATGCTGTTGCCTGCCGGGTCACGGAAATAGAGCGACCGGGCGCCATTGGGCCAGGTGAGATCCTGTTCAATCGCGACACCCTGGGCGGTCAGATGGCTCTTCCAACCGTCCATGCGCTCATGGGGCTCCCGGAAGGCCATGTGCCCGGCACCCCGCGCCCCATGGAGGGGGACGGCAACGGCGCTCAAGCCAGGTTGCTCCGTTGCCGTTGGATTGAACACGAGAAGCATACTGCCGCCGTGATCTTGGGGGCCGCATTTGAAAAAGATATGGCGGCCCGGCTCCTTCATCAGCACCGTCAGGCCAAGGACAGAAGTGAAGAAGGCTTCAGCGGCCTCGAGATCTTCGGCATAAAGAGCTGTTTCGAGAATACCCGCCACGGTTCTCTGACCAGGTGCAGTGTCAGTCATGGCGGGCATCCTTCGTTGCGGTGGACGGTCAGGCTGCGCTCAGGGCGGCTTCCCCATCCAGGGTCGCGGCGATGGCGTTGATCACGGAGGCAATGCGCACGGCGGTCTGGATCTGGGTGTTCTGCATACCGCCCTTGCGCAACACGTCCTCATGGGCGTCGATGCACATGCCGCAGCCATTGATGGCGGAGACGGCCAGGGACCACAGTTCGAAATCTTCCTTGTCCACGCCGGGATTGGCGATCACGGACATGCGCAGCTTGGCGGGCAGGGTCTTGTAATCCTCCGCAGACGCCAGATGGACGAAGCGGTAGTAGATGTTGTTCATCCCCATGATGGATGCAGCCGCCTTGGCGGCTTTCTTGGCATCATCGTTGAGATCCGCGCCGAAGGCTGCGTCGATGGCCTTGATCACCGTGGCGTTACGCGTCGCCAGGGCGGAGGCGAGGAACGTGCCGGCCCGCTGCTGCACGGACAGGGTGTCGTCGGTGCTCAGGGAGGAGAGATTGAGTTTCAGGTCCTTGGCGTAGTCGGGCAGGGCGTCCTTCAGGGCATCAATGGACATGGCGGTCCTCCATTTGCGGCAACGGCTGTTGGTCGTATCCCCGCGCCGGTCCCGTAAGACGGCGCGGGGGCATTCTCAGGGGAGGCTCTTAACGGTCTGCTCAAAAGAGCAAAGTCCGGGAAAGCCTTCCGTTCCGGATCATCAGGCGCTCAGGGTCTGGCCGCCGACTTCCCGGTTGCAGGGGCACAGTTCATCCGTCTGCAGCGCATCGAGAATACGCAGGATTTCCTTGGGGTTCCGGCCCACATTCAAGTTGTTCACGGAAACATGCTGAATGACATTGTGCGGATCGACCACGAAAGTCGCACGCAGGGCCACACCGGCTTCCCGGTCACGCACACCCAAGCCATCCACGAGGGAACCGTTGGTGTCGGCGAAGGACCACTGGTTCAGTTCCTTCAGGTCCGCATGCTCACGACGCCAGGCCAGTTTGCAGAATTCGTTATCGGTGCTGCCACCCATGACAACGGCGTCGCGGTCATCGAAGTCGCCGTTCAGAGCAGCAAATTCCACGATTTCCGTGGGGCAGACGAAGGTGAAATCCTTCGGATAGAAATAAATGATCTTCCACTTACCGTGGAAGCTGTTCTGGTTGATCTCCTCGAAGGCTTCATCACCAGGAGTCATGGCTTTCGGCTTTACACCGACAACGGAAAATTCGGGCAACTTATCACCGACGCCGAGCATGGCATACTCCTCTCAGTAGAAAAACGGATAAACACCCTCGGTTCCCGAGGGTGAGCAGGATGAGCGACACCTATCCGAATCATGACCATTGAGCAAATTGATTATTTCGTGCTCTTTTGATCGGATATTCCAATAGATAGGGTGACGGCCTGTGAAACCAACCCCGACCATCAAACAGCTTCGATATTTGGCCGCCCTGGCGGAAACGGGCCATTTCGGCCGTGCCGCGGATCAGTGCGCGGTGACCCAGTCCACCCTGTCGGCGGGCATTCAGGACCTGGAGGAAATCCTGGACATCCGTCTGGTGGACCGCAGCCGGCGGCAAGTGACCATTTCGGCGGAAGGCTGGGATGTGGTGGAACGGGCCCGGCGGATCCTCTCGGATGTGGACGATCTGGTCGCCAGCGTGCAGACCCAGCGCGCACCCCTCACGGGTGCCCTGCGCCTTGGCGTGATCCCCACCATCGCGCCGTTTCTGCTGCCCAAGGTGCTGCCGGTGCTGCGGGCGCGGTTTCCCAAACTGGAGCTGTTTTTGCGGGAAGATCAGACCCATCGTCTGATTGAGCAGCTTGAAACGGGCCGTCTGGATGTGTTGCTGCTTGCGTTTCCGTTTCCCCATCCCGATTTGACCGTGTGTGAGATGTTCGACGACCCCTTGCTCCTGTGCCGTCAAGGGGGCGAGGGTGGGGAGATGCGTCTTGCGGACCTGGACCCCGCTCGGCTGTTGTTGCTGGAAGATGGGCACTGTCTGCGGGATCAGGTCATCCGGGCCTGCCGCATCCAAGGGCCCCGGGGCGTGGCGTTCCAGCCCACGAGCCTGCACACCTTGGTACAGATGGTGGCCAGCGGTCTGGGCTCGACCCTCGTGCCGCGTATGGCCGTGGAGGCCGGGCTGTTGGATGGAACCACTCTCGAGGCGGTGGGTTTTGAGGATGCGACGCCAGCGCGCACCATCGGTCTTGCCTGGCGTCCCGAGACCCCCCGGGGAGGGGAGTACAGAACCCTCGCGGGCGTGTTATCTCAGCATGCCTGACGGACCAGTGTCACAAGAGGCTGCCATCCTCCTTTCATCGTGGCGGCCGGGTACCATGGCGACCTGGTACCATGGGGGCGGGGCTGGCCGTTGAGGCCCGAGAAAAAAGAGGCAGACACCATGAGCGATCAAACGATGCGGGACGGCGGGGTCGATTGGGTCGCGACCCGGAACCATTGGGGCGCGGGCATGAAGGTCCTGCACTGGACCATGGCTGTACTGATGATCAGCATGGTGGCCATGGGCCTCTACATGACCAGCGGCGATCCGGAGGATAATTTCTGGATCTACCAGCTGCATAAATCCATAGGCTTTACCATCCTCGGTCTTGGGTTCCTGCGCCTCGTTCTCCGCCTTGCCGGAGAAACACCGCCCCTGCCCGAAGGGATGTCCCTTGTGGAGCGGATTGGCGCCCATGTCAGCCATTTCGGCTTTTATGCCCTGATGATCATCATTCCCCTGAGCGGATGGGTCCTGGTTTCCGCCGCCGATCTGGTGGAAACCTATTATTTCGGACTGTTCGAGATACCGCATCTGCCCGTTCCCTATGCGGAATACGAGCCGCCGCTGTTCGGCGCCGAAGACACCTATGAACTCTCGGTCATAATCCACGAGTTGCTGGCCTTCCTGTTGATCGGCCTGATCGTGGTTCACATTGCTGCCGCGGTGAAGCACCACTTTGTGAACCGGGACACGACCTTGGTCCGTATGCTTCCCGGAAAGACCCGCGTCTGACCGGTCTGCCTGTTCCGCTCTTTTTGCCGCATTGACTGAAAGGATTTGGGAAATGATCACCTTGCCGCGTTTGACCACTGCCCTGGTTCTCTGCGCCCTGACGGCTGCTCCGGTTGCCGCTACCGACTGGACGGTGGACCCGGACAATTCAACCCTGGCGTTTGAATATCTCTATGATGGAGAAACCAAGGACGGAAAATTCGAGACCTGGGATGCAGACATCACATTCGACCCGGATAATCTCGACGCCGCCAGCGCATCGGTGACCGTCGATGTCACCAGCATCGACACGGGCCGTCGGGGGTGGGACCGCCGGGTCAAGCGCAGCAAATGGTTCGACACCGGCGATCATCCGTCTGCCACCTTCACGACGACAGCCTTCCGCGCCACGGGTGAGACCACCTATGAAGCGGACGGCACTTTGACCATCCGTGGCAATGAACAGCCGATCACCTTGCCCTTCACCCTGACCTTCGAAGGGGACAACGTCGTCATGACTGGTGAGGTCGCCCTCGACCGCAAGACCTTTGCCGTGGGGGAAGACAGCGATGATGTGGGGTCGGATGTGAAGGTGATTGTGAACCTCCAGGCCAGCAAGGCCGAGTGATCCGCTCTCCTCAAACGCCAGGGCATGCGGCGGCTGTACAATCGGTCGCCGCATGCTCATTGCTTCCCCTCTCTCTCCTCCCTCCATGGCGTGACAGGCCCCTTCCAGGAAGTTGATCCGTGCCCGCCGCTGAATTGCCCGCCGATCCCTATGTTCTTCTGGAAGACCGTCTGTGTGCTGCTGGTGGGCGGGCCACCCTGCACACGGATCCTGTGCGGCTTCTGACCTGCGACACCCTGGATGATGGTCCCGCGTTCCTGGCCGCCATGGATCGCGCTGGTGAAGAGGGCCTCCATCTGGCGGGCATGATCAGCTATGAATTTGGGGCCCTGCTTGAACCCCGGCTGGCGCCGCGGGCCCGTGCACCGCTGACCGGTCCCCTGGCCTGGTTCGGCGCCTTCCGGACGGTCCGGTTCCTGGACGGGGCCGAGGCCGCCCATTTCCTTTCGGCACAGATGAAATCCGGCCATGTGCTCCGGAATGTGGAGGCTGCGATTTCCCGCGCCGCCTATGATGAGGGGTTTGAGCGGATCAAGGCCTACATCGCTGCCGGAGATGTCTACCAGATCAACTATACATTCCCGCTCCGGTTCCGGGTGGAGGGGGATCCGGTTTCCCTCTATGCCGCCTTGCGCGCCCGCCAACCCGTGGCCCATGGGGGCCTGCTCTATACCGGGGAGCGGCATATCCTGTCTCTGTCGCCGGAGCTTTTTTTCGAGGCGGACGGAAAAACCATCCGCACACGCCCCATGAAAGGTACCATCCGCCGGAGCGCGGACCGGGTGGAGGACAATCAGCTTAAGGCAGAATTGCGCGGGGATCCCAAATCCCTCGCGGAAAACCTGATGATTGTCGATCTGCTCCGCAACGATGTCGGCCGGATTGCTGAAACGGGATCGGTCCAAGTGCCGGACCTGTTCACCGTGGAAACCTATCCGTCCCTGCACACCCTCACATCAACCGTGGAGGCAAGGCTGGCCGGTCCTCCCCGCCCATCGACGTCCCTCAAGGCTTTGTTTCCCTGCGGATCGATCACGGGGGCGCCGAAAATCCGGGCAATGGAAATCATCCGGGACCTGGAGGCTCACCCACGGGGGGCCTATACGGGGGCAATGGGTGCTTTCAGTCCCGGCGGCAGGGCGCGGTTCAATGTGTCCATCCGGACGATCACGGTGGAGCCCGGCGGCAACGGCGTCATGGGGGTGGGCGGAGGGATTGTTGCGGACAGCCGCTGCGCTGATGAGTATGACGAGGCCTTCCTGAAGGCCCGCTTCCTCATGGACGAGGCCCAGCCTTTCGACCTGATCGAAACCATGCTTTGGGTGCGGGGGGAGGGCATTACCCTTCTGGCCCGCCACCGGGAGCGCATGGCCCGATCGGCCGCATGGTATCACCGCCCATTTGACGGCGCGGCGTTCGAGCACGCCCTGGATGCGGCCTTGACCGGATTGGACAGTGCGGATTTTGCCCGTCTGCGCTGCCTCATGGATGGGGATGGGGTATTCTCGGCCACAGCCGTACCGCTCCGGGAGGACCCAAGGGCAAGGCCCATGACCTTCGTCATCAGCCCAGAGAGGATTGATGCCGCCGACCCCCGCTACCGGCACAAGACCACCCGCCGGGCGTTCTATGACCGGGCCTGGGAACGGGCCTCGGCGGAAGGGGCCGATGAGGTGGTGTTCCTGAATGACCATGGCGAGGTGGCGGAAGGCAGCCGGACGACGGTCTTTGTGGAACGCAATGGCCGCCTTTTCACGCCGCCCCTGGCCAGCGGTGTCCTGCCCGGTGTTCTGCGTGCGGATCTTCTGGGCCGGGGATTGGCGGTGGAACGCCCGCTGACCCGCGCGGACCTGACTGGGGCGGACCCCAATGGGGTTGGCCGGATCTATCTTGGCAACGCGGTGCGCGGTCTGTGCCCGGCCCACCCATTCAACGGCTCTCCCAGGGTCACGCCGGGTTGAGATTGTCAATGGCGACCGGGTCGATATCCCCCGCCGGGGTGAAGCCCAGGATTTGACCGTAAAAAGACAATTCCCCTTCCAGGGAGCGCACCTTGTTTTCGGTCTTGTGGAAGCCGTGGCCTTCCCCGTCAAAGGCAAGATAGGCCACGGGTACACCCTTCTTGCGCAGGGCCTCGACGATCACCTCCGACTGGTTCGGCGGCACCACCTTGTCGTCCTTTCCCTGGAAAACGATCAGGGGGCTGTTGAACCCCTCCAGATGATTGATCGGGGACCGCTGTTTGTAGGTGTCCTTCATTTCCGGGTAGGGACCTACAAGCTGATCCAGATAGCGGGACTCGAATTTGTGGGTGTCCCGGGCCAGGGCCTCCAAATCGGAGACGCCGAAATAATTGGCCCCCGCCGCAAAAACATCGTGGAAGGCAAGGGCTGCCAGAACAACGAAGCCGCCCGCGCTGCCCCCGCGCACCAGAAGTTTGTTCCGGTCGGCCCGTCCGGTCTCCGCGGCGTAAAGGGCGCCCCGGACCGCGTCGGTCACGTCCACAATGCCCCAGCGGCCGTAAAGCCGTTCCCGGTAATCCCGGCCATAACCGGTGCTGCCCCGGTAGTTGATGTCCAGGATCGCAAACCCCCGGCTTGTCCAATATTGCGTGGCCAGACGGAACACCGGATCCGTGCGCCCCGTGGGGCCGCCATGGGCCGTGACGATCAGGGGCGGGAGGGTTCCCTCGGGGGCGCGGAACGCCGGGTTTCGCGGTGGATAGTAGAAGCCATGGGCATCGTCCCCGTCCCCCGTGGGATAGGTCAGGGGTTCGGGGGCGGAGATAAGCTCCGGATCCAGATCGAGATGGCCCGAGCGTTTGATGATCTCGGTTGCGTGGGTGCGGGGGTCGATGGAGAGGAGCACGGGCAGGCTCCGGGCGGAAGCCGCCACCACTTGGAGCTTGCCCCCGGCCAGAACGGGACCGGACATGGGCTCGAACCCGCCAAGGTCGATCACATCCGTGTCTCCGGAGCTGGTGTCGATGATGATCAGCTCCCGGCGGTTGCCTTCCAGTACCCGCGCGGCAATGCGCCCATCGGGCAGCGCCGCCATGAAGCGTGCGCCCAGGGTCCAGAGAGGGCCACCGAAATCCCGTTCGCCTTGGGCCAGAGGGCGCGTGGCCTCCCCTTCCCATCGGTAGGGCAGCCACCAGCCGCTCCGGTCGCCGGAAAAGATCAGGCCATGATCTTCCGTCCACTGGGGATCGACCACGGATTCCTCAATGCCCTCATTGACCCGGCGCACATCCTCAAGGCCGCCGCCGGACCCGATGCGTGCCACGAAGAGCCCCACATGGTCCCAGGGCATGTTCGGATGATCCCAGGCGATCCAGGCAAGCCACTGACCGTCTTTGGAGATCCGGGGATAGGCCACGAAATCCGGGCCTTCCACCAGAACTCGCTGGTCGCCGGTGTCCAGATCGATGGCGGTCAGCGTGTTGACGGCTTCGCCGGGACCCCGGTGGTCTTCCCGCACGCAGATCACCCGGTTATGGGCAGGGTCTGCAATACAGTCCGCATACCGCAGAGAGGCTTCTTCAGTGATCGGCTCGGTCGTACCATCGCTCAAGGTCCGGTACAGCCGCTGGTCCTTGAACGACGCGAAAATCACCATGCCCCCGGCGATGGTGTAAGGCGCCCCGCCATATTCGTGGACCCTGGTGCGCACATTGACCCCGTCCGGCGTCAGGGTCTGGGTCTCCCCCGAGGCGAGCCGGCGCATGACCACATAGCGCCCGTCCTCATCGGGCCGATACTCCCGCCAATAGAGGGTATCTCCGTGCGCGGTGAGACTGTCAAAGCCCAGAACGGAGCGGCTCAGATCCGTGGCCTGAATGGGCGAGGACCAGGCCCCATATGGCGCTTCTTCCGGTCCCGCCGCCTTGGTGTTCTTGCCCGCACGTGTCATGGGCAGCCCCCCTCTCTCAGCGCTGCCTTTACGGCTGCAGGCCCAGCACCTTCTGGAAGAACATGACCACAGCCGCATCCAGATAATCCTGGTTGCTCCGTCGGCGGAAGCCATGTCCCTCGTTGGTGGCCGCAAGATACCAGACCATGGTGCCATTGGCCCGCACCGCTTCAAGGATCTGTTCCGCTTCGCTGGCGGGCACCCGGGGATCGTTGAGACCCTGAACAACGAACAGGGGCTTGGTGATCTCGCTGGCCCGGGTCAGGGGAGAAATCCGTTCCAGGAAGCTGCGCATTTCCGGATCCCGCTCATCGCCATATTCCGAACGCCGCAGATCCTGGCGGTAGGGGCTGGTGTTCTCCAGGAAGGTCACGAAGTTGGAGATGCCCACAATGTCAACGCCGCCCGCGAGCTTGTCGCTGTAATAGACCATGCTGGCCAGCACCATGTAGCCCCCATAGGAGCCGCCATAGACCACGACCTTGTCTGCGTCCAGATCGTCCCGTGTACCGATCCAGTCAATCAGGGCACCGATATCCCGGACCGAATCCTCACGCAGACGCCCATTGTCCAGAAGCAGATAATCCTTGCCGTAACCCGCCGATCCCCTGACATTCGGCGCCAGCACCGCCACGCCCAGCTCGTTCAGCCAATACTGGAAATTGTCCCGGAACTGAGGACGGAACTGGCTTTCCGGTCCGCCGTGGATCACGACCACCACCGGAAACGGGCCATCGCCCTCGGGCTTGTAGAAGAAGGCCGGGATCTGCCGGCGCTTCCCGTCCACCATGTCGAAGGTGGGGTAGGTGACCAGATCCGGTTCCCGGAAGGCCGCCGTATCGAGGCCGCCCACTTCTCCCTCCGTCCACCGGGTCAGGGTCCCGTTCTCCAGATCATAGACCCAGGCATCGGAGGGTTGGGCAGCACCGTTCACGGACATGGCGAGCCGTGTGCCGTCCGGGCTGAACCTCAGGGAGCCGACAATGGCCGGCGGCAGGTCCGGTTCCGGCAGTGCGGCATGGTCGGCACTGCGCCGGATATGAAGCCGGGACAGCCCGTTTTCATTGGTGATAAAGGCATAGAGGCTTCCGTCCTGGGACTGGGTCAGGGTCTCCACATCCCAGTCCAGATCCGGGGTAAGGATCGTGCTTTCTTTCGTGGCGAGATCATAGTGCACGATCCGGCGGAACTGGGAGCCCCGGTCGGAGGTGAACAGAACGGCCTTGTCGTCGGCGGTGAATTGGGGGCTGGAGTAGGAAACGGGCTCATCCGCCGGCGCGATCCGGTTCGTGGCCCCCGTCTCCAGGTCCAGGATGTGGATGGCGCTTTCGTTGCGGGAGATATAGTTGAAAATCAGCATCTGTTGCTGGTCTTTGGAAATGTCCGCAGGCGCCCAATAGCCCTCACCCTCGAAAACCGCCCGGTGGGTTTCCAGGTCATCGCTCCGGGTGATGAAAAGCTGGCGGCGGGGATTGTCCGCATCGGACTGGCTCCAGATGATCACCGATCCGTCCCGGGACCAGCCATAGCTTTCCACCCGCCCGGTGCCGTCACTCAGGCGTTTGGCCTGTCCGGTGGTCTGGTCGAAAAAGAAAAGCTGAAAGCGTTCGGCGCCGCCCTCATCCTTGTGGAACAGGAAGCCATTGGGGCCGCCGGACGGGGCAAAATCGCCGCCTCTCACCGGGTCGTCGAAAAAGGTGATCTGACGGCGCATGCCCAATGGCGCGGAGACGAGATGGAACTGGGCGCTTTCGGCGAACCGGGTCCGGATCAGGAGGCCCTCTCCGTCCTGGGTCCAGTCCGCGAGGCCCGCCGGGCGAATGTTCTGATACTGGCTGAGCCGGTCGCGCAGGGTATCGGGAATGTCGGGAATGTTTTCGAGCACCAGATTGCCTCGTTCAATCCGTTGAGGCGCCGTCTGGTCTGCCTCGGTCATGGTTTGGATCCGGCCCTGGGCGCCGTCCCGCGCTCCTGCTTCGGTTTGGGCTTGGGCGGGGAATGGGTTGGCGGCAACGGTCAGACACGCGGCGGCCAGCAGCCCAGCGGCGCCGACCATGGGGGCCCGGCAAAGGGCGGTGGTCGTCCAGGAAAAGGCAGACATGAAGGGTTCTCCTGTTCAGGCCGGGATCCTCGCACCAGCGGCAAAGGCGGCTGGGCGGGTGAAGAGTCCTGATCCATAACGGGGTGGCAGTATGGCAGAGACCCGGTGACCCTCAACCGCCTGATTGCGGGTCATGGGGTGGATTTGCGGTTTGCCGGCAAAGAGCGTAGAGCGAAAGAGCGCGGCTGTGACTTTGGTTGTTGCTGAAGTTGTGGCCGGGCGCTGGAGAAGGCAGGACGGGGTAGGGATCCATGGCGGTTCGGATGATGAGCGTGCGGTACTGGCGCTGGCTGGCTGGCCGCAGCCTGGTGCGGGCCTGGCCCCCCCTGAACCGCCGCGTGATCTTCTACAACCAAGTCCAGTCTGCCGAGAGCGCCGGATCAGCGCAACTTCTGGAAAGCAGCGAAGACCTGAGCTTCAGCGATTACGAGCGGGGTCTGGTGGACCGTCTGCCCCGCTCCGTTGCCTGGCAGGAAATTCCCGCCCGTCTGGAGCGGCGCCGGGCCCTTATCGCCATGGACGGCGCCACGGTTCTGGGCAACACCGGCGCGGTGGTTGATGAGACCCGCCAATGCCTCCTGGCCCTCAAGGGCACACGTTCCTTCGTGACCTACCATGACTTTCGCCCGGAACCTCTGGAGCCGGTGAACCGGACCGGCCAGCCCACCATGACCATGGTGGGGTCCTGGAAAGGCCATCGGCACCTGTTCCACTTCATGTTCGATCGGCTGCCGAAGCTCTATTACGCCCTGGAACGGTTCGGGTTGAAGGACGGGCGGCTGGAAGTGCTGACCAATGAGGATCTTCCCGGGTTTCAGAAAGACTTCTACCGGTTCTTGTGCGCCCGGTATCCGGGCCTGACGGTCACCCCGGTCCCCGCCCGTGAACGCTGGCGTTTCGACCAGCTCCACACGGTCGATCTCTGGCAGAACACAAAGAGCACCCTGTGCGAGGAGGGGCTGCTGGATTTCGTTCGGGGACTTTACCTCGACGGGTATGGCATCACCCTGCCCAAGAAGCGCAGGCGGCTGTGGATCAGCCGGGAGGACACGAAAAAGCGGCGCATCGCCAACGAGGCGGAACTACAGCCCATTCTGGAGCGGTTCGGCTTCGAGACCGTCATGCCCGGCCGGCTGCCCTTCCCGGAACAGGTGGCCCTGTTCGCCGAAGCGGAGGCCGTGGCCGGGACCCATGGCGCGGGGCTCACCAATCTCCTGTTCTCGCCCCGGGATACGCGGGTGCTGGAGCTGTTTCCCGAGAACAAGCTGCGCAACACCTATTTCCTGCTCTCCCGCTCCCTCGGTCAGCCCTATCGCTATTTGATTGCCGGGGCGGGCGGGGTCAGGGAACGCTACCGGGTGGAGCCGAAGGCCTTCGAAGAGTCCCTGTCGGCCCTTCTGGACAAGGCGTGATCGCGGGAGGCAATTGTGATGGCCGATATTCTGTTTCTCGACCAGACCACCCCCTTTGATGGCCAGTCCCTGCGGGACGGTCCGCTCGGCGGCATTCAAAGCGGCACGGTGTTGCTCGCGGAAGCGTTTGCCCGGGCAGGCCATCGGGTGCGGGCCTATACAGCGACCACGCGCACGGTGGAGATCGAAGGCGTGACCTGGGCACCCCTCGCGGGGGCGTCCCGTCTGACCGGGGATCTGGCGATCAGCAACAACCGGCCGGAACTGTTTGCCGCGGCGCCGGGGGTGGAACCGGTGGTGTGGTGGCGAAACCGCACCAGTTTCTCTCGGCTTCTGAAAAAAAAGGGGCTGTGGCCGCTGCTGCGTCACAGGCCCCACGGCGTGTTTCTCAGCCGCTATCACCGGGACCTGACCCATCCCATGCTCAGTATGCGCAGCCGGCGGATCATTGAGCACGGGGTCGCCGATGTGTTCCGCCGGGAGGATATCGTCATCCAGGCACCCGCGCCCCGGGCCATGTTCACCTCGCAGCCCTACCGGGGGCTGGAGTGGCTGGTGGATGTCTGGCGCACACGGATCGTGCCCCAGGTTCCGGAAGCGGAGCTCCACGTGTTCACGCCGAAATCCGTTCAGTCCCCGGAATGGCTCGACGTTTTTGCCGAAGAGGGGATCCGCAGGCGGGAGAGCGTGAACAAGGAGGGTCTGGCCGCGGAACTGCGCTGGAACCGGGTGATGCTTTACCCCGGCCATAAGGACGAGACCTATTGCAACGCCGCCGCCGAGGCCACCGCAAGCGGCCTGCCCATCGTGACCCGGGGGGAGGGCTCCCTGGCTGAGCGGGTGCGCCAGGGGGAGACCGGGTTCATTGAACCGGATCCGGAGGGCTTTGCCCGGGCCGCAATCCGGCTGCTCACGGACGATGCCCTGTGGCTTGACCAGCACCGGGCAGCCCTGTCCGAGCCCGCCATCGGGTCCTGGGATGCCCGGGCACGGGAATGGGAGCGGCATTTCCTCACTCCGCACCACAGCCGCTCTGACCGGGCGAAACTTTGACTGGGCCTGTGCCTGCCTGAGGCGGCGGGGATTACTCCCCGCCGGTTTCGGCGTCTTCGCCCGCTTCCTGGATTTCTTCAGGGGGCAGAATGATGAACTGGGCCGTGACCGGATCGGCGAGATAGGTGCGGGCCACCTCTTCTACTTCCGCCTTGGTCATGTCCGCATAGTCGGTCTGGAGGGAGCGGACATGGTCGAGCTTCTCCGGTGCGGACTGGGCTTCGGCAACCGCGCTGTAGAGCCAGAACACATTGCGTTCAAACTGCTCTTCCAATGCTTCCACGAGGGGCGCCTGGGCGCGCTGGAACTCATCATCACTGATACCGTCCGTTGCCATCGTGCCCGCGATATCCGTGAGGGTTTTCAGGAAGGCCTCGGTTTCCACAGGGTCCAGATCCAGGCTGGCGGCCATGAAGCCGTAGTCCGGGAACACATCGGACATGGCGGTCCAGACCCGGGGCGAATAGGTGGCCCCCGCATCCCGGCGCACCGCTTCCGTCAGCTTGAGCTGCAGGACACGAGACAGAAGGGTCATTCTCCGTGCCACGATCCGTTCCTGGGCATCGGTGGTGCGCCAGTAGACGGAGGATGAGGCCCGGTTGGCATCCCCTTCATGGCGCAGGATCACCGGCTCCGAAAGATCGTCCGGGAAGGCTACATTCCGGCTTTCGTCATAAGACGGGCTTTCCGCCGACCGCTCATTCAGGGCACCGAATGTCCGGGCGACGGCTGCGATCACCTGTTCGGGATCCACATCCCCGACCACACCGATCTCGATCGGGCCGCTGGCGAGGGGATCGCCCATCCAGGCTTTGACATCCTCAAGGGTGTAGCTTTCCAGTACCGCCTGCTCCGGGAGGCCGTAACGGTGATCGCCCCCATGGACGATCCGGTCCACATCCCGGCTGACGATCCCGTCCGGAGTGGCATCAATCGTCTCGTAGAAGATGCCGACGCTCTTGCGGAACTGGCTCAGGGCCTCGGCCCGGAAGCCCGGCGCGGTGACGGCGGCGGTCATCAGGTTGAACTGGTTGTCCAGATCTTCCGGGTCCGTGGTTCCGGCGAGTTGGAAGGTCTCCAGACCGGCGGAAAAATCAAGACCCACGGTCTTGCCCGCGAACAGGCGCTGGACCTCGTCTGCACTGTGGGCTTCAAGCCCCCCGGCGAGGAAGGCTTCATCCGCCAGCAGATCAAGACGGGGCTTGTCCTCGGACATGGTCAGCATGCCCGAGCCCACCCGCACGACGATCCGCACCGTATCCGCCTCGAAGTCCGTCTGCTTGATGTTGAGCCGGACATTGTTCTCGAACCGGACCTGATGGATATCGAGATCCTCGACATGGGACCGCTCGGCAATTGCGCCCGGCTCGCCGAATTCCGTGTAGGCAAAGTCGACCGCCGCTTCTTCCGTCGGAGGCTCGACGGCCACGGCTCGGCGGTCTTCGAACGCGGCCATGATCGCCTGGTCCGCATCCTCGATGCTCAGATTGCCGGACAGGAAAATCTGCGGCGCACGCCCGTCCCACATTTCCCGGAACGCAGCGTGGACCATGTCAGGCGTCAGACCGGCGCTTGCCTCCTGGAACAGGGCCAGATCGGTCTGGGGGTTGGAAAAGACCTCGTCTTCGTGGACATGGGCGACGAGGGCCCCGGCGAGAGCGCCGGATTCCCGGGTGTCGGCTTCTTCGACAGCGTTCTTGAGAGCATTCTCAATCGTGGCAAGCTGTTCGGCCAGTTCCGCCGCCGTGAACCCGTGCTCCAAAGCCCGGCGCAATTCCTGTTCCCCAAGCGCCAGGGTTTCGGACCATTGGGCCGCTTCGGTGGTCAAGGAGAGAAAGGCCACATCGGCTGCTTTCTCGAGGTCGAAATCCCCAGCGCCTCCGCCCAGGAACACGGCGTCCTCTTTGCGGGACAGGGTTTCGAGGCGGCGGCTGACAATGGCGTTGCCCAGGGATCGCAGCAGCCGGTCCCGGCGGGTGGCCGCCGTATCATCCTGGTTGCGGGCCGGGCCGACGCCGAAAATCTGGACCTGGGTCGAGACATCCGGATCGAAGAAGTGGCCGGTGCGGGGCGCATCATGGCTGATCGGCTTGAGAGCCGGTTCCGGAGGCAGGGTGCCTTCCACGGTGTAATCCGCGAAAATCTCCCGAATGAGTCCTTCGGCCACGCCGGGTTGCGCATCGCCGACCACGGCCACCATCATATTATCCGGGCGGTAATAATCCGTGTAGAAATCAGCAAATGCTTCCCGGGGCGCGTTCTTGATGACCTCCTCGGTGCCGATGGGCCAGCGGCGCACCAGCAGGCTGTCCGGCGCCAGGAATCCATAAAGGGCCTGGACCCTGCGGAAACCGGGGGTGTTGCGGAAGCGCTTTTCCGAGAGGATGACACCCCGCTCCTTGTCGATGGCTTCGCTGTCCAGGGTCAGGCGGCCCGCATATTCCCGGAAGATTTCCATACCCTGGCGCATCAGGGAAAGGTCCGCATCGGGCAATTCGAGCTGGTAGACGGTCTGATCGAAACTGGTGAAGGCGTTCGTGTCGGGACCGAAGGCCAGACCCAGGCGCTCCAGGAATTTCACCACCTCATCCCCGGGCATGTTTTCCGAGCCCTTGAAGGCCATGTGCTCGAGGAAATGGGCCAGCCCCTGCTGGTCGTCCCGCTCATCCAGGGATCCGGATCCGACATAAAGCCGCATGCTGATGGAATTTGTGGGTGTGTTGTTCTGCATGACCGCGTAGCGCAGCCCGGAATCCAGGGTGCCGTAGGTCACGGCCGGGTCGGCGGGAATGTCGCTGGCGTCATGGGGCCATACCCCTTCCGAGGCCATATCCTTGGCCGGGGCACCCTCTTCAACGGCCTCCGATGGCGATGACGGCTGATCAGCGGCCGGTTCGCAGGCGCCCAGCACCAGAAGCCCGCCGAGAAGACCGGCCATGAGCCCCAACCGGGAGGCACCATTCAGCCAATGGCCCGCTCCGGTCATCGTTCCGGTACCGCTCATTCCGGCGCTGGCCAGTGATCTGTCGTCGGCTGTTCTCGTCATCGCGGGCAAACCCCTTCAACATGCAATCTTATGAGAATTGACTGGCCGACAGCCTAACGGGTTTGGCGGCGAAAGGAAGGCGGGCGCCGTCAATCCACCGAAATGGTCAAGGCTTTCAAATAAGCGGTCTCGGGCAGATGCAGGTGGACAGGATGATCGGGGCCCGCCCCGCTGGTCCACAGAATCCGCCCCTCCCGTCCGCCATCGCTCAGACCCCGGGCGGTCTGTGCCCGGAAGGACTCAAGGTCGGCGAGGTGGGAACAGGACGCCGCCAGAAGGGTTCCCCCAGGGGCCAGCACCGGTGCGCACAACCGGGCCAGCTTGCGATATCCCTTGATGCCCGTGCGCAGATCCTTCCTCGTCTTCACGAAGGCGGGAGGGTCGGCAATGACGATGTCGAAGGTCTCGCCGGTGCGGGCGAAGTGTTCCAGGGAGGCAAAAGCGTCTCCCTTGTGAAAGACAACCCGGTCGCCAAGCCCGTTTGCGGCAGCCGCCTTCTGGCCCAATCCCAGGGCTGCGGCGGAGCGGTCCACGGCGGTGACCTCTTGGGCACCGGCGGCAGCGCAGGCAATGGCGAACCCGCCGGTATGGGCGTAAAGATCAAGCACCCGGGCACCGGCGGCCAGCCCCGCCATCCGGGCCCGGTTCTCCCGGTGATCGTAGAACCAGCCGGTTTTCTGGCCTTCCCGCAGATCCGCACGGTAGGTCAGACCGTTCTCGATCACATCCACGTCCGCGCCAAGGGTGCCATGGACCACCTCGACGGTGCGGGCAAGACCTTCCAGTTCCCGGGAGGCGGTGTCGTTGCGCAAGACAATCGCGCTGGGGGACAACTGCTTCTTCAGGCTGGCGACAATATCGGGAGTGAGGCGGTCCATGCCCGCGGTGTTCGTCTGTACGGAAAGCACATCCCCGAACCGGTCGATGATCAGGCCGGGCAGGCCATCCCCTTCCGCGTGAACGAGACGGCAATAGGGGCTGGCGATGATCCGCTCACGCAAGGCGATGCTGGCGGCCAGCCGCTCGTCAAGCCAGATATGGGGATCGAGATCGGTTTCTTCCGTCAGCAGACGCGCGGCAATCAGGGTGTGGGGATTGAACATGGCCGTGCCCAGAACACCCTCCGGGCCGTCAATGGTCACCAGACTGCCCGCGCTCAGCCGCTTGGCCTCCGGCGTCATGACGATTTCATTGGAAAAGATCCAGGGCGAGCCGCGCCGCACCCGTTTCCCCGCCCCGGACTTCAAGGCAATGGTCGTTGGGGTCGTGGTGGTCGTGGTGGTCGTTGGGGTCGGGGTCATGTCACTCCGCTTACTCATAAAACTGCTCGTCGGGCGGTAATGCCCGAGAGGTCATCCTCTATGCGCCATCCCATCCCATGCGCCATCCCACCCCATGCGCCATCCGAGTGGAGACAGTCTCGCCAAGCAAGATCGTCCAGCGGGATCCAAAAAGCCAAGGCCCCAAGCATCAAGCCCACCGCGTGCGAGGGCAGGACCCTTTCCGGCACGTCCTTACGAACTCCCGGGCGCGCCCTGGCTGCCGGTCTCGTCACCGGCATGGCCCTGGGCCTGAGCCTTGACCTTGGCTTGGGCATAGGCCTGGGTGCCGCGATGATGGATCCGGTCGCTCTCCAGCAGGTCCTCCGGTTCGAGATCCGTCTCCGCCTTGATCTCCCTGTAGACCGGAGCGAAATCCTTCCGCACCGTGGCCTCGAAAAGCTCATCGAAGCTGGAGATGACGAAATAGGTCTGCTGATAATCGTCAATCCGGTAATTCGTGCGCATCACCCGCATTAGGTCGAAATGGACCCGATTGGGAGAGGGATCTTCCAGGCTAAAGATCGACTCGCCCTTGGACGAGACGATGCCGGAGCCATAAATCCGCATACCCTCCGGGGTTTCCATCAGCCCGAATTCCACCGTATACCAATAAAGACGCGCCAGATTATGCAGGGTGTCGAACTCCAGGGAGCGCAGACCGCCCTTGCCGTAGGCTTCCATGTAATCGGCGAAGACCGGATCCGCCAGAAGGGGCACATGGCCGAACACATCATGGAAGATGTCAGGCTCCTGAAGGTAATCAAGCTCATGGGGTTTGCGGATGAACTGGCCCGCGACAAAGCGCCGGTTCGCCAGATGCTCGAAAAACACATCGTCGGGCACCAGACCGGGCACCGCGACAACGGTCCAGCCTGTCAGCTTGTACAAGGCATCGTTCAGACGGCGGAAATCCGGGATGCCGCCCTCATCCAGCTTCAGCCGGGTCAGGCCGTCCAGAAACTCCCGGCACGCCCGCCCCGGCAGCACGTCCTGCTGGCGCTGGTACAGGGTGGTCCAGACACCGTGCTCGTCCGGGGTATAGGACTCCCAGTTCTGGTCGATGGTGAAGTCCGGCTTGATTGCAGGATGGTGCCGGGCGTAATCGGCAAGGGTAACCATGACAACTCTCCCTTGGATCTTGTTGGCGCTTGGATCCTATTGGCCTTGGGTCTTATTGGGGCGCGTACATTGACACTGGAGTGACGGCCTTCAATGGCGGATCGTGTCAGGCATGAAGGATCGTCATCAGCCGCGCCGTGATGGGGCCGCCTGGATGGGCCCGCCTGGATGGATCCGCCTGAAGTGGGCCGGCAGCCCGGATGGTCCAACAGAACAGGTCCGCCGTGACTGGGCTTTGGCACTGCGCACGGGCTCAGACCCGGCGCAAACAGCCGGAAGGATCGCTCCGCACCGCGCCCGCGTCAATCCGCTTTCGGACCAATGGTCAGGCCGCAATTGGGCTTCATGGCTTCCAGCACGAAACTGGTGCGCACATCCTTGACCCCCGGGGTTTTCAGCAGGCGCTTCATGGTGAAGCTTTCATAGGTTTCCATGTCGCTGGTGACCACACGGAGCAGATAATCAAACCCGCCGGTCACTGCATAACAATCGACCACTTCCGACATGCTGAGAATATGATCGCGGAAATCAGCCGTCGCACTTTCCGAATCTTGCGCGACCTGCACCTGGACGAACGCGGTAATGCCGAGCCCCAGCTTCTTGGCGTCCAGCTTGGCTGCGTAGCCGGTAATGTAGCCCTCCGCCTCCAGGGCCTGGACACGGCGCAGACAGGCGGACGGGGACAGGCCGATCCGTCCGGCCAGATCCACATTGGAAACCCGGCCGTTTTCCTGGAGGGCGTTGAGGATCGCCAGGTCGATTTTATCAAGCCGTGCGTTGGGCATCTTTCTCTTCGAATATAATTGCGCCGGTCGCTTCCCGTGCCGCGGGATATGCAAGGACATGTCCAACGGCACCAATTTATAATCCGTTGGCGCGCCACACTCCAATCCCTCGGAAGAGCATTGCCCACTTAAGGAGCAGACCATGTCCAGTGTTCAGGCTTCCACCCCCGGCGAGAGCCTTTGGGAAAACCCAATCGGCACTGGCGGCTTCGAGTTTGTCGAGTTCGCCAGCGCTGAACCGGGTGCCCTCCACGCCCTGTTCAAACGGCTGGGCTTCACGGCGATTGCGACCCACAAGTCCAAACCCGCGACCCTCTACCGCCAGGGCACCATCAACTTTATCGTGAATGAGACCCAGAACGGCCATGCTTCCGGGTTTCAGCGGGACCATGGCCCGTGCGCCTGTGCCATGGCTTTCCGGGTCGCTGATGCCGCTGTGGCCCATGCCAGACTGCTTGAGCAGGGCGCCGTTGACGGCCCTGCCGAAGAGGCCCGCCTTGTGAGCGTTCCCGCCATCGAGGGGATCGGCGGCAGCCTGATTTACCTGGTGGACCACAAGTCAGGCTCTCTCTACGACGACGCCTTCGTGCCGGTCGCCGGTGTGGACCAGAACCCGAAAGGATACGGGCTGAAGGTGCTCGACCACCTGACCCACAATGTGGACATGGGCCGGATGGACCACTGGGCCAGCTTCTACGAGAAGCTGTTCAATTTCCGCCAGATCCGGTTCTTCGACATCGAAGGTCAGCACACGGGCCTGAAATCCCGGGCCATGACCGGCCCCTGTGGCAAGCTGCGGATCCCTATCAACGAGTCCTCCGACGACAAAAGCCAGATCGCCGAATATCTGCGGGATTATCGGGGGGAGGGCATCCAGCACATCGCGCTGACGACGGACGATATCTGCACCACCGTGGATCAGCTCCGGGATGCGGGCCTGAAATTCATGACACCGCCGCCGGAGACCTATTACGATATGCTCGATGAGCGTTTGCCGGGCCATGGTCAGCCGGTGGATGAACTCAAGCCCCGGGGCATTCTCCTGGACGGCAGCGATTCGGGCCATCTGCTGTTGCAGATCTTCACGGAGACGGAAATCGGTCCGATCTTCTTCGAGATCATCTCCCGCAAGGGCGACGACGGCTTCGGCGAGGGGAACTTCAAGGCCCTGTTCGAAAGCATGGAACGGGATCAGATCCGCCGCGGCGTTCTCAAGGTCGACGCCTGATCAGACCACGCTGCCGGGTCCGTCCGCTCCTCCGGACGGACCCGTGCCGCCCCGACAGAGTCAGCCTGGAACCTGAAAGAGACCCTGCCATGAAACTTGCCACCCTGAAGGACGGCAGCCGTGACGGCGCCCTGGTCATCGTCTCCCGGGACCTGAGCCGGGCGGTCAAGGCCGGTGCCGTCGCGCCGACCCTCCAAAGTGCCCTGGACCGGTGGGCGGAGACCGCCCCCAAGCTCCGGGAACTGAGTGACCGGCTCAACAGCGGCGAGGCCAACGAAGCCTTTGATTTCGCCGAGGATCAGGCCGCGTCTCCCTTGCCCCGGGCCTATCAGTGGGCGGACGGCAGTGCCTATGTGAACCACGTCGAATTGGTGCGCAAAGCCCGGGGGGCGGAGATGCCGGAAAGCTTCTGGACCGATCCGCTGATGTATCAGGGGGGCTCGGACGCATTCATCGGTCCCCGGGATCCGATCCTGGCCGCAGACGAGGCCCATGGCATCGATTTCGAATCCGAGATTGCCGTGGTCACCACCGACGTGCCCATGGGTGTCGGCGAAGAGGCCGCCGGAGAGCACATCGCCCTTTTCATGCTGTGTAATGATGTGTCTTTGCGCAATCTGATCCCCGGGGAACTGGCCAAGGGTTTCGGCTTTTTCCAGAGTAAGCCGTCTTCGGCCTTTTCTCCCGTTGCGGTCACTCCGGACGAACTGGGCCCAGCCTGGGATGGGGACAAACTCCATCTACCCCTGCGCACGAGCCTGAACGGCACCGTGTTCGGCACGCCGGATGCGGGCGTGGACATGACCTTCGGGTTCAGGCGCCTTGTCGCCCATGCCGCCCGGACCCGGCCCCTAGGCGCCGGTGCGATTATCGGCTCTGGCACCGTGTCCAATTACGACCGCTCCAAGGGCTCGTCCTGCCTCGCGGAAAAGCGCATGCTGGAAACCATCGACCAGGGCGCGCCCAAAACCCCCTTCCTGAAATTCGGCGATCGTGTGCGCATCGAAATGCTGGACGCAGAGGGGGCGAGCATTTTCGGGGCGATCGATCAGGTGGTCGAAGCCAGCAAGGGCTGAGGCTTGACGACAGAGCGCCGTGATCCAATCCGGACGGGCTCTGTTCAAGGCGCGCAAAGGGAGATCGGTGATGAAACTTTACGGTTATTGGCGGTCCTCGGCGGCCTACCGGGTGCGGATCGCGCTCAATCTCAAAAGCCTCAAGCCCCACCACATTCCCGTCAGCCTAGTGAACAATGGCGGTGAAAATTTCCATGCCGATTATCTGGCGAAGAACCCGGCGGCCAAACTGCCCACCCTGGAAACCGGCGGGTTCAACCTGACCCAGTCCCTGGCGATCATCGAGTATCTGGATGAAGTCTTTCCCATGCCGCCCCTGGTCCCCGGGGAGCCGCCCCGCAAGGCCCTGATCCGCGCCTTTGCCCAGACCATCGCCGCCGATACCCATCCGCTCCAGAACTCCCGGGTTCTGACTTACCTGCGCGACAGGGGCGGGTTCGATGACGGGGCGGTCAAGGCGTGGATCCATGAATGGATGACCGCGAGCTTTGGTGCCCTGGAAGAGAGCGTTGCCCGGCGCAACGAAGGCACCCCCTTCGCCTTCGGCCATGCTCCGACCCTGGCGGATGTCTGCCTCGTGCCGCAAATGTACAATGCCCGACGCTTCGAGGTGGATTTGAGCCCCTTTCCCAGGCTGGTGGCCATGGACGCCGCCGCCCGGGCCCTGCCCGCGTTCGAGGCCGCGTCGCCGGAAAACCAGGCGGATGCACCGAAACACGCCTGATCCTCTCCGTCCTCGGATGAGACAATCACCAGCGGGAAACTGACATGACCGGAACCTTGATCGGCATCGCGGTGCGGCCAGCGCGGCGCACGCCCATGGAAGAACGCAGCCACGTATCCATCGACAAGGAAACCGGTCTCGACGGGGACCATGCGGGCAAACACCCCAAACGGATCGTCACGATCCTGTCCCGGGCGGGCTGGCAGGCGGCCCTGGAGCACCTCGATCCGTTTCTGGATCTGCCCTGGACCACACGGCGGGCCAATCTGCTGGTGGACGGCATCGATCTGCCCCGGGCGGCGGGAGCGATTATCACCGTAGGCGCGGTCACCTTGGAGGTGACCGGCGAGACCGTCCCCTGTTCCAGGATGGACGAGGCACGGGAAGGTCTGCGCAAGGCGCTGGCCCAGGACTGGCGCGGCGGGGTGATTTGCAGCGTGACCGAACCGGGGGACGTGCGCATCGGCGATCCGGTGGATATTCCCTATGCCCCGGAACCCCGCACCCGCCACCTGCCCTGACAATCAGGCCCGCCCACGCGTACTGTCATCAGCCGCGCGATCCGTTGCCGGATGTACCGTCATTCTCAGCCTCGGGCGACGACTGCTCCCCGGTGCGGGCTGGGGGCAGACCGAAATCCTCCGGGCGGGAGCGCAAAAGGAACCACGGCCAGCGGCCAGATCCCTTTCTCGCCCGCGCCCCCTGCCAGTCTTCCCGCCACGCGGCGGCTTCCCCGTCATGGACAAGGCCGAGCCGTCCCAGAAGGGCGGCAAACCGGGATGTCAAGGCAGGTTCCGTCGGCGCCCACACCAGGGCGCTGGCCATGTGCACGTCATCGGCGGCGACGGTCATTTCCCGCCAGCTCTTCTCCCGGATCCCCCAGACCCCATCCAGAATGAGCATTTTCAGGGTGATGATGGTCAGGGACATGAACACCCCCGAGAAGATCACATCGCTCAGAAAGTGGGCGCCCTGAACAATCCGGACACCGCCGATAAAGGCTCCGAACAAGAGGGCCGCCACCACTGCCTTGGCGCGCACCGCCGCCGCCAGGGGCAGCATCAGCGCGAGGGCCAGCATGGTGAACCCCATGGCGGCATCACCGGAGACGAATGAGCAGTTCCGGGCGCATTGGTCGGTGATCACCATGGGGGGCGAAAAGGTCGCTTCGCCGCCGAACTGGCTGACCTCCCGGGGCCGGGCGCGGCCCCATTGATCCTTGAACAGCACATTGGCGATCAGCGCCGGACCGAGCAGCATGGAGAAAAACAAGAAGCCGAAATGCCTGCGGCCCATGCCCATCCACGCACGTGGCTTCGGCAGGGTGTAAATCAGACCGCCGATGGCAAGGAGCGCCATCCCAAGGGCCAGATATTCGATCAGGTCATTGAAGAATTCCGCGACGGGGTGCTTGGCCAGGGGAAACCGCCCTGCTTCCACATCCGCGAACAGACCGGACACTTTGAGATCGAGTTCAGGAGCGGAAACAAACACGATCGTGGTCAGCATGCCGATGACACAAAGCACGGTGATCCACACAAGGTCCCTGCGCAAGATCATGCTCCGGGTGCCCGGGTTCATGGGATGATCCTGAAGCAGCGGCTGCGGTTGGGCACTCATGAGGGGTCTCTCCAGGATATCGGATCAAGGCGTGCCATATCCGCATCGGGAAAATCCGTGGCATGGGGCATCAGGGTTTCCAGGGCATAGAAATGGAACACCCTCTGCTTGCCCCCGCCGATATCCGTGGGGAAGCTGCCCAGATAGGCCATGCGGCGGAAGCGGGCCAGGATCTTCGCCGGGTCCCGTTTCCTGGTCACCAGCAGGACCTTGCCGCTCAAAGGCTCCGTGATCGGGTTCTTCAGTTCAAAATGGTTTTCCGGAATGCCGTTCTTGTCCCAGATGGTCAGGGGGACGGGCAGGGGGGCCGCGTAATAGGCAAGCTGCGCGTAAAGCCCCCGGCCTTCCGCCATAACCGCCGTGAACTGACGGCCACCGTGACCAGACCGGGCCCGCCAACTCACCTCGGCGCCGATCTCGTCCCAGCCCTGCATGCGCTTGAAGTCATTGCTGCGCCCAAGGGTTTCCAAGAGGCCCGGGGACAGGATCGTGGCGTAAAGCAGCACACCGGCGGCCACATGGATCAGGAAGGAGATGGCCACCACCGGGCGCAGGCGGGTGTTCGACAGCCAGACCACCACCAGAACCGAAGCGGCCACATAGGCGGTCGCGGCCCAATTGGCATGGGCCCGGGACAGGAAAGCCTGGAAGCTGACGATCAGCAAAGGCGGCACCGTGAACAGGATCAGGAACAGGATCGCCCGGTGATTCACCCCGGAAGGAAACCGCTTGGTGATGGTCAGGAAGCCCCACACAAGGGCCGCGAACAGAAGCGGGCCAAAGACCGCGAACTGTCCCAGAACGAAGTAGCCCATCTTGCCCGGATTGAGCATGGGGCCGGCCCAATTGGCATTGGCCGCCGTGTGGGAAACCGTGGCGAAGTCATTGGACAAATTCCACAGGACATTCGGTGTGAAGATCGCTCCCGCCAGGACCACCACGGTGAACCCGCGCCAACCCAGCATCGCCCGGCGCGCTTCGCTGTCCGCCGCCAGGAACAGGACGCTGCCCAGGACGAAGTAGAGCATGGCGTATTTGCTCATCAGGCCCATGCCGACCGCGAGCCCAAGCACCACGGCCCAGCCAATGGAGAACCGGGTTACCGTGCGCCAGAGCGCGAGTAGGGCCAGGGACCAGAAGAAGAGCAGGGGCACATCCGTCGATATGATCGTGGAGGAAAACCACACACCAGGAAGCGTCGCGAATGTGATGCTTGCCAGAAAGGCCGTCCGTCCATTGAACATGCCCTGGGCCAGGAGGAACAGGCACAGGCTCGTTCCCGCATAGTAGAGGGGGGAGGCAAGCCGCACGGCTGCTTCAGAGGTCCCAAAAAGGGCGGTGGTCACCCCGATGGTCCAGGCGAGCACCGGCGGCTTGGAGAAGTAGCCGAAGGCCGGGTCCTGGGACCAGATCCAGTATTGGGCCTCATCGGGCTGGAGGGTCATGTCACTGAGGACGACCACAAACAGCCTTAGGATCGTGATGATGCCGATGAAAAGCGCCGTGGCCTGAAACCAGTTCATCTCCACCAGCCGGGTCGAAGAGAGCATCAGCCCCATCGCGGTTTGAGGGATGGCTGGGCTGACCGCTGCCCCATGGGTGCGGGCCGGGCCGGATCCGATCACCCCGGTGCTTCTGGAAGCCCTGACCGGTGCATCAAGGCTCGGCTCGATCCGCCCCTCGCCAAGGCCCTCATCCCGATCTCCGACAAGGGGCCTCAACGCCGGGTCCGGCTCTGCGGCGGGAGTGGCGCTTGCAGCCGGCGGGCGGGCCAGGGGGACCGGTTCAGAAGCCGGTTTGGAGGCCTGCGCCCCTGCGGGCTGGTCATCCTGCCTGTGTGCAGCATCCTGTTTGGGTGGTCGATCGTCGTGGGCTCCCACGGTTTTGCCGGTGTCCCCATCGGATGAAGGCATTTCACGGTTTGCAACGGGCGCCGCCGCCGCGCCGGGGCTCTCATTCGAAGCCCTCCTCCCCTGATCGTCATTGGAGGGGGTAGGATCAGGATCCCGCACCCGTTTCTGCGTTTGGAGCACATCCGTGGGCGGATGGTCGGCCTGTTTTTGCGCCCCAGGATCGATGTCACGCTCCGCCTGCCCGGGTGTTGCGTCCTCAATCGAGTCCTTGGGCGGCGTTTCAGCGGGGTTGCTCTTTGCGGCCTGGTTCTTTGCAGCCTCGTTTTCCCCGAGAGGGATTGCGGCGTCCTGGCGGGGCTTCTCCTGGCCGTTTTCGGCAACGGAAGAAGGTGCAACGCCTGGAGCGGGTTCCGAATCCGGAGAGCGGGGCGCCGACAGGTTCGCGGTGCCAGGAGCTGAGTTGGGGGCTCGGGTTGGGGCTGGACCATCCGGCTTGTCTGAGGAAACGCTGTCGCCGGATTCTGCCGGAGCCCTGGCATCCAGGCCCTTGGGTCCGTTTCCATCCGCCTCCGGAACACTGTCTTGCGTTCGGACGGTCTTGTCTGTCACCGGGTCCCTGGTCATGTCAGGTCTCCCGCACGCGCGACGGCCTGGACATGGCTCCCGCGGTCTCGCCCCTCACGGTCTCGCCAGGCAGGGATGCTGCGGGGAAGGCGGGGCCGTTCAAATGCATGAACCACCACCGTTTGACCAGGAGTGCACCCAGGGCCCCCAGGGCGGAGCCGGCGATGATGTCGCTGGGGAAATGGGCGGAGACCATCACCCTGCTGATGGCGATCAGCGCCGCAAAGGGCATGAAGACATACCAGAAGCGGGGGAAAAGGATCGTCAGTGCGGTCATGGCGGAAAAGATGGCCTGGGAATGACCCGACGGAAACGAGGTCGTTGACCATTCCGCGCTGGCGAACGCAAAGCCGTATGTATCGTCCTTGAGCAGATGTTTGGGTCGAAGCCTGCCGAAGAGCGCCTTGAGGACCTGCACGGCAATGCCCGACAGGATCATGGTGACCAGCACATACAAGGCCATTTCCGAGGCCCGGTGATAGGCGTAGGCGATCCTGTTGGGCAGGGCGGCCAAAAAGGCACCGCGACTGGCCAGAAACACGACGAGAGCCGAAATGATGAATGGACCGGCCAGACCCAGATCCGTAATCGACCGGAAAAACTGACGGGTTTCCCGGGAGGCTTCGTCACGGACCGTCCAGGCCACCCACGGATCGATTGTCAGGATCAGCAGAAGGCAGATTGAAAGCACGCCGGTTGCGGCAATCAGGAGAGGGTGGGCGTCAATGATTTCCACGGCACGGGGCGGGAGAATGCCCTCGCCGAACCGCACGCCTGCTCCGTCATGGGCACCGGAACGGCGGGTCATACCCAGAAAGGCCGACCGTTGGCGGGAAGACGCGCGTGGGCGCAGGGCAGGATCGTCGTGATCCGTCCCAGTCTTTCCTGACGCTGGCTGCCCCGACGCTGGCTGTAGCGTATTCTGTCCCGCTGGCCCGTCCCCCGGAATGGTGCGCCCGGGCATATCTCGCCCTGGCTCGGTCCGGGAAGAGGCCGGATCGGGTCCGGACAAAGTACTCATCAATTCATCATCCATCGGCCCGGGCATCCCCCTTCGATGGGGCGGCCCGGGTCATCGAAACGCAATTTCCGACAGGCCGGGACTATCCGGGCAAGGTCCAAAAAGGTCCCGCAGGATCAGGTCTCCGGTCCGGTGACAGGGGCCTTTTCGCCCGCTTCATGTCCAGCTTGAGAGCGTCCATCCCCGGCACGTCTATAAAGGGTGATGACCACGTCCCGCCCGTTTGAATAGTTATGTCCCTCGACGCTGCCCAGGATTTCGATCTCCAGGCCCAGTTCTGCAAGGCGCTGGCGGAATTTCTTTTCCGACCGTTGCTCGACGAAAGCGATATGGGCGGGATCCGCCTCAAGGTGTTCCGCCGCTGTCCTGGCTTTTACGAGACGGGTGTCCGTGCGGGTCAGAAAAACAAGGCTCGGTTCCACGAAGCCGGTGGAGGCCAGCCGGGGCCAGGTGCGGTGATCCCCGCCGAACCGGTCCTCCAGCAAGGCCGTCAGCCGGGGGCTGACCGCGAGCCGGTCCAGATTGGGCAAGGTGATTTCCAGAATTGAGACGAAAAGGACCAAGGCTGCGGCGATCGCCGTACCCATGGCACTCACGGTGCGCCGGGACCAGGCCAGGACGGCGACCACAAGCACGAGAAGCACACCAAGCCCGCTCAAAGGCAGGCTCCACACCTCAAGTCCATCGCCGTAAATCATGGGTCCGGCGGTTGCCGCGGCGGCGAGGGTCAGGCCCAGAAGGGTCCAGGCCACAATGTTCGCCTTGGCCACTTTGCCCGATAGCCAGCCGGTGCGTCCGCGCAGGGCCGCCATCACCGCCGCCGCCGTCAGCAGGGCCAGTGCAGGGTAGGTCGGCATGCTGTAATGGGGCAGCTTGGTGGGAAAGCACTCGAAGGCAATCCAGGTGGGGATCAGCCAGGCGAGGCAGAAGCGCAGGGCCGGATCCGCGCGCTCGCTCCAGGCCCTGGCCAGGGCCGGCCACATCAGCAGGGATCCGGGGAAAAAGGTGAGGGTGACCAGGGCCAGATAATAGCCCGGAGGTGCGCCGTGGGATTCCTGGGCCGAGACCACCTTGGCCGCCAGGTCCTTGCCCACCGCCTCCTGGTAATACTGGCCGCCGGTCTCGACAAAAATCGCCACTGCCCAAGGCAGGACCAGCAGGCAGGTCAGCGCAAACCCAAGGCCCGGACGCAGTCCGCTCAGCCAGCGCCAGTCCCGGTCGGCAAAGCCTAAGGCCAGGATCGTCAGGCCGATCACCATGGGACCGATGGGTCCTTTCACCAGCAGGCTGACGGACAGGGCGACCCAGAAAAGAAGAACGAGCCCGAGGCCGATCCCGCCCTCACCAGTGCGCGGGCGCAAATAAAGGTGGGCCAGCACACCGTTCATGGCCACGATTGTCGCCAGCAGCACACCGTCGGTCTTGGAGATGTTCGTTTCCGCCACAAGGCTCATGCACGCCCCCAGCAACGCCGCGGCCAGGAGGGCGGTATCCGGATCGAAGATGCGCCGCGCCGCCCAATGCAGGAGCAGAACCGCGATGATGGCGCCGATCAGGGAGGGCAGGCGATAGGCCCAGATGCCCGCTTTCTCAGGACCGCCGGCGAGGGAAGCAACGGCTGCCTGCATCCAGTGGATGCCGGCGGGCTTCTTGTTCCGCGCGCCATCGAGAAAACGGATATTCACAAAATCGTTGGTTTCCAGCATCTGCTTGCTGGCCTGGGCAAAGCGGCTCTCGTCCCGGTCGAGGGGCGGCAGGCTGAACAGGCCCGGCAGGTAGAACAACACGCAAATGGCCACCAGGATGACCCGCGGGTGGGCACGGATCCAGGTCACCAGACCCGCAGCGGCCGTACCGGCGCCGTGGCCGGCTTTACGGGAAGACCCGTCCAATGCGACTTGGGGGGCGCCATGGCTGGCAGGGCCGGAAGACGTGGAGTGGTTCATGCGGGTTCGCGCTTTCAATTCAAGGGATTGGCACAGGGATGACCCGGTTCACCACGTCCGGTGAGCCGCCCGTCCAGTCCCTTGGGTGTCCTTCTTGCAGTGGCTCCGGACCCTAGAAGATTTTGCGGATCATTGGAATCCGGCGTGCAGGTCCCGGGGCAAAGAACCGTGAAAGAAGATGGTTTATCGGAAAAAGGCCGTCCGAAAGGAGTGATTCCTTTCAACCAGTTTCTATCACCCCGGGCCTATGGACATTCTGCAATTTGGGAAGCTATGCCATGTAGAGTGGGGTTGGTGAGACGGGTTGCAGGGCTTGAAGTCGTTTGGCGCGAACCGGCGTGCTGTGGACATCGCGTGGTTTCGCCGGGGCCGTGACCGGCGGCAGATCCAGTGTGTTGGCCCGCATTTGGAAGACCGGCTCGTTTTTGTCGGACCGCTCTTGGGTTGGGCCACTACTGGGTTGGGCCACTACCGGATTGGGCCACTACCGGATTGGGCGGTGATTTGTTTGGGGATCGGTGCCGGGGCGGAGCGTGGCCCCGCGCTCGAAAGCAAGGGTTTTTCCGACGTGTCCGTGATGGTCTCCCGGCAATGACTGGATCATCATCGCGGGTGGTGTCGACCGGATTTCCGGTCTGATGGAGGCTGTTCTCAACCGGGAACGGGGCCGTGAGACAGGAACCGGACCATCAGGGGGCTGGCCGAAGCACACTTCATGTCTTACGAGCGCCAAATGGACCGCCAAAGCGGATCGATGGGATCGCCATCCGAAGGCCCTGATCCCAATTGCGTCGATGCACCATTGCCGAAGACCGCCGACGGCGGCCGGGAGCGGCCATCTGTTTCCGTGGTTGTGCCGGTGATGAACGAGGCCGGGAATGTCGTGCCCCTCATGGAGGAAATCCATGATGCCCTTGAGGGGGCGGAAGCTTATGAGACGATTTTCGTTGATGACTGCAGCACGGACGGGACGCCCGAACGGCTTGTGGAGGTCCGGTCCAAATTCCCCCGCCTCCGGGTGATCCGCCACGACGTCAACTGCGGACAGAGCGCCGCGATCCGCACCGGGGTTCTGGCGGCCCAGGGCGGTTACATCGTGACCCTTGACGGGGATGGCCAGAACGATCCGGCTGATATTCCCAGGGTTCTGGCCGCTCTCCGGGCGAGTGATGCGCCCGCGACCCTCAAGATGGTTTCAGGCCAGAGGGTCAAGCGCCAAGACACGATCATCAAGAAGCTGTCGTCGAGAGTGGCCAATGCGGTGCGCCGGGCTCTCCTCAATGACGGGACCCTGGACACGGGCTGCGGATTGAAGGCCTTCTGCCGGACCAGCTATTTGCGGCTCCCCTATTTCGACCATATGCACCGGTATTTTCCGGCTTTGATGCGCCGGGAGGGGTATCAGGTCGGCTTTGTGAAGGTAAACCACCGCCCCCGGCTCCATGGCCGCTCCAAATACGGCGTTTTCGACAGGCTCTGGGTCTCCTTCAGCGATTTGATGGGGGTGATGTGGCTTAACCGCCGCTGCCGCCGTCCCGGCCACCGCCAGGAACTGTAGGGCCAGGGGATGGGAACTGGAGGAGACCAGGCGGATGGGGACCAAATGGATGAGCACTCGATGGACGGGCACCCGGTGACATGACCAACGGTTTGCCATGAGCAATGTTTCGCAGACGGAACAGGCACCGGACCTGCGGTCGCTTCTGATCCGGGCAGGGCTTGTGGTTCTGGCCATCGCGATGCTGATCGCGTTGGTGTGGATGCAGTTGTCCTCGGGCGAAGGGACCCTGGACGACCGGGTGCGGGAGATGATGGCCCAGACCCGCTCCAGCGTCCTGGCGCCGGTGATCGCCGTTCTGCTTCTCGTGGTGTTGAATGTGGCCGGCGTGCCTTTGATGGTGCTGACCGCCGGGGCCACGGTGGTGTTCGCCTCCGGCCTTCAGGGGTTCTTTCTGTCCTGGCTCGCCTCAATGATCGGTGCCACGATCGGGTATGGCCTGGGGCGGCTGTCTGGCGGCGCGCTGTTGCGCACCTTCGGAGGGGAACGGCTGAACGCCTTGAGCGAAATGCTCGGCCGCAGAGGGTTCCTCACCTGTTTCGGGATCCGCCTCATCCCAACGGCCCCGGCCATCGTCGTGAATATGGTGATCGGTGCCTCCCATGTGGGGCCTGGCAAGTTTCTGGCGGGCACAGCCCTTGGGATTGCGCCCAAACTGGCTTTTATTGCGGCGATCACCCAGGGGGTCGCCATGCTGGAGACCCGCCACAGTCCGCTATTTATTGGCGCTCTCGCGGCCCTGGTGGTGATCTGGATTGTCACCATGGTGGCATTGCGCCGCCTCATGAGCCGGTTTCTGGGTGTGCAGGACGGAGCCCGTGACTTTGAAGTCAAGGGCGGGGATACCGATGGGTCGAACCCGGATCCGGATCGGACCCAGGATCTTGCCACTCCGGACGGGGCAAGCCGGGACCTGGCCCGGTCCGGCGAAAAGGAAGTGGAATAAGAAAAGCAATGGCGTTACGGCCCACCAGCTCGAAAGTCTCCGCAGCCGGCCTTGCCGCGCGGCTTGACGACCCTGACCAGCGCCGGATGGCGGTGCTGGTTCTGCGCGCGGTTCTGCTGGTCCTCGGTCTGGCGGCTCTTCTGGCCTTTCTGGGCACCATGATTGCCGACATGCCCCGCACCCCTGAGGGCAATCTGGACCTTTCCGCCGTTCTGGGTGCGGCGCGGGATACGCCTTGGGCCCCCCTCATCGTCGTTGCGGTGTATGTGCTGCTCAACTTCGCGGGCGTGCCCCAGTTTCTACTCGTGGGCGGCACCGTGATCGTGTTCGGCCCGTGGACCGGCTTTGTCTACGCCTGGTGCGCCACCATGATCAGTTCAAGCGTGGGGTTCTGGCTCGGCCATTTCTTCGGCGGTGAGTTGTTCCGCCGGTTCGGCGGCGGTACCGCAAACCAGCTCAGCGCTCGCATCGCGCGCCACGGGGTGCTGGCTAGCGCCATTGTCCGGGTTGTGCCCGCGGGACCGGCGATCATGGTCAACATGGCGGCGGGCCTGTCCCACATTTCCTACGGTAAGTTTCTTCTGGGCACCGGCCTTGGTATCGCGCCGAAAATCCTGGTCATCGCCCTGGTGGGCAAGGGGATATCCAGTTTCCTGGAAAGCGGCAGCGGGCTGGCCCTGGCGGCCATTGCCGGGCTGGTGGTGCTCTGGATTGTGGCGATGATCCTGGCGCGCAGGGTCTTCAAGCGCTGGAGGGCCGCCCAGCCCGAGGAAACGGCGGAAAGCCAGCCTCCAGCCTCACCCTCCTGAGGCTGTGGTGGGTCCGCAGCGGCGCGGGAGGACCACCAGAGACCCAGAACGGCGTCATGACCGCCCGTCAGGCGTTCCCGGGTGAGCGTTTCGACGATTTACGGTGAATTTCCCGTGAAAACATGGAATAGTGCGGCCAAGTCACAGGAGTGGCGGGATGCAAGATTTCATTAACCACAGTGCAAGGGGGAAGCCATGGCAGGCCAGCAGTCGTCCCTGAATGTTTTCGCGGCTTTGCCGCTGATCGCCGTTGTGGTGATCATCTACAACATCACCGTTTTCACCGGTGTCGCCTTCTTCGGAACCGACGCCGAGACCAGCGGTGACGTCCAGCAGATTGACGCCATTCTGGACGCGGGCTTCAGCCTGACCCTGATCTCCGGTTCGATCTGGAAGTTCAGCTACGGCGATTTCCTCCTCGTGTTCGGTCTGGGTCTGCTTCTGGTCGAAGTGATCCGCGCCACGAAGACCGGCACCACCGCGATCATCAATCACAGCCTTTCGCTGATCCTGTTCGTCATTTGCCTGATCGAGTTCATCGTGATCCCAGGTTTCGGGACCTCCGTGTTCTTCATCCTGATGCTGATGACGCTCTTTGATGTGACCGCGGGCTTCACCGTCGGTATCGTTGCCGCACGCCGCGACTTCGGCGACGCGGGCCGCGTTCTCTAAACCGGAATTACTCCGGTCCGGCGCCAGCTACCGGCTGGCGCCGGCGCCTTATTTTCCCACCACTCCGGCAGGCTTAATTCAGCCATGCAGGTTGGCATTACTGCCCCCGTCCAATGGAGTACCCCCGTCATGGCCAATTTTTTCGATGCAACCTGGTTCAACAATCGCATGAATGATGTGGGATTGAATCAGCAGCAACTCGCCCGTCAGATGGGGCTGTCCTACAATGACATTCTTGCCATCTGGAACGACCAGCGGCAGATCTCCGACTCTGAATTCAAAGTCCTGGCATCGATCCTTGAGCGCCCTGAAAAAGAAGTGCGCCAGCGGGCCGGATTGCAGGGTATGGCCCATCCCAGGAACCAGGGTGGATTTAATCAGGGCGGCGTAAATCCAGGTGGATACAATCCGAACCAGCCACGACCTACGCCCGGCGCGACCAACTACTCCGGGTACGGCCCCCAAGACCCGGTCCTGGCAGCCCGTATCGAGTCCCTTGAGCTGCAAATGGCCAAGATCGACATTAAGCTCGCGCAATTGCTGCGCTATTACGGCCTGCTGGAGTGACAGGCGTTTGACGGGGGATAGAGCATGAGGCGTCTAATCCGCATCATGCTCAAGGCCGCGACTGCGGTCCGGTGCCACTGCGCCGCCCTCGCGGAGGCGCCTCGCGCCGTGAGCGAAAAAACTAGAGCGGCGGCCACCCTGTTTAGAAGTGATCGTGATTTTGCACCCGCCGCTCTAGGCGGCTGGCGCGGGATCATGGTCGCGCCTGCCCGCTTGACCTCTTCACCCTCCGTTTATCCCATGGCCGCGTTTATCCCATGGCCTAGCTATTCCGTGACCCCATCAATACAAGCCCGCCGGCATTCAATGCCGTTTGTCCGGGCCGCCTGATCCTTCCGGTGTCAGACCATCGTTGATGCTGTCCTCGGAACGGCTCGCGCTCGGATTGTCCTGGCCCGACCGGATTTCTGGCCGGATCTCTCGCGGGCTCTCTCTCTGGCTCTCTGGGGTGTTCCAAGGCCCTGCCCGCCGGGTGTTTTCTTCCCCTACAGACTGGCTTGCGCCATTGTGACCGGGACGGTCCCGATGGCCCGCAAGGCCATTGCCACGGGGCGCGGCATCGCCCGGTTCCGAGTTGGCCTGAGTGGCAGTTCCTCCGTAGCCGACCTTTGGCTCGATGGCTCCGAACCGGGCTGGCTGCAAAGGCTGCTCACTCTTTTCCAAAACATGCGGATGATGCCCGTTGCCGGATCCGCCAGCCGGGTCAGACCCAGGACCGGGCTGGGGCGCGGCTTGCGGCCCTGACTGGGACTGGGACTGGGGTTGGGATTGGGACTGGGATTGGGGTGCAGGGGAGGGCAGGCCGATCTGGTCGAGGCGGCGTTGCATGGCCTCGATCTGGTCCCGCAAAAGGCTCAACTCATCCCGCACCGGGCTCGCCTCGCCAGGACCGTTCCCGGATGCAGGGCCGTTCGCCGGCGTCTGTCCGTTGGTCCCGCCATTATACGCAGAAGTGGCAGCATAGTGAGAGGGGGCGGGGGCTACACCACAGTCGGGTCTGCCCATGTCGGCATCCCGGCCCATGGCCGCGCCCATGTCTCTGGAGCCGGGTTTCTGGGGTGTGCCGAATGTCAGCATGCGACGGTAGGCTTCGAGCCAGGTTTCCTGGAACATGACCATGTTCTGGCGGGCCATATCCTCGAAAACCTTGAAAGGCTGGCCGCCCAGGGTGTCAGCCATGCGGGCGCGCACCTGTTCCTGGTTCCGGGCAAAAGTTTCCATACTGAGTTCCAGATAGCGCGGGACGGCGGCACCCATCTGATTGCCGTAAAAGCCGATCAACTGGCGCAGGAACTGGATGGGGAGAAGGTTCTGGCCCTTGTTCTCTTCTTCGAAAATGATCTGTGTCAGAACGGACCGGGTGATGTCTTCGTTGCTTTTGGCATCATAGACGTTGAACTCTTCGCCCCGTTTGACCATCTCGCACAGGTGATCGAGGGTCACGTAACTGCTCGTCGCCGTGTTGTAGAGGCGGCGATTGGCGTATTTCTTGATGGTAATTGGACCATCGGGGGCTGCGTTCTTTCCCGTCACTGTCTTTCCCTCATTTTCCGTGCCCGTTTTTGTCTGGCCAGCGGTTTTTATTGAGCTTGGCCTCCGGTCTTTGAGGACCAGTGCCATTGAAAACCAAGTTTCTTGTTTGTTCGGGCGCGTTGCTTGGCGATGCCGTTGGAGAAGATGCCCGGGCCATTCTGGATCTTGCCCGCCGAAGGCTCCTGCTTGGGCCCGCCAACGGCTCCCTCCAAGGGGGCTCCCTCCGTGGGTCAGGGTCTTTGCGCTGCCGTTCCAATCCGCATCCGGTAAAGGGGGAGGCGCTGCTTTCGGACCCGGTCACAGGCATATCATGGGCCAGAGAGTAGCATTGCCGCCAATACCCGGCTTGCGAGCCTGCCCTCATCTCCTAATCTACGCCCAGATCTTCCACGGTGCAAAGTATCCGCTGCTGACAACCTGTCAGTGACGAATTCAGCGGAAATACAGGTGCTCAGCCCATTGAAAAGTGGGATTTTTTGGCCCGGAGAGCCTTTCCCTCTCTGGCGAAACCGACGACACTTCGCAGTGATTCGGTCGCAATGCTCATGAAGGGGCGGGATTCTTGTGCCCCCGTCTCCTTAAGGTGGAGGGAAACGCCATGTCCAATGTTGCAATCGTCACCGGTGGTACCCGGGGGATCGGCCTCGCGATCACCAAGGCGCTCAAGGAAGCGGGTTATGCCGTTGCCGCAACCTATGTCGGCAATGAAGAAGCGGCCCGGGCCTGCGCCGAGGAGCACGGTGTCTCGGTGTACAAATGGGATGTCTGTGACTGGGACAACTGCATCAACGGTGTCGCCCAGGTCGAGAAGGATCTGGGGCCGGTCAGTGTCCTGGTGAACAATGCCGGTATCACCCGGGATTCCATGCTCCATAAAATGGAACCGGAGATGTGGCATTCCGTGATCCGCACCAATCTGGATTCCATGTTCTTCATGTGCCGGGCGGTCCTGGAAGGCATGCGGGCGCGCAATTTCGGCCGCATCATCAACATCTCGTCCATCAACGGCCAGAAGGGCCAGATGGGTCAGACCAACTATTCCGCCGCCAAAGCCGGTGTGATCGGCTTCACCAAGGCCCTCGCCCAGGAGACCGCGCGCAAGGGCATTACGGTGAACTGCATTGCCCCCGGTTACATCGACACCGATATGGTCGCCGCGGTGCCCCAGAAGGCTCTGGATCAGATCATTTCCACAATTCCCGTCGGCCGCCTCGGCGCGCCGGAAGAAATTGCGCACTGTGTGCTGTTCCTCGCCAATGAACACGCTGCCTTTGTCACCGGCTCTGTCCTGACCGCCAATGGGGGCCAGTACATCGCCAACGGCTGATTGCCGGAGCGACGGACGGGTTCCCGGCTGAAGCCCAGCCGTATTGTGTTTGTCTCCCGGGGTGTGCGGATCAATTTGCTGATTGGTCCGCCGCCTGTGTGTGTTGCGGAAATGTCACGTCCGCAGCTTTTTGCAATCCTCATCCCCCTGAGGGCTGTAATTGGCGGGGTCAGCCATGGAGCTGATCCAGCCCGGCCATGGTCTGACCAAGATCCGATGGCATCCCTGTTTCCCACATGACACACGGCCAAATGAATTTTGCTTCTGTTGCGGAGCGCGGCGTCTAGGCCCTTTCGGTGACTGGGCAGATCGTTCAAATTTGGCACAGTCTGGGGGTAAGCTTTGCTTCACCCTTAGACCTAACGGGATGGCAAGTCTCGCGGGGTCACTGTCATGAGAAAGCGCCTTCAAGCGGGAAAAGGCGCCCTTGACGAGACGACACCGCATTTCGAGGCTTGCTGTTTGTGGCGTGACAGTGCGGGGCTCATGGGTCGCTGATGGGACGGATGCAGAACTCAATAGACGCACCACTTCACCAGATTTTTCAGTCCGCGCAGGCCGGTCGTTTCCAGACCTTCGTCCAGTGCGGCGGTTTTCTGGTTTTCCTCTTCGCAATCGCATTTCCAGTCGTCGCTCATGCCCAAGATCGGGCCCAGGAGCGCGTCCAGGTCCGGAACGCCCCACAGAACGCCATGATGGCGTATCGCAGCGGGGACGGGTCCATCGGGTTCACGGTTGAACAGGCCGGCGGACGGGTAGTCATGCGGTTCGCGGGCAACCAGGGCCGGGAAATCATCCTGCGCTCCCGCCCTGCCACACGGGGCGATCTCGTGATGCAGGATGAGCGCGGCAGCGTGGTTTTGCGGGTCACGTCTTTTGGTCCGGCCACCTATTTCCCCGAGGGCAATCTGCGGGGCATTCCCATGCTTCAGGCCCCCAATAAGGGGCTCGGCGAGACCAAGAAGGTCATGCAGCAGGTTGCCGGCAATGAAGCCATCGAAGATGTGCGCCTCGAGGCTGCCAGCCTGGCTGCGAAAGTAAGCCAGTCCCTCGGCGCGTCGATCCTGTTCGACCTGGATATGCCGCCCATGCCGCGCACGGGCACCCGCACCATTGGCGAAGCCGTGCGAAATGTGGCCAATGCCCTTGAGAATCTGGCGAAGGAACCCAAAAGCCGGGACGATCTTTCGGACACCCTGAATCGGGTGCGGTTCACCAAGGAAGAGCAGCCCGGCTTGCACCGGGAGGGCCGTATTCTCTACGTGAATATCGCCGACGCCTTCGGCCATGAAGGACGCCCTGCCTCCACCTCCATCATGTCTTTCCTGCGCACCCCAGATTGATTTGGATGGGACCGATCTCGATGGGGTTGGGCTGGGCAGGCGGCTGACACCGGATTGCAATGACCAACAAGGCTGAAGCCGCTGGCTTCAGCCTTTTGTGTTTGCAGTGCCAGCGGGTGTCTCGCAGGCTGTTCACACCGGGGACCAACCCGGCGGGGCCAGTTCAAAACCCTCGAACTGAAATCCAGGGGCCACGGTGCATCCCACCAGGGTGTAAGCGCCGAGGCTGCGCGCCATCTGCCAGGCCCCGGCGGGCACAACGGCCTGGGGCCTCTCGGTCTCGAACAAACGGTTGCCCAGCCGGTGATACCGGACGCTGGCCCGTTCACCGTCCTTGGGTGGCTCGGAGATCCCCAGTTCCAGGGGCGCGCCCGCATACCAGTGCCAGACTTCCGCGGCATCCACCCGGTGCCAGTGGGAGACCTCACCATCGCGCAGCAGAAAATAGATGGCGGTCGAGGCCGCCCGCTCCCCGGCCTCCGGGGCTGGCCCGGCCGAGGGACCGTCCCGGAACATCTCCCGGAAATACCCGCCCTCGGGATGGGGTTGCAGATCCAGGAGCCGGATCAGAGCTTCCGCATCGTCATTCTGTGTCACTGTTTCACTCTCCCCCATGGATCAAATATGAGGACCCATCCGCGCGGCGGGGTCCGTGCAGTGCTACAATAAACCCAAACCGCATGATGTGTGGCGTGGCTGGAATGGGGAGGGTTTGGAACATGTCTGGATGGAACGGGCTGACGCGTTTTCTGGCGGGCGGCGACAAGGGACGGCGGGGATCGGGCAACTCCGGTGGCGGTGCCTCCCCAGAGGACGAAGCTCTGCTCGATGCCTATTCGCGCACCATTGTCGGGGTGGTGAACCGGGTCGGTCCCGGTGTGGTGAGCATTGCCCGCAGCCGGCGGGGCCAGGGCATGGGCGCAGGCTCGGGCATCCTGATTGCCCAGGACGGTTACGTGTTGAGTAATTTTCATGTGGCCGGCGGCAAGGGTGAGATCCTTGTCGGGCTTCAGGACGAGCGGGACCTTCCCGCGGAATTCGTCGGCGGCGACGCGGCCACGGATCTGGCGGTGGTGAAGGTGGACGCGGATGATCTGCCCACGGTCCCTTTCGGCGACTCCGACACGCTCCAGCCGGGGCAGATCGCGATTGCCATCGGCAATCCCCTGGGCTTCGAGGCCACGGTCACAGTCGGCGTGATCTCCGGTCTCAACCGGACCCTGCGCAGCACCAATGGCCAGATGATCGAAGACATCATTCAGACCGACGCGGCCCTGAACCCGGGCAACAGCGGCGGCGCGCTGGTGGACTCCCACGGCACCCTGATCGGCATCAACACCGCGATCATCGCCGGCGCCCAGGGCATCTGTTTTGCCGTCCCGGTCAACACGGCCAAGCTGGTCATTCCCGATTTGATCAAACATGGCCGGGTCATGCGTGGCCGTCTGGGGCTCGCGGCCCGGACAAGGCCCATCGCTCCGGCAGTGGCGGAGCGGATCGGGGCGGACTGCAAGTCCATCGTCCTGGTGGTGAAGATCTTCCCAGGCAGTCCGGCGGAATCGGCCGGACTCAAGGAAGGGGACATGATCTTTGAACTGGATAACAGCCCCATCCGCAGCGTGGACGATATCCACCGGCTTCTGGTCGGTCAGGGTCTGGTGGGCCGGGAACTTCAGATCCGCATCGTGCGGGGCAAGGAACTGATCACCAGGGGGATCCGCCCCGATGTCTCATGATCACGCGCCCGCCCCGGTCGCCTTGCGCCAGATCTGCCTGATCGCCCATGCCCTGGCGGATGTGCAGGACGATCTGGAAGCCGTCCTGGGGCTGAGCGTGTGTTTCCGTGATCCGGGCGTGGCCCGGTTCGGTCTTGAGAACATGCTGATGCCCGTGGGCAGCCAGTTCCTGGAAGTGGTGGCCCCTGTGCGCGAGGATGCGCCCGCCAACCGGTTTCTCCAACGCAGCGGACCCGGCGGGTACATGGTCATCTGTCAGACAACGGACCGGCGTGTCCAGGCCGCCTGCCGGGAACGGGCGTTGAGCCAATCCATCAGAGTGGCCTTCGAATACGAAACCCCGGATTACTCCCTGATGCAGCTTCACCCGGCGGATATGGGCGCGTCCTTCCTGGAGATCGACTGGGACAGCGGGATGGACATCGAGGGCCATTGGGAACCGGCGGACGGTCTGGGCTGGAAGCCGTTTGTCCGGCCCCAGGCGCCGGTGCGGATCGCAGAGGTTCATCTTCAGTCCACGGATCCCGGAACCCTGGCCCGCCGCTGGGCGGATGTCATGGGCACCCAGATTGCAGAGCCTGCGCCGAACCTGTTCGTGGTGTCCCTGGCAAACGCCAGACTGGTTTTCAGTCCTGTCATTGAAGCGGGCGGGCAAGCGGGCGGGGAATCGTTGTGCGGTCTTGTGCTGGACGCTCCCGATGCGGCCGCCCGCCTTGAGGCGGCGCGGGCGCGGAGCCTGCCGGTCGATGGCGATACGATCACCCTGGCCGGCATCGGCATTGCCCTGCGGGAAGACCGGTCGGCCCGGCCCTGATCCCGCAACAGGCAAACTGTAATCAGTTTGCCAATGATCAGCCCGCATCCTTGCGGCGGCGGACTTCGGCGAAGACCTCCCAGTCGTCGGCGTTTTCAAGGCCAAGAATGGTGCGCAAGGACGGGTCACCGGCCCGCAGGAAAGGGCTGGTGGCCTTTTCCAGGCCGATGGTCGTGGGGATGGTGGGCCGTCCTTCTTCCCGCAAGACCTGGATCTCCCGGGCTCGCTCCGCCAGAAGCTGATTGTCCGGCTCCAGCCCAGTCGCGAACCGGGCATTGGACAGGGTGTATTCGTGGCCGCAATAGACCCGGGTGCTGTCGGGCAGGGCCTTCAGGCGCGAAAGACTGTCCCACATCTGCTGGGCCGTGCCTTCGAACAGACGCCCGCAGCCCAGTGCGAACATGGTGTCCCCCACGAAAACCGCCTCGGCCTTGGGAAAATAGAGGGAGATATGACCGCTGGTGTGGGCCGGCGTGTCGATGACCTGCATGTCCTGGCCGCCGAACTGGTAGCTGTCACCGCCGCCGACGAGTACATCCAAACCTTCGATGCGGCTTTCTTCCGCCCTGGGGCCGACCACCACCGGATCGAAGGCCTCCTTCAGGGCAGGGATGCCGCCCACATGATCGCCGTGATGGTGGGTGATCAGGATATGGGTGAGGGACAGGCCCCGTTCCTGAAGGGCCGCCATGACCGGACCGGCCTCCCCCGGGTCGACCACGCCGATGGCCGGGGCGTCGCCGCTTTCATCGCGCAGCAGGTAGGCGTAGTTGTCGTCAAAACAGGGAATGAGATCGATTTGCATGGGGGCTCCTCAAGCATGGCCGGTCAGGACCGTTGGGAATAGGGCTGTTGTGAACGGGGGCCGGAAAATCGGCCCCGGACGGCACTGGTGATGGGGCGTGGGTCCTCGGCCCTGGTCCGCGCGCCCCGCTCAACTCAGGTCCCGCTCAACTCAAATCAAGGGCGTGGGCCTTGAGATTGTCCAGGGTGACCACCTCCAGCGCACTTTCATGGGTGCTCGTCAGGACAACCGGTGGTGCGACACCGGCTTCAAAGGCCTCCAGCCAGCGTCCCGCGCACAGGCACCAGCGGTCGCCCGGTTTCAGACCGGGAAAGCCGAAGGCAGGCATCGGGGTGGTCAGATCGTTGCCCCGGTTACGGCTGAAAGTCAGAAACTCTTCCGTAACCTGGGCGCAAACCACATGGCGGCCCACATCCTCCGGGCCGGTCTCGCAGGAGCCCGTCCTGAAAAAGCCGGTCATGGGGTTGGTACAGCAGACACAGAGAGGCTCGCCGAAGACGTTCCGGGCCTTTTCCGGTGAGGTGCACATGGATGGTCTCTCTTGTTCTGGTATTGCAATTCCGACCCGACCTTGCGCGTTCATGCGCCCGGCGGCAAGGTCAGTGACGTGTTTGATCGCCAGCGGCACAAGAGAGACCGGTTTGCATGTGGATGGATGTTACGGAATTGCGGGATTTTTATGCCCAACCCATGGGCCAGGCGGCCCGCCGCATGGTGCGCCGCCGGATCCGCACCCTGTGGCCCCATGCCAACGGTCTTGATGTTCTGGGTCTCGGATATGCCACCCCCTATCTGCGTCCCTACCTGAACGACGCCAGCCGGGTGATCGGGTTCATGCCCGCGGCCCAGGGGGTCGTGCCCTGGCCCTCCACGGGGCCGTCCCACACCGCGCTGGTCGATGAATGCCAGTTGCCCCTGGCGGATTCCTCCATGGACCGCATCCTGATCGTTCATGCGGTCGAGAATGCAGAGAGCCTGCGGTCCATGATCCGGGAAGTCTGGCGGGTTCTGGCACCGGAGGGGCGGATCATCGTGGTGGTACCCAACCGGCGCGGTTTCTGGGCCGGGATCGAGAGCACGCCTTTCGGTCATGGACGGCCGTTCAGCCAGGGCCAGTGCACCCGTTTTCTCACCGAAGCTCTGTTCCAGCCCGAGCAGGTGGAGGGGGCCTTGTACATGCCCCCCTTGGGACTGCGGTTCTGGATGACGTCCATGGAAGGCTGGGAACGGGCTGGGCATCGGGTGTGCCGGCCCTGGGGCGGTGTGCTGATTGTCGAGGCCACGAAGAATGTCATGGGGATCAAGCCCAAGGCCCGGCGCATTCCCATCCTCAAGCCCATTCAGGAACTGGCGGGTCGCCCGGTCCGCCCCCTTGCCGGGCGTCCTCTTGCGGGACGCGATCTGGGGGCCGGACGCGATCTGGGGGCCGGGCGTGATCTGGTGGCAGGGCGGAGCAATACCG
>CAZLPU010000014.1:0-73914 GCA_964561475.1 uncultured Alphaproteobacteria bacterium
GACTAGAGCGGCGGCCACCCTGTTTAAAGGTGATCGTGATTTTGCGCCCGCCGCTCTAGGCGGGCCTGAACCTTGCGCAAGCCACTTTTGGCCCAGCGTGTCCAAAACAAGCCCACCCGAGGCATTGGCCGGATCCGGATGGATCCGGCCAAGTGCATTACACCATGAGATCGGCGTCGACCACGAGGGATTGGGTGCCCAGGGTGTCCACGGACCCATCGACGCCGATGCCCTCAAGACCGCGCTCGTAAAGGGTGCGCACGGTCTCTTCCGTCGGCTGAATGCCCAGAATGGCCACTTCGTCGATCCGGCCGTCGAAGAATTCCCGCAGCGGATTGCTGGACAGGTTGTTGGAGAACCGCTCCGTGGCCCCGATGGCGATGGGCTCAAAATTGCCCGCGCCGCCGGAAGAGGTGCCGAGGCCCTTGGTGTAGTTGGTGTCTTCCTCCACCAGTTCGCCATTGCGGTAGACCTGGAACCCGTCTTCGCCCCAGGTCACCGCCACATGGTTCCACTGGCGGGGTGCGAAACCGCCGATGCTGATCTCCGCCTCGTCATTGCCGTTCGCGCTCTGGATCCGGGCCACGACGGTGCCGCCGAACAGGTAGCGGACATCCAGATGGCCGCCGGTGCCGTTGAAGCTGGCATCCTTGGAGAAAAGGCCCTGGAAGCCGTTATTGTCATCGGCGTTGAACCACAGGCTCACCCCGCCTTCATCCAGCAGCAGGGCATCGTTATGGGCCACCAGCGCCACATCGTTGCGCCCGTCCAGGAACAGGGCATCCCCCACAAGACCGTTTGAGGTGTACCGGGCCCCGCCCTGGAGCATCCCGTCGATATCGTTACCGCTGACATCTTCGAGCCGGTTGCCGTCGCTGGCATCGCCGGGCCAGTAGGTCACGATCCCCGGCACCTGGGCCGCTTCGACCGTCACGGTGACCGTGGCCGTGTCCGTGAGGCCGCCAGGATCCCCCGCAGAGTAGGTGAATGCGTCCTGGTCCACATCGCCGCCGCTCAAGCCGTCGAATTGTCCGTTGGGATCATAAAGCAGGGTGTTGTCCGCCTGGAGGGTGACCAGGGCGCCGGAGGACAAGGCGACCGTTTCGCCCGAGGCAATGGCGGTGCCGTCCACGGCGACCACACCCAGGGTATCCCTGTTGGGATCGCTGTCATTGGCGAGAACGTCGATCACCACCGTGGCGTTCTTGGCGACGGAGGCAAAGTCAGCGCCTGCATCCGGCTCGCGATTATCAGTGCCCAGAAGCTCGATCCCGGCGGCGCCGAAATCGCGGATGATGGCGATGTCCTGTTCCGACAGGGCCTCCGGGTGGATGGAGATGTCATCAATCAGGCCCTTGTAGAACTGGACCAGATTGTCCGCCTCACCCTCGGTGGACAGGGCCTGACCGGCGCCGATGGTGATGGGGTTCGCGTTTCCGGCAATCCCGATATCAACGCCCCGGCGCTGCTCTTCCAGGACACCATCCACCCAGATCTCAAGGCCGCTTCCCTCGCCGAAATTCACGGCGACATGGTGCCATTCATTGAGGGACAGAGGACCGGTTTCGGCCACCCGTGACCGGTCTTCACCCTGAAGGCGTACCTGGATGGCCTGGTCGGCGGTAAAGGAAATGTCCAGATCGCCGTCATTGACGCCGAAAGCGTTCCGGGACAGGAGTGTTTGGGTCTGGCCGTTCTGGGCGGGATTGAACCAGAAGCTGATGGCGCCATCGGACAGATCGAAGTCGGTGGAATTTTCGATCAGGGCATAGTCATCGACCCCGTCGAACCGCAGCCCGTCTCCGGCAATGCCCGGCACCACTTCGGTTCCGTTGACAAGGCGCCCGTCATTGCGGTTGCCGCTGTCATCGAAAAGGGTGGGGAACGGGGAATTGGTGACCGGATAGAAGGCCTGGAAGTCGAAGGGCAGGGCGCCTTCACCGTCCACCCGCACGCTCACCGTGGCATGGTCGGTGCCGCCCTGGGTATCCCGCACCGCATAGGTGAAGGTCTCCTCGATGAACTGCCGGGCAAAAAGATCATTGAACTGATCTTGGGGGTTGTAGCGGAGCTGTTCGTCATTGCGCAGACGCACGGTCGCGCCGCTGTCCAGGGTGATACGGTCCGTGGGTTCAACCTCAATGCCGTTGATGGAGAAGATGGTCAGATCCTGGTCTTCCGCATCGGTATCATTGGCGAGCACGTCGACAATGACACCGCTGCTTTCCACCGTGGACGCGCTGTCGTCATTGGCCACCGGAGCATCGTTTTCACCGTTGATGGTGATCGCGACATTGGCGGTGTCTTCCGCCCCGAATTCATCGGCGATGGTATAGTCGAAAGCATCGTTGCCGAGATCACCCTCAGCCAGGAAGTCGAAGGCGCCGCCGGTGTCATAGGTGAGGCGGCCGTCCTCCTCCTGACCGATAATGGCGCCGGACGGAAGGGTCACATGGCTGCCGGGGGCGATGGTGTCCTCCCCGATCCGCACGATGCGCAGATCGGTGCCGTCCACATCCGCGTCGTTTTCCCGGGGATCAACGGCGATGCGGTCCTTTTCGTCCGTCGTGAAGAAATCGTTCTGGGCCACGGGGGCGGTGTTTTCCCCAAGCACGGTCAGTTCGACCGTACCCTGTGCGGAGAGCCCTTCCGTGTCGGTGACCGTGTAGGTGAAGACCGCCGGTTCCGAACTCCCCTCGGGAATGGCATCGAAAATGCCGTTCGGATCGTAGGTCAGCCCCTCGTCGGACACGGCTACAAGGCTGCCTGCGGGAAGGGTGACCACATCACCCACCTGCACCCGCTCGCCGTTCACCGCGGTCAGACGCAGGGGCAGACCTTCCGGGTCTTCGTCATTGGCCAGAGGATCGAAGCTGATGGATCCGGTTTCCGTGAGCACACCCTCATCCAGAACCGCAATCGGCGGCTGGTTGGGAATGTCCGGCTGCATCAGGCCTTCGCCGGACCCGGTCTGGTCGAACAGGGCCAGAACTTCGAGCCGGTTGAGGGGGGCACTGAACAGGGAGATCTCGTCGATCTGCCCGCTGAAGAAACCCTCATCCCCATCGGTGCCGAACAGGAAATCATTGGTGTTGGTGGCCAGGCTGCCGGTGAAGGGGGTGGCGGCCACTTCCTCGCCGTTGAGGTAGAGCACGGCCCGGGTGCCGTCCCAGGTCACGACGGCCTGCTGCCATTCCCCTTTGGTGATCTCGCCGCCAGTGACGGTTGCGGTGTCCTCGGAGGTTTCGAAACGGGCCTGGAGGCTGTCTTCCGGGGTGATGGCGAGGGTGAACAGATCCTCGTTCCCGCCGACGATCTTGGCGGCCAGGGGGCGCTCAGGGTTTTCAGCATCCGGCTCCGGCAGGTCTTCCTTGAACCAGATGACCAGGGTGCCCAGGTCGAGCTCGAATTCCTCCCCGTGCCGCACACCGGCGCCGTCCATGGTTCCGTCGAGGGTGAGGGCCGGGCCCACCAGACCGCCATTGGCAATTTGCGGATCGCCGATGAAAAGGCCGTCCGCGTCCGTCTCGGTAATGTCGTCAAGGACGTTCCCGGCATCGGTGAACACGATGGGCCAGTAGGAGACCACATCCGGGCCGCCGAAGGCATCCTGCACATCCCGGATGACCAGTTCCGCAGGCTCCGGCGTGATGATGGTGTAGCCCGGGTCTTCCCGCAGGCGCACCAGAACGGACTCAGGTCCTTCGGGAATGAGATCGGACAGGGCGGTGAGTTCAGCCTGGGCCAGGGTTTCCCCGGCCGGGATTTCCACACTTTCGAAGGGATCGATCACGAAATCTTCGTCGGGGGCTGCGGTCCCGTCCAGATCGAAGAGCACGGTCAGGGGGCTGCGCAGGGGGGCTTCCAGGCTGATCTCGATGATGGCCGGGCGTTCTGCGCCCTCAGTGCGGCCCCGGTTCAGGGCCATGATGGAGACACCCGGCGGCGCATCTTCATTGGCCGTGACCGGTTCGTCAGAGATCACCGCATCGTCCGGCGTGGTGCTCGTGGCCGGTGCGGCCAGGGCGGACCCGGACACGGAGGAGAGATTTGCATTGATCAGGCGCGCGATCAGATCGGTCACATCCTGGGACAGCGCGTTTGTGAGACTGGGTCTGGTGATGGCGGACATGGGGAAACTCCTCGCCGTAGCCTGCTGAATATCTGCGGTGGCCGAACTCGCGGGGCCGGCACCTCTCCCGAATGGTCCCAGCCGGTTGGGGTGCACGCCCTCCGGCTCTCATTATCGAACGGCACTGGTGTACCAGCCTGATTCATTTGTATTGGAAGCAGACTGGGGTCCCAGGCATTCGGACGCAAGGACATATATGTCCGCGTAGTAACATCGATCCATAGTGGGACGCCCGTGGTGCCAGTTTCTGTGGGGCACATCCGCCATGGCTGGCGCCTTGCGGTCATTACGCTCCCATTGCGGCTGTGCCCTGGACCGAAGCACCTCTCAAGGGCATGGCCGCCCTTATTCCGGAAGCCCGGCGCTCAAGCGCTGTCGCAACCCCCCGTCTTTAAAGAGACCATCGCTTTTTGTGGTGTCGATCCAAGCAAAGCAGTTGCAGGCCAATTGCGGACCCTGCTCATTCCGGGTTAAACTAAGCGGTGCTAAGTGTAAGTGCACATTTAGCGGGTGAGATCCGTTCGGCGCGGCTGGCCTGGCCCTTCGATGGGGCGGCGGTTTGGGCACTGGCCCATGGATCGGCTGCCAGCGGGGCAGCATTCAAGAAAGCCCGGCAACCGGAACCGGCGGGCTCTGGGAGAGGACGAAGGTCATGATGCATGTCTTGGGACGCCTGGTGATTGCGCTCCTGATCCTGGCTGCGGGGGCAGGGGCTGGCGCGGGTCTGATCGCCATCCGCTCCATCGCCGCCCAGGTGGAGGCGGAGCCGCGGGTGGTGGGCGTGGTGCGCGCCCATGAACTGGAAACCTTCGTCGCCAAGCGCCGGTTTGCGGGCCGGGTGGTGCCCCGACGCAGTTCCGATCTCGCCTTTGAGCTGGGCGGTCGCATCACGGCGCTGCGGGCCGATGACGGGGATACGGTCACCCAGGACCAGCCCCTGGCCCAACTGGACCCCGAACAGCTTTTGAACCGCAAAGCCGAACTGGAAGGCCAGAAACGGGAAGTGGAGGCGGAACTGACCAGGGCGGAGGCGGCCCTGGAGCGGGCCGAGGATCTTGCGCCCCGGGGTTTCACCACGGAACAGCAACTGGATTCCGCCCGGGCGGCCCGGGATGCGGCCCTGGCCCGCCTGCGCCAGATCGAGGCGGCCCTGCGCACCGTGGAGCGGGATCTGGAAAACACCATTCTGCTCGCACCCTTCGACGGTCAGATTGTCCGGCGCTTCGTGGATGAAGGCACCGTGGTGCAGGCCGGGACCCCGGTCATGCGCCTGGATGAATCCGGCACCCTGGAAGCCCGCATCGGCGTGCCGATCGTCTTCAGCCGTCAGATTCAGGTGGGCGGGACCTATGAGATCTCCACAGGCCTGTTGAGCGCCCAGGGCACGGTCACGGCAGTGGTGTCAGACGTGAACACCCAGACCCGGACCCTGACGGTCATTCTGGAGATCACGGACGATCCGGGCTTTGTGGCCCGGGATCTGGTGCGTCTAACCCTCACGGAAGAAATCCGGGAAACGGGCATTTGGGTCCCGGCCACGGCCCTGAACGAAAGTCTGCGGGGCCTGTGGGCGGTGTTCGTCGTGGACACGGCCGCCCATCCCGAGCCGGATCTCGGTGTGGTGGTACGCAAGGATGTGGAAATCGTCCATATCGAAGAGAACCGCGTCTATGTCCGGGGGGCCTTGCAAAGCGGCGATCTGGTCATTGCCTCCAGCGTCTTCCGGGTCGTCCCCGGCCAGACCGTCCGCATCGATACCACCGCCCTGGACGCTCCTGACGGGCAGGATCCCCGCCCGGTGGAGAGCACCGACCAGGAGGCGGAAACCCTATGAGCACCCTGTTCTTTGAAAACCGCCGCCTTCTTGTCCTTGTCATCCTGATCGTGCTGGTGGGCGGCCTTTCGGCCCTCTTCACCATGCCCCAGGAGGAAGACCCCAAGATCACGAACCGCTTCGCCGCGATCGTCACCCCCTTTCCGGGGGCCAGTGCCCAACGTGTGGAAGCTCTGGTGACGGAGAAAATCGAGAACGAGCTGCGGGAGATCTCCGAGATCAATGAGATTTCCTCGTCCTCCAGCACCGGCATCTCGGTGGTTTCCGTCGAACTCGACGACACGATCGAGGATCCGTCCGGCCCGTTCTCCATCGTCCGGGATGCGCTTTCCGATGCCCAGCGCAATTTCCCCGACGGAGTGCCGGCGCCTGAATTCGATGACGACCGGGCCTATGCCTTCACCGTGAAAGTGGCCCTGATCTGGGAAGCGGAAAGTGATCCCAATCTGCTCATCCTCAAGCGCACCGCCGAAGAGCTGGCGGATCAGTTGCGGGGTGTGCCCGGTACGGAATATGTGGAGCTTTATGGTGCCCCTGAGGAAGAGGTTGTGGTCTCGGTCAATTCGGCGGTGGTCGAATCCCTCGGCTTGAGCCGCGCGGATGTGGCCCGGGCCATTGCCGGGGCGGACTCGAAGGTCTCTGCGGGCCAGTTCAGGGGCAACCGGAACGAATACATTTTCGAAGTGCGCGGGGAGCTTGACTCTCTGTCCCGCCTGCGGGAAGTGCCCTTGAGAGAGGGCGGGGAAGGGGCCATCGTCCGGGTGGGCGATGTGGGCCGGGTGGACCGGCGTCTCGTGTCGCCGCCGGACAATCTCGCTCTTGTTGACGGCAAGCCGGCGGTGGTGGTTGCCACCCGCATGGAAAGCAATCTCAGGGTCGGAGACTGGACCCAGACCGTCCGCACCAAGATTGATCAGTATGAAGAGACCGTTTCCGGCGGCATTGGCGTCAAGATCATTTTCGACCAGAGTACCTATGCCAATGAACGCTTCGCAAGCCTGATCAACAATCTGCTGATCGGCGCGGGACTTGTGGTGATCGTTCTGTTTGTCACCCTGGGCTGGCGCTCCGCGCTCATTGTCACCACCGCCATTCCCCTCACGGGGCTGTCCACCCTGGTCGTCCTCAATGCCCTGGGTTATCCCATCAACCAGATGTCCATCACCGGGCTGATTGTTGCCCTGGGTCTTCTGGTGGACGCGGCCATCGTGATGACCGATGCGATCCGTCGGCGGCTGGTGGGCGGTCTCACGCCGATCGAGGCGGTGCGCGTTTCGGTGCAGCGGCTCTGGCTGCCCCTGCTCAGTTCCAATCTCACCACCATCCTGGCTTTTGCGCCCATCATCCTGCTGCCCGGAGCGGTGGGGGAGTTTGTCGGTCCCATCGCTGCCAGTGTGATCACCATGTTGGCCATGTCCCTGTTCCTGGCCCTGACCGTCGGTGCGGCCCTGAGCGGCATCTTCCTTCCCGGCGGCCTGAAGGGCCTTGTGGCGCAAACCCATGGGCACCCGCAAGAGGCGCAGGCGGCCCGGCGAGAGGAGCCTGCAAATCCACCGTTCTGGACCGCCGGTCTCTCCGTACCCGGACTGGGCGGGCTGTTCCGCAGGGTTCTGCATGTGAGCCTGAAGGCGCCGCGCCTGTCCATGCTGGCGGCTGTGATGCTGCCCTTCATCGGCTTTGCCAGTGCGCCGACCCTGCCGGATCTGTTCTTTCCTGAAGTGGACCGCAACCAGTTCAAGCTCTCCATGCGCCTTTCATCCCAGCGATCCATCGCCGAGACCACGGCCGTGGTTCGGGAGGCCCACCAGGTGCTGATGGATATTGACGGCATTGAAAGTGCCCAGTGGTATATCGGCCGGGCTGCCGCCAAATATTACTACAATCTCCAGGCCGGTGAGGACGGGGCCGGCAACTATGCCGAGGCCATGGTCACGGCCACCTCGCTGCGGGATCTGTACCAGTTGATCAACCGTGTGCAGACGACCATGGATGAGGCCTTCCCGGAGGCCCAGTTCGTTACCCGTCAGCTGCTCCAGGGTCCCCCGGTGAACGCACCGGTGGAACTGCGGATTTTCGCCGATGATTTGCAGACCCTTCAGGAGCTGGGGGAAGAGGCCAGGGCCGTGCTCAGCCGGATCCCCCAGATCACCCACACCGATGCCAGCATCACCGGGGGAGAGCCCAAGCTCTGGCTCAACGCCGATGAGGACCGGGCCAGCCAGGCGGGTCTGTCCCTGGTGGATATCGCACGGTCCCTGGACGGACAGCTTGAGGGCACCTTCGGCGGTACCATTGTGGAGGGCTCGGACGAATTGAGGGTGCGCGTGCGTCTCGACGACGAGCAGCGCTCCAGTTTCGACGAACTTGCCTCCCTTTATGTGCTCACCCCCGGCGCCGCCGACGGGCTGGTGGATTTCGGCGCCACGCCGGTGAGCGCCCTCGGAGACATCGTCCTGGAGCCGGAACCCAGCACAATCACCCGCTACCAGGGGGAACGGGTCAACACGATCAGGGGCTTCATTCAGGCGGGCACGCTGCCCTCCACGGCCCTTGGCCAGTTCCGGGAGTTGTGGGCGCAGGCGGATGTGGACATGCCCCCGGGGGCCCGTCTGAGCATCGGCGGCGACGCGGAGGCCCGTTCCAATGCGGTGGGCAATCTGGTTGCCTCCATCGGGCTGATCGTCATGCTGATGATTTCCACCATCGTACTGACGTTCAATTCCTTCCGTCTGAGCGGTGTGGTCTTTGCGGTGGCGTTCCTGTCCATGGGGCTTGGCATACTGTGCCTTGCCCTGGGGAATTTCGCCTTCGGTTTCCAGCCGATCATCGGCATTATCGGTCTGGTGGGGGTCGCCATCAATGCGGCGATCATCATTCTGTCGGCCCTGCGCCGGGAGGCCGCCGCCCTGGAGGGGGACATCGACACGGTCGTGGACACGGTGATGGAGGCCAGCCGGCACATCGTCTCCACCACCCTGACCACCTTCGCAGGCTTTCTCCCGCTCATTCTGTCCGTCGGCGGATTCTGGCCGCCCTTCGCCACCGCCATTGCCGGGGGCGTGGTGCTTTCCACCATCGTGTCGTTCTTCTTCGTGCCCCAGGCCTTCCTGGTGCTGACCACCGGCGGACGTCCGATCCCCAGGGCAGGCTGATCTGTCCTTGGGAGGAACGGTGCGGGTGCTTGAGCGCATTCAGGAAAAGTGTGTGCGGTTTTCCGTCCGGAATGCGCTCAAAAAAACTGCTGGAGCGGGCCTCAGTGTTCGAGGGCCAGGGCCGCCAGAAGGCTGTTGCGGCTGACAATGCCGAGAAGCGGGCCTTGGGGTCCGCTCAGGCCCATTTTGGCGACCGGCAGGGGGTGTGGTGTGGCCATCAGGGGCTGGACCACTTCATCCAGGGTGGCATCCGGAGAGATCACCGGCAGCCGGTCCATGATGCCCGCGGCGGTGCCGGTGGTCGCACTGGCGGCGGCCCGGGCCGCGTCCGCCGTCACCACTCCCCGGGGGCGGCCCCGGGAGTCTACCACATAGACAATATCGGATTCCGCCGCCCTGGCCTTGCGCAGAACCGAAAACGGGCGCTCCGTGTCCTGAATGACGACCGGAGCGTCCATCATCACGTTCGAAGCCCTCAAGCCCCGCAGTCGGTTCGCGTCGCGCATGAAGTCCGCCACATAGCCGGGCCGGGGGCTCAGCAGGAAATCCCGCGGCGTGCCGGTCTGGACGATCTCTCCATCCTTCAGCATGGCGATGGAATCCCCGAGGGTCAGGGCCTCGTCCAGGTCATGGGTGATGAAAACGATGGTCTTTTTCAGCCGGTCCTGAAGTTGCACGAGCAGGTCCTGCATGTCCCGGCGGGTGAGGGGGTCAAGGGCGCTGAAGGGCTCATCCATCAGCAGAATGTCCCCATTCACCGCCAGGGCCCGGGCAAGGCCCACCCGCTGGCGCATGCCCCCGGAAAGTTCTCCGGGCCGGGAGCGTTCGTAGCCCTCAAGACCCACCAGCTTGATCCATTCCGCCGCCTGGGCATCCCGCTCGGCGCGCTTCATGCCCTTGATCTGGAGGCCGTAGGACACATTGCTCAGCACCGTGCGGTGGGGGAGGAGGGCGAAATGCTGGAACACCATGGTGATGCGTTCCCGGCGCACCGCCTTCAACTCCTCCGGGTCGAGGGTGATCAGGTCGGTGCCGTCCAGCAGGACCTCTCCGGCGGTCGGGTCGATCAGCCGGTTGATGATCCGCACCAGGGTGGATTTACCCGATCCGGACAGACCCATGATCACCGTGGTCCGGGCCTCCGGAATGGACAGGCTGACATTGTTCAGGGCCAGGGTGTGGCCCGTTTCCCGAAGAAGAGTGTCCCGGTCGGCACCGTCCCTGAATCGCTCCAGGGCCGAAGCGGGACGGGGACCGTAGATTTTCGTGATGTTTTTGAGGTCCAGGCTCATGCGCTTGTGGCCCCCGCAGCTTCCTTGGCCGGGGCCGGGTGATCGTTCAACTCCGCGGCCTGGGACCGGCCCGAGCGGGCCGGGTCGACCCGGCGGCCATAGGCCTGGGTCAGACGGTCGAGCACAATGGCCAGGGCCACAATCGCAATGCCGACGGCCACGCCCCGCCCCACATTCTGGGACTGGAGCCCGCGCAGAACCTCTTCTCCAAGGCCCCGTGCGCCGATCATGGAGCCCAGCACGACCATGGACAGGGCCATCATGGTGGTCTGGTTGATCCCCGCCATGATGCTGGGCAGGGCGAGGGGCAACTCCACCTGCCACAGCTTCTGCCAGCGGCTGGCGCCGAAGGCATCCGCGGCCTCGGCAACCGACCCATCCACCTGGCGCAGCCCCAGATCCGTCAGGCGGATCACGGGAGGGGTGGCATAGATCAGAGTGGCGATAATGGCGGGCACCTTGCCCAGCCCCAGAAGCATCACCGCCGGGATCAGATAGACGAAGGGGGGAACGGTCTGCATGGCATCGAGCACGGGGGCCATGATCTGACGGGCGATGGGGCTGCGGGACAGGCCGATCCCGATGGGCACGCCGATGATCACCGACAGGCTTGTTGCCACCACCATCAGGGCCATGGTCTGCATGGCCAGTTCCCAAAAGCCCAGGGCTCCGATCAGGAACATACTGGCGGCGAGCCCGGCGGTGAGCCGGATGCTGCGGGATGCGTGAAAGCCCAGCCCGGCAATGACCAGGATCACGAACCACCAGGGTGCGGCAACCAGGGTCTGCTCGATCGGCAGTAACACCCACTGCAGCAGCCAAGTGGTCGCGGCGTCGAAGATCCAGCCCCCATTGTCCACGAGCCATTCAACGAAGGTGGTAATGGCCTCTTCCAGACCCTTGATCTGCAACCAATCAGGGAACATTCCTGCCCTTTCCTTGTATTTGATGGCCTATTCAAGCATGTCGGCCGGAAAGGGCAAAGGGCGGGGCCTGGGTCAGAACCGTGGTCCAGCGGCTTTTTGTAGAGTGGAGAGACAATTGGTCCAGAAAAACGCGAGGGAAAAGCAGCCCTTCCCTCGCGCGGTATTCAAAGGGGACTGAAACCGTCAAGCCCAACTCAGCTCACGACTGTCGGGCTCAGGACTGCCCGGCCTGAAGGAACTTCATGGTCTGTTCCCCACCCTGGAAATAGGCGGCTGCCCCATTATCGTCGGTGATTGTGTCCCAGGCGGCGAGCACCGCTTCGGCTGTCAGTTCGGGGCCCCGGCCGATGAAGGCACCCGGCGTCTCCACCATTTTGGCCTGGGCGAACACTCCGGCACCGGCGGTCAGCACCACACCCGTGGGCGCGTCTTCCGAGCACAGGACCATGACACCGGGGGTGACGAATTCCGGCTTCAGCAGATCGAGCACTTCCTTGGGCATGAGGTCTTCGGTCATGCGGGTTGCGGCCACTGGCGAGACGGCATTGACCCGGATGTTGTCCTTCTGGCCCTCGATCTTGAGGGTGTTCATGAAGCCCACCTGGGCGAGCTTGGCCGCCCCGTAGTTGGTCTGCCCGAAATTGCCGTAAAGGCCCGTGGAGGAGGTGGTCATCACCACCCGGCCGTATTGCTGCTCTTTCAGGGTGGCCCAGAAGGCCTTGGTGACCATGACCGCACCCATCAGGTGCACATCCACCACGAACTGGAAGTCTTCGATGGTGACCTTGGAGAAGGACCTGTCCCGCAGCACCCCGGCATTGTTGATGATGATGTCGGCCCGGCCGAAGGCGTCGAGGGTATCCTTGACAAGTCGGTCCACCCCGGCGGCATCGGCCACGCTGGAGCCGTTGGCGACCGCCTCGCCGCCGATGGCCTTGATCTCTTCCACCACCGCTTCCGCCGCCGCGGAATTGCCGCCGGTGCCGTCCACGGTGCCGCCCAGATCATTGACCACGACTTTCGCGCCGCGCCGCGCCAGTTCCAGGGCGTGACAGCGGCCCAGACCGCCTCCGGCACCGGTGACCACGGCCACCCGTCCATCAAAACGTATCGACATGCCTTCTCTCCTCAGATGCGGTTGTTGGACCGTTCACTGTTGAATGGACGACGCCCAAGGGGCGGTCAAGCGTGGCGGCCAAGCCCGGTCGTCTGATACCCTGGCGCTTGGCTCGCCCTCGGGGATCCCGCCGGAGACTGACCCCATAAGGTTGCGCTTTCGGCAAGTCAGCCATGCGCAATTCGCAATTCTCTGCATCCCGGGACTATTTACCTCTCAATCGAGGTCTATTGCCGCAGATTAACCTCTTCCCTGTTCCCGCGTCCGGCGGCTTGCCCGGGCTTTCGCTTTTTGACGAGGACCAACCCCATGCGCGTCGCTCTCCGCATCGCCGAAACCATGATCATTGCCGCCCTGATTGCAGGCTTCATCTGGGTCGCTTACGACCAGCTTGCTTCCGGCCTGCTGTAAGCGGCTCCACGCCCGCTGACCATACCCTTGCGGCCCGGCATTACAGCAGGGCCGTAAACTCTCCCTCTCCAGATTTCTTCCGCCCCAGATTTTTCCCCTGCCGGGTTTGTCCAAGACCGGTCTTCCACGGGCAGGTCAGTACAAAGCCCCCAGCCGGGACCCGGGCAACGCCCACGGTCCGCATCGGTCCCCCATCCAATTTCTTTATGACCTTCGGGACTTAGCGTTCCTTTCGCGCCAAACCCTTCAGGTGGAGGCAAGTCCTTTCGGGCTGTGCAATGGCGCTTGAAATCCGTCTACACTCCCCCGCGCATCAGGCTTCCGGGACCTCCCACCCTGTCCGAACAAGGGCATATCCGGAAGGATGGCCGGGCAAATTGGAGAGACGGGTATGGAGAACTGGCTGCTGAACATTCAAAGCGCCTTCGGGATCGCGGTGCTGATCGGCATCGCCTGGCTGATGAGCGAGAACCGCGCCGGCGTTCAATGGCGCCGGGTGGGCATCGGCCTCGCCCTCCAGGTGGGTCTCGCTCTGATCCTGCTTCACGCCCCCATTGTGCGGGATGCCCTCTTGTCCCTGACCTCGGTGGTCCATGCTCTCAAAGCCGCCACCGATGAGGGCGCGGGGTTCGTCTTCGGATTTCTCGGCCAGGGTCCGCTGCCCTTTGAGGTCACCAATCCCAATGCCAATATGGTGTTGATCGCGTTCCAGATCCTGCCCCTGGTGGTGGTCGTGTCAGCCCTGGCGGCCCTCCTGTGGCATTGGGGCATTTTGAAAGGGATCACCCGGGGCCTCGCCTATGGTCTGGAGCGCACCATGGGGATCGGTGGCGTGTCCGGTCTGGGGGCGGCGGCGAACCTGTTCATGGGCATGGTGGAGGCGCCCCTGTTCGTGCGCGCCTATCTGGCAAGCATGACCCGGGGGGAACTGTTCATGCTCATGTCCGTGGGGCTTGCCACGGTTTCGGGCACTGTTCTGGCGCTTTATGCCAACGTTCTGGACCCCGCCGACGGCCCGTCTCTGGTACCCGGTGCCATCCGCCACATCGTCACCGCATCCCTGATTTCACTTCCGGCGGTGATCATGATCGTTCAGGTCATGATCCCTGAGACCACGGTCACCGACGCGGACCAGGAAAGCGAAGACCTGACCTACCATGGCAGCATGGATGCCATTGTTCGGGGCACCCAGGAAGGGCTTCAATTGCTGCTGACCATCTCGGCCATGCTGCTCGTGATCGTTGCTTTCGTGGCCCTGGCGGACCAGATCCTGGGCCTTTTGCCAAATGTCAACGGGGATGCCCTGACGGTGAAGCGGGTGTTCGGCTGGGTGTTCGCACCGGTGGTCTGGCTGTTCGGCGTGCCCTGGAGTGAGGCGACCCAGGCCGGCGCACTGATGGGCACTAAGACTATTCTCAATGAGTTTTTTGCTTATATCGAGATGGCGAGCCTGCCCGCCGATGCCTTGAGCGAGCGCACCCGATTGATCATGCTTTACGCCATGTGCGGGTTCGCCAATCTGGGAAGCGTCGGCATGCTCATCTCCACGTTGAGCACCCTGGCGCCGGAGCGACGGGCCGAGGTGGTTGAGTTGGGCATGCGCTCCCTTATCGCGGGCACCCTGGCCACGGGCATGACCGGCGCAGTGATCGGGTTGATGCCGTTCTAGGCCAAGCTGAATGGTCCCCGTTGCGCGGTTCGCAAGGCGGGTGTCCCCGGACGCGGCCCATCGGGTCTTGACCGGTTTGGGCCGTGCATGGGTTCGGCCCCTGAACGGGAGGAAGACATGGATCGGAAAGAAGCCCAGGGACAAGGGGCACCGGCACCATGCTAGTGGACTTGGTAATGCAGGGTGGTGCGCTGGTGGAGGTGTGGCCGGGCTCTGCCTCCTGGCTGATGCAAGAACCCGGCGAAACCATCGTGCCCTCACCGCTGGAGCGCCCCTTCTGGATCATTTTCGACTGGGTGGTTTATGGCATCGCCGCCATTGCCCTCTCCGGCGCAGCCTGGTTGAGCGGGCGGCCCCGCAACGGTCGGGACAGGGACGCTCCGGAGAGAGAGCCATCGGGAAGGGATGACCGGGCCGGTTCCCATGGCCTGGACCGGGGCGAACCGGACACGGATTCGGCCAATGACGGCCCTCCGGGCGGTGACCAGAACACGCCCTGACCGGGCGCGGTTTGCCGCACGGCCTTTCCAGGCTGGCGCGACGGTCAAAATACGGACAATCTTTAAGCGAATGGAGTCACGGGCTGGGAGGCAAAAGGCCGGATGTGCCGCATTGGATGAGGTCACTTTGAACAGGGAAGGCGGACCATGGCACGCGTACTGGTGATCGGCGCTACGGGCTTTATCGGCACACCCCTCGTGCGCCATCTGATGGAACAGGACCATCAAGTCTACGCCATGCACCGGGGCAGCGTGGAGGAACCCGAGGGCACGGAGGGGATCCTGTGCGACCGGGGGGATGTGACCCGGCTCGGCAATCTGGCCCGCATCGAACGGTTCGATGTGGTGATTGATCTTCTGGCCATGACCGTGCGGGAGACCCTGCCCGTGCTCTATGCCCTGAGCGGCCGGGCCACCCGCTATGTGCTGCTCAGTTCAGCCGATGTGTACCGCAACTACGAAGGCCTGCACCGCAAGGCCTCTCCCGAGCCCCTGGACATGCTCCCGGAAGACGCGCCGGTACGCACAACCCGGCACCCGTATCAGGACAAGGAAGGCCTTTCCATTGCCTCCCGGTTCCCGGCGGAATACGACAAGATCCCCATTGAGGGTGCCGTCCGTGCCCAGACCGGTTTCGAATGGTCGATTGTCCGCCTGCCCATGGTGTTCGGCCCCGGAGACCGTCAGCGCCGGTTCGCAAGGCCCATCTGGCGCATGGCCCAGAACCGGCCGGTGGTGCTTTACGAGACCGGCTGGGGCAACTGGGAAGCCAGTTTCGGGTACGTGGAGAATGTCGCCGAAGCCATCAGCCTGATTGCCATGAACGACCATGCCCACGGCAAGACCGTCAATCTTGGCTATGACGCGCCCTTGAGCATGGCCGGGGTCGCCCGGAATCTCGCCAAGGTCATGGATTACGATGGCGAGGTGCTGGTGACCAGCGAACCGGGCCTGCCGGACCACGTCACGGCCTATGCGGAGAACCACGACCTGCGCTATTCCCTCCGCATGGATATGAGCCGTCTACGGAATGATTTCGGTTATGTGGACACCGTGCCCCTCGAAGCGGCCCTGCGCGCAACGGTTGCCGATGAAATGACCCGTGACTGTCCCGACGCGATCGAGGAAGAGGCCGATATCGAGGAGGCCTGGTGGCAGAGCCGGTCGAGCCCGGGTGTCGGGGCCTGAAGCCACCCAGAGGACCTTCGCGCAACGCCATTCCCCGCCGTCTCACTCACGCAGCGCTCCCCACGTTGTCTTGCCCTGCGTCGTCTTGCCGTGGTGGGCACTTCCGGTATGGTTATCCGGTTGAGTTGGTCAGAACAAAACGCCGGCATCCAACCCATAAGCACAGGCCGGCCATTGGGGGAAACACATGGTGGATCCTGTCTGGACATATGCATCGATCTGGGAAGCCGTCGCCAGGGCGGTCCCCGACGAGCCGGCTTTCATCCAGGACGACATGGCGCTCAGCTGGGGCGCCTTCGACGCGGCGGCGGATGGCCTTGCGGCCTGGTATGTCCGCGCCGGTCTCGGCCATCAGTCGAAAGTGGCTGTCTACACGGTCAACTGCCCGGAATATCTCATCGCCTACCACGCCGCCTTCAAGGCGGGCATCGTGCCGTTCAATGTCAACTACCGCTACGGCGCCGATGAAGTCACCTATCTGATCGAAAACGGTGATGCGGAAGCGGTGGTCTTCGAGACCGCGTTCAGCGATGTGGTGGCCGAAGTGCGCCGCCGCCGCCCGGAGGTCAAACTGTGGATCGCGGTGCCCGACGGCGAAGCGCCGGTACCCTCCTGGGCGATGGATTTCCGGGTGGTCGCCTCGACCCCGGCCCCCCAGCGTCCGTTCATGGCACCCTGGGGCCGGTCCCCTGAAGACCTGCTGATCTTGTACACCGGCGGAACCACGGGCATGCCCAAGGGCGTGATGTGGCGCCAGGGAGACCTGATCGGCATGGCAGATTACGGCGCCAACGAAGCCCTTGGGCTGGGGCCTTTATCGTCCCCGGAAGAGGCGGGCACCCGTGCCGCCTCCTTGCCCTTCCGCCCCCGGTCGATTATCGGGCCGCCCTTGATGCACGGTACAGGCCAACTCACGGCCATCGCGGCCCTGGGCATGGGGGGCGCGGTTCTGCTCCTACCCCGGGGCGGCTTCAATCCGGTCACCCTTTGGGACATGGTGGATACCTACAAGGCCACGGGCGTCACCATTGTCGGCCAGCCTTTCGCCAAGCCCATGCTGGAGGTGCTGGATGCCCATCCGGGCCACTGGGACCTCAGTTCCGTCCTGACGATCGTCTCCTCCGGGGCCATGTGGAACATGGAGAACAAGCGCGGCCTGCTGCGCCACATGCCCCAGGTGTCCTTGGTGGATTCCTTCGGCTCCTCCGAGGCGGTGCGTCTGGGGTCCTCCATCATGACGGCAGCTGAAGAGGTCCAGACCGCCCGGTTCACCCTCGGCCCAAATTGTGTGGTCTTCAACGAGGACTGGGAAGAGGTGAAACCCGGATCCGGGGAGACCGGCCGGGTGGCCCTGGGCGGCTTCATACCCGTCGGGTACTACAAGGACGAAGCCAAGACCGCAGCGACCTTCCCGGAAATCCATGGCCGGCGCTGGTCCATGCCCGGTGACTGGGCGCAAATCGACGCCGACGGCACACTTATCCTGCTGGGGCGGGGCTCCCAATGCATCAATACCGGCGGGGAGAAAGTGTATCCCGAAGAGGTGGAAGAAGCCCTGAAACTTCATCCGGCGGTGCGGGATGCGGCGGTTGTGGGTCTTCCCGATCCCAGGTTCGGTGAACGGATCGTTGCCCTGGTGGAAGTGTTTGAGGATATGGACAATCCGGACGATATGGAACTGCGGGACCATGTCCGGGACCGGCTCGCCCCCTACAAGGCCCCCCGCCAGATCCTGTATGTGGAAAGCGTCACACGGGCGCCCAACGGCAAGCTCGACTATAAGGGCGTGAAGGCACGGGCCCTGGAAGCCTTTGGCGATGACGCCGATGGGGGGCAGGATAAACCGACCTGACCGGTCTCTCCGTCTACGGTCCATGACACCTGCGCCCCAAGAAGAAAGCCACCCGGATCCCAGTCCGGGTGGCTTTTCCATTCAAGGTGGCCGGGCCGACTGTATAGACCCGATTATCCGCGGATTTTACCGGCGGATTTCGGTCACTTTCGCGCCGTTCAGGGAAACGCCGGCCAGCAGGCCCCGCTGCTCCAGAACCACGGCCACCACAGGCTGATTGAAGGTGGTGGACGTGATCTCACCGCTGACCCCTTCGTCGAGGACGGCAACTTCCGCGTCCGCACCGATTTCCCAACCGTCCCGCTCCTTCAGGGTCTCAAGGGCATCGTCTGTCATGAACAGCATGATGACGCTTTTCGACTGCGCTCCCGCCTGGAAACCGAAGGACGCGGAAAAGAAGGAGTAGTAACCTTCCGTGTCGCCGCCTTTCAGCAGAGCGCCTTCACCATATTCAGCACCGAAAACAAACGCCCCTTCGACGATGTTCGGGAACACGAGTTGGGCCTTGGACGCCTCCAGCAATTTGTCCGCACCGGCCACACCGGCCTTGAACTTGTCCATGGTCGCTTTCACGTCGATGTCGATTTCGGAGGCGGGGGCTGCGTTGGCGGTGGTGGCTGGTGCGATGGAGAACGGCATGGCCAGCACGGCCAGGAGGCCGAGGGTCGAAAACAGTGCTTTCATCTGATGTTCCTTCCTGCAAAAGACATGATTATCGCGACCCGTACAAGACGGGTGGGCAGCGGATGAACGGGATTGCGCTTGATCCCACGAACAAAGAACAAGCAAATGCGGGGTTGGTTCCGCGAAACGGAAATTACCACAATCGGCGCACCGGCACGCCAGAATTGAGACGATCCCGGACCGTCACGGCGGGCATGTCCATTACAATAAGGACAGGGATTTGCAGGCTGTCCGTGCGTTCACCGCTTTGTGTTCAGGCGGGATTTTCAGGCAGGGTGCAGCACGGCGCGCAGACACAGTGACAACGAAGACACCGTTACAAAAGCGCGTCCGCGATCAGTTCATAGGACCGCAGCCGCGCGGCCGCGTCGTGGATGAAAGTGTGGATCACCAGACGATCCGTGCCATAACGGGCGGCAAGGTCCATAAGTTGTATGCGGACGGTATCCTGGCTGCCGATGATGCACCGGTTCTGGACCTGACCGGCAAGCCTGCGCTGCATGTCATTGAGGGGGAAGGCGGCTGCTTCCTCCGGCGGCAGAAAGGCCGCGTGTTCACCGGAAAGAAGCTGGACCACCCACAGGGCCCGGGTCTGGGCCAGATGGTGCGCCTGCTCGTCCGTTGGGGCACAGATCACCGAGACCGCCACCGCCGCATCCGGCCGCTCAGGCCCCCGGGCCGGCGTAAAGCCCTGCCTGTAACTCTCCAGAATCCTGGTGCCGTCCAGTCCGCCATCGCCCTCGTCACCGGAGATGAAATGGGCGTAGCCGAAGCCCGTCCCCAGATGGGCTGCGATGGACGCGCTCGATGGGCCTGATCCCAAAAGCCAGATCTGGGGCACACCACTGCCCGGCGGCACCGCGTGAATCCCCTCATAGGGATGATCCGCGCCGATGGAGCCCATGCCCGCCGCATCTTCCAGGAGCCGGATGAGGAGGTCCACTTTCTGGGGATAGACTTCCGGACTGAAGGCTTTGGGTCCGTTCTGGAGGGCGGCCGCCGTGCGGGGGTCCGTGCCCGGCGCACGCCCGAGGCCCAGATCGATCCGCCCCGGGAATAGGGTCTCCAGCATACGGAACTGTTCGGCGATTTTCAGGGGCGCGTAATGCTGCATGAGAATACCGGCGCACCCCACCCGCATGGTCCGGGTCACGCTGGCAATCCGGGTCATGAGGATTTCCGGACAGCTTCCGGCGAAGGAGCGGGTGTTGTGGTGTTCGGCCACCCAGTAGCGGCTGTAGCCCATGGCTTCCCCCGCCTGGGCAAGGGCAAGGGTTTCGTTGACCGCCTCGGCCGCCGTGCCATTGGCCCGGATCGGGGACTGATCGAGAATGCCCAGTTCCATGGTTCAGCTCCGGATTTTCTTCAGGACCCCGGAAAAGGTGAGCAGGACCGCGGGATCCGTTTCTCCCTCCCGGCGGGTGAAAATGGTCCCCCGGGAGAACACGAGGCTCCCCGTTGACCGGACCATCTCCCCTTCGGCTTCGATCAGGTCCCCAGCAAAGCCTGCACCGACGAATTCCGAGGAAAAGGAGATGGTCACCGCCGAAATGTCCTGAAGGGCGGGCTTGGCGAAAATGAACAGGCTGAAATCGGCGAAGGTCATCAGGGAGCCGCCATGGAGGGCGCCGCCCGCATTGCAGTTGTGGTCCCTGGCCTCAAAGGCGCAGCGGTACCGGCCATCGCCCATATCCTGGAAGAAATAGGGACCCGTGTATTCCTCGAACGGATCGAACCCCTCCCATTTGCGGTACCCCTCAAGGCGGCCCGTCCCCCACACGTTTTCGTTTGCCCTACGCTCCGTCATGCGATGTCCCCGCTCGGTTCCCTTGGTACACTCACAATGGCAAGGCTGGCGCGGGCAGGCAACCGGCATTGGGAGCAGAGGCTTCGTGGCCCTCATGGGCAGCCGCTATGGGAGGACGGGATGGATTTTGACAAGATCGTGGATGATCTGGACGAGACGGTCTGCCGGGATGCCCTTAAAGCGATCCTTGCGGGTTATTGTTCTCCGGCTTTCGGCGCGCTCCCGAAACGGGAAATCGATCTGCTGTTTTTCGAGCTTCTCTACAGTGTGGGGGTCATCGGCCCCGGGGACAGCCTCTATACCCTGATGCGGGACCTGCGGGTGACCCGGCCCAAGGCCCGGGCGCTGATGTTTGAACGGGAGGTGCGCAGGGCCACTGCTGATTCCGGCCAGCTCGATGCGGAACTGCGCACCCTTCTGGGCCAGGCCCGGTTCGTGAAGGACGGAACCTATTTCGTCATGGAGGTGGAAAACCCGCTTCTACAGGACCATCTGCGTGAACATGTCCGCAAGCTGAACTATCTGACGGATACTTCTTTCAATCCCCAGCTTGTCCGGGTGCCCGTGGAAGCGGTAACCGCCCTCAGCGCGAAAATCATTCCGGACCAGGAGCAGGAAGCCATCCGCAAGGCCCTGGTCAAGGCCGGTATGCCCGATGGCAGTTTCACCGGTGTCCTGAAAGGCGCGCTCAAGGTGCTGGGAGAACATCTGGCGAAGGAAGCAGGCGGCAGATTCGCCGAAACCGTTGTGGACAACACGGTCTCCTATCTCAAACCGGTCTTCGGCGCCTCGGGAAAGGCCATCACGGAGAGCTGGAAGGGCCTGCTGAAGGCCACGGACACATCCACGATCTCCGTATAAAGAGGGGGTGCCCGATCACAGGGGGCGGAAATCCATCGCAATGGTCAGACGGGTCTGGGTGCCGGTGAAGGGCACGGTTCCGTGCCAGAGATAGGACGGAAACAGGGCAATTCGGCCCGCACGGGGCTCCACCAGATGGGCCGGACCATCCAGGCCCGGTACCGGAATGGGCGGTTCGCCGAATTTGAGCCAGCCCTGGTGTTCCGCCGCCCCCGGAACATCGTCGGGAATGTCCACATAATAGGCCGAACTGATCCAGCCGCCCCCATGGAAATGATTCACATGGAAGCCATTGGGCCGCAGGCGTACGGACCAGGATCCGTCCACGGTCCATCCCTGTTTCCGCCGCCCGAAAAACGGATGGTCCGGATCGTGGGGCATGGCCTGGATGAACCGGTCCAGCGGCTCCTTTAATGCGGCAAAGAGCGCTTTCAGGATCGGATCATCCATCCGGTGCAGGGGCTCGCTGGTCTGGGTGCCCTCCCGCAGGGACTGATCCAGGGGGTGACCGGTGGCCTGGTGCATATTGTGCAGCCGCGCGCTCAGGGCCCCATTGAATGCCGCCATATCGGAAAACCCCTCCGGCGCCTCAAGGTCAGCCACACCCACCAGGGCCGTGTAATCCGTTGGCTGACCGGTGGTCCGCCGGGCGGTTTCCCGATAGGCCAGCCAGGCCTGGTCATGGGGATGGGATTTGAGGGCTTCGGCGCACAGGGCCAGGGCTTCATCTCCCTGGCCCGCCTGAAGGAGCACACGCACCAGGCCCGTTGCGATGGCCCAGTCTTTCGGTGCAGCGTCCCTGGCCCGGCGTGCCCTGCCCAGAGCCGGTTCCAGGTCGCGCGCCTCGCGCAGAATGTCGGCTGCCAGAAAATCAAAGGGCGGATGGGTTCCAAAACGCTGTTCCGCCTCCTGAATGACGGAAAGGGCTTCGTCGTTGCGCCCCATCCGGTGGAGCACGGTGGCCTTGCGGTGCCAGGGCTCCGGGTCCTTCGGTCTGGCCTTGAAGGCACGATCGAACAGGGGAGGGATGGCCTCGGGCTGCCCGGCGGTCCAGAGCAACTGCACAAGACCCTCAAGGGCTTCCCGGTGTCCGGGGCGGCTTTCCAGAGCCCGGCGGTAGGCGCTTTCCGCTTCCTCCCGCTGGCCCAGTTTTAGGGCCGTTTTCGCGAGGATTGCCAGGATGTCCGGTTCCCCGGGCCGTGCCGCATCCGCCTTGCGCAGACAGGCAGCGGCCTCCTCGAACTGGAACAATCCCCCATGGGCCTTGCCCGCCAGAAACATTCCCGCCGGTCCCTGACGATCTGCCTTGGGAAGAGTATCCAGCGCTTCAAGACCGTCCCTGAAGCGTCCGAGGGCGATGAGGGCGGAAGCCCGGCACAGGACCGCGCCGGATACGGACTGATCAGCGATAGAGGCCAGGACATCAAGGGCCTCCGCCGCCCGCCCAAGATCGATCAGGGTCTGGGCCAGATTGATCCGGGGGGAGAGTTGGCCGGGGGAGAGCTTGACCGCGTCCTCATAGGCGCCGATGGCCTCGGCCGGGCGGCCCAGGGCCAGCAGCAGATGCCCGGCTGTGTTCCTCAGCGGACCATGGGCGGGCGCAAGGCCGATCGCCTCCTGAAGCGCCCGGGAGGCGGTGCCCAGGTCACCGGCCCTGAGAGCCTGTTCCGCCCTCTGATGGAGTTGCGAGGCTTTGGGCGGCAAAGGGCTGGCCATGGCAAAACGACCCTCAGGAATGAACGAAACGCAACGGCAGTCTACCGGCGCAGTCTATCGGAACTCGACCCATGAAAAAAAGGGCGGCCACGAGGACCGCCCTTCCAGGTATCCCATGGGGTTGGGATCAGAAGCTGTAGCGCAGGCCGAACTGGACCCGCCAGACGGAGGCGGAGGTCACCCGGTTCACGCTGTCGTCCGGATTGAAGCCGGAGATGATGTAGCGGCCCTGATCGTCCACACCCACATCGACCAGATCCACCTGGGAGGTGTTGAACCGGCGCAGGATGTTGGCCTCGTCGGAGAACATGTTCGGCAGGTTATCGAAGTCCACGAACAGCACCGTGCGGTGGCCGTTCAGGAAGCCCGGGAACTCCTGCTGGATCCGCATGTCCAGGTCGAGGAACCAGTCATTGCGGCAGCTGTTGCGCTCGTAAGTGCCGCCCCGGTTATCGTCCAGACACTGTTCCTCGGAGATGTACCGGTCCAGGGCTTCGAGGGCCGCAGGATCGGAGAGGGGGCTGATGTTCGGGTCGGTCAGACCGGCAGGGACATAGAGCAGCGCGTTGTCGCTGCCTGCCTCGAAGCCGGAGAAGAAGCCGCCGTCGAAGGTGTAGTCATAGGGCCGGCCAGACCGGGCCTGGAAGAAGAAGGCGACGGTGGTCGGGAAGTTTTCCCAGAACTCGGTCCGGAAGCTCGCGGTGAACACCGCGTTGTGCGTCGTCTCGAACCGGGAGGTGCCCACTTCCGGGTTCAGATAATCGAACACGGAGGTAGCGTTGAAGTTCGAGGTGGACTGGGCGCTGGTGTTATCCCGGTTGGATTCCACGTCGGAGAACGCGTAGCCCGTGTTGACGCTCAAGGTGCCCGGTGCCTGGACGAATGGCGTGCGGTAGTCGAAGTCCTTGGCGAAGGCCACCGAGAAGCTGAGTGTGTCGAAATCCTCGCCATTGGTGAGCTGGATTTCGTCATCCCGGGATCCGAAGCACTCGGAGGTGACATTGTCGAAGCCCTTGCGGGGACCACGGAACTCGGCGTTACAGCCGTCCAGGGTCGGATCCACAGCTTCGTAGATCGGGCGACCGTCGATGGTGAAACCGCCCAAGCCCTGGTCCGGGTTGACGGCGAAGGACAGGTCCACGAAGTCCGCCGGGTTCCGGAAGCGGCTGTAGATCACGTCCATGTTGACGGACCAGTTGTCGAAGAAGCCGCCAGCATAGCCGTCGAAATCCGTCAGGTGGCTGAAGCCGATATTGGCCCGGATCACGGACGGTACTTCGAAATCAAGATCCGTGGACTGGGTGTCAGACAGAACCTGGTTGGCCTGTTCGATCTGCTGGTCGGTTACGCAGTTGGGCAGACCCTTGAAGTTTCCGTTGTCGTCGATGGCCTGGAAGTCGGAGTCCTGACAGCCGTCACCGAGGCTGGAACCGAAACCGATGGCGCCGCCGAAATTCTGGAAGCTGTTGGAGATCCACACGGTCGGGTCACCGCCGGCGAAGACACCGACACCGCCGCGGACCTGGGTCCGGCCGAACGTGTCGTAGGGCACGTCGTAGGTGAAGCCGAAGCGCGGGAGCACAATGTCCAGATCATCGAAGGACAGATTGTTCGGGAAGCCGTACCGGTTGATGAAGTTGTCGTTCGTCCGCGGCCGATCACCCCGGTAGAAGTCGTAGCGCACGCCCAGCACCAGTTCCAGGTTCTGGGTGGCCTGGATCGTGTCCTGGAAATAGAGGGTGTTGATGGCAAACTTGTAGTTGGCAGCCGCATCGAACGGATCGCCGGTGAAGGAGCCGAGACCGTAGAAGCCTGCGGCGTCGCCGGCAAACACCTGATCCGCATTCGGAGAGGTGTCGAAGCCCTGGGAGACCACCCCGTTCCGGAAGTCTTCGATATTGGCGAAGTTGATCGTGCCCGTGGCGTTCACGATAAACAGGTTGAAGACTTCCCGCTGTTCCCACTCATAGCCGAAGCGGAAGGTGTGACGGCCCCAGTTGTAGTCGGCGGAAATCCGGATCTGGTCGGTCTGGACGTCAAGCTGGTTGGCGGAGCGGAAAATGCCCGGGCCGGAGGCCTGAACGATACCGATCCTGCCGTTGTCCGGGTTCTGCACACCGACCTGAAGAATGGGGATGGAGTTGCTCTGGGCTTCACCGCCGCCGATGGGGCCCTGGTTGTCCTGGTAGTCGAAGCGGGACAGGCGGAAGTCGGTGGAAAGATTTTCCGTCCACTGGGAGAACAGACGGGCCGAGTAGAACTCGGACTCGGTGCCTTCTTCCTCAAAGGTGTTCAGGTACTGGAAGTTGGTGGAGTTGATGAACTCCTCTTCCTGGTTGCGCTCCCGGATCCGCAGATAGGTGAATTCCGCCCGGTGGTTTTCGTCGATGATCCAGTCCCAGCGGGTCAGGATCCGGCGGGTGCGCTCTTCCAGGCTGCGGGCGACGCCGCCATTGTCGATGCCGTAGACATCCTGGGTGATCTGCGCGATTTCCTCGGCCACTTCGGAGGTCAGGAAGGGCAGCTCAGTGGCAAAGCCGCCGCCGATGGGTCCTTCATCGAAAGGTGTGGCGGAGCGGCGCTCCTCCTCATAGGCCACGAAGAAGAACAGCTTGTCTTCAATGATCGGGCCGCCCAGAGACGCGCCCCAGTTGTACTCTTCGAAATTGTCGTTGGTGATGTCATCACCTTCCAGGGTGCTGCCCCGGAACTCGTCGCTGTTGAAGACCGAGAAGAAGCTGCCGGAGAATTCGTTGGTGCCGCCCTTGGTGATCACGTTGATGCCACAGCCGGTGAACTGGCCGTAGGTCACGTCGAAGGGGGCGAACTCGACGGCGATTTCCCGGATGGAGTCGAGAGGCACAGGAGAGACGTTTCGGCCGGCAAAGCCCGTGCCGTTCAGGCCGAAGGGGTCGCCGATCCGCACACCGTCCAGAGTCACATTGTTGAAGCGGTCGTTGGCGCCAAGGCAGCTCACCCGGTCCACTTCGTCATTGGAACGGTCGATGCTCACCCGGGGGTCGATCCGGATGATGTCCCGGAAATCCCGCTCCAGGGAGGGGAAGCTCTCGATGGTTTCCAGGTTGAAGCTGGAGCTCGGGCCGATGGCGATGGTGCCGATTTCGTCCCGGCTGGCCTGAACGACGATGGTGTCTTCCGTGATGTCGCCGCCGACGGCGTCCAGGTTCACGGAGAGGCGGGTGTCAGCGTTCAGGGTGGTGAAGATGCCTTCGACCTGCTCGCCCCGGAACCCTTCAGCGGTCACCGTTACGATGTACGGACCGCCCACGGTCAGGCCGCCTGCGAGAACCTCACCCCGGGCATTGGTGGTGAAGGTTCGGGTGCTGTTCGTGCGGGTGTCGGTGATCCTCACCGTGGCCCCGGCGATCGGCGCGCCGTCAGCATCGGTCACGGCACCCCGGATCGAGGAGGTGATTTCCTGGGCGTAGCCCGGAACGGCTGTGGCGGCCATCAGCGCGATGGCGGCCGAGCTCACGGTCAGTGTGTTGAACAGGCGCATGGTTCCCCTCTCCATGTCTGAATCTACCCGGACGGTTTTCGTCCGCAATATATCTGGCGCGATGTGTTTGGTCGTCGTTGGACTATGTAAATGAGGTCGGACCCCCGGCGGGTAGTCCCGCACGGTGCGCGGCAACTCCTACGGGGCTCTTGCGCTGCAACACTATGGCCGCTCCATGACAGCCGTGTGACGCCGCGCCTAAATTTGTCCCAATTTCGATCACGATTTATACATCTTGAGGATGTTTTGAGGAGCGTTATACAGTCGCGCTAAGGTCGGGGCCAACGAGGCCGGATCACGCTCCGGCCCCGGCCCGGCGCCTTTGTGCAGCCCACCTGAGATGGTGCGCATCCTGAGCGACAAGACCGAGGAGCCGCTTCCGCTTGTTTAGGACCGGATTGAGCGGCGCTCCTTGTTGCAGAGGGGTGTTACCTTCTGGCCGCCAGAACCGGCAGCACGGCCAGGAGGAGGAGCATCGCCGAAAGGGCGAACGGTGCGCCTGGGAAATAGACCGGGGCATCCGCGTTGGAAAATGTACTGAAAAGACCGGTCATGATCGGTGGGCTGATGATCGAGGAAAGCGCGATGAGGCTTGTCAGGCCGCCCTGGAGTTCTCCCTGGGCATCGTCCGGCACCTGATTGGCCATGAGAGCCGATAGGGCCGGGGCCGCAATGGCCCCCAGGCCCGAGATGGTAATGACCCCATACATCATCCAGCCATGGGAAATCAGCGCATAGGCCAGATTGCCGATTCCGGTAATGATCAGTCCGATGATCACCGCCCGTACCGGACCCAGCAGGGGGATGGCTTTCCGAATGAGCCAGCCCTGAACCACCGCTGCCACGATCCCCACATAGGCCAGGGACAGGCCGATCTCCATCGGCGACCAGGAGAACTTCTCGATGGTGTAGTAGGTCCAGACCGCCGGGTAGACATTATGGGCCACGTAATAGAGGAACGCGGCCCCGGCAAAAGCGAGGGCGGCGGGATAACCCCGCAACTGCATCAACGTGCCTGCCGGGTTGGCGCGCACCAGGGAGAAGCGCCGCCGCCGGGACAGGGGCAGGCTTTCAGGCAGCACGAGATAGCCGTAGATCACATTCAGGAACGCAAGACCCGCGGCGGCGAAAAATGGCACGCGGGGGCCCAGTTCTCCGAGCAAGCCACCGATCACCGGCCCCAGAATGAACCCGATCCCGAAGGCCATGCCCACCAGACCGAAATTTTGCGCCCGCTTTTCCGGGGGGCTCACATCGGCGATGAAGGCGCTGGCCGTGGCGGTGGTTGCAGCGCACACCGCCGAGAGCCCCCGCCCGATGAAGAGCCAGACCAGGGTCGGCGCGAAGGCCATGATCAGATAATCCACGCCAAAGCCGAAGAGGGAGATGAGCAGCACCGGCCGCCGTCCGAACCGGTCGGAAAGATTGCCCAGCAGTGGCGCGGCCAGAAACTGGGTGCCGGCAAACAGAAGCATCAGCCAGCCGCCATAAACCGCGGCTTCGGCGAGAGAGACATGGCCGAGGCTTGAGATCAGGTCCGGCAGAACGGGGATGATGATCCCGAGACTGGTCACGTCCAAGAGCAGCGTCACGAAGATGAAAGTCAGGGCATGGGGGCTGACCGGCCCACCGGCGCCAGTGGATCCGATTCCATTTGGTGGGTCTGCGCCGACCGGGCCTTGAGCGTTGCGTGTTGACTGGGTTTGGGCATGATCCCGGTCCGGAGAGGGGCCTTTTGATGTATTCACCATAACGTCCCTCTGCCCGGCGCATCAGTTCACGATGTGTTCCTTTGCCCCTACTCGATCACGACTGGGCAGATTTGGAAACCAGGAAAAAAACTGGCGGGGTCCGGCCCATGGATATTGGGGGTTGCCTTTTGGGCAAGTCGGGTCATTGGGAGTGCTTCTCCTGGCCGGTCGGGCCTCCATCCAGGGCGGATGGGAGTCAAAAAACATCCCTAAGGCATGGTTCCCGCAAGCATTTGGTTTGCAGGGGCAATCGGTGTGGCTCTCCGTCCTGGTGCCCCAGGGGAGGGCTCAGCAGGCGGGTCAACACCCTGAAAGGAGTTGATTTCCCGGCCCTTTCCTGCTGAATTACTGCTTGCAAAAAGCCGAACCTGAATAGACGTTAAAGCGCACCAAGGTTCTCTAAAGCCTTCACCGCGTGAAGGATCATAAGCACTGCCGGAAGGGGTTCGGACCGGGCCTTGCCCCGTCATCCGGCAGACGGCGCAGAATCGGCCAAGTTTTTCAGCGGGTTCTACGCTTCCGGTCAACAGGGGCATCCGTCTCTGGCCATAAATCGCTCACTCAAGGCCCGTTCGTGCACTGTTTGGACCGGGAACTGGTGTTGGGCCGATCCCTCTCCAGCGTTTTCCCCACAAACTTTCGGTGCGGTCAGCCGGTCCGGCAGTGGCCGACATCGGATCGGGCGGAAACACTCACCTCAAACCCGCGGGGCCTCTCCAGAGCCGGTTGTGTGCAGGTTTCTCTGTCCTGCGTCCCCTGAAGCGGGCCGCAGAAACTGGGTCAGGGGACACGTCCACGGGAAACAGCCCCAAGAAGTGAACCACCGAGTTGAGCCGCTGTTTTGAGGAAAGGTCCCGGAAGGGCGACGGCCAGTGTGATCTGGGTCACGGCGCTAGAAGCTGCGGGACTTTATTCGTTGAAAGACCAAAGGCTGACACTTTGGGTCGCTAAGACTTTTGGACCGGTAAAGTTGAACGAGCGGCGAAGGGGTTTTGACCCGGATCCGTTGTACTGGTCGCCGGAGGATTGAGCCGGACGATCGATTTGCCGACCGCACCGAGCACACAAGGCGTCCCAGGCGGGGCGTCCATGCGGGGCATCCCGGGCGAGGCAGCCCAGGCGGGGTGTTCCGGGCAAGGCGTTTCGGGCCGCGGTGGCCCAGGACGCGAGTTATTCAGATTCAGTACTCAAATGGGCCCGACCTGACCGGCCCAGAGGTCATCGACCATGGCATATGCGCCACCCACAAACGACATGACGGCAGCTGCGGGGCGGGACACCGCCGTATTGCCTGCGGAAAATGGCGCAGGGCAGCAGGGTCGTAGTCCGAATGGCCGAAATACCGGTGGTCGTAACACTCCTTCCGGCACCGGCCAGTCCGGCAGATCCGCGAACGGGTCACCTTCGGCCAGAAAGTCCGGCCCCGGGAAGAAACCCAGCGCAACCGGAAATGGCGCGCAATCGACCGGCGGCAAGGCATCCGAGGTCCTTTTCGACACTTCCAATGCCGACGGGATAAAATCCCCCAACGCCGAATCCTCTGATCTTGAGACGGTCGAGCCAAAAACGCCGGGCTCGAAGGCGGAGGATCCGAAAGGCGCGGATGTTGTAGCCAAGGGCGGTGATGACACAGCCGGGGACGCCACAGCCGGGGCCGCAACAGCCGGCGACGCGACCGTTGAGGACACCCCGGTGAGAGACAATGATGCGCGGGGCGGCTCCTCCTCCAATGGCTCTGCCCGTTCTGCCGCCCATAAGCGCAATGCCGCAAAACGCCGGGCCGCGAACCGCATTGCCCCTCCCAGGGACGAAAAACCGAAAAAAATCGATCCCGCGAGGCGCGCTGCGTTTTTCGCCCAGCACACAATTATGGGGATCGAACGCTTCATCGGATTGATCCGTGACCAGGTCATCCCCGACATTCTCCGCCATGACCCGGACCTGCTGCCGGACAGCCCGGAATGCCTGGAATATGCCTCGGTGATGGGTTCCTTCGACGGGTACCGCACCCTCGTCTTCATGTGGTCCGAAAGTGCTTTCCTGGATGAGAGTGTGCGCGATCACTTAGGCCTGACCCAGGTCTATGACGACGACGTCCTGAGCGCGAGCCGGGTGGCAGCCTGTGTCAACGGCATGTGGACGTTGAGAGTGGAAAACGCTGGGGATAGCAGCGTCGCTCCGGGTCCGGATCAGATCACGCCCGTGATCCAGCGCACCATGATCACGCCGTTGACCCGTGCTGGTTATCTCGAACGGATCGTGGCGGACCGGTCGCCGGATAAGAAGAACGGTGCGGAAAAAGGAAACGGCCGCGCCAAGGCGGAAGTGTTTGTGCGGGCGACGGAGAAATTCCACGACCTGATGGTCGCCGCCCATACCGGTGTCAATTGAGTGGGTTTCGATTGCGGGAGTAAATCCGCCCCGTGCGTCCGGAACCAAAGGACAGGCCGATGAACACGGTCTTCAAGATCGCTGACCCTTCCAAGCCATTGCCATCCCTGGCGGATCTCCTGGCGCAGGATGCTGATGGGGACCACGCCTCCGGTGAAAGCCTCGTGACCGTGTCATGGGCGCTCCTTGGCGACCGTCTGCCCGAGCTTGAGGATGACGAAGAACCGGAAGAGTACGAGGCCATCGAGATCGCCTTTGGTGCCTGTACCATGGAAACCGGCGCCCCTGCTGAAGCCCCCCCACCGTTCGCCCCCCGCCAGTTAGGCCCGGATGCCAACCCCCTTGCGGATTGCTTCGGCGAGGCACCGACCCCCTACAGCCTCATTCTCTGGGATGTGGAAAGCACCGGCGACGGAGCATGGTCGGCGAGCCTCCAAAGCGGACTGGGGGATGGGGAAGCGGCCAGGCCCTGGCGGGAAGCCCTCGAGCTTGTGACATCAGGCGCCCAGCCATTGGTCGACATGGTGGCGCACGCTCCGGCATCCGCGCCAACGAAGCCCGATGATGAAGACAGTGTTGCGCCCGCTGAAGAGGCTCAGGCGCCATCGGAAATTCAAGACGCCGATCATCCCATTGCCCGTGATGACTCCATTGCTCTTGATGACTCCGGCGCCAGTGAGGACGTCCTGACCGCTGATCCGGCGGAGGATGATGCTCTGGAAGAGGATCATCACGATGACGATCATGAAAATGATGATCATCGTGCTGGCGATTATGCGGGTGGTCCGGATCAGTCTGGCGGAGGTCTGAAGGCGGACCTTGAAGATGAACCCGACGCGCAACTTCAGGACACCTCCGAAACCGAGACACCGACGGATGATCATCAGCTCGCAGAGGAAGAACAATCCCTAACCCATGCGAATGGACATGGCGCACGGGCGATGACCGGCAACCAGCTCCCGGTCCGTGTCCTGCCGTCGGACGGACCGCAAGACACGGGATCGGAGGAGGAGCGCCGTCCGACCATCGGGGAATTGCGGGCCCAGGGGCGCAAAAAGGGCAAGGGCATGGCCCAGCGATTTGCTGCCCAAGGCATGGCGGAAATGCTGGATGATGGGGCGCAAGGCCCCTCGACCGCCCCGAAAGACAGGGATTCCTTCGCGTCCCCCCGCAGTGGCGGCTATGGCCCGGCCTCCAGATCCGCCGGTCCGGGCGAGGTTGATGTCATTCTGTCCAACATCCGCAATGACCTGCTCCTCGATGAGAACCTGCTCACCATCGAACATGATGACGAGGAAGAGGAGGGAGACCGTGCGGGCGGCAATGCCGGTGATCCGCAACCGGAGGACCTGATCGCCCGGAGTGATGCGGGATCGCACATCGAGGAAACGGAAGACGGCAAAGAAGCCGAAATCGCTTCGCCCCTGGCCGCCCGTCTCGCCGGTATCGACCATGCAGACAGCACGCCGCTTTATTGTGCGGGCAAGAAGGACGACAAAAAGCGCCGTCTCGCCGTCGGCCGCTACATGGACCAGGTCTATGACGAGTGGCTCCAGGGTGGCCCCTCATCCTGAGACGACCGGACTGGAAAAGTCCACGGCGCTGAAATAGGCCCGGCTCCCGGCCATGGGATCAGGCCTCACGAAACACCTGACTCCGGCTTCAGCGCGAAAAAGCGGAAGACCTCCAACTCGTTGGCCTGCAAGGCATTGAGCCGTGCCGTCCAGCATTCGGCCTCCTTGGCCATCGCTTGCACAAAGGCCGCGGTATCCGCAATCTGATCATGCCCTTCCTGGGCCATTTTGAGCAGGGACGCCCACCGGGTCGTGGCTTCCGTCACCATGGTGACATAGGCCGGGGTCAGGGTTTTCTTCACCCTGAGATCGAACCCGGCTTCCTGGATCGCGGCGTTGTATTCCGCCTGGGTACAAAGGGAGGCCGTGCCCCAGAACGGCGAAAAAGCCGACTGGGCAAGCGCCGCCCCGTCTGTGCCGGGAGCAATCACATAATCGGTCAACAGAAAACTGCCTCCCGGGCGCAGACTGGCATAGATCTTGGCCAGGATCGCGGCACGATCGCCGAGGAACGAGAACTCATCCCTGGAAATGACGATATCGAATTTGCGTTCCGGCAGAACGGTGTTTCCGGGCTCGTACAACTGTGCACTGACCTTGCGCGCCAACCCCGCCATGAGGGACTGCTCGCTTGCCAGTTCGATCAGATCCGTCCTGGCCTCATATCCGGTAATCCAGATGCCGCTTTCCCGGCAGATCTCCCGCGCGGGTCCGCCGAGACCGAGGCCCATATAGGCCATGCTCTTGTCCCGGGAAATCCCCAGCTTGGCCACGAGATCCAGAATGAATTCCGGCCCGCCGGGCCCCACATAGCCCTCTCCCCAGAGGGTTTCCGCAATGAGCACTTCAGGGGGCAGCCCCAGGTTTTTCTGAGCGAAGGACAGGTCATGCCGGTGCGTCTGGCCACTGGATGCCTGGGCCCCGGACGCACCGGTGTCGTCGGGCAGGTCAACGCCTTCCCACCAGGCCCACAGTTGCTTTTTCAGACGGCTGACATTCACCCTTCCCATCCATCGACACAGTGTGGATCATGACGATCCGGCGCTTTACCCTCCCGTCAGGCTGGAAACAATGGGCAACCTGATGGGTGGGCAAGGCCCCGCAACCTTTCCAAAAAACCACAGTCCGGCTTAAGGGAACGCTAATCCTCTTGGGCGCGGTCCAGGATGGAACGGATGCGGGCGCGCAGGTGGGGAAGGATTTCCGCCTCGAACCAGGGGTTCTTCTTGAGCCAGGCATTGTTGCGCCATGAGGGGTGGGGCAGGGGCAGAAAACGCGGCCTCAGGTCCCGCCAGGCCGCGACCGTTTCCGTCAGGGTACGGGGCAGGGGAAGTGCGGCCTGCTTCAGGTGCCAGGCCTGGGCATAACGCCCGATGAGCAGGATCAATTCGAGATTGGGCAGTTCCCTGAAGATCCGGACCCGCCAGAGCGGTGCGCATTCCTTGCGCGGTGGCTTGTCCCCACCCTTGGCATCCAGTCCGGGAAAACACGACCCCATGGGGACAATCGCAATGCGGCTGGCGTCATAGAAGGTGTCCCGGTCCAGACCCAGCCAGTCCCGCAACCGGACACCGGATGGATCATGAAACGGCGTGCCTGAAGCGTGGGCCCGGGTGCCCGGCGCCTGGCTGGCGATACAGATCCGCGCCCCGCGCCCGGCCTGGATGATGGGAACCGGCTCATGGGGCAGGGGCTCGCCTTTTGGGGAATCCCGGCACACCCGGCAGGCCCGCAAGGCACCGACGAGGCTTTCAAGGCTCTCCGGCGCACTCACGGCTTGTCCTCACCGTCGGTCTGCTGATCTGTGGGACCGTCCGGGGCAGGGCGGGGCAGCCCAAGTCGGATCACGCCCTTGACCTCCCGGATGTCCACGGGCTTGCCCTTGCGGAACACCTGGATCAGCCCTTCATCCGCAAGCCCGGCCGCGGTCCGGCGCACCAGGGTCATGTGGCGGCGCCAGTTTTCCGGGTCGATCCGCCGGGCCGCTTCCGAGGGGCACAAGGTCTTGCCCGCCCCCCGGGCTTGCGCCAGGTCCAGGATGGCCGCCCGGGCCGTGGCCTGGAGGTGTTCCGTATCGGGATCGCTCACCGGCAGACCGCCCGTCAGGACTGGGCGTTTTTCAGCATGGCCCGGGCAATGACGATCTGCTGGATCTGGCTGGTGCCTTCGTAAAGGCGGAAGATCCGCACATCCCGGTAGAACCGCTCAATGCCGTAATCGGCCACATAGCCCGCGCCGCCGAAGACCTGCACCGCCCGGTCGGCGACCCGGCCCACCATTTCCGATGCAAACAGCTTGCAGCAGGAGGCTTCCATGGAAATGGCCTCGCCCGCGTCCCGGCGTCTGGCTGCATCGAGCACCATGGTGCGGGCGGCATAGGCCTCCGCCTGGCTGTCCGCGAGCAGGGCCTGGATGAGTTGGAAGGTGCCGATGGCGGAGCCGAACTGTTTGCGCTCGGCGGCATAATTGGTCATCTCACGGATCAGGCGCTCGGCCACGCCGACGCACACGGCGGAAATATGGATCCGCCCCCGGTCCAGCACCTGCATGGCCACCTTGAAGCCCTGGCCTTCGTCGCCGAGCAGGCAGGAGCGGGGAATGCGGCAATTGTCGAAAATCACGTCGCAGATATGGGCGCCCTGCTGCCCCATCTTCTTTTCCGGCCTCCCGATGGTCACGCCAGGGGTGTCCGTCGGCACCAGGAACGCGGAGATCCCGCCCGCACCGTCAATGTCCGGGTTGGAGCGGGCCATGAGGGTGAGCACGCCCGCCTTGTTGGCGTTGGTGATGTAACGCTTGGTGCCGTTGATGACATATTCATTGCCGTCGGGGATGGCGGTGGTGCGCACCGAAGCCGCGTCCGAGCCCGCTTCCGGTTCGGTCAGGCAGAAACTGGCGATGGTTTCCCCGCTGGCCAGCCGGGGCAGCCAATAGTCCTTCTGGTCCTGGCGCCCGAACATGACGATCCCCTGGGAGCCGATGCCCACATTGGTTCCGATCACCGAGCGGAAGGCAGGGGAGGTCTGGCCCAGTTCGATGGCCACCAGGGCCTCTTCCTCCAGATCGAGCCCAAGACCGCCGAATTCCGGGGGGATCGACAGACCGAACAGGCCCAGTTCCCGCATTTCCTGGACGATATCGCCGGGCACCTCGTCGTTTTCGGCCACTTGGGCCTCATTCGGCACCAGACGTTCGGCAACGAACCGGTTCACGGTGTCAATCAACTGGGTCCGGGTTTCAAGATCGAGCGCCATGGGGGGTCTCCTGTGCTGCACGGCCAATATGGGACAAGTGGTTCGGACCTGACATTTGCATCCCAATCGCGGCTCGCCTTTTGCAAATGCTTGGCGTTTGCAAATGTCTAGCATTTGCAAGTGTCGGGGCCATGAGAACCATTAGTCATTGCATCAAAAGGACCATGGTCCGGGCGCTGGCGCAATGCGCCGCCCTGTCCGGCATGTATCAATGGACGTGCAACTGACCGATGAAACACCGGGCTGATCAGGTGCCGCAGAATGTCTGTTTCACCAGTTCTTCTGCCCGGGGCGCCTTGGCGTAGTCCGCATAGGCCGGCTGGTCCTCATAGGGTTTGGACAGGACTGTGACCAGGGTTTCGAAGGGGCCGAAATCCCGGCGCTCTTCCGCGGCCTGGATGGCCTGCTCCACCCGGTGGTTGCGGGGGATGTAGGCAGGGTTTGCGTTGCGCATCACTTGGGCCTTGTCCGACGCGCTGCCAGGTTCACGAGCGAGGATGGCCTCCCAGTCCTTGCGCCAAGCATCGTAAGCGGTGGGATCGATGAAGAGATTGCGCACCCGGTCATGGGCGCTTTCATCCTCCGGCGTTTCGCTCAGAGTGCGGAAGGTGAGGGTGTAGTCGGCGGTGCTCGCCTTCATCGCATCAAGCAGGGTACGGACCAGGGTCAGATCGCTGTCCTCCGTCTTCGTCAGACCCAGCTTGCGGCCCATGACCGCGAGGAACTTCTTGGAGAACCGGTCCGAGAACCCGTTGACCACGTCTGTCGCCTCTTTGACCGCTTTGTCTTCGTCGTCGTTGATCAGGGGAAGGAGGGTTTCAGCCAGCCGGGCCACATTCCACACAGCGATGGGGAACTGGTTGGCGAAGGCGTACCGCCCGAATTGGTCAATGGAACTGAACACCTTCGCCGGATCATAGGCGTCCAGAAAGGCGCAGGGACCATAGTCGATGGTCTCCCCGGAAATGGTCATATTGTCCGTGTTCATCACTCCGTGGATGAAGCCAACGCCCATCCATTGGGCCACCAGGGAGGATTGGGCCTCCACCACCTTGTCCACGAGGGCGAGGGGGGGATTGTCCGCCTGCGCAGTCTCCGGGTAATGGCGCTTGATCACGTAATCGGTGAGGGTTCCCAGGGCCTCGATATCCTCGCGCACGGCAAAATACTGGAAGGTGCCGACACGGATATGGCTGGAGGCCACCCGGGTCAGCACCGCCCCCGGCAGCACCCGGTCCCGCAGCACCGGTTCCCCGGTCAGCACCGCCGCCAGCGCCCTGGTGGTGGGGATGCCCAGGGCGTTCATGGCTTCGCTGACGATGTATTCCCGCAGCACCGGACCAAGGCCCGCGCGTCCGTCACCGCCCCGGGAAAACGGCGTGGGGCCCGCGCCTTTGAGCTGGATGTCCCGGCGTTTGCCTTCACCATCGACGATCTCCCCCAGGAGCAGAGCGCGTCCGTCTCCAAGCTGGGGGACGAAATTCCCGAACTGGTGGCCCGCATAGGCCATCGCCAGGGGAGTGGAACCATCCGGGACCGTGTTGCCCGCCAGGACCGCCACCCCCTCCGGCGTCGACAGGGCCGCTGCGTCCAGGCCAAGCTCAGCCGCCAGGGCTGTGTTCAGCCGGATCAACTCCGGTTTGGCCACCTTGGTGGGATCGAGCCGGGCATGGAACCGGTCCGGCAGGCGGCTATAGGTGTTGTCGAAAGCGAATTGGAGCGTCATGGGGCGGCCTCCTGGTCATGGGCGCCGGAGGCACGGACCGGCGCGGGCAGACCCATCATGTCGGGGGCACCCGCCCGCACTCAAGGTCCGGATTGGTTCTTTTCGCTCACGGAGCACGGCGCGCCGCGGCCTCGGCCATGAAGGGCCGCGACCGTTTCACATCCTCACGGCTTCTCGGGCGTAACCCCGGCAGACGCGGCCGCCGGCATCATGGACGCCGGCATGAGACCCGTGCGTTCCATCATGTTCAGGCGCCGGAACAGCAGGATCGAGAGCACGGTCACCGGGATGATATGGGCGATGGCAAGCCCGAACATGGTGCCTTGAATGCCAAACCAGCTTGCCAGGAAATAGGCCGAGCCCAGGCCGAATACCGCCTCGATCATGATTGTCACGAACAGAGGCCGGGTGAATTCGATGGAGCGCAGGCCCACTTCCAAGGGGAACTGGAGATAGCGGATGGTGAAAATGATGGCCCACCAGTTCACCAGCCATGCATAGGGCACAAACTCCTCCCCATACATCAGCCGGACGATATCCTCGGCAAAGAACACGCCAGCCACCACGATGGCGAGGCTCGCCGCGACCCCGACGCCGGTGACCTTGTAGAGGTAGGTCTTCATGGCCGGGATGCCGTGGTCCTTGAAGATTGCGGACGCATGGACCGGGGCGATGTTCTGGAGTGCGAGGGTCAGCACCTGGATGGGGGCCAGAATGTTCAAGGTGGCGCGAATGCCGCCCAGGGCCGCCGCGCCCAGGACAATCCCCGCCACCATGACGATGGCATGGCCGGAGCAGAACTGCATCACGGCGGTGCCGAACAGCCATTTGGAAAAGTCCCAATGGGTCCGGCTGACCCGGATCAGGGACACGCGTTCAAAGCGCAGGGGCTGGATCCAGAACGCACCCACGGCGGCCGCCGCCAGGGACGTGCCCCCCATGATCCAGAAGACGAGGGACCCGTCGAGATCGACCCCGAAACCGAAGGGCAGGGCGAAGAGCAACACCAGCCGGACCATGAAGGCGATCACGTCATTCAGGAACGCGGCAATGGGCCGGTGTTTGGTGAACAGATAGCGCCGCACCATGTCCTGGACCTGATCGCCGACCGCCGCCGCGATCAGAGGCAGCGCCATGTGGCGCAGGTCGATCTCCGGATCGATCAGGACGAAAGCCGCCAGGGTGAGGGGAATGAGCAAAGCGGTGAGCGCCGCAAGCCCGGCCTGGTGGACAACGATGGTGCCGAAATAGGCGCCTTCATCCTCCGGGCGCTGTTTGGGGCCGATGCTCATCATCGGGGCGACGATCACCGCCAGATGGATCGACTTGAACAGCAGGAAGACCAGATAGCCCCAGTTGAACAGGCCGAAACCCTCGAGCCCGAGAGCCCGGGCAATCGCTGCGATGGTGAGGAAGTTGACGCCGCTGACCATGAGCTGATCGCCCAGGGTCCAGACCGCATTGCCATGGCGCCGGTAAAGGGACTGCAATCGCCCCCCGCTTCCGGGCTCGGCGACGCTGGCCCCGCCCGTGATGGGCTTAGCAGCCCCGTCTGGGACAGGCTTATTGGTCTCGGGCTCGGTGCCGGATTGCGATCCCGTCAATGACTGCTCTCCCCACATCCGCAGTTTCAAGGCGCCCGGTCGGCTCCTTGCCGAGGCACTCTACCGAATTCAGGCGTGAACGAAAGGGCCAGGGGCCTTGAACATAAGGCCAATCGGCGGGTCAACGGGCTGCCCGAGGGGAGCGGGCCGGCGAAGGCTTGAACCCGCTCCGAAACAAAAAATGGCCTGCTCCCGAAAGGGCAGACCATCTTTCGTCAGTTCAAAAGGGTGCGGTCCCTCAGGCGGAGGGGGCGTCTTTCTGGGTAAAGAACACATTGGACAGGGGCGGGCGCAGTTCTTCCACCGCGTGGAAGCGGCCCTTGTCGTCGAAAACGTTCTTCCGGTAGCCGAGATTGGCGAGGTACTCGACGATTTCACGGAATTCGTCGTCTTCGCTCGCCTCGATGCAGATCACCGGCTTATAGCGCTCGATCGCTTCACGGCCCCCTTCGAGGGCTTTGAACTCGGCGCCTTCGACGTCGAGCTTGATGAAATCCAGGCGCTCGATGCCTTCCTCGGCCAGCACCGTATTGATGGTGGTGGTCTTGATGGTTTCCTTGATGGATTCCTGGGCTTCCGCGCTGAAATCCCGGGTGATGCTGGCGGAAACCGGCCCCAGGCTCACATCGATGATGGCTTCGCCGATTTCATCGGACACGGCGAAATTCTTGATGATGGTCTGTTGCTGGAAATCGTTCAGAGCGATGTTTTCGCCGATGATCTCGCACAGCCAGCCGAAGGGTTCGAAAGCGATGACCTTGCCCGAAGGGCCGACCTTGGCGGCGAAGGCGCAGGTGAAGGTACCCTGGTTGGCGCCCCCGTCGATCACCACATCGCCGGGCTTGATCAGCTTGTGGCCGAATTCCAGCAGCGGCTCGTAGTATTCGCGCTGGAGGTAGATACCGGCGGAGCCCATGTGGCGGCGCATGGGTTCGATCTTGAGACGGAATTTCGGTCCGCCATAGGTCAGTTCGATGAAGCTGGTGCGCTTCTGCATCTTCATGACCTGGTAGCCCACCGCGTTCATCACGGTCCGAATGGGGGCTTTCTGGAAGCCGCGCAGCCGGGTCAGGTTGTTGTAGTAGTCCAAAAGCACATTCGTCATATCAGAGCCCCCTGGTTCTGCTGTCCCGCGCTGCGGCCCGCGATGGTGGGGCAGCTTCCGGCAACCAATTCCCAAAGATGGATCCCAACCCCCGGCCGACTTCCGCCAACTGATTTCAGGTCAATTGCCTGCTGATCAATTGCCTTCTGGTCAATTCACCTCAAACCAGCTCTGCGTTCGACCACACCGCCAACCCGAAGCCGACCACCCGAAGCAATCGGCCTCAAGCCATTCGTCGGCTGCCATACCGCTTATTGTTGTATTCGCCATTGGACGGCGACGATAGCCGACAACGCCTCGACTGAGAAGACGGTCAGGCGGTAATACGCGCCAAGATGGTCTTTCCAAGGATGCCGGCCAGGGATGTCGACCATGGATCCCGAATGGAAGACACCGGATGGAAGACGCCATAGGACCATGGCCGCAATTCGATAAGAAAGCTTGTCTCACTCCTGATGCGGTCCGGCAAGGCCAAATGACCCGCCCGCACCGGCGGTGATGGCAAAATCCGCTACTACCGGGCGGTGATTGGAGCTGGCATCTTTCGGGACCTCATACCCCTTAAGAGCGACGGGCCCACGGGCCATCAGGTGGTCGATTTGCACCCCGATCCAGGGCACCGCCGCAGGCCAGGTGCCCATGGGCAGCCCAATCCGGGGCATGACCCCGCGAAGGCCGGTCTGCGATGCAAAGGCCTGGAACGACAGAGACGAGGCGGTCGCATTGAAATCCCCACCCAGGATCAGTGGTCCCGGTGTGTCCTCCAGAATGGCCTTGAGGCGCGTCATTTCCCACCGGAACATCCGGGCCGTCGTCAGGCTGGTGGGTTTGGTGAGATGGACACTGACCAGGGTGGTGAGGGTGCCATTCACATCGACCCCCACTTTCAATCCCCGGATCAAACCGTCCCCGGGCTCCAGATAGTCCCGGGCCGGATACCAGGACGGCCAGTTCTGCTTGACGATCCCTTGGGTCGTGGTGAGGGGATAGCGGGACAGGATGACCGTGCCAACCGGCCCCTCCTGGCGCATATGGGGATAGGTGTCCCTCAACCCCTGGAGCTTGTCCCACCACAAGGGGTTGGTTTCCTGAACCAGAACCACGTCGGCGCCCTGATCCCGGATGAAGGCCAGCTTGGTGTCGTAGTCCTTGCTGAATACCAGGATGTTGAAGGTCATCACCCTCAGGGAAACGCCCTCGGATTGTGGATCCAGGGGCATGGTGCGGCTGGTGCTCTGGGCTGCCCAGCCCAGACACAGGGCTGCGCCGAGGGCGAGGACAAAAGACAGGCGCCGCAGACCGAGAAAGGCCAGGAGGAGGGCATCCATGGCCATGAAGATCCCGGCGTGCCAGGCAAAATTCAGGCCCGTGTCGAGGAGCCAGTAGGCCGTTTCCAAAATCCCGCTCATGGCACCTTCCCCCTCCACGGCTTGACGTGTTGCCCTCTGGCCTCCGACGCGATCTGCCTCGCATAGGGAAACCCCGCCATTCCTCACGGCACTCTTATGGGAAGTGTTGCGGCCTTGCCAGGGCGTTCGCGGAAAACAACTCACCGGGAGTGGATAAGAGGCGGAATTGACTGGCGTGCATATCCCCAAGCCATGCTAGTTTCACCACCTACAAAGTGACAATTGAGAAACCAGCACAAGAGGGGATGATCCATGTCCGAGACGGTTCAGCCGCTCGACAGCCTGTCCGGCGATTGCCAGTCAGCGATTTTGTCCGACCAGGCTCTTGGAGCGGTTCTTGTCCGGGCCATTGATGGCATCTGCGATCAGATCATTCTGTTCGATCCCCTCCGCCTGACCATTCTCCACGCCAACCGGGCGGTTTCCGAGCGCTTTGGGTACAAGCTGGGCGCGCTTCTCGGAAAGCCGTTGTCCACCTTGCTGGTTGCGGGCCCGCCTGTCACAGGCGGAGAGGGCGGATCCCTCAACGCGGCCCTTGAACGAGCCGCGGACAACACCGCCAACCAGATTCTCACGGGTGCCCAGAGTTTCACGGGCGCATTGAAAGGCCATGACGGGGCATGTGTGCCCGCTGAGCTGAGCCTGGCTCTCATGGATGTGGAGCCTGAGGGCCGCACCCTCGGCGTCTTGATCGGCCGCCTGCCGGTTGATGGGGGCAACATGGGGGGAGGGCCCGGGCATGGGGCCGGAGGGACCGGAATCATCTCGCTAGAGGCTGGGACCATGGATGGGCCTGACCTCCGGGAGCGGTCCCGATCCAACCTGGATCTGGAACAGTTTGCTTTTGCCATCTCCCACGACCTCAAGGCGCCTCTGCGCCAGATCAAGGCTTTCAGTGAGCTGATCGAAAGGCGCGATGGCGAGGCCCTCAGCGACAGCGGCCGCGAGTTCCTGTCCTATATTCAGGCGGGCACCGCGCGGATGGGGGAGATGATCGACAGTCTGCTGGATTTCTGCCGGGTCCAGAAACCCGTCGTTGTCGGCACCGTAAAGCTTTCACAGGCGGTGCAGGACGCGATCAGCAATCTTCACCAGGATATCAAGCGTTCCGGCGCCTGGATTTCAGGGTATGAGACCTTGCCATCCGTGCCCGGAGAACGCGCCCTTCTTTCCATGCTGTTCCAGAACACGATTGCCAATGCCATCCAGTATTGCGGCGATCAGCGGCCCCACATCACTTTTGACGCCGTTGAGCACGGTCCGGTCCTGCGGATCAGTATCACGGATGATGGGCCGGGAATTGCCGTTCAACATGCTGACGCCATTTTCGACATTTTCCGGCGCCTGCAATCCGGGAAAGACCGGGAGGGCACCGGCATCGGTCTTGCCATCTGCCGCCGGGTCGCCGAGCTCCATGGTGGCCAGATCTGGCTTGATACGGATTATCAGCAAGGTGCCCGTTTCCTCCTGGAATTGCCTCTCGGATCGGGTCAGCGCTGACGCCATTCCATGCACTGCCGTCTGGCTGGGTCGCAGACCCTGTCCGGGCGTCAAGTGCCGTTTCCGATCCTGACAGTTTTTTCACATCATCCCTGGACGCGGACACAGTCTGGCGCATGGGGCCGATCATTGTCGGCGGCATGACCATCCCGTCATGTTCCGTGTAGATCCCTCCATTTTATCAATTGTAACGGGACCCATGCCCCGGGGCCTTGCTAGACCAATAACCCGTGAGGGGTGAACCGGTCTGGGGCGGACCGGCTATCCGACGGTTTCGAATTTGGACGGTGTTGTCGGCGATGTCCGGCAACAGGGGGGCGATGTGTCTGACAGCTTGTCCGCGCGAGAGACAAGTCAGGCCTGATGTGTATGACCCAACCCGGCGGCGCCCATAGATGCTGGCGCGAGCCACGATCAGGGTAGAGTGAGGATCCCATGAACGGTGTGACGTACCAGACGAATTCCGACGGTCTTTTTGTGATCGACATGGAAGATTTCGCGGGTGCAGGAGACTGGCAGGCGGTCACCAAATATCCCGGCATTGACGGGGACAGCGCCTGGCTCTGGGCTGGCAACAACCGGTATAACCAGCGGCAGATCTCCGAGGACACAACATTCAGCATCCGGGTTTATGTGGACGATCCGGGTACATATCATGTCGCACTGACCAGCGGGCGGACTGACGATCTGGGCAATGAGGTCCGCAGCGATCTGTCCAATGATGTCTGGTTCGGCGTGGAGACCGACAGCGGGGAGACCGTGGTCCCCGTTAGCAAGCTGTTCGGCGGCGGTAATTTCAAGAACAAGCCCTGGGACACGGTCGATGGCGTCTCGTCCAATTACGACTATCACAGCCAGACAGGTCAGCGCCCCTCAGCGACCGTGGATTTCGACGAGCCCGGCTACTACATCATCGAAATTTCTCCCCGTTCGGAGGGGTTCATCCTCGACCAGCTCCAGATGGGCAAGACCAAGAACGCCATCGGCAAGGACGGACTGGAGAAATCCCCGGCCCTGACCGGCACATTCCCTCAGCCTGTCCCAGAACCTCAACCCGAGCCGGAACCTCAACCCGAGCCGGAGCCCCAGGCCGAACCGGAACCCCAGGCCGAACCGGAACCCCAGGCCGAGCCGGAGCCCGCTTCGTCCGGTGACTTTGCCGGGTCCCTGGCAGGCCAGCATGACCAGATCGTTTTCCATTTCGACGGGGACATTCACGACAGGGATGATATCGCGGCTCTGCCCATGGCCGCAGCCCTGATCAAGGCCGCCGGACTTGAGGACAACACCACGTTTTTCTACAACAACAATGTCACCAAGGGGTCCAATGGGGGCCAGCGCGATGACATGCGCGAGAGTGCTGCCCTGGCAGAGGCCCTTGGTATTCAGACCTATGACTATGAAGCGGACGAGACCGGCGCCACCGATGCCCTTGTGGAGATCTTCAATTCCGGCGACAAGGTTCTGTCCATCGAAGGCGGTCCCATGGAGGCTGTCTACCGGGCCGTGGAAAAGGCCAATCCCGGTTCCCTCTCCAATCTCACCCTGCTGTCTCACAGCGGATGGAACGAGAACCACGGCGGCGACCGGGGGTACCGGACCTGGAGCGACCTGAAATCCGACTTCCCGCAGATCGATTTCATCGACATCCGTGATCAGAATAACGGGAACAACAACGATCGGGGTTTCAACAATTTCGGCTGGAGCTGGTTGGACGACGCCTCCAATCCCGTGCTCCAGGAAGTCCGCCGCCTGATGGAAAATGCAGGCAACACCAAGAAGAACGACCCCTCCGACGCTGGCATGCTGCTCTATGCCCTCACCGGTAACGATTCCGGGACGCCCGGGGATGCCCAGGATTTCTTCAATACCTATCCCCTGCCCAATGCCCTGCCATCTGGATACGGATCAGGCGAAGGGGGTTCAGGCGGCAGCGGTTCAGATACAGGTGGGTCTGGCTCAGGAAGCAGCGATCCTGCGGGGCCGGAGGATCTCACCATCTTGCTGGTCGATGCGGAGACCGATGAGGTCCTGGGCGATATCGGCGCTGGCGGCACCATTGGCGCTGACATCATCGGGGATACGGATCCGGCCAATCTCACCATCGCCGTGCTGTCGGACAAACCCGTCGGCAGTGTGCGTTTCAATCTGAACGGCTTTACCAAGACCGAGAATGTCAGCCCCTACGCCCTGTTCGGCGACAGCGACGCGGATTACGACACTGGTGGCGGCAATAGTCTTGAGACGGATGTGGCCTACACTCTCGCCATCCAGGTTTTCGAGAACGGGAACGGCAACGGTCTGCTTTTCACCAAGACCCTCGATTTCGCCCTGACTGACGATGCTCCTGTCCTGGGTGACGAACCTCCGGCGGATGATACTCTGCCGGCAGAGGACTCGGATGATACAGATGATACGGATGTGGGTGGCCAGGACGCTCCGGTCCAGTTTGTTGGCACTTTCGAGGACGACACCGCAGAAGGCGGCGCCCTGAACGATACCTTCCTGGGCAAGTCCGGGGACGATGAACTGACCGGGCTGGGCGGTGACGACACCATCACCGGTGATTACGCGGTCCATTTCGACAATGGCGGGTCCGACACCCTGCGCGGCGGCGACGGCAACGACTCGATCGTCGGTGGCGGTGCAGGCGACTCCCTCATCGGCGGTGCGGACGATGACACTCTGGAAGGTGATCTGAGCACCTATTTCGGGGCATCCGAGTTCGGCGATGACACCATCGAGGCCGGCAGCGGCAACGACCGGGCCGGCGGCGGCGGCGGCAACGACCTGATCGATGGCGGCGACGGCAACGACTTTCTCACCGGGGGCCTTCTGCCTGCTGACCGGCAATTCTTCCATGTGGCCAATGGCGATGACACTCTGCTTGGCGGCGAGGGCAACGACACCCTGGTCGGCGGCAACGGCAATGACTTGCTCGATGGCGGCACGGGGACCGACACCGCCATTTTCCTCGGCTACTTGATGAAGGATCTGGACGGGGACGGTCAGGAAGACAACCTGAATTATGTCTTTGAGCTGAACAGCGACGGCGATCTGGTAATCGGCAGCGACTTCTTCGGCTACAACACCATCCGGAACGTGGAAACCTTCACCTTCCGGGACCAGACGATCACCCTGGCCGAGGCTCTGGATTTTGCCTCCCCCGGCGCGGACCTGCCGGGGATTGCCCCTCTGTCCGGCCCGACAGCGGCCCCGGTCGGAACCTTCGAACAGGCCCCCGGCACCATTGACGGGTTTGCCGATTATGCCCTGGTTGATACGGATACCGATGAGGTCCTCTTCACGCTTGCACCGGACGTGCGGATGGTGGTGGACAGTGCCGCAATCGCCGGTCTGCCCCTCAGTATCGCTTCGGTCACCGACGAGGACGGGGTTGGTAGCGCAGTCTTCAGTCTGAACGGCACGGAGGTCCGGGCCGAGAACGTCACCCCCTATGCCCTCTTTGGGGACATTGACGGCAATTTCCGCAAGGGCGAGGCATTCATCGGCGTCAACACATCCGTAGACGTTGAATACCACGACGGCTCCAATGGTCAGGGCACGCTTCTGGGCGCTGACAGCCTTGACCTGACCAGTGCGACGGGAACCGTTGAGGCAACCGACGCGGAAGAAATCTTCCTGGTCAATACGGACAATCTCGGTCTGACGGAGATCACCGGATTTGGCAGCGATGACCGGATCCAGGTGGTTGACGGGCAGGACATCCTGTCCGCAGGCGAGGTGGCTGCCCTGGCGGAAACGGGTGCATCCGGCACAATCCTTGATTTCGGCGACGGCCAGACCCTTTCCCTCGATGGGTTCACCGGCTTTGACGAGGAAAACGTCTTCACGCCCACAGCTGAATTCACGTTCTGACCGGCGGACCCATAGGTCGCGAAACACGCTCCAATGGCGGGACCGGTCAGTCGGTGCCGCCATTATCTTTTGTGTGCTGATCTTGTCTTCGAGAATCCTGGTGATCGTTCAGCCTTGCCAAGGCTTGGATAAGGTTTCCCAACTTCCAAAAGGGGCCGGGTTTTCGCCAAATCCCGAAAGCGGCCAAGCTGCACTCCCTACCCGAAGCTTTATCGCGCCGATGGATTGATGGCGGGTGCACTTCGTGTCATGTCACGTCTGCCCGGGATGCAACCGGTTATTGCACCTGGAAACAAGAAGCTTGCTTCCCTGAGAAAGCGAGGCCGCTAAACCACGAGAGTCCGGCTCCCGATCGTTCCGTGGTGCTCCTGATGTCTCGTGGCGCTCCTGTGCCGCTCGGTCCGGCGCGGTTGCCTTCCCAAGGGGAGGTGGCGTGAGCAAGGGCAAGGCGGGCGTTGACATCCACTGTGCTTCTGACCTTGGGAGATGACCAATGCTTTCTCAGTCCACCCACACACTGACCGACCAGATGCCCTGCCGCTTCCTGCCCACGGTGACCATCACCGCCTCGGTGTTCGACATTCTGATCGCGAACAAGTTGATGACCGAGACCCAGGCCGCCGCCATCCTGACCGATATCTCGGCCAATGCTCCGAACACGCCTGATTTCGATGACCTGAAGATGGTGACCGATATCACCGCCCGGATGATGCGCGATCCCTCCCGGACCGCGATCCGCCACCGGATCAAACGCATTCTCTCCGAGACCCGGTAGAGCCCAATCAGCAAGACGCTCCCCGGCGCTCCTGCGGAATGAGGTCTGTTCGAGTGGCGCCTGCAACCCAAGCCTGTGGGGAGGACAGCGAGCGTCAGGTCGATGCCGAAGTCGGGCCACCCACCCGGGCCACCCACCCGGGCCATGAAAGCGGGCCGTGAACCTGGGTCATGAACCAGGGCGCCCTCACGTTGCAATCGGTCAGGGCCGTGCCTCCCTGACCGGTCTCCCCTCCCTCCCTGTGCAAAATTCAGCAGGCTTGACCGTGCCGGACGCGCAAGATGGTTGACCGCCGAGGCCGGTTCGCCGCCAATACGCCCCGTCGAGTTCCGCACGCGTCTTCCCGTCATGGGCTGAAAGGCCCGTGGCCGTTCCCGCTATCTCCCTGTGTCGCGTCTCCTGGTCCAATCCCGTAAATGCTCCCATGGAATGGAGCCTTTGAGGGGGGGCGACGCCGGGGAGCCACCGGCAGAGGCGGCAGCGTCCACGAGCCCGTCCCACCGCCGGGTTGCCGCGTGTCCAGGATCTTGTTCCCCTGCGGACTGCCCTTGCCCGGATCCATGACCTGGATCCAGAGTAAGGCCCCCTGTCCAGCGCCGGGAAATCGCCATCACATGGCCCCTTCGGGCTGCACTCTCCGGACAGAGGCCGGTTTCACTGGCGAGGGAGAGACATCGCAATGGAGGCAAGGGTGCGTCTTCAGATTTTCCGGGCTGTGCTCGCGGGTTTCGGTATGCTTCTCATCGCCGCCGCCGCCATGGCCCAGCTTGAGGTCAAGGGAACACTGGATCAGGTGGACCGGGACATCGAAGCTCTGTCCAACGATCTTCGCACTGTCGAAGATAGTCTCTTGAACGCCGATCCCGACGGGGTGGACCTGGAAGAGGTGCGCACGGAGCTTGCGGGTTTTGAAAGGCGGGCAGGGGAAATCTTCGCCATGCTTTCTCCCGTCCGGGATCAGGTGGTGAGCGCCCTGGCAACCCTCGGTCCCCTCGAAGAAGGTGTCGAGGAACCCGAAGAGATCGCCAGTGAACGGACCCGTCTGACGGCCCAGCAAACCCGGGTCGACGGGCTGGTGCGCCGCCTGGAGGTCGCCGGCAACAGGATCCTGGCCCTGAGAACCCGCCTCGCGGAAATCTCCCGGGACCGGTTTCTGGTCAATGTCTTCCAGCGCGGGCCTTCGCCCTTGAGCCTGACTGTCTGGCAGGAGGTGCTATCCAACCTGGAGCGGGGCAGGGGCGCTGCCATGGAGCACCTGGCCGACTGGTATGAGGGGCTTCAGGGCCCTGGGCACATGGCCATTGTGCTGGGCAGTCTTGCCGTCGGCATCTTGATCCTCTTGGTCCTCGCCTTTCCCGTCCGCCGTAAGGTCAGCATTCATATCGGCCTGCACACCATGGGGGATGCACCCGGATCCGGCAGGCTGTGTGGCATTGCCTTTATCCGCCTTGCAAACCGGATGGTCTGGGTTGTGCTGGGTTTCGCCATCTTCGCCGGGATTGCTGCATTCCACGGGGTGCCCGGGGACACTGCCCGGCCTCTGGTCATGGCCCTGGCGATCGGCCTGTTTGCCGTTTACATCGGGGACGGGCTTGCCAAGACCATTTTTGCCCCCGGTGAACCGGAATTGCGCCCCCTGAAGGTGACGGACCGCCAGGCCCAGGTCCTCTCCCTTAGCGTCACCGGCATGACTTCGATCTTCGCGATTGATGTCCTCACCCAGAGTATCGGCGATTATCTCGATGCGGGGCTGAGCTTTGCGGTGGCGGAAGGATTCATCATCTCCGTCGGTGCCGCAATCGTGCTTCTGCCCCTGGCCTATCCGCCCCTCTGGCTCAGCCCCCCGGCAACTCGCGATCCCGGCGACCAACCGGACGCTCCCGGCGGACCGGAGGCTGCTGCCGAGTCTGACCCTCAGGATGAAACCGAAGAGCAAAAAGCCGGCATCCGGACCATCCTGTTCATTCCCATGATGGCCATACTGGCGCTCGTGCCCCTGGCCTGCGCTCTGGCGGGGTATGCGTCCCTGTCCCGGTTCCTGATCGAAAAGGCGGTTTATATCGGTGGGCTGCTGGGTGTCCTCTACCTGCTGCGGGGTTTCCTGAAGACCATCATTCTGAACTGGGTCCATCGCCTCCAGCCCAGCCGGACCGCCTCACCCGAACCCGAGGAGGAACCTGTCCAGGAATCGTTTCTGGATTTCTGGGTCGGCCTGACCCTGGACTCCACATTGCTTGTCCTGGCCCTGCCGCTGGCTCTGCTGATCATGGGCATGGTCTGGGCGGATATCTGGACCCTGGCGCTCCTGGCACTCCAGGGAGTCAAGATCGGGCCGGTCACCCTGTCCCCCGCCGCTCTTTTCCTGGGCGTTCTGCTTTTTGTCGGCGGTCTGCTCTTCACCAGGCTCATCCAGCGCATTCTGGCCACCCGGCTGCTGCCGAAAACCAATCTGAATTCCGGGGCGCGGGACTCCTTGCGCACTTTGGTTGGCTATTCCGGTTTTGCCATCACGTTCATGGCGGCCATCGGTTTTATCGGCGTGGATCTGTCGAACATTGCCCTCATCGCCGGTGCTCTTTCCGTGGGGATCGGGTTCGGCCTTCAGGGCATTGTGAACAATTTCGTTTCCGGGCTGATTTTGCTGTTCGAGCGGCCTTTCAAGGTTGGGGACTGGATCGTCACCACCTCAGGGGAAGGGATCGTCCGGCGCATCAGCGTGCGCTCCACGGAAATCGAGAGCTTCACCCGCCAGTCCATCATCATTCCCAATGCGGAAATGATCTCTTCGGCGGTCTCCAACTGGACCCACCGGGACAAGATTGCCCGGGTGACCATTGCCGTGGGCGTGGCCTATGGCTCCCCGGTCCGGGAAGTGGAACGGATCCTGCTCGAATGTGCCCAGGAAGAGCCCCGGCTGACCCGCCGCCCTGCCGCCTATGTCTATTTCGCGGGCTTCGGCGACAGCAGCCTCGATCTGGAACTGCGGGCCTTCGTGCGCAACAATGACGAGGTGCTCGGTATCCAGACGGGATTGCGCTTCGCGGTGGTGGAGAAGTTTGAGAAAGCGGGCATCACCATCCCCTTCCCCCAGCGGGACGTTCACATCATCACCTCCCCTGGGAAGGACGACATCACCGCTCCGGCGTCGGACGATGGGTCTCGCGGCACGAAACCGGGCGGTACGAAACCGGGTGGGGGCACAAAATCCCTGGCCCGTCCTGTGGTCCACCGTCTGCGCCGGATGAAGGCGACACCGATGCCCCGGCCTCTGTGACGGTCCGGCGGTTCCGTCTGCGGTGCGGGCGGCCGTCATGTTTGGAGACTCTCCGGGGCAGGAAGATCAGTGGGGGCATGGTCTGGACCAAGAAGGGGACTGCCGGCCGGAGGCGCTCCTCCGGCCGGCGATCCGGTTCAGATCCTATCCCACTCAGCTCCTATCCCACTCAGCTCCTATCCCACCCAGATCTTATCCCACATTGTGCACGGCCTTCACCCAGGGGCCCAGTTGGGAGTTGCCGAGCATGCTGACCTGGGTCTTGGCGCTCACCGCATTGATGCCCTCCTGGGGCCGGGCAATCGGATGCACCGCGCGGCGCAGGGGACGCTCGCCGGCGGGCATGGCCATGATTTCGGCGATGGCCCGGGGCACATCCATCGGGTCGGTGGTTTGCCCGCTGCCGTCGCGCCGGCCTATTCCGGCGGTCAGTTCCGGATAGGCCGCCATGAGTGCCTGATCCGTCCGCTCCCGGAGGGCCTGACCATTCTTGTTGCTGTTGCGCCAGATGTTGGTGGGAAAACCGCCGGGCTGAATGATCGTGACATCGATCCCATGGGGCACGAGCTCATAGGCCATCTGCTCGCTCATGGCCTCCAGGGCGAACTTCGTGGCCGAATACTGCCCGAAGCCCGGAATGATCACTCGGCCCAACTGGGATGAGATCTGGAAGATCTGCCCCTTCTTTGCCGCCCGCATGGCCGGGAGCACGGCGCTCGCCATCCGGTGGCAGCCCATGACATTGGTCTCGAAGGTGAGGTTGGTGGCGGCCATGTCCTGGACCTCGATCGGTCCCGGCACGGAAATGCCCGCATTGTTGATGAGGACATCCAGGGGGCCGCCGGTGGCCTCCAGGGCCGCGTTGACCCCTAACGTGACCTGTTCGTCCGAGAGCACATCGATCTCGATCACGTCGATGGCCAGTTTCTCACTGGCAGCCAGATCCCGCAATTCCTCCGCTTCCGGACGGGGCATGTTGCGCATGGTGGCAAAGACCCGCGCGCCGAGCCGGGCGTAATACTCCGCACCGAGCCGTCCGAAACCCGACGAGGTGCCCGTGATCAGGATGGACAGCCCGGACAGATCCGGCGCCTCGGCCGCCTCCGCCTTCGATGCATCCGCCGCAGCTTCCTCCGACGCGGACGCCGCCTGGGCTGCCGCCGATGCCGCCGCGAGGGTTGCCGCTCCGGCCATCAGGTCCCGCCGGGACAAAACCGCCTGTTTTTTCACTGTTTCTTCGGTCATGTGAAACCTCCCTGTCATCCAAGCCGAACACCGCTGCCCGGCTTTCCACAGGCCAGTATACACACGCCCGAGCCCCTGCGACCCGCTACGCCAAGAACCATGGACGAACCGGAATCACCGCCGGATTTCCGGTCCCGTTCTACTGGTCCCGTTTTCCCAGCCCCGTTTTCCCAGCCTGGCGCAATGCTGAAGGGACGACCTCACGCCCGGCCTACCACGCAAACCCGTCATCGCTCTCCGGGGTGTTCACAATGTCCGCGTCTTCGCTGAGAGGTTCTGGGACCGGATTGTCCTCCCCGCCCATTTCCCCTTTCAACGGCGCCTGTGACACCAGATTTTCCGGATCATTGCCGGGATCATTGGATGCATCGGCGAAGTCAAAGGCATCTTGCTCAATGTCCGAACCATCATCCGGAGCATCCAGCAGCGTTGCCCCATTGACCTCAGTCGTCTGACTTTGGGCAGGCGGTTGAAGCGCCAACCCGTTGAGTCCGGACTGGTAGACATCCGCTGCGGTTTGCGCATCGGGTTTGGACTGGAAGATGGCGAATTCGTCGATGCGGCCCTGGAACTGCTGGGTCACGGGCTGGGAGGTGAGATTGCCCGAGGACCGCAGGGAGGCGCCGAGCACCCAGGGTTCCTGATTGCCGATGCCGCCGGAACTGTCTCCAAGCCCGCCCTCATAGGCACTGGCCGCCACTTCAACCCCGTCGAGATAGAGGGTCAGGCCGCCGGTGCCGAAGCCCACCATCACATGGGTCCAGTCACTGGCCTGGACCGCGTTCGGAACGGAAAGAATTTGATCCTGGGACGCATTGACGTTCTGGAGCCGCAGCCAGAGGGTGCCGCCGCTGAGCACCCGCAGATCCACATGACCGCCGGTGCCGTTGAAGCTGGCATCCTTGGACACCACACCCATGTCTGTCGCGGTGGTGTCCGCGTTGAACCAGACCGAGAACCCGCCGTCATTGAGCAGGAAAGCGGGATCGTGGGGGATCTCCACATAGCCCTGGCCATCGAAATCAAGCCCCTGGCCCACAATACCTTGATCCGTAAAGGCTGCATTGTTGACCAGGGTGCCGTTGAAGCCGGAAATCTCGTCCTGGAGCACCGGCGCAATATCATCCGTCCCCGGCCAGTAGCTCAGAAGATCGAAGGACGGGCCGTCACTCTCCCCCCGGATGGTCAGGGTCACCGTGGCGCCATTGCTTTCGGAAGCCTGGCCCAGACCGGCACTGGCGAGGGTATAGGAGAAACTGTCCGTGCCGGTCTCGCCGGTCTCCAGCCCATCGAACTGTCCGTTCGGATCATAGCTGAAGGTGCCGTCTTCATTGAGGGTCAAGAGGGCGCCGGAGGCCAGGGTGATCTGTTCCCCCACATCCGCCGCCGCACCATTGACGGTGAGGACCACGAAGGCGCTGTCCGGATCCGTGTCCGCGCCGGATCCGTTGTCAGTAAAAACCGATTCGGACACCGTCGCGCTTTCCAGCAGGCTGAACCCGTCATCAAAGGCGGCAGGGGCGTCCTCAACACCCGCGATTGTCACGGTTACGGTCGCGTCGGCGGTTGCCCCCAGCGGGTCAGCCACCGTGTAGTCAACGGTCTCGACCGCATTGTCCCCGGTTCTGAGGCTTTCGAACCGGCCATTGGGATCGAAGCTGAACGAGCCGTCGTCATTCAGGGTAAAGAGCGCCCCGGAGGCCAGGGTGATCTGCTCACCGACTGTCGCGGCAGAGCCATCGACCCGGGTCACAGTCAGGGCACCCCCCTCCGGGTCACTATCCGGTGTGTCCGGATTGGCGGCGAACACGGAACCGGCGGCGGCCGTGTCCTCGTCCGCCCCAATGGCATCATCAATCGCTACAGGTGCTTCATTCAGGCCGGTCACGTCAATGGTCACGGTTGCGGCTTCAACGGCATCCTGGAGGGTGTAGGTGAAGCTATCGGCAATGATCTGTTCCGGCTCCGGCGTAATGGCGCCATTCGGCGTGTAGGTGAAGGTCCCGTCCGCGGCGACGGTCAAAAGGGCCCCCGACGGCAGAACGATCTCCTGACCCACATTGGCGGTGGCCCCATTGACCGCGGCGATGGCCAGCGGATCATCCGGATCCGTATCCGGCCCATTGCCGTTATCGGTGAAAAGGGAGCCTGCGATCGTTCCATCGGCGGCCACGTTGAACCGGTCATCCGCTGCTTCGGGCAGATCCTCCAGTCCGGTCACGGTGAGGCTCACAGTGCCGTTGCCCTGGTCTCCCAGGGCGTCTTCCAGGGTGTAGCTGATGGTGACTGAGGCGCTTTCATCAGTGTCCAGGCTCTGGAAGTCTTGACCGGGATCGAAACGGATCTGCCCGGCATCGATGAAGGCCTGACCGAGGCCGCCGCTCACCTCAACGGACGAAAGCACGAAGCTGGCGGGTATATCGTCCAGGTCCGGATCGCTATCATTGGCCAGGACCTCGATGGCGATGGCCGTATCCTCATCCGTCGTAGCCAAATCGTCCTCAGCCGCTGGAGCGTCATTGAGCCCGTTGACTGTGAAGACGGCTGTACCCTGATCGGTCTGCCCTTCGTCATCGGAAACGGTGTAGGTCACCGTGACCGTGGCCACGTCCCCTTCGTCCAATTCGTCAAAATCCGTCCCTGGATCCAGAATGATGCTATTGCCGTCGATCTCCAGGGTTCCCGTTGTCAGCGCGCCGGCCAGAATACCGGTGACCGAGGGCGTGGCGATTGCGGTCAGGGACAGATTGGTCACCGGGTCATCCGCATCGGTATCATTGGCAATGACGTCAAGGGAGATGGTTGTGTTCTCACCGGCGGTCACGGCATCATCAACGGCGACCGGCGGTTGGGGGGCGGGCGGCGTTCCGATCGCCAACCCGTTGAGTCCGGACTGGTAGACATCCGCTGCGGTTTGCGCATCGGGTTTGGACTGGAAGATGGCGAATTCGTCGATGCGGCCCTGGAACTGCTGGGTCACGGGCTGGGAGGTGAGATTGCCCGAGGACCGCAGGGAGGCGCCGAGCACCCAGGGTTCCTGATTGCCGATGCCGCCGGAACTGTCTCCAAGCCCGCCCTCATAGGCACTGGCCGCCACTTCAACCCCGTCGAGATAGAGGGTCAGGCCGCCGGTGCCGAAGCCCACCATCACATGGGTCCAGTCACTGGCCTGGACCGCGTTCGGAACGGAAAGAATTTGATCCTGGGACGCATTGACGTTCTGGAGCCGCAGCCAGAGGGTGCCGCCGCTGAGCACCCGCAGATCCACATGACCGCCGGTGCCGTTGAAGCTGGCATCCTTGGACACCACACCCATGTCTGTCGCGGTGGTGTCCGCGTTGAACCAGACCGAGAACCCGCCGTCATTGAGCAGGAAAGCGGGATCGTGGGGGATCTCCACATAGCCCTGGCCATCGAAATCAAGCCCCTGGCCCACAATACCTTGATCCGTAAAGGCTGCATTGTTGACCAGGGTGCCGTTGAAGCCGGAAATCTCGTCCTGGAGCACCGGCGCAATATCATCCGTCCCCGGCCAGTAGCTCAGAAGATCGAAGGACGGGCCGTCACTCTCCCCCCGGATGGTCAGGGTCACCGTGGCGCCATTGCTTTCGGAAGCCTGGCCCAGACCGGCACTGGCGAGGGTATAGGAGAAACTGTCCGTGCCGGTCTCGCCGGTCTCCAGCCCATCGAACTGTCCGTTCGGATCATAGCTGAAGGTGCCGTCTTCATTGAGGGTCAAGAGGGCGCCGGAGGCCAGGGTGATCTGTTCCCCCACATCCGCCGCCGCACCATTGACGGTGAGGACCACGAAGGCGCTGTCCGGATCCGTGTCCGCGCCGGATCCGTTGTCAGTAAAAACCGATCCGGACACCGTCGTGCTTTCCTGCAGGCTGAACCCGTCATCAAAGGCGGCAGGGGCATCCTCAACACCCGCGATTGTCACGGTTACGGTGGCGTCGGCGGTTGCCCCGAGCGGGTCAGCCACCGTGTAGTCAACGGTCTCGACCGCACTGTCTCCGGTTCTGAGGCTTTCGAACTGGCCATTGGGATCGAAGCTGAATGAGCCGTCGTCATTCAGGGTAAAGAGCGCCCCGGAGGTCAGAATGATCTGCTCACCGACTGTCGCGGCAGAGCCATCGACCCGGGTCACGGTCAGGGCACCCCCCTCCGGGTCACTGTCCGGTGTGTCCGGATTGGCGGCGAACACGGAACCGGCAGCAGCCGTGTCCTCATCCGCCCCAATGGCATCATCAATCGCCACAGGTCCCACATTGGGGAGCGCAATCGTCAGCCTGAGGGTGGCTTGATCCGTAAGGGCCCCATCGCTCACGGTGTAGGTGACCGCTTCTTCGACGACAGTACCGGGGGAGAGATCGCCATAAGCGCCATTGGGATCAAAACTGAAGGTGCCGTCCCCACTGACCGTCACAAGCCCGCCCGACGGCAAACTCACCGGCTGGCCGACATTCGCCTCAAGCCCATCCACGCTGGAGACAGTCAGGGGTGTTCCGTCTACGTCGCTATCGGGTCCGGAGCCGTTGTCGCTCAGAACATTACCGGTCTGCACCTCGTCCGGCGTTACCCTGACAGCATCATCCTGGGCGTCCGGAGCGTCATTCTGAGGGACAACGGTAATGGTGACCGTTGCACTCGCCGAATTGCCCGCCTCATCGGTGACAGTGTAGACAAAGGCATCTGGCCCATTGAAATTCTGATCGGGCCGATAGGTGATGACATCGTCCGACGGATCATCCGTTCCACGATCATCCACTGAAACGATGCCTTGGGCAGGCTGCTGGAAAATGCCCAGAACCAGGGCGTCACTGTCGGCATCGCTGTCATTACTGAGCACGTCGATGGCAACCGGAGTATCTTCGTCCGTCGTCGCCTGATCGTCCAATGCCACCGGTATCGCCCCTACCGGTCCACGGAAGCTGAGGGCAGCGGTGGTTGAGGCCTCGCCTCCTTCACCATCACTGACCGTGAAGTTCAAGAGCCCATAGACCTGGCCCTGACCAAGATCGACAAAGCTCGCAGGCAAGGTCTCGGGTGTGATGGTCCGGGTAATCGACAGAACAGTGCCGTCAAGGCTGAACAGTCCTTCAAAGTCATCAGCCAGCGTATAGGTCAGCTCATCGCCGTCGGCATCTTCGGAAAAGACTGTGGCGATCTCCCCAATGGGGGTGGACGGAGACAATACGGGGACGGTTGGCGAGAGCACCGGCGCGGTGGGAGCCACATTGCCCGTAGGCTGATCAAGCTCGATCCCGGCCATGCCCGCGTCCACAACACTTTGGACTTCAAAGTCGGACAGGGCTGTCCCGGAGACCAGAACCTCATCCATGCGTCCGGAAAAGAACCGGCTGCCGGGGTCCGCGGAGAGCGAATTGGATGCCCGGCCACTGGACCCCAGAACCAGAGGTTCGAAATTGCCCGCGCCGCCGGAAGTCTGTCCGAGACCGCCCGTATACGGATTTGTGGCGACTGAAGTACCGTTGACATAGAGAACTACGCCGTTCTGACCCCATGTCGCCGCGACATGGGTCCATTGACCGGCTCCAATCCGGGGGCCGAACAACTCCACGTCAAAAGTGGCGTCCACATTCTGAAGGCGCAGATAGAGTTGTCCACCGGTCAGGACATCAATGCCGATATGGCCGCCGGTTCCATTGAAACTGGCATCCTTAGACACAAGGGTCTGATTGGTCGCGATTTGATCCGCATTCATCCAGAACGCGATGGTGCCCTCGTCAAGGAGGAATGAGTCGTCATGGGGGATGACAACCCGGTCGTCAATCCCGTCAAAAATCAAACCGTTTCCGGCAAGCCCTTCACCGGTCAGACCGGCACCGCCCTGAAGCGCGCCATCATTCCCATTGCCGCTGGCGTCGGTCACAGAATCCGGACGGCCATCGGACAGGGTGTACAGAGCAATCACGTCGGTCAGGAGCGGTGCGCCCCCGCCCACTTGAGGCAGAACGCCGGTGACTGAAGCGACGTTCCAGGCCGCCGGATAGATTTCAGAACTGCCGTTGGACGTGGCCACGAGGCTGACCACCGGTCCCAGGGGGATCTGCTGCGGGGCGACAATGTTGCTTGCATCCTGGCTCAGGGTCAGCGTGCCTTGCAGCGCATCAAGAACATCGCCGGTCAGCGTGATGGTCGGCAGCGCACCGGTGAGCGTGGCGTAAGGCTGATTGATCTCGTCGAACAGGCTGAAACTGTAGAGCGCTGTCAGCTCGCCTGCAGCAATGTCCACGTCATAGGACAATGTGATGAAGTCGCCACTCCGGATCGCCGCGGCATCGTCAAACACCGGCAGATCCACAAATGTCCGTTGCAGGATGGTGTCGCCATCCTCCACGACAAGCTCCAGGCCCGGCCGTCCGTCCTCGGTTGTAACACCGAAATACACAAAGTCCGACTGGGTGCCGTCCCCGAGGGCAAAGCCGACGGAGGCGCCATCGCTCAGGCCTGAGGTGGTGTTGAATGTCGGTATGGGATTGACCAGTTCGACATCGAACCGCAATCGGTCAACGGAGCTGGCGGAGGTAATGGCAAACTGCGGCGCATCCCTCAGTGTATTGACTTCACCAAAGGGAATGCCCGGCCCCACTTCCTCCAGAACCAGTTGGCCCACCGCGCCGCCGGGGAAGAATTTGGTGTCATCGAGCAAATCGGACAGGTCGGAAAGATCCGTGGCGCCGGTCGTCATGGCGCCGGTCAAGCCGAGATTGAAAATCGAATTGGATGGGCCCGGAGAACTGTCCGTAGGACTGAACGACCAGAACACGGTCTCACCCCGGTCCACCCGCACCAGTGCCCCGTTTGTGGAATCGAAGGGCACCACATCGGTGACGTAATCCTTCAGGCCGTCCCGGTCCTGATCATCCGGCGGCGGCGGAGGGGGAGGGGCAAGCGGCTCCCCGTCCGGGCTGAGAATGGCGATCTGGTTGGAAATCTGTCCGGCGACCCAGACCGTACCCGGAAAAATGTCTTCATCGCCGAGGGTGGTCAGACCCAGACCGCCGCCAAAGGTGCCGCCGATATTGATGGACTCGATCGACTCGATCCTGGACCCGTCCTCCGAAAAGACAGCAAAGAAGATGTCCGAACTGGTGGCCCCGCTGAATACAAACCGGGAAAGAACGAGGGAATTCTGCAGCTCGCCTTCGAAAAAACTGCCCGTGTATTCGCTGATGCCGTTGACTGAAGGGTTGTAGCTGATCAGGCTTCCGTCTACTGACGTTCCGTTACGGCGGAAGAGGCCTTCGTCGGCAAAGGGCGAATTGGTGGAGTCGAACCCGGCCAGAACATCGTCCCAATCCGATGGCAGTTCTGGAACCGGAATAGACGTACCCGGAATATAGAGTCCTGCATCCGGACCGCTCGCCCGGATCGGATTGGGGTGACCGGCGTAAAACCCTTCCGTCACCTCGTAAAGGGCGTCTGGGGAGTTTACATTCGTCGGGTTTTCAGACCCGAAATTCGGGAGATTGGTGGCAATCAGGTCGCCGTTTTCATTGGTGACCAGAACCGGCGGGCGGTCGCAGCAGTCGCTGGGTCCGTTGTCGGAGGTAAAGAGCCGGCCGTCCTCGGTGAATTCAAGACCGACGGCATTCCGGAAGCCTGTCGCATAGATTTGCACGGGTCCGGAGGGGTCCCATTTCACCTGGTTGAGGCCATTATTGCTGCCGAACACATCAAATCCGCTGAGTGGATTGATGTCCCCCTCGGTATCACGGGTCGGATCATCCACGGTTGGAAGGTCGTAGATATAATAGTCCGTGGGATCCAGAGGCCGGCCCAGAAGATCCGTGGTCTGCACGCCGATATCGTTCAGGGCATCAAGATCGATCTTAAGGATCGCCGCGGCGTAGACGGACTCGGGCTGGTAGAAAAAGAACGGTCCGACACCGCCGGAATTCGTGATCCCACCGGTGCTCAGATAGAGGAACGGCTTCATTTCGCCGTCCACTTCCTCGACCCGGTATTCCATGTCATTGATGCCGTGGGCCGTGTTGCCCCGGGCCAGTCCCCGGACCAGATCGACCTTGTTCCAGCCGTCATCGGATAATGTCAGTTGAGAGACAGTCCCGGAATTCGAGTCGAGCGCATTTTGCGAACCCCGGTTCAAATAGGGGAAATTGGGATCGGCGGAACTGACAAAGAGCACGGGAGCGTCGGGCGTTCCCGCCGTTTCGATCCCAAGGGCAAGACGCCCCTCGTCGGGGATGGGATTGCCTTCAAGATCATGGTTCGGAATGTCGAACACCAGATCGATGATCTCACTGTCCAGAACCTGATAGGCTCCGTTCTCGAACGCGACGGTCGCCTGGTGCACACGTCCACTCTGTTCAAGAATGTAGAGTTTGCCGTCCGGACCGAATTCAACATCCGTTGGCTGATCGAGCGAAATGCCCTCGAGAAAAAACTGTCCAAAGGAAATAGCCACGTTACCACCCCTTCCGGTTCCGATCGTTTTAAAAGAGCCGTCCGCCCAGATCTCAACGCGCCAAGCCGCACCAAAAGATTGATCTCAGGCGGGAAGACGCAATGAAGAACAGTCAGGCGGGAAAGCAAGCATACAGACAATGAACAGCCCTGGCGTGTCCAAGTTCCAGGAACTGCAGTTTCAATTTTACCTTGAAAGTTTACGCCATCCCCACAGCCTCAATGCTCGGCCGGCCAGAACTGCGCCCCCGACCATCATCGCCCGTCACGCAATGATCCGGCACCCAGCGTCCAACGCCCTGAAGCCGCCCCGTTCAACGACCGCAAGGAGAGTGAGACATGGCGCTCCTCCTGTAAAGACAAATGCTTACAACGGCATACAAGATTATGTTGCATTGGGAAGAGCGAGGGGGAGGGGGAGTGGGAGCCAGTTCCCTTGAGCATAGTCATTTGAAGGACAGCGTTGGCCGGTTTCGAAGCAGGAGCGACCACATGAGGATGGGCCCAGTGGAGCGGCTGTGACGCTTGAGTGATGAGCGTCCCGCAAAGTGGGGACACAAGCATTGGAGCCGAACCACCAGGGCGTGGGCGGGCAGGCGACAGCACCAAAAGCTGCGGGCTGCCATCCTTCCATGAGCCCTCCGCCCGGCATGGCGCAAAGCGACGGACCACTTCGAAAGAGGCGGATTGCCTCATACATGGCCGTTCACGGTGTGTAGTATGTGGGTGATCCGGGGCCAACGGGGAGGCCCAAACCGAAGGTCCATATCAGGAAGAAGCTCGTCCAGGTCAGTATAAAGAAGATCGTGTAAGGCAGCATCATCGCGATCAAGGTGCCCACACCCAGATCTTTGTCATAGCGTGTTGCCCAGGCAAGGATCAGGCCGAAATAGCTCATCATTGGGGTAATGATGTTTGTGGTTGAGTCGCCTATCCGATAGGCGGCCTGAATGGCCTCCGGCGCATATCCAATCAGCATCAGCATTGGTACAAAAATCGGTGCCGTAACGGCCCATTGCGCGGACGCCGAACCAAGTGACAGGTTGATGATCGCACACATCAGGATGAAGAAGATAAAGATACCAGGGCCTGTAAAACCAGTATCCATGAGAAATTGAGCGCCGGTAACAGCACTGATTGCCCCCAGATTGGTCCAACCGAAAAATGCGACGAACTGAGCAGCGAAAAAGACCAGCACGATGTAAAGGGCGAGAGAGGCAAGAGCCGCCGACATGGCATCAATCACGTCGCGGTCGGTTTTCATGGTGCCGACTGCCCGTCCATAAGCGTAGCCCGTGGCGATAAAGAAAATCAGGATCCAGACGACAAAGCCGCGAAAGAACGGGGAATTGATGCGGTCCCCCGTCTCTGGATTGCGTAACACGCCCCACTCCGGCAAGAGCGTGATCGCCATCAGCGCGATGACGCCCAGCAATGCGATCCCGGCCCAAAGCAGGCCCTTCTTTTCCGCGCTGGTGAGTTTTTCCATCATGCGCTTGTCAAGGACCGAGGGATCGGCCCGGGATGGCTCATAAGGTCCGAGTTTGGGCTCTACAATGAAGATGCTCACCAGGGAGCCGACCATCGTGATGAGAAAGGTCGACGCGATCATGAAGTACCAGTTGGCAGTCGCCACAACCACATAGTCCGGAGCGATAAGTCGTGCCGCTTCCTGGGTGATACCGGCAAGGAGCGGATCGATTGTCCCTATCAGGAGATTTGCGCTATAGCCGCCGGAGACCCCGGCAAACGCCGCTGCCATGCCGGCAAGGGGGTGACGGCCGAGGGCGTAGAAAATGGCTCCGGCCAGAGGAATAAGGACGACATAGCCCACTTCCGAAGCGGTATTCGATACAATGCCGGTGAAGACAAGAGCCACAGTCACAACGTGGCGCGGCGCGGACAAGACCATGGCCCGGACCGCCGCTGAAAGGAGTCCGGACCGTTCGGCAACGCCCACACCCAGCATGGCCACAAGGACCACGCCGAGCGGGGCGAAGTTGGTGAAGTTCGTCACGAGGCTGGTGAAGATCAGCCGAACGCCATCTCCATTCAGCAGGCTGACGGCCCGGATCATGCCGTCCTCGGCGACACCGCGAGCGCCGGCCGGTCGAGGGTCTTCAACGGCAACGCCAAGCCAGCCGAACAAGCCGGAAAGAAAAACAATCCCCACTGCCAAAATCGCGAACAAGGTCACAGGATGGGGCAGGAGGTTGCCCAACCATTCAACGCCATCGAGAAAGCGTGTGAATGTGTTGCGACGTTCTGAAGGCGGTTGCGGTTGAGCATTCGTCATCGGTAAAATCTCCACACGAACGGATTTCCTGCCTGCGCGATTGGAGGCCTCAGCCCGAATGCGGCGGTCTGTTCACAAATAGTCTAACGCAGGACCGCAGCGGTCAAACCCCAATTCCCGTTCTTGTTCCCGTTCTTGTTCCGGGGCGTGAAGACCGCGTGACCAGGTGAGGTCTGCGCCCTGACTGTTCTTGAGACGCGCAAACCCCACCGCGGTCGGACCATCAGTATTTGTTACTTCAGGCCACGGTTGATCAAGAGCGGTTCGACATTGGGCTCACGTCCGCGAAAACCGATGTAAGCCTCCATGGCCGGACGACTGTTGCCTGCGGAGAAGACGTATTTGTAGAGTTTGCCGGCAAGTTCAGGATCAAACAGGTCACCTGCTTCTTCGAAGGCCGCAAAGCCGTCATTGTCGAGGACACCGGCCCACATGTAGCTGTAGTAGCCTCCCGCATATCCCTCACCTGCAAAGGAATGCAGGAAATGCGGTGAGCGATGGCGCATCTCAATGGCCTCGGGCTTGCCGGCTTGTGTAAGCAGTTCGCCCTCAAACCCATTGATATCGAGGGTCGCGATCTCGTCGGGGTCGCTGATGCGGTGGTAGGCAAGATCTACAAAACCCGACGCGATGAACTCCACATTGTCGAAGCCGGACGTCGCATTGCCCGCCGCACGCACCCGTTCCAGAAGCGCCTTGGGCATAGGCTCGCCGGTTTCGTGGTGCAGAGCAAATTCTTGAATGATCGCCGGATGGCGCATCCAGTGCTCGTAGATTTGAGCAGGAAACTCAACGAAGTCCCTGTCCACAGCAGTGCCTGAAATAGACGGGTACGTTACATTGGAGAGCAGACCGTGAAGCGCATGGCCGAATTCATGGAAAACAACCTCGGCTTCTCGCATGGAGACGAGTGCGGGTTCACCGGGAGCGGGCTTGTTGTAATTGCAATTGTTCATGATGAGGGGAAGCACGGGGCCATCGAGCTTGTGCTGTACTCTCAGCGCGCTCATCCAGGCGCCTGACCGTTTGCCCGGTCGCGCGAAGTAATCGCCGTAGAACAAGCCCAGCGACGTGCCGTCCGCCGCCGTCATTTCCCATACCCTGACGTCTGGATGATAGACCGGAATGTCCTTGCGCTCCGTGAAGGAAACGCCGAACAGGCGCTGCGCCACAGCAAATTGTGCATTGAGTACGTTGTCGAGCGACAGGTGCGCTTTGACCGCATCCTCGTCGAGATCATAAAACCGTACACGTGCCTTTTCGGCAAAATGCCACCAGTCCCAGGGCTCCAGGGCGTATGTCACGCCTTCTTGCGCCATCACCTCAGCAATCTGGTCTGCCTCCCGTTCGGCCTTGGCAAGGGCGCCCACCCAGACTTGGCTCAGAAGGTCATATGCTGCATCCGGCGTGCCGGCCATGGTGTTGGCTGTGCGGAAGGCAGCGAAATTCTCAAACCCGAGCAGCTTCACGCGTTCCAGACGCAGCTGCAAAATCTGCCGGATCGTGTCGGCATTGTTGAAGGCATTGTCATTGTCACCGCGGTTGGTCCATGCATTGAAGACCTTTTCGCGCAGATCGCGACGTGTGGAGAATGTCATGAATGGTTCGAAGGAAGAGCGTGCGAGGGTGATGACGTATTTGCCATCCATGTTCCGGTCGGTCCCAGCCTGAGCCGCCGCGCTCAGGACCGAGTCGGGAAGGCCTGCTTGATCCGCATCCGTCTCAAGAACAAGCGCAAAGGTCTCGGCATCCTTCTGCACATTCTGGCTGAATGTGGTGTAGAGGAGTGCGAGCTGCTCGATGATTTCGGCAAGACGCGTCCGATCATCGCCTTTCAGTTTTGCTCCTGCACGGACAAAACCGTTATGGGTGCGCTCGAGTACCCGCGTCTGCTCCGGGTTGAGGCCCAAAGTGCCCGTGGTCTGGTACAAAGCGTCAACCCGGGCGAACAGGTCTTCGTTCAGCGCAATGGCACTCCTGTGGGCGGCAAGGCGCGGTGACATTTCCCGCTGGATTGCCCGAATCTCGTCATTGGTCGCAGATGAGGTGAGGGCGCCAAAGGTCCGTTGGACACGCGCCAGATCCGTGCCGGCACGCTCCAATGCAACAATCGTATTGTCGAAACTGGCTGGCTCATCATTGGCCGCGATTGCGTCGATCTCGGCATTATGAAGCGCCAGGGCGTGTTCGAATGCAGGGATAAAGTGTCCAGCTTCAAGCGCATCGAAGGGGGGAGCACCAAACGGGGCTGTCCATTCGGAAAAGAGTGGATTGTCCACAACCGCCTCTTTGGTCAGGTCAAGGGCGGACATTTCTGCATGCGCCGCCGTTCCGGTAATGCTGGTCAGCAGGAATGCGGCGCAGAACGTGAGCCGATGCAAGATGTTCTTTGAAGTAAGCATCTCCAATCTCCTTTGAAGCTGAGTGCGCGGCGCCAAGGGGGCAGCCCGGTCCAAGTCCCAGTGTTGCACGAACCGCAGTGCCATGAGACTGCGCAGCGGTGGGTTTATCGCTTCCATAGGGTCGATATTGACCAGTGGATGGGCCGGAACCATTACTTTGAGAGGATACCGCACGCAGGTGTTGTCAGAGGAAAATGCGTTCTGCCCTGGGGAGCGGGACCCCATTGCGCGTGCCCCATTGAAGAATGAAGCCGGATCGTCGGCTGAATGCCACAGAACCGCTGGTCCCCTTGCATGCCATCGCGAGATCCCGGATGCTCTCGGCAACGATCATGAAGGTGGACCTGTATTCGGCTGGCCCAAGGGCGCTTGCCGGCACCCGTCGGACCAACGGAACCGGTTGCAGGCCCGGTCCGCGCAAACGGAGGACGAGATGAGCAAGCAATTTTCCAGCAAACTGGCTGTTCGATTTTTGGGTGCAAGCGCTTTTGTGTTGGCTGCCATCACAGGGCACGCGCAAGCGCAAGAAGCCCCCGAAAATGGCGTGGACGAGCGGTATGTATGGGATCTGACGGACTTCTACGCCACAAAGGCAGACTGGGAGGCCGAACTCGAACGCCTGCGCGGTGAGGTCGATGGTCTGAAGACCTACGAAGGCCGCCTTGGCCGGAACGCGGAAACGCTGCTTGAGGCGCTGGACGTCCGCTCCGCCTTCACCAAGGAGCTCCTGCGTGTTTGGACCTATGCTTCCAATCTGCGCAATACCGATCTGGGCAATCCGGAAGGGCAGGCGATGGTCGGGCGGGTCCAGGCTCTGTTTCAGGCGGCGAGCGCGGCCCAGAGCTTCATGGCCCCAGAGATTGTGAAGATGGGCGAGCGTCGCATCGAACGTTTCATCGGCCGCGAGCCCGGCCTGGAGAAACACGCCGTATCCCTGAGGAACACCCTGCGTCAGGGCAAGCATGTTCTTTCGCCGGAGACCGAAGAGGTGCTCTCCCTTATGGGAACTGCCCTGTCCGCGCCGCAAAATGCCCGTGACATCCTCGCCAATGCAGAGATCGATTGGCCCCGCATTACCCTCAGCGACGGGACCGAGGCCCACCTTACGGCTGCGGGTTATGTGCTGCACCGTGAGGACCCGGACCGCGAAGACCGGGTCGCCGTGTTCGATGCTTTCTGGGGCAAGTGGAAGGAATTCGAAAGCACATTCGGTGCCACCTTGAATGGTGAAGTCCAGGCCAATGTCGCGACCGCCAAAGCACGCAAATACGACAATACGCTGCAATACTTCCTGTCCGGTGACAATATCCCTGAGGAGGTCTACCGGACGCTCGTAAAAGTCACGAATGACCGTATCGACGTGCTTCACCGTTACTTTGCCCTGCGCGCCCGCATGCTTGGGATCGAGGATATCGGCTATCACGACATCTACCCGGCGTTGGTGGAAACGGACCTCACCTTCCCCATCGACGAGACCCGTGAGCACATGCTGGCGTCGATTGAAGTTCTGGGGTCTGAGTTTTCGGAGAAGTTCGCTGAGGTCTCGCTTGAAAGGTGGATGCATGTCTATCCGCAGCCGGGCAAGCGCTCGGGGGCTTACATGTCCGGGGCCGCTTATGACGTGCACCCACTTATCCTCCTGAACCATCAGGACACGTACAACAGTGCGTCCACCTATGCCCACGAGTGGGGGCATGCCATGCACCAGGTCCTGACGAACGAAAATCAGCCCTTTGAGCTCGCGGACTTCTCGATCTTCACCACCGAGATTGCCGCCATCGCCAAGGAAATCCTCCTGCAAGAACACATGTTGGAGCAGGCGCAGACGCAGAACGAGCGGTTGTTCTACCTTGGCTATGCTTTGGAGCAGATGCGGGGCACCTTCTACCGCCAGGTCATGTTCTCGGAGTTCGAGCTGGCGATCCATGAAGCGGTGGAACGGGGCGAAGCCATGACCGGCGCGCGCATGACAGAAATCTACGGCGAGATCCTGAAGCGCTATCACGGCCATGATCAAGGTGTTCTGGAAATCACCGATCGGGAAACGGTCGAATGGGCCTACATCCCGCACTTCTACTACAATTTCTATGTCTATCAGTACGCCACCTCGATCGCCGGTGCGGCCTATTTCGTAGACCAGCTCAAGTCCGGCGGTGACGGCGCCCGCGAAACCTATCTCGCGTTCCTCAAAGCGGGGGGCTCGGACTATCCGGTGGAGATCCTGAAGGACGCCGGTCTCGATATGACGAGCCCGGTGCCCTACAACGCCGTTATCGACCGCATGGACGCGGTGATGGACGAAATCGAAGCCATTCTCGACGCACGTGAGAATTGATCCGCAACACGCGAAGCATTTGGGGGCTCTGGTAACCGCCAGAGCCCCTCGGTCCCTCGCACAACAATCGGACAGGACATAGGCACAATCGCTAAATACACGCGCAACCCTATGACCAAAGCCGAAGCAATCGCCGCACAACGCATCTACGCCCACGAGGTCACCGAGCGTGACATCGACCGGGTACTGGACGTCGCCCAGGTCTCGACGTCCCGGCGCAGATCATCCGCCCGCGCTCACCTCGGCCCTCCCGACACGGACAATTCCACATTCGCCCGCATCCCCGCCACGGGGTCCCCAACCGGATGGGACCCGTGCGTCAGGGAAAGGGGCCCTGGAGCCTGAGATGGGACCCGGTTACCGGATGAAGGGCCAACCGGACCAGTGGGTGAGGATGAACTGGGCGATGGCCCAAATGACTGGCCGGCATCGTTCCAAATGGTCGTTGCATCAGTGCAACATTCGTTGGCCAACCGGTGTCTCCGCCAAAGGAAACGCATCCCTACCCACTAAATGGAGGATGACACGTCATTAACCATCGTCCAAAGCTGCCGATCGATGCCGGGCTTTTGTCATGTACCGGCAGTCCGGGAAACTTTTGACACCTTGGCGAAAGCGGTAAAGGACATCCGCTTCTGCTCTGGTTGGGCTCTCAAAACGAAGGGATGGGTTCTCATGCGCGCAGGATTTTTCACAACTGTTGCAGCAGCCGCACTGTTCACGGCAGGCGCGGCTTATGCCTCCGACAATAAGGTTTTCATTGATCAGGTCGGCGACAGTAACGACGCAACGATCGTTCAGGAAGGCAACAATAACTCCGTCGGTAACACGACCGAGACCCGCAATACACCGCAGGGTGCGCGGACCGCACGGCACATCGCGACCCAGGACGGCAGCGACAACGATTTGAGCGTGAACCAGACGGGCAATAACAACGCCTTCGGTTCCCAGACTGGTACGGGGTTCAGTAGCGATGCGGACGGTTTCGGCCTCGGCGTCGACCAGATCGGCAACGGCAACTATGCCGATGTCGACCAGCTCAGCAACGATAACAAAATTGCCCGGGTTCAGCAGATCGACGGCAACTCGCTCACCATGACCCAAACGGGCGCCATCGACGGCCGGGGCCGGACGTCCAACGTGGTCACCACCGTCTATCAGGAAAACACGGGCGGTAGCGGCAACACGGCGACGATCTTCCAGAATCGGACGGATCTGAGCAATAGCGCGGGCGGCGCAAACGGTTTCAACCGCATCGGTGAAAACCAGACCAATGCAACCCGCGTGGGCGGCGGCATCTATCAGGTCGGGTCTGAAAACGATGTGAACGTCGTCCAGGACGGTCCAGGCCAGAATGTGCTGACGGAAGTGGCCCAGACGGGCTTTGGCAACATGGCCGACATTGACCAGCTCGGCCAAAACAACTTCATCGGCACCGTCACTCAAGACAATGTGGCCATCGGCAACACCGCGACCTTGTTTCTCGACGGTGACGATAATGGCCGCGGCTCCTTCTCCGGTGATGCTGCTGGTGTTGGCCTGAATGTTGGCGACGTGAACCAGGACGGCGACGACAACAGTCTGTCCTATGAAGCCACGGGCAATGGTAATCTGTTCGCCTTCAATCAGGTCGGTGACAACAATGCCATTACCGGGATCGTAACTGGATCCAACAATCAGGTTGCGGTGAGCCAGACCACGAGCGGCAACAACACGGTCTTCAATCAGAATGGCAGCGGCAACAATCTCGGTGTCACCCAGAACTGAATAGGCTGATTGTCCCAATCATGGGGAATGCGGAAGGTGGGGAACTGCCTTCCGCTTTTTGCGTTTTAGGGAGCATTGGTTTTCAGACTTAGAAAAACATCCCACATGCGCCCCATGCGCTCTCACCGTGTCCTGGGCCACTAGCGCCTCCACCACCGCCGAAAGGCAAGGCCGAAGCCCATCTCCGCCATGCGGTCTCCAGCGGACGGGGACCCCTGCATGATGGAACCGGCCCTTGGGGCCGGAGATGGGACCCGTTCCCTCACGGAACAGGGCGCACACCATCGCGGAAGTTGGAGGGCGAGGGCGAGACATGTCCGTGCCGGGAGTGGAGCGAGGGGGTTTTTTTCCGACATTACGCGCGCGCCCGCGCGGAATTGTCCGTGGCCGGGCGAATGGACCTTCAGGGCCTGCTGCAAAGGGCCATATCCGTCCAGCCCGCCAGTTCATAGAGCATGGATGGGTGATGGAACCGGTAATCCGGTTCCGCCATGGCCTCCCCGTCGATGCGCAGGGCGTCACGGGCGGCCTTCGGCATGTTCTGAACCCGTGACCATAAAACCGTCCGCCAGCCGCAAGGTGCGGCAACCGGCGCCGTTTGCCCGGGAAACACCCACGCCGCCGGGCTTGGTCCATCGGAGGAAACAGGGATTTTTGCGGGGTGGGTAAATCCAGCAGGCTCTGCTAACCCCTTGAAATCGTGGTGGGCACGGCTGGGATTGAACCAGCGACCCCTGCCGTGTGAAGGTGGCGGTTGAGAGCTTCTGCCAGTTTCCGGGCGTTCCTCCGGGTTCAGAAAGCCTTTGTTTTCTGCCGTTCTGTGTTATCCATCAGTTCATGTGGGTGCCTTGGTTTGCCCGTGAAGTGATTGCTGGCTGATTGCTGGAACGCAGGAACGCACGATGCAGATAAAGATCAACAAGCGGGCGGTGGATGCAGCCCAACCCGGCGTGAAAGACTTCTTCCTTTGGGATACGGAGGATCGGGGCTTCGGTCTCAAGGTCTGCCCATCCGGCAAGAAGGTCTATCTGGTGCAGGTACGCCACAAGGGCCGTGTCCGCCGCTTCACCATCGGTCCCCACGGTCGCTGGACACCGGATCAGGCGCGCAAGGAGGCCCGCGTGCTGCTGGGACAACTGGCCCAGGGTATTGATCCGGCAGCCCAGAAGCGGCGGGATGAGGCGCAGTCCATGACCGTGGCGAAACTCTGCGATGTCTATCTTGCCGAGGGCGTGTCCACCAAAAAGGAGTCCACCATTGCAATCGACCGGGGCCGGATTGCCCGACACATCAAACCCGCCCTTGGCCGTATCCCGATGAGGGAGCTCACACGAGCGGACATCGAACGGGCCAGGGATGACATTGCGTCCGGAAAATACGCCGTTGATGAAAAGACCGGCCCCCGTGGACGGGCACGGGTCACAGGCGGTCAGGGGACGGCAACAAGAGCACTCGGGTTGCTGGGTGCCATCCTTCAATTTGCCGTTGATCGGGAATGGCTGGAGATGAACCCTGCCCGCGGGGTCAAATCCTTCAAGGACCGGAAGGTGCAGCGTCTCTTGACCTCCACGGAGATGGGAGACCTCGCCCGAGCCCTGGAAAATGCCGAGGGCGAAAGCCCCTATGCCGTTGCGGCGATCCGCCTGCTGATGTTCACCGGTTGCCGCAAGGGCGAGATCCTCAATCTGCGCTGGGATTACGTTGATTTGGAACGGGGTATGCTCAATCTGCCCGATACAAAGACGGGACACCGTGAGGTCTTTCTCAGCCCTCCGGCCATTGATCTGATGAAGGCACTGCCCCGGATGGCCGGCAACCCCCATGTCATCTGCGGTGACAAACCCGGCGCACCTTTGGTCAATCTGCGCAAGCCCTGGGTCCGGATCCAGACTGCTGCCGGGTTGAGCGGTATCCGTCTCCATGACCTGCGCCACACCTTCGCCAGCATGGCTGCTGGTTCGGGCCACAGCCTGCAGATGATCGCGCGCCTTCTTGGCCACCGCGATCTGCGTACGTCCCAACGCTATGCAACGCTCACGGAAGACCCGGTCCGGCGAGCGGGCAATGCGACCGCGGAGGCGATCAGTGCAGCCATGGAACGCAAGCCAACCGCAAAGGTGTTGGAAATCAGAAAGACCCGGTGATGCGCTGGCCCCACGGTCTCCGGGCCTGAGCCATTTTCCAGGAGAAAGGCCATGCAAAAAGGGGAATTGCGCCCCTGGGCCAGATCATCAAGGCACTCGGTCCGAATAAAAAGAAGGGCTGCACGCTTGCTCAATCGCGTTTCAAGGCGCCAGAGAAACCTGCAATTGCGATAGTCGACAAGATCCATCCGAGACTGATTTGGATCCAATACCATGCTTTTGGAAACCAGCTGTCGAAGATGACCGCGATGGGGGCGTGAAGCCAGATGGGCAAGCTGAGATAGGCCTCACCCACCTGCTCCGGCGTCACCACTCTTTCATCTGCATCGCGCGGCAGCCAATATCGATCCTGCGACAGGTCAATAATCGGCACAAACAGATCCACGGAAAAGAGCCAAGGCTTGATCCGTTCATAGTCTTCTGGAATTGGTTGATCTTTTACTTGAGTTTCCGGATTGAGATAGGGGCCACGGGTAATGACCATCGTGTCCCGCGGACGCATCATTTCAAGGCGTGTAGCCGCATCATAGACAGCCGCACCGATAAGAATTATGGCAACGGACCAATACAACGACAACCACGGTCGATAGCCGTAGCCACTCGTGACCGAAAACAAAATTTTGATGATAAGCTTTAATTGGCGCCAACCGAGAATGCCAGTCGTTGGTCTGCGCTTTTCTCTCTTCTGAAGGATGATCTTACTGTCAACTTCGTGACCCATGATTCGCAGAACTTTAGCGAGTTGCGTCCATGGCTGTGGTTTGAAAGCTGCCTTCAGATCTTCCTCCGGCTGTCGATTGAGCCACTCATATCGTGTCTTCCAATCAATGGGTGCATCCTCGGCAATCCGTTCATAAGTGAAGCCGTCCAGTCGGATGTCATGGTGGCTATCGGGCCAACAGTCCAGATTGTCCCATAGAGCCAAAGTTGATGCTTGGCGCAGATCCAAAGTGCCTTCAATACGCGTTCCACTGTGAATCTGCAGCGTTCCAGCAATATCGGCATGGTAGAAATAGACTGTACCTTTGGCGAAAAGAACGTTGTTCAAAAACACCCCGCCAGTGGTCTGCATACCATTGCAGCTCAACACCCGCCCGTGGTTCTCCGGAAGCTCGGAACCTTCCACGTTGAGCGTACTACCACTTAAATTGAGTCGACCTCTGATCCTTGCGCTGATTAAATCAACAAAGGCCGTCTTTTGAAGGTCAAGGGCGTGAAAATGGCCGTGGGTGACAAGGCTATCTGCGCGGATAAAGGGTATGTGACTCCCTGAAAGGTCGACGAACCCCAGTTCTGCATGGCTCAGTACTATACCTTCATCAAATAGGCAGTGAGTAAGGAGCAAGGGTTTGATGAATCTCGCTGCTTCCAGGTTAAGTGTGCCTTTGATCCGAACGCCAGAGATCTTGATACCACCTAAGCTTTCTGGATTGGGAGAGGTGGCACCGCTCCATTCTGCAAGCCCACTTGGGTTATTGATTAAATGTAGGATGATTTCAGCTCGAATCTCTTTTTGTGAATATTGAGCATATGTGCTGTCAAATAATGTGTTCTCAGTATCAGTGTTTTCAATAATACTGGATTTTAAAGGCAGTGAATTCCAAGATTGGCCAGCTAGGATCGCATTAATGACATTTCTCTCAAAATCAGTAATTGGGCTCTCCAGCACAGTCATATTCTCCTATATATTTATTGACTACGGTATAGTCTCCGTTTGTAAATGGCCATCCCCAAACTGCGCAAGAGCTCCAACTTCCCGCGCTTCCTGGAACCGCGCAGGACAGCTGAAAAGGCGCTGACGGCGGTGATCCAGGAGGCCTATGTCCACGGCATCTCGACGCGCGCCGTCGATGATCTGATGAAGGCGATGGGCGGCGGCGCCGCCTCCCCCTCAAGTGCCGTTCTCTTGATCCAGTCCGAGGGCTTTGGTGATCCGTTCGAGAAGCGCCTCGTCCGGGATCTGGCCCGCTTTCTTGCATTGCTCGCGATAGGTGCGGGCCAGGCCCAAGGTCTGGTCGCGAAAGACATCGGGATAGGCCTCGGCGAAGGGGGCGATGAGGGTCAGGCCCTCATGGGCCGCCTCAACAGCTTCCCGATGACGCTCCAATGGACCCAAGGCGTAGCCTGAGAGGGTCCACAAGCTGTTGGCCAGGTATGGCAGGAAGGCCTGGGGTTGGGCCTTGGCCAGGGTGCGGTAGGTGTCCACCGCCTCTTGTGTGGCGGCCAGGGCCCCCTCCCGGTCCCCGAGATCCGAGAGCATGTAGCCCAGATTGTTCAGACTGTCGGCCAGGTCCGGCAGGAAGGCTTCGGGCCGGGCCTCGGCCAGGGTGCGGCGGATCTCCACCGCCTCTTGTGTGGCGGCCAGGGC
>CAZLPU010000015.1:0-72898 GCA_964561475.1 uncultured Alphaproteobacteria bacterium
AGACTGCGAGACTGCGAGACTGCGAGACTGCGAGACTGCGAGACTGCGAGACTGCCGGGGGATATTGGCGAGGAGGCAGCACCATCCTGATGCCCGATTGGTCGTGCGTGGGTGTTTGTCCGCCGCATGAAGAAGTGGTGGGTCGCTGTTGGGTTCCAGCAGAACCGGGCGCGGATCATTCCGCCGACGCGCATAGGCTTGCGCGGCAACCATAAACAGAGGCGGGGAGGAGGGGGGCGTGATGCCCCATCTCCTGTCCCAATCCCCGTTCGAAGCTTGGCCGGTGGCTCGGTTTACCGGGTAAAGAGGAAGCGGAAGGTCACCCCGCCGGAGTGGCGGATATAATCTTCTTCCAGGAGAACGTCGTAGCCCGCATTGAGGATCAGGCCCCGGTTCTCGAAGGTGAAGCCCAGACCGCCGGTCACGCCGGTTTCCGGCAACTCCGCGCCAACAATGTCGAAACTGTCGCCGGTGTTCCGGAACTGGGCGGTGCTCACCAGGGGATCGGTCTCAAGTTCATACCGGTAACCCGCCCGCAGGCTCGGGACGAAGAAGCTGTCCCGGCGCTTGATCTTCCGGCCGATTTCCAGACCGGCGGAGGCGCGCATGGACGTCAGATCCCGTTCCTCGACAGAAAGCGCCAGTTCGCTCGCGCTCACTTCCCGGAAGCCGTTTTCCTTCAAATACAGGTAATCGAAGCCGGCCTGGGGGGTGAACCGCCACTTGCCCAGCTCCAGGTCCCAGCCGATCCGGGCATTACCGGAATACTGGTAGCCGTCCCAATCCGCGTCCGCCGTGTCATCAAAGGTGCCGATGCGGATCCGGCGGCTGGAGCGGTACTTGTTGTAACCGCCCAGACCCTGAAGATCGAAGAAGGCATTGCCGAAGGACCAGGAGGCATAGAGACCGCCCTGGAGGCTGTCGACGATGAATTCGTCATCGAAGGAGTCTTTTTCCTCAATCCGTGAGCCCGCCCACACGAAGGTGAGACCCATGGCGTCCGCACCCAGAAGCGGCAGGTCGAAACCGCCGGCGACCCCGTAGGTTTCCCCGTCGAAGCCGAATTCCTCCTCGACCGGATCCTGCATATAGACGCTGCCGAAGACCTGGAACCAGGCGGTGCCGCCGTCTTCCCGGTTCACCCGGCGCAGGGAGGTCAGGCGGGCGCCCACAGCCTGAGTGGCCTGGTCGGTAAGCAGGACCGCCACGGCCCGGGAAGGCAGGCCCGTGTCCGGAAGAAGCTGGTTGTAGGCATCGAGGAACTCGTCCTCGTCGGAGATGTTGCCCAACGCCGTGGCGAGGTCTTCATCCAACTCCAGCAGGTCAATGACCGAGCTATATGCGGCGGTCTGATTGTTGTTCAGACCGAGTTCTTCCGGCGTCTTCAAGGTCAGGGTCAGGACGAGATTGGATTCGTCGTTCACATCCCGGCTGATATCGCTGTTGTAAAGGAAGAACAATTCATCGGCATCCAGACCCAGATTGGTCTGAAGATTGAGCGTGGCGGAGTCGATCAGGGTGACCTGAGCGGACTCGCCGAGGAAATCCTCAAGCTGAACATTGAAGTCCACGCCGTCGGTGAGGGTGACTTCCTCACTGGCGATCAGGCGGGTGGTATTGACGGTCTCTTCATCGAGCAGGACCGTCACCGAACTTTCCGCACCCAGAGTGGCATTGGTCACCCGGATCTGGTCGTCCGAGACCAGGATCAGGCTGCCATCGTTCACGGTCAGGTCGAGGGTCCCGTCTCCATGGGTGATCCCGCCTCTGAACACGCCGCCTTCGTCGATGGTGATCCGGTCGGCCCCGGCGCCGGTATCGATCGTGCCGATGATGAACGCCGAAGGGGAATCGTCGTTGTCACTATCGCTGGAGCTGTCGGACTCGCCTGTTTCATCCGCATCGGGATCGAAGAAGGCAACGATTTCCAGGAGGTCGTTGCCGCTGCCCAGATTGATGTCCCCGAAAATCGAGCCTGCGTTGGTCACGCGCACATCGGTGGTGGAGGCGGAGGCATCAATGGCGATTTCCCGGCCCCTGTCCGAGGGAATATTCCCGTCGTCATCCTCAGGCAGATTGACCGACGCGGTGATGCTGTTCTTGTTGTAGATCGTGGTCAGGGTGCCGGAGAAGTCCTGGATGGCGACGGCCTGAGCGTTATCGCCTGAGGAAATGGCCGTGATCGCCCCCTCGTTGTCGACGGAAAAGACCTTTGCCCCTTCCTCAACCAGGATCGCCCGGGCCATGGCCCCATCGGACCCGGTGGAGGACCCGGAGATGGTGCCGGTATTGACGATAATCGGAATTTCAGCGCCGGATCCGACGGACACGGCCGTGGAGTCCGCGTTCACTGTCGTGGAACGGATGGTGTTGGTGGTGCGCAGGCCGTTCTCGATCACGGTGGTGTAGGCGATGTCGTTAATTTCGGCGCCACTCACCCGCAGACCGATGGTGCTGTCACCGTCCTCGATCCCGTTGGCAAGGATCTGGCCCCGGTTGACGAAACCATAAGCTTCATCGCCTTCGCCCACGGCGCCGAGGACCACATTGCCGGCCATGCCGTTGCTGACTTCCGGCGAGATGAGCACGGCCTGTTCGGACAGACGGCCGTCGATCTGTGCGGCCACCACATCCGTTTGGTCGTCCTGGGGACCGTTGTTCAAGAAACCCTGATCCAGGCTGGCGCCAATCAGCACACCGCCACGGGCCAGGGGCTGGTTGTCGTCCTCTTCCGTGGTCTCGTCGTCGACGAACCCTTCCAGTACGCTGCGCACGGTGATCAGGGAATTGTTTGTCACCGTCCCGGTCACCCGCTCTTGGATGACGAGGCCCGCTGCATTTTCACCGGAGACGTCGAGGATGCCGTTTTCGATGGTAATCGGACCGGTGACCTGACCAGTGACCCGAATGCCCGTGGTGTCCTTGCCGTTAACGTCGATCCGGCCTTCCGAAACGATGTTGCCGGTCAGACCCGCCCGGAGATCGATACCGGTGGAGTTGTTGCCTTCCACATCGAGAAGCGAGCCGCTCTCCAGGGTGATGTCGCCGTTGAAGGCTTCATTGCCCTGCACCAGGATGCCGGTCTTGTTGGCGCCGAGGGGATCGTCGGTTTCCTCGGCGCTAACGACGGAAATGTCGCCCGCATTGGAAAGACTGCCGGTCACACCGCCCTGGATGAGAACGCCGATGGCATTCAGGGGCGCATCCACAACGATGTCACCTTCATTCACCACGGTGTTGTCGGAGTCGATGACGATCGCGGGGCCGGCGTCCACCTCGACGGAGTCGCTGCCCCCGAGGTCGATATTGCCGTCAACCGATGTCACCAGCGGTATCGTGAACGTCTCGGCATGGGCCCCTGTCGCCATGAAGGCGGGCAGAAGCAGTGTCATGGCTGACGTGGTGAAGAGGGCCGATCTGGTCACTGGGGCACTCTGAGTTGCGCCCTTGTCGGTCCGGCGACGATCCATTCTCATTGCCCCCTGCGTTGCCCTGTCTCGGGCCCCCTGCATTGCCTTGGTGTTCGTTGCCTTGGTCTTGGCGTTATCCCGGGCGTCATCCTGGGCGCCGACCTGTCCGGTCTCCGCTGGGGACCGCCCCGATGCCGTCGCAGTGGCACCCCGTTTACGGCTCGTCGCCACGCTGATCATCACCACGCTGACCCACTTTCCAACCGGTTCCCGGAACACAAAGCATGACCATGGCCGGCACCGTCTATCGGGGCCCTGCCCCAAGCCGTGCCAGTCAGTTTGCCTTATGCCGGGCCCACCACCGGTTTTGCCCCGTCTCGCCATCCCGCCGGCCGGATCCCGTTTTCAAGGCGGGTCAGCCGATCGATTATCCTCGCCACCCTGCCCATGAGGATCAGCCGTTTTTCGCTGTCTCCGAATGGACCCGGTTTTCTCGTTCAAATCTGTCCGCCCGTTTTTCGGCGCGGAATACCCCCAAACCTTCTCATGGTCAGGATGCCATGAAACCGGCCATTCGCCGACTCATCCTGGTCGGGGCGTGTGCCGCCAAAGGCCAAACACCCTTGACGTGCTGTCCCTCGGCTTCACGCCTTGCAAGCCCGCGCGGCAGGCCCGCCACCAGGACAAAATCACACCCCAGCACCATCTCATTCCGAATGGCGCACAGGCATTGATGACAAAGACCCCGGTCCGGGCAGAGCATACTACGCCGGAACCTACCATCATTTACCGGAAAAATGGGCGGTTCGTCCAGGATCCCAGCGGCGGTAAACCCATGGTCATTGGATAAACAGCCCCGGGACAAGTGGACCGTCATTTGGGCAGAACGAAGGGGCGGTCCGGCATCAGGGCGCCAAACCCTGGCCAATCAGCCCGTTTCGGTAATGGTGTGGGGCATGGACCAACCGGATCGCCGCCGACCGCCTTTGATCATCGACTTGGGGGGCATTGGGGGACGTCGCTTCGGGGAAACAAAAAAGGGGCGGCGGCTGACCTCTCCATGCGCGGGGCTATCACGCTGGGGACGGGAAAGGTCAGGCCGCCGCTGGACCGTGCCGGCATTTCTGGTCCGCACCAAGGGACGGGGTGGTTTGGACCAGACCGTCAAGCGGTCCCACTCAATACAACGGAGCGACCCGGCCAAACCTTCGCCGGTCCAGCCCAGAAATTCTGAAAAACGCCAGAAATTCTGAAAAAAAACCTGTCAGGGCAGGGCGATGCGCACCGCATGGGGCCGGTAAAGGCTTGTATCTTCAAGCAGATTTTCAAACCGCAGACTGTTGCAGGCATAAGTGAGCAACAGGGACGGCTGTGGCGCGTCTCCCGCAAACTGGCGGTGGGCCTTGCCCGCATAACAGAAGACACTGCTGCCAGCCTTTTCCTCCGATGCCTTTCCCTCCAGTGCGTTTCCTCCAGGTTGTTGATCGGGGATCTCAAAGAGCAGGGTGGGCTGCGACCATGGCCCCCAGGGCTCCGGCGCCTCACGCATGACGATCCGCCTGGAAAAGGGCAGGGGTTCCATGTGAATGCTGATCCACCCCTCACCCCTGGGATCCGGGTCAAGGCTCATCTCACTGGAGGCGGCCGGGATGATCCGGGCGGCGGTGTCGATATCGAGCCCGGGCATCCAGGATGGCGGCTGGTCCGTGTCCCGCTCCCCGATGACCAGGGTTTCCAGGGTGGCGGCGGCCTTCTGATCGGGCAGTGGCAGGGGCAGCCTGGTCAGCAGCACCGGATGACTGCCTTCTTCCAGCGGAGAGGCAAGCAGCAGAGTGTCATGCCTTGGGATAATGGCCGATCCGGTCAGGGCCGGTTCGCGGGCCAGGGGCTGGATCTCCATCTTCCACCGGGCCGGGTCGTCTTCCGGATTGGCGATCCGGGCCAGATCCGTTCCGGTGACCGCGAAGCCCAGGGGATTGGATGGGTCCCTCGTCTCCACCCTCATGAGGAAAATCCACAAGGCCCCGTCTGCGGCATGGCCGTCCAGGGGCCAGTAGCGCACGCTCGTCCTGCGGTTTTCCGGCGTTTCCGGAGGCGTGAACAGGGCCTTTGCCTCACCGCCCTCCTTTTGCCAGTGATAGGTGATCTCAAACCGGCCATCGGCGCCGCAGCGGGATATCGCCGCTGAGTTGGAGATCAATGCCGCATCGTGCCGGTCCGTGGCCAGGGGCGCGGCAATGAAACTGTCACCAAACAGCCATAAGGTCCGGCCATCGCCCAATGCGACCGAATAGACCCCGTCTCCGCCCAGCCATCCGTCCTTGAGGGGAAAATCCGGGTCGCACCCATTCTCCGCGCTGTGGGCCGATTGCGGTGTGGCGGCAAGGAACAGTGCTGGAACGACCAGACATGATAAAATGCGGCACAGGAGTTTCACGGTTCACCTCTTGTCCAACTGTTGGCCCAGGATGATCTCTTGACCAGAGGTTTGCGACATCTTCCACACGCAGACCAAACCATCATGGCCAGCCCTGGCAATTGAAGGGCGAATAGACCAGACTGATAGCACTTGCCCAAGACCGGTGTTCGCGCTGTCGGTGATGGAGAATACGGTCGTAAGGAACACAAAACGCCCCGCGAACAGGGGCCGGAGGGACAGGATGACAGGGGCTCGTGGAGCGAACAATGGCGTAAAGCGGTTGGCCGGTCATCGGGCTGCCGCTTCCCCCAAGCGCAACAGCAAAGGGGAGCGTGCTGCAAATGGTCGTTTTGGGCGTGGTCGTTTTGGGCATGGTCGTGGTGGGCGCGGGCATTCCTGGCGGGTCCTGGTCTGGCTTGGCCTCGTTCTGACCGGCGCCGTGGCCTTGCTCGCCGGTCCTTCGGGCCAGGCCCAGACAGCCGAGGCCCAAACAGCCGAAGGTCAGGGGGCGTCGAAGGGATCGGCCCTGGTGCTCACCGTGCGGGGGGTCATTGGGCCGGCTCTCGGCCTCTACATCCGCCAGGGCATTGAACAGGCCGAGGACTCCCACGACCTCGTCATTCTTGAAATGGACACCCCCGGCGGTCTCGATACCAGCATGCGGGAGATCAACCAGGATATCCTGGCCTCACGGGTGCCTGTGGTCACTTATGTATCGCCCAGCGGATCCCGGGCGGCCAGCGCCGGCACCTACATTCTCTATGCCAGCCACGTCTCAGCGATGACACCGGGCACCACCCTCGGCGCCGCCACACCCATCCAGCTTGGCGGCGGCGGCAATTCCGGCGAACGCGACCAGGAAAACACGGGCTCCGGCAACCAGGGCAGTCTCCCATCCATCATTGACGATCTGATCCGCAGTGCTGACGGAGACGGTCAGGAGGCCGATCAGAGCGGCCAGGACAGCAGCGGCGGCGCTAATGAAGGCGACGCCGGCAGCCAGCCAACCCCTTCGTCCGGCGACCAGAATGAGCAGACGAATGATGGAGCAAGCCAGCGCAATCTCTCCGCCGCGGAACGCAAAGCCGTCAATGATGCGGCCGCCTATATCCGGGGCCTCGCCCAGTTGCGTGGCCGCAACGCGGAATGGGCGGAACGGGCGGTCCGGGAAGGTGTCAGCCTGTCGGCCCGGGAAGCCCTGCGCATCGACGTGATCGATGTGGTGGCCCAGGACCTTCAGGATCTGCTGGGCCAGATCGACGGGCGCACCGTTTCCATGGAAGGGGGCGGTGAGGTGACCCTGGACACGGACGGCATCACCATCACCCGATTGGAGATGAGCTGGATCCAGGAACTCCTCTCCATCATCACCAATCCGTCCATTGCCTTTGTGCTGATGCAGCTTGGTGTGCTCGGCCTGATCATCGAATTGTACAATCCCGGCGCCATTTTCCCCGGTGTCGTCGGCCTGATCTGCCTGATCCTGGGACTCACCGCCCTGGCGGTTCTGCCGGTGAGCTATGGAGGGCTGGCGCTGTTGCTGGTGGGCATGCTCTTCATGCTCCTTGAGTTGTTCGTCGCGTCCGGCGGGATCCTGGCGGTGTTCGGGGTGATCGCATTCGGGTTCGGCGCATTCTTCCTGTTCGATACGGATGTGCCCGAGTTCCGCCTCTCGCCATTTTTCGTCATCGCCAGCACCGCCGTCATGGCAGCCGTTGTGTTCGGTGTGGTGGGCTACAGCCTGAATGCCCTCCGCCGTCAGGTGGTCACGGGCCGGGAGGCCCTCATTGGCATGAAAGGGATCGTGGTTTCCTGGGAAGGGAATTCCGGTTATGTCCGCCTGGACGGGGAAAACTGGCAGGCCGTCTCGGACCGGCCGCTCCGTCCGGGTCAGGAAGTTGAAGCTGTGGCAATCGAGGACCTCGTCCTGAAGGTCCGTCCAATATCCCGATAGGAGAACCCCATGCCCGTCGATTTCGGCATTATCGTCTTTATTGCGGTCTTTTTCGTCTTCATCCTGACCCAGATCTTCAAGATCCTGAGGGAATACGAGCGTGCGGTGATCTTCACCCTTGGCCGCTATACCAGCGTCAGCGGTCCAGGTCTGATCATCTTGATCCCCTTCGTCCAGCAGATGGTGAAGGTGGACATTCGGACATTCGTCCATGACGTGCCCAGCCAGGACGTGATCTCCCGCGACAACGTCTCCGTGAAGGTCAACGCGGTTCTGTACTACCGGGTGGTCGATGCCAACAAGGCCATCAACAAGGTCGAAGACTACATGGGCGCCACCAGCCAGCTCGCCCAGACCACCCTGCGTTCGGTCCTCGGCAAGCATGATCTCGATGAGATGCTGATGGAGCGGGACAAGCTGAACAACGACATCCAGGCCATTCTCGATCAGCAGACGGATGCCTGGGGCGTCAAAGTCGCCAATGTCGAGATCAAGCACGTGGACATCGACCAGAGCATGGTCCGCGCCATCGCCAAGCAGGCCGAGGCCGAACGGGAGCGGCGCGCCAAGGTGATCTCCGCCGAGGGTGAAGAACAGGCCGCTCAGAAACTCGTGGATGCCGCCGCCAAGCTCGCCAATGAAAGCGGCGCCATGCAGCTTCGCTATCTGGGCACCCTCCAGGAAATCGCCAACGACCGTTCAAACACGATCGTGTTCCCCTTCTCCCTGAACAACCTCGCTGAACTCATCAACGCGGACCGCAACAAGTCCGTCTGATGACATTCCCGACGCCGGGCCGGCCCATCAACAGGCCGGTCCGGTTCCAGCCTGGCCGGGTTCACCCAGGGGCGGGGATTACCAGGAAATGAAATCCTCCGGCGGCGCGGTGATGATGAACACCGCCCCCCTGCCGGGATAGCCTTCCGCCTGGATGGTCCACCCATGGGCATCGATCAGTTCCCGGCAGGTCGCCAGACCAATCCCAAAGCCCACAATTCCCGAATGGGCGGCCGCCCGGGAAAAGGGCTCAAAAATCCGCTCAGCCATGCGCGGATCGAAGCCGGCGCCGTTATCTTCGACAACAATGGCCTTGCGGTCGCGCAGATCCATGGCGGAGACGCTCACCGCCAGGGGGCGGTCCGCGCTCTGGAACTTGACCGCGTTCTCGAACAGGGCCTTGAAGACGATCCGCAGGATTGAGCCGTCGCATTTCAGAACCGGCAAGGCTTCCACGGCCAGCCAGGGCGGTTTGCTTGGAGACGCACCAGCCAGCGCGGCCGCTTCAACGATGATTTTTTCCAGCCGTGTCGGCATCTTTTCCACGGCAGACTGGGGCAGATTGGCAAAGTCGAGCAGGTCATCGACCATGGCCGACAAATGCCCTGCCGCCGTCTTGGCCAGCCCCTGCCACTTGCGCTGCTGCCTCGGATCGTCCGGAAACCGGACGCCCCGGTCCAGGCACATTTCGATCTGGGCCAAGGGGGCCTTGAGTTCATGGGCGGCCTGATGGGCAAACAGTCTGAGCTTGCTGTTGGAGTCTTTCAGGGCCGTCTGGAGGCGGACTTCGTGGGCGATCCGCTCTTCCGAGCGCTGAACGCCTTGCCGGAGTTCCCGGAAGATGGCGGATTCTCTTTTACCGGCGGTCAGGTCGATTGCGAACTGAGGTGAATCTGTCTGGGCCCGAAGAAGCTTCGCCCACGCCTTGAACGGTGTGACGGCTGAAGGGTCTGATGATCGGCCAGGAGGGGCGAGGCGAAACGGCACCCATCCGGACGTGGCTGTTGCCTCCTCCAGTGCGTTGAGCAGATCGGTGCGGCCTTCCTCCGGAACAAGGCACTGACCCGTCAGAGTGTCAGCGCCGGTCCGGAGTTCCCGGCAACCGGCCGGGTTTATCCGCAGAACGAGGCCGTTGCGGTCGATGATCGCCACGCCGTTCTTGGAAGTATCGAAAAGCTCTTCAAACATCAGTCATCGGAACACGCTGGAAATATTCCCGTTCGGATGATGATTTTTTCTCTGCATCCGGGCGCAGTGAGATTACGATCCGGCACTGGTGGTGCCCACGGGCAATGGCCTCGTCGATCTGAACTTTCGCATACCCGTTGTTTTCCGCAGCGATGCGGCCAAAGACATTCGACGTCATCATGCAGAGGGAAGGCCTGTCCTTCACATACTCCCCAAACGGACATTTCGAATTCACCAGAACAATGGCGTCATCCGTCAGGGAGTCCACGGTGAAATTCCCTCCGATCCGCCGCTTCAGATCAACAAGGGCCGCTGCAACCTGTATCAAGGTCAGCCGTTCGCCGCCCATGTGAGTGGTATATTCCGCATTCATCATGTCGCCCATGCGGCTGCCGACGATGCTGATAAACCCTTCGGCCTCATCCAGACCGATGACGTTCTCTAGCGTCCCCGATAACTCACGCAGCAATTCGCGCAAAAACTGATCCCGGTCTCGCCCGATTGGCAGATCCTGAAATTCCGTGCCAGTCTCGATCATCGGAACACCTGCGCTCCTTGGTTGTTGCATGGATACCATATCGCGCAAACTTTAGCGCGCATTTCTGCCTGTGTCTCCCTCCCAGCGGCAAGAAGTGTGTTGCGTGCGCTCAACTTGTAAGTTACCGCTAGCGCTGAACAAATCCAGAAATGAGTGGACATGGCCTCTACGAATATTTTGGTCTTTGAAGACAATCCCATCGACCAGGAACTTGTGAAAGCCCTGCTTGACGAGCGTGGTCTGCCCCACACAATGACCAATACCGGGACGAAAGCCTGGGATTTACTGCTTTCTCAACCCTTCGATCTTCTCATTACCGATATTTTCTTGCGCGATGAATCCCCGAAACGGGAGTTTGTCGCGGATGGCGGCATTGCTCTGATCGCCCGCGCCAGAAATCTCGCCAACTTCAAGCACGCGAATTGGCTGCAATCCTTGTCAATTCTCGCTGTGACGGCGTCCGCGCCGACCATGTTTTTTGATGCCCTGGAGCAGGCGCGCTCACTGGGCGCCGATCAGTGTCTGCGCAAACCCTTCAGCGAAGCCGATTTCCACAAAACCCTAGACAGTCTGCTTGGGCCCAAGGGCGAGGCCGTCTAACACCAATCTAAGGCAAAGTCCCCGCTCTACGTCTTTGTCCCAGTCCAGGTCCCAGTCCGGGTCTCAGTCCGGGTCTCAGTCCGGATCCAGTCCAGAAAGTCCGGATTGCCCTCCCGGTCGCTCATGGGCAGGGCGACGATGCAGGGCACATCATAGCTGTGCACCTCCCGCACGGTTCTTGTCACCGCATCCATCTGCTCAGCCCGGGTTTTCGCGATCAGAACCGTTTCGGTTTCTTCCTGGGCCTTGCCCTCCCAGTGAAAGACCGCGGTCATCCCCTCCAGAATGTTCACGCAGGCCACAAGCCGGTCTTCCACCAGCCTGCGGGCAATGGCGAGGGCTTCCGCCTTGGAACCGGCGGTCATGTAGACAAGACGCAAACCGCTTTCCGCGCTCATGGCGTGTCTCCTGCACCCCGGCCCTCAAGGGCGGCCAGGACTTCCGGTTCCTGCCAATAGTCCATGTGATGACGGTTCCGGTTGCCCAGCACCCGGATGTCCTCGTCGGCCGGGCCAACGCCGATCGCCGGGTCGGCGGGACTGGTGGGTCCTGCCACGAAGTCCGTCGGACGGTAGAGATTGGTCCACCGGGACGGGCTCGAGGCCTCATCGGAAAAGCCGACGGGCAGTCTCAGAAATCGCCGGTACAGGCTCCTGACCGGAGAACCGACGGTCACCAGCCGCCCGCCGAACCGGCCCCGGTCCCGCAATCCGTCCACCGCCACGACACTGCCCTGGCTGTAGCCCATGACCACAAGGCGGGATTCATCGCCCCCGTTCTCGTCCGACAACTGGTCCACAAGGGCGTGCAGGCGCCCGCGCACAATGTTTCCCGTGGCGCTGCTGAACGGTTCCGAGGCGACATAAAAGGCGATATCGCCGGTCACATCCAGAACCGTGCGCCCGGGACCGATCAGCAGGGGGATGAACACCAGAATGAGCAGGGCGCTCAAGGTGAATACGCTGAACACCTGATTGCCCATGTCCAGGGGCAGACCGCTGCGATCCATCATCGCCAGCGGGTCCATGAACCAGCTTTCCGGCGCCATCTGGGCCAGATCGAACAGGCTCATGATCCCCAACGGCAGCATCACGGCAGGAATGATCACCAGGCTGAAGACAAAGGTGTTCTGGAACGCCTGACCCGCATTGGGCGGCTCCGGGCTCTTGGAATTGAGCGCCCAGATGAAGGGCAAAAGCCCCCACACCACCATGAAGCCCGTCAGAAGACCGCCGGCGATCAGGGCAGACTGGCGAATGCCCGAGCCGTCGATCTGGTGGTCCGTGAACAGGCTGGCCCAGGTCTCGAACCCGATCGTTGCCGCCGGATTGAGCGCATAGGGGGCCAAATGGACACTGAAGATCAGGCCTCCCAGGCCTGTCAGCACGATCAACGGCAGGAACAGGGCGGCGATCCGCACCAGGAACGGCAGCAGATGGGGCGTGCCCCGCTGGCGCAGAATGAAGCTGCGCAGCAGCAATTCAATGAATGCCGCGATGATCAGTCCATAGCCGATCACCTGGGCCAGGCTGACAATGGGGGTAGTGATCCGGACGTAAAGATGCACAAGTCCGGGCTCCGGATTGAGCAGGAGCAGAGTACCGACACCGCCATTGATCACGGTCCAAACATATCCGGCGGCAAAAATCCGGTCGATCCTGGTGGTGATGATGGCAGTCAGCAGGGTGGCAACCGTGATCCCCCCGATCCAGGCCATCCGCCACACCGGCGCCTGTTCCACGGTCATGTGCAGTCCGATCAGCGCAAGGCCGATAATCCACACCCCCGCCAGACCGAAGAAGTACCGGTAGGCCTGGGCAAAGAAGCTTGGGGTGGCCAGGGCGGCAGAGCCCCGTTTCCAGCCCAAGGCGCCGATATCGATCAGGGCCACCACAAGCTGGAACAGAAACACGATCAACCGCACCGGACCCGACGGGGCCGCCTGAATGTCCGACCAGTTCATCTCCACCACGCGTCCGATGGTCGGATGACCGGTCAGATGGGCCTGTTCAAAGCGCTGACCGTCCCCTTCAAGGGTGGACCGATTGAGGGTCACATCCCGGTCACCGGCGGTGAGGCCTTCGGCGACCTGGCCCAGAAAGGAACCCGGCCGAGTCGCGCCCACCCCGTGGACAAGAACCAGTGTTTGTAGTCCCTGTTGTTCGTCTTTGCGCCCGGCTTGTTCCCCGTCTTGTACGTTGGGCCTGACTTGTCCATTGGGCCTGTCTTGTCCATTGGGCCTGTCTTGTCCGGTGCCTGCCTGTTCTGTCATGGTCCGCCCTCACACCAGACCGGGCCGGTATGGGATCATGACCCGGCCTTCGGTCAGAACTCTCCAGATCTGTCATCGACAGCCCCGCAACACTACCCATATCGAGCCTATGACACAGCCCCCGTCCGAAATCTCGTCCGTAATCTCGCCCGAAATCCCGTCTTCCGACGCCTCATCGCCCGACGCGGATGGCGGCGCGCCCCCCCGGCCAACGGCGCTGGTCCTGTTTTCCGGCGGTCAGGACTCGGCCACCTGCCTCGCCTGGGCCCTTGAGCGGTTCGAACGGGTTGAGACCCTGGGCTTCGATTACGGGCAACGGCACAAGGTGGAACTGGAGGCCCGGCTTCGGGTGCGTGAGGGGATCCAGAAAGCATTTCCCGGCTGGGCTCCCCGTCTGGGAGAGGATCATCTCCTGGACCTGACCGTTCTCAATGCGGTAAGCGACACCGCCCTCACCCGGGATATAGCCATCGGCATGGAGGCAAGCGGTCTGCCCAACACCTTCGTCCCCGGGCGCAATCTCCTGTTTCTGACCCTCGGCGGCGCCCTGGCCTACCGGCGTGGGCTCAAGCATCTGGTCGGGGGCATGTGCGAGACCGACTTCTCCGGCTATCCCGATTGCCGGGACGACACAATCAAGGCCATGCAGCTCGCCCTCAATCTGGGCATGGATGCCCGGTTCGTCCTGGACACGCCCCTCATGTGGCTGGACAAGGCCGAAACCTGGCGGCTGGCCCAGACCCTGGGCGGCAAGGCCCTGGTCGACCTGATCGTTGAGGAAAGCCACACCTGCTACCAGGGCGACCGGAGCAAGCGCCATGACTGGGGCTATGGCTGCGGCATCTGTCCCGCCTGCGATCTGCGGGCCCGGGGCTGGCGGGCCTTCCGAAAGGGGACGTGAGCGATGGTCTATCAGGTCAAGGAACTCTTCTACACCTTGCAGGGGGAGGGGCGGCAGGCCGGGCGCCCGGCGGTCTTTCTGCGCTTTGCCGGCTGCAATCTCTGGACGGGCCGGGAAGCTGAGCGGGCATCCGCCATCTGTCAGTTCTGCGATACGGATTTTGTCGGCACCGATGGGCCGGGGGGCGGACGCTTTCAGGGGCCGGATGATCTGGCCGCCGCCGCACGGGCGCAGTGGCCCGGTATGACCAGTCAGCGGGCGTACATTGTGTGTACCGGCGGCGAGCCCCTGCTCCAGTTGGACGCTCCGCTGATCGATGCCCTGCACCGGACCGGCTTTGAAGTGGCGGTTGAAACCAACGGGACCCTTGAGGCCCCGGCGGGGATCGACTGGATTTGCGTCAGTCCCAAACAGGGCGCGCCTTTGGTGCAGACCCGGGGCCAGGAACTCAAGCTGGTCTATCCCCAGACCGGGTTCGACCCAGCCCGGTTCGAGGCCCTGGATTTCAACCATTTCCTCCTTCAGCCCATGGACGGGCCGGATCTGACCCGGAACACCCAGGCCGCCATCCGCTACTGCATGGACCATCCCAAATGGTCCCTGAGCCTCCAGACCCACAAGATCATGGGGATTCCCTGAGTACGGAAAATCCGTACCGTGATAACAAACTGGAAAAGGCCGCTTTCCGAAGAAAGCGGCCCTCTGCCATTCCGGTGACTGAGCGACCTCAGTTGCCGCGCATTACATCCCGTAGGCGCCGGGCGTAGTAACGCATACCGTCCCGTGCATCGCCCCAGCGGGATACCAGATTGGTGTTGGTTCTGAGGTTCTGGCCCGTGAACCGGTCCTCGGCCACACCGATGACCATGCCGGTTCCACCGTCCGTGAACACGCCTTCAAGAGTGATGGAACCGATGCCTACGGAACGCTGGTTCGGGGTTCTGATGCCCCGCTCCGTGGGGAAGGTGCCGAGAATGTCACGGTTGGGCTCCACATCGGTGACGGCCAGGGCCACCACCAGAACACCCGGTCCGGTGCGCTCGACAATCTCAAAATCCGTGCGCTTGAAGGTGCGTTCGAACTCCACCAGCACTTTGCCCGCCAGGTAGGACTGGTCGCTGTTGGTCACGCCCCGTTGAGCCCGGCGTTCTGTCAGGGCAAAGACAAGCGGCTCCAGATAGATGCGCTCGTAATTGGTAAAGTCCGCATCCGGATTGACCAGGAGCGTATCGAAGCGGGACTTGTCGGTCTCGACGAGCCCTTCCCGGGTCTCCTCGGGCACCCAGGTGAAATCATCACGGTCTGCTTCGGCCACCAGAGTGACTGGTGCCTCGGTGGAAGTGCTGGGATCCGGCTGGCCGGATGCGGGTTCCGCGGCGACCCCGCTCAGGCCCAGGGCCAGAAGGGCTGCACCGGTCAACGTCGCAAGGCAGGTCTTCTCAAGCATCATTTTCCTCCGTCCATGACGGCTTTCGGGGCCGCCCGGCCCCTTGGTGATGGTCCCCCCGCCGCGGGAGTGTAGCCGCCAAGGCCGCCTCCTGCACTGCGCGACTTCGTGAGGTTCCTCGCCGATACAGTGACGGTGCCGGGCCCATATCTGCGCCGGGTGCAACACACGCAAAAAAGGGCGAAGCCAGCAGCTTCGCCCTTTCAAACCTGGTTCCGGGCCGGTGCCCGTTGATGATTGCAGGCCTTAGCCGCCCATTGTCGGGCGCCGGGGCGCGCCGGGCTCGAACACGAACTGCATGCGCTGTCCGGCGCAGCGAGCCACACCGAACTCAATCGGACGGCCGGAGGCATCCACGTTGATACTCTCGGCCACCACGATGGGGTGGGACCGGGGCATGTTCAGATGCCGGGCATCGCTCACCGACGGCAGGCAGGCGGTCACCCGGGTCTGCTTGCGGAAATAGTCCTCGACCCCGAACTGTTTCAGGGCCTGGGTGATGGATCCGGTCTGGCGGTAGGCCTCCACAAGCCCTTCGAACTGACGGGCGGGGAAATAGTGGGCCGTGATGCTCAGGGGCCGGCTGTCCACCGCGTGGACCAGATCGAGCAGCACCACCAGTTCACCGGGGCGCAGGTCGAGACCCCGGGCCACCCGGCCATCGGCGGGCATCTGTTCGCCGCGCACAAGGCGGGCACCGGGCACCCGGCCGAGCTTTTTCACGTTCTCGCTGAAACGGGTGCGCTGATCCACGAGGTAATCGATCACATCGTCCTGGACGAAGGTGCCCCGGCCCTGTTCGACCCGGATCAGGCCCCGGTCCTGGAGCGAAGACATGGCCCGGCGCAGGGTATGGCGGTTTACACCAAACCGCTGGGCAAGCTGCGCTTCCGTGGGCAGGCGCGACCCAGGCGCGAATTCACCGCTGGAGATTTCCGTCTCAATGGCCTGGGAAATCTGGCGCCACAAGGCAATCCCTGTATTCCGTTCCATGACCTGTCTTCCTTCTTCTACTTGCTTATCAAAGCGGCGATCCGGTTCGGCGCCCCCTCCCTGTGTACCGGCCTGCGTACCGGTGAAAGTGCACCGGCAAAGCCCTGTCAGGAGCGGGCGGTTCCCTTCGGATTCTTCCGTACTTGTGGGCTAGTCTACACCAGCGGACCTTTAGGTCAATGGTCGTAGATGTTTAAAGTTCCAGAAAAATCGAAGTTTTTGCCACGGTAAGGGTTTTCTCCACATTCGCAATGACGAACATAAACCGGCCATGGCGGTTTACGGGAGAACAATCATGCCCGGGGCCAATGGACCGCTTGCCCTGAGGCCGGATCCGGGCCACCAAGATCCGGTAATCAAAAACCAGTCTGGTCGAGGGATAGTGCCCACCCGGTCGTTGCCCATGTGCTCCCTGCGGCGGGGCATACCAAACTGCGCGAGCTACCCGCTCGGGCCACGAGCCGCGGGAGCCACAGGCGACTGCAGTATCAAGCCAATCCGATATCAGGAGGCACTGTGCCTTTCACATCCACATTCACAATTCACAATGCCCTTGTGGTTCTGGCCGACCGGGAAATCCATGGCGGTCTCCGGGTCGAGGCCGGCATCATCACGGATATCTGGGACGCGGGCTCTCCTTCCGCCGCTTTTCCCCCAGCTCATCGGCCGGCTCATCAGGACGCTGGCGGAAACGGGGAACCTGATGGTCCGGTCATGGATTTCGAGGGCGACATCCTCACGCCCGGACTGGTGGAATTGCACACGGATAATCTGGAGCGCCATCTGGTGCCCCGGCCCAATGTCTTCTGGCCCGCCCTGCCAGCCCTGACCGCCCATGACATGCAGGTGGCAGGAGCCGGGATCACGACGGTTTTCGATGCGGTTTCCCTGGGAGACCGGGCCGGCAAGGAAGAGCGCCTCCAATATCTCGATCAGGCCGTGGCGGCGATCACCGAGGCCCAGGACCAGGGTCTCCTGCGCTCGGACCACTTCCTGCATCTGCGCTGTGAAGTGCCCAAGCCGGATGTGGTGGCGCTCTACCGCCATTACGCCCAAAGCCCGTGGGTGCGTCTGATCTCCCTCATGGACCACACGCCGGGAGACCGCCAGTTCCCGGACATCGCCCGGCTGAAGGAACTGTCGATCAACCACTATGGAGAGAGCCCGGCGGATTTCGACGAGCGGGTGAAGCTGGAAAAGGAATCCCAGCGCCTCCACGCGGTCCCCAACCGTTCCGCCATCGCCGCGGACGCGCTGAGCCGGGGGCTGGTTCTGGCGAGCCACGACGATGCCAAGCCGGACCATATCGACGAGGCGACGGAACTGGGCATCACCATCAGCGAGTTTCCGACCACCATTGCCGCTGCCCAGGCCGCCCGGGACAAGGGCATGACCACGATCATGGGGGCGCCCAATGTCATTCGGGGCGGCTCCCACTCCGGCAATGTGGCGGCGATGGATCTGGCGGACCGTGGGCTTCTGGATGCCCTGTCATCCGATTATGTGCCGGTCAGCCTCGTCAACGCCCCCTTCCGCATCGCCCGGGAGCTGGGGTGGCCGCTCCACCAGGCCATGGCTCTGGTGACCGCCAATCCCGCCCGCATGGGGGGGCTGGGCGACCGGGGCCAGATCGCACCCGGGCTGAGGGCTGATCTTCTGCGGATCCGGATGGCAGGCGACCAGGCCATCGTGCGGGCCACCTGGCGGGCGGGCTACCGGGTTGCCTGATCGGGAGTGGCACCCATCTGGCAGCCAGCCGGATCGGCCATACCCGTTTTGAGACCGTGCCTGTTTTGGGACCGTGCCTGTTTTGGGACCGTGCCCGTTTTAAGACCGTGACCGTTTGGAGATGGGGGAAGGGAACACCAATGGAACGCTATGCCCTCTATTTTGCGCCGGCCCCGGAAACCGATCTGGCGTCATTCGGCGCTGCCTGGCTTGGCCGGGACGCCTATACCGGCGAGATGATCGAGCACGAGGATATCGGCTTTCTCGACAGCGCCCGGCTGTTCGAGATCACCGCCAGCCCCCGCAATTACGGGTTTCACGCCACCATCAAGGCGCCCTTTGAAGTCGTGGACGGCACCAGTTTCGAAGATCTCAAGGCGGCCCTGGATGCCTTTGCATCGCGCACCAGCGCCTTTGAGGCGCCAGCCCTGGAGGTGAAATCCCTCCACGGGTTCACGGCCTTCGTTCTGAGCGAGCCGTCACCGGAAATGGATGCCATGCACAGGGATGCGGTGACGAGTTTCGAACCCTTCCGGGCGCCCATGAGCGATGAAGACCGGGCACGGCGCCGGCCGGAGCGGCTGAGCGAACGCCAGCGGGAATATCTGGACCGCTATGGCTATCCCCTGGTTTTCGAGGAATTCCTGTTCCACATGACCCTGACCGAACGCCTGTCCGATCCAGAGGAACAGGAGATGATCATGGATCTGCTGGAACCAATCGATGCCCTGTTCGGCTCCTCACCGCTCCAGGTGGACGGTTTGTGCCTGTTTCATCAACCGGACCGGCAAAGCCCGTTTACCGTGCGTCACAGGGCGGTTTTTTCCGGCTGACGTCCGGTCCGGGCTTAGGCCGGCTGGGCAAGAACACTGAGGGCCGCGAGCAGACCGGCTCTGGTGTCGGCGATTTCGTGGCGCATGGCCTCAAGGGCTTCTTTCACACTTGAGGCCCTCGTGTTGGCGCCATCCAAGGTGAAGGGGGAGGGAGAGCCCAGGGCCTTCAGGGAGCGGATGCCCGGGATCGTGATCCGCACCGGCTCGCCGGTGTCTCCGGCCGGGGTTCCTGCCGGTGTCAGGGACAAGATCCAGTTGCCGTCGGTCAGGGGCGGGTGGTCCGGCAGGATCGCCATGGTCGCCGCTGAGTGGAGATCCCGGAGCCGTTCTTCCAGGCGGCGAATGCCGCGCTGGTCGCCACCGGTCAGGATGCCTGAACAGATCCGTTCCGCATCCGCCCGGATTTCCGCCATGGACTCCACGGCCACTCTGGTGAGTTGAAGGCCGGTGGCCAGGGCGCTCTGGTCCGCAAACGCCCGCAGAGCTTCCGCCCGGTCCCGGGTGCCGGGGGCTGTGTCCTCTTTCTCCCGCGCGAGAATCCCCGTCGAAGCCTGGAACTTTCGCAACAATCGGCTGGCCAGCCCCCCCGGTTCGGACCCATGCGACGGATAAGCCCCTGAATCTTCGTTGGAAGAAGAAGGGACCGGACGGTCGTCCTGATCGGTAAGAAGGCCGGACGAGGAAATGTGGGGACGGGCCATGGGGTGACCTCCGCTGCGCCGTGCAGGACACGAAGCCTGATGGGGAGGCGCTGGCTGATTCTGGGCCTGCGCCGTGGAGCCAACAGCCTGGACAATCGGGCCTGCAAATCCGTTAATCTCGCGCTTTCTGATACCCTTGCGCTTTTGCCCAAACGTTTCCGCGAATTAGGGTTAACGCGAGATGCCTGGAGACGAAATCATGCTACGCGTGTTTTATGTCCTGTGGACGACGTTGACCTACCCGGTTCTGCGCTGGATCCGCCCCCATCGCATGGGCGCGTTCACTTTCGTCTTCGACGACCAGCACCAGGTGCTCCTGGTGCGGCAGACCTACAGGGACGGCTGGTTTCTGCCTGGAGGGGGTGTGAACCGGAAGGAACATCTGGAAGCGGCGGCCCGGAGGGAGTTGTACGAGGAAACCGGCATCATACCGGAGGGGCCGATGATGCTCTTTGGCGCGTACACATACGACAATCCACGGTACACGGATCATACTGCCTTCTATGTGCTCTATGACTGGAATCGCAAAAAGCGCAGAAGTTTTGAGATTGCCGAGACCCGGTTCTTTCCCCTGACCAGTCTGCCGGAGGACCTTTCCCCGGCGGTGACGGTGCGGCTGGAGGAACTGACCGGAGCGCGCCCGCGCCCGCCGGTCTGGACCGGCCAACCGGATTTGCCGGTAGCGTGACCGGGGGGCAGAGGGGTTGGGAGGAGCGGGGACGGGAGAGGCGCAGGGAGTTGCCTCAATAATGACCTGACTTGTCCCTAATCTTTACGGATAGAGCTTGGCACAATGACGTATTTTCAATCGGAAAGATTTATGCGGCGAATCCTTTGAATGACATTTGGTTCATGGATGGGCCGGACGGACAAAGTACTTACAGTTTGACTGCTGACGATAGAACCATGAAACAGGCGGGCTGCGGTGATATATAATGACGGGAGCAGTGTACGCATGGTCTTCCAGCTTTTCGCCAGGGGCCTGGATCCGGCAAGGACCGTAAGGACGGACCTTGGCGGGCTTGCGGACGTGCTGTTGCCCAGAGGCCTGGAGCCAGCGGAATGGTCCGCGTATGTCCGGTTCGGCGCGCCCGGCGCGGATGTGCCTGTCAAGGGCTTCTGGTCCCAGGCCTCCGGCTCGCTCGAAATCCGGCCGGAAGCGGCGGATTTCGTTTTTGTTCACGGGGCTGAATATGATCTGGCCGGCCGGCGCACCACACCGGTTGTGCTTCTGATCCGCCTGTTCCCCGGCGAAGTTCCCCCGGATCTGACGGGCCACGCCAAGGCGGCGGCCCGGGCGGCGGAAGATACTCGCTGGGCCGATGACCGGTACCCCCTCCATGCGCCCCTGATCCCCGAGGGGTGGACCATGGCGGAGGGGGACGTCTACGAGGCTGTGGCCACCTATAATCACACAGGTTTTTTCTCCGAACCCGGTGGCGCCGAAGCCTGGGGCGGATTGAAGGGGCAGGCCGCCGCCGTGCTCCTGAGCAACCGGCCCATGAACAAGCGCACCGCACGGACGATCGTACAGACCGTCCTCGACAGTCTGACGCCCTGGCCGGACTGGTACTTCTATTTTCAGGCCCTTGAAGCGGCCGAGGTCGCCCGGCCGCTCCTGGTCCGCAGAATGCGTAACTGGATCCGTCAGGTTCTGGAAAACGCGGGCGGTCCCCTGGTCCATGCACGCCTACCCGCCCACCGGGGAGGGTTGACCGTGGTGTCCTCCGGATACGGAGATCCGGCGCGGGAAAGCCTCTATATCCTCGCCCGGCTTGGCTCGATCCCGCCTGAGCAGTCGGAAGGGGAAGAAGGAGCCCAGCTCCGCACAGAGATCTGGGAACGGATCATGGACTATTATAATCCGGACCTGTCCTACCGCTTCATGGGCGCCCGCCGTGGCCCCGATGGTCAGTGGGGCTTCTTCCAGCCCCACCACGGTCCGGAGGATCCGGGCCCGGCCCTGTCCGGTGGCGCCGCCGAGGTCCTGGCCGGTCATCCCTGGCCCTTTGGCCCGGCAGAATGCCTTGCCTTCCTTGCGGTGGAGGCCCGGCTGGCCGAAACACCCTACATTGATTTCGGCGCCTTCTTGGAGTGCCGCCAGGCCGCCGCTGCGGATCTGCGCGCCGCGGGCGTGATCACGTCTCCGTACTGACTCAGGCAGGCAGGCGCGGTCTGCGGCGGTCCCATGGCCGTGCCCGCTCCAACTGTCCCGACAGGGAAAACAGCAGATCGTCCGCGCCGAATGCAGCACTCAGCATGACCCCGATCGGGAAATTGTCCCCCGTCCAGTGCAGGGGCAGGGAGACAGACGGCGCCCCCGTCGCGTTATAGGGGGCCAGGAAGGGCGCAAAGGCATAGAGGTCCGCGAAATACTGTGCCGTATCCTCCCGGCCCAGATGAATCTTGCCGATGGGCGGAGGAGGGGTTGCCAGGGTCGGTTGCAGGACAATGTCGTAGGTCTGGTGGAAGCGGCCCATGGCCCGCCCGATCTTGTGCATGATCTGTGTACCCAGGGCATAGTCCTCGGCGGTCAGGGTCCGGCCCGTGGCGACGGTGCGGTGGGTGACTGCTTCCAGATCATCCGAACCCGGCTCACGGCCAAGGGCCTCGGCGCGCTCCTTGATGAGACCGGCAATACTGCCCGAGATGACGGCGGATTGGGCCAGCCGGACCTCATAATCCTCGAAGGGCAGGGACGCGGGCTCGACATGGTGCCCCAGATCCGTGAGCAGGGCCGCCGTGCACTCCACCGCTGCCCGGCACTCCGGGGCAATGACCACGCCCTCCGGCTCATCAAGAACCAGTGCAATCCGCAGGCGGACCGGTTCACGGGTGAGACTGTCCAGAAACGGACCACCCGGCGGGGCCGCATAAGGGTCGCCTTCTTCCGGCCCGGCGGTCGCGTCGAGAATGGCGGCACTGTCCCGCACGCTCCGGCTGACCACATGCATATGCGACATGCCCGCCCAGCCTTCGCCCTTCACGGGTCCGGCGGGTGTGCGAGCGCGTGTTGGCTTGAAGCCCACCAGTCCGCAGGCGGCGGCGGGGATACGGATCGATCCGCCCCCGTCGCTGGCCTGGGCCGCAGGCAGGATGCCCCCGGCCACCGCCGCCGCCGCGCCGCCGCTTGATCCGCCGGCGGACCGGTTCAGATCCCAGGGATTGCGGGTCGCTCCGTGCAGGCGCGGCTCGGTGGAGGTGGTGAGCCCGAATTCCGGCGAATTGGTCTTGCCGAAAATCACGAAACCCGCCTTTTTGTAACGGGCAACGAGGGTCGTGTCCTGGGTCGCGACCATGTCAGCGAAAAAGGCGGAGCCGGAGTCGGTAATCGTGCCCTCCAGGGCCACATGGAGGTTCTTCAACAGGAACGGAACGCCCGTAAACGGACCATCGGGCAGGCCGTCGGCAATGGCGGCCCGGGCCTCGTCCACATGGCGCAGCACGACGGCATTGATATGCGGGTCCACCTGCTCCATCCGCTCCACGGCGGTATCCAGAAGCTCATCCGGCGTGGTCTTCCCCTCACGGACCAGGGCCGCAAGCTCCATGGCATCGTAATCGTCATAATCCGTCATGGTGCCCATTTCCCGCGTTCCCTTTCCTTGTCTTTTGGCTCTTGTTTTTCGGTCCCGGCTCATGACCGGGTGGTTTCTATGGGAGAGCAGATCTCAAGTGAGTCTCGCCCGGTCATGGGGTGCGGTAAGATCCATTTCCGGCCCCGCCGGGACGATCCCCGTGGGGTTGACCGCCGTGTGGCTCTGATAATAGTGCCGCTTGATGTGATCGAAGTTCACGGTCTCCGCGATGCCCGGCACCTGATAGAGATCACGCAGGTATTGGGACAGATGCGGATAATCGGCAATGCGCCGGAGATTGCATTTGAAGTGACCCACATAGACCGGATCGAAGCGGACCAGGGTGGTGAACAGGCGCCAGTCAGCTTCCGTAAGCTGAGGACCGGCCAGATAGCGCTGGCGGCCCAGACGGTCCTCGAGTTTGTCCAGGGCATTGAACAGGGTGTAGACCACCTCGTCATAAGCCCCCTGGGTGCCCGCGAAGCCTGCCTTGTACACCCCGTTGTTGATCGCGTCGTAGACCATGGCATTGGTCTCGTCGATTTCACTGGCGTAATAGGCCGGGTAGAAATCAAGCGCCGCCTTGTCCCGGGGGAGAAGGTGATTGAAGGCGGAATTGAACATGCGGATGATGTCAGCGGATTCATTGCTCACGATCGTCCGGCGTTTGCAGTCCCACAGAACGGGAACCGTCACCCGTCCCGTATAGGTACTGTCCGCCTGAAGATAAAGTTCATAAAGGCGGGTCGCGCCGTTGATCAAGTCCGCCTTTGTGTCCGGCTCCCGCCCGAGAGTCCAGCCCTCGTCTCCCATGAAAGCATCCGACACCGTGACGCCGATCATCCCCTCAAGACCCTTCAGGGTACGCAGGATCAGGGTCCGGTGGGCCCAAGGGCAGGCATAGGAGACATAAAGCTGATACCGCCCCTCTTCGGCCGCGAACCCGCCGTCCCCCGCCGGTCCTCGGGAACCGTCCGGCGTGATCCAGTTCCGGAACACGGAGTTGGCCCGGACGAACCGCCCTCCGGTGGCTGAGGTGTCCACCGGACGAATATGCCACTTCCCATTGATCAGTTGCCCCATGATCCATCCATTCCTTTGCATCCCTGATCCAGCCGGGTCATCCGCCAGCGGAACAGTATCCCCCTGGGCCTGCCCCACATGGGACAAGCCACCTTAGACGGGGTCCCCCCCTCAGACAGGGTCCCCCCTCAGACCGGATCCCAAGTGAAGACCGAGGCGGTATTGCCCAGATCCGTCATGTCCTTGGCCATGGCCGGGAAAGCCTGGGAGATCAAGGTCTCCGGGGTCCAGCCCTCCATGCGCGTCATCGCCCGCACGGGCCGGGGCTGGGAGAACAGGAACACCTCATTGCCCCGCACAGCGAAGATCTGTCCGTTCACCTCGGCGGACTGGGGCGAGGCCAGCGCCACGGCGGTCTGGGCGACCTGATCGGCGCGCATGGCATTTCTCATGCGGTCCACCCGCTGGGCACTGGCTTCGTCCTTGACCGGGATGGTGGCAATCATCCGGGTCCACGCAAAAGGTGCGATCACATTGGAGCGCACGTTCTTGATCGCGCCTTCCATGGCGATGATCCGCGAGAGACCGACCACCCCCATTTTGGCCGCCGCGTAGTTCGCCTGCCCGATATTGCCGATGAGGCCCGAGGTGGAGGTGAACATCACGAAGCTGCCTTCCTCCTGGTCACGGAAATGCTGAACCGCCGCCCGGGAGATGCAATAGGCCCCGTGGAGATGGACATGGAGCACGGCGGCCCAGTCCTCCTCGGTCATCTTGTGGTACATGCCGTCCCGCAGGATCCCGGCAGGGTTGATGACCGCATGGAGACCGCCGAAGGTGTCGAGGGCCTGGGTGACCATCCGGCCCGCCGCGTGAATATCCGCCACGCTTTCGGAATTGGAGACCGCTTCACCCCCAGCGGCCCGGATTTCCTGAACCACTTCGTCCGCTGGACTGGCGCTGCCTTCATCTCCTCCGGAGACCCCGCCGCCCAGGTCGTTCACCACCACCTTGGCGCCCTGCTGGGCGGCCAGAACCGCGCATTCCTTGCCGATACCCCGTGCCGCACCGGTGACCAGCACGACTTTTCCCTCAAGAACGCCGCTCATTTTCCATCTCCTCTCAATGGCCGTTTCTCCGGCCTGCAAGCGGGGACTGCCAAGGCTCATCCGGACCCACAGGCCTGCTTTGTCGAATCCATTACAGGGCAGTATGACCGCTGGGCAGGGGCCGTGGCCAGACGCCAGTCGCGGGCTCTGTCCCTCCCATGGGCCGATCCCGGGTGTGCCGCCCTCAGAACGGCTCACCGGCATGGGGCGTGTTGAGGCGGCCCCCTGTTTTTCCCTTGGCAGGCAAAACAGTGCCGGTCATAGTGCGCGTGCGGCATTTATGCGTCCAGCATTTGCCGACGGGTTAAACGCTCCTTTTGGCGCTTGCGTCCTGGTTCAGCATCCTTGGGATGCACCAAGGTCCCCCGGGGTCCGAGGCCCTTTGTGCTGATGCGGCCTTGTACTGATACGGCCCCATACTGAAATGAATGGATATTTGTGATGATGCCGCGCCGCACCCTCCGACGACAGAACTGCTCCCGCCCCGCCGGCGGGCAGGGTCGTCGCGCGGCCACAGCCCGGACCACAGGTGAGGCCTGACGACAGGCCCAGGGTCCAAAGCTGAATCCGTCACGACCGCCGGCATTTCCTTTTCCCGATTAATCGCCCCGATGGTGAACGGCCCCGACCGGGCCGGCCAGAGGGCAGGGCCGCCCTGCGATCAGACCTGTGTGGACACCAGCGAAGGCCCCGAACCATGACGGGTCCGTCCGGTCTGGGGTCCGATGTCTGATCCCGGCGCCCGGATCATGCCGAATGCGACAGCCATGGTTGCCATCCAACCCGAACAGCCCGGCGACGGTGATCCCATCGCCACTCTTCACCACAAAGCCTTTGGACCCGGACGGTTTGCCCGGGCTGGCTATCTCCTGCGCAACGGCACGCCCCATTGCCGGGATCTCTCCCTCGTGGCAAGGGCCGATGACCGGCTGGTGGCCTCGATCCGCTTTGCTCCCGTAGTGCTCCGGAGGGATCAGGAGACCATTCCGGCCCTTCTTCTCGGGCCCCTTGCTGTTCAGCCAGAGTGTCAGGGCAAGGGCTTCGGGGTGGCTTTGCTGAAAGAGGGGCTGGCGCGGGCCGCGGCCAGGGGCCACGGCCTTGTCTTTCTCCTGGGGGAGCAGAGCTACTACGCCCGTGCCGGTTTTCTCCCGGCCCGGACGGTCACCATCGCCATCCCCCACGATCCGGACCGTCTTCTATATCTACATCTTTGTACTGATTATATCGGCCCGCCCTCCGGCGTTCTCAGTTCCTTCCGGCACTGCGGCGCATTGCCCCCGGCCGTTGTAAAACAAAAGCCGCGATATAACCGGTGAAGCAACCGTAGCAGAGGCATGGGGTGCGTCATCTGGTCATCAGTAACGGGAGCTTTCCAAGTCATTCTGACGCATACGGCGGATCTCCCGCTCCATGGCCCTAGTTCATGGCCTGCTGATTTCAAAAAGGGAGGCATCCATGGAACAGCTAACGGCTTTACAATACAGCCTCGTGTTCAACTCAACTTCGTTCGGTATCGCCACCTTCGGGGCGGCAACCGTGTTCTTCTTCCTGCAGCGGGGGAGTGTCGCACCGGCCTATCGGGCAGCACTGACGATCACCGGTCTGGTAACCCTGATCGCCCTGTATCACTACGTCCGCATCCTCGAAAGCTGGACCGGCGCCTATGAACTCTCCGGCGACATGTATGTCGCAACCGGCAAGCCCTTCAACGATGCCTATCGCTACGTGGACTGGCTGCTGACCGTGCCGCTTCTGTTGGTGGAACTGATTGCGGTCATGGGGCTTTCCCGGGCCGAAACCTGGCGGAAAGGCACCGTCCTTGGCGCAGCCGCAGCCCTGATGATCGTGCTGGGCTATCCGGGTGAGATTTCCCAAGATGCGGGTGTGCGTTGGTTCTGGTGGGTCGCCGCCATGATCCCGTTCATCTATATCGTGTACGAACTCGTGATCGGGATCAGCCGGTCCATCAGCGAGCAGCCTGCCGATGCCCGTGGACTGATCAGTTTCGCCCGTTGGATCGTGGTCGTCACCTGGTGCTTCTATCCGGTGGTGTTCATCTTCCCGATGATCGGTCTGAGTGGCGCGGATGCAGCAACGGCTGTCCAGGTCGGTTACACCGTCGCCGACGTTCTCGCCAAAGCCTTCTTCGGCGTGTTCATCTACCTGATCGCCGTGCGGAAGTCCGAAGCAGACGGCTACGCGGCCTGATCGCTCACTTTGTCCCGGGGCGGGGTGTGTGCACCCCGCCCCAGGATGCAATCTTCCGGGCGGGCGGGCCTTTTTAAGGCACGTCCGCCCGCATTGTTTCCCCGCCCAGGAGCCCGGTATGGTGCACACTCACACATCGTGGGGTCTCATTCCCTTTCATGCTTCCGGTTTGGGAAGTATTGCCGGGATCGTCGGGTTAGCGGCCGCCATCCTTTATGGGGTAAGCGGATATGATCTCTCCCTGCACCACCAGCTCTTGATCGCCATGCCCTTGATCGGCCTTGTCGGTCTGCCCCATGGCGGCATGGACATGGCCGTTGGTCACTGCCTGTTGCGCAAACGCTGGGGGCCGTCCTGGTACGTACCGTTTACCCTCCTTTACCTCTGCGCGGGCGCTGTGATGTTCATGGCGTGGCTGGTCGAACCGGTCCTGGCGCTCGGGCTTTTTCTCACGGTTTCCCTTTTTCATTTCGGTCAGGAGGACGCGTCAGCCCACGATGCGGGCGCTGATCCCATGCTCATACTGGCTTTCGGCGCGGCACCTTTCGGGACAGCGCTGGCTGCCTCCCCTGAGGATGTCACCGTGCTGTTCAACGCCCTCATTGCCCACGGGGCCGGGAGGTCGGACACGGGACTCTTACGGATCGGGATGTTGGAACCGGAAATGGTTCAGGCCGCAGGTCTTACGCTCGTCGCCCTGGTGCCTCTCGCGCTGCTCTTGCGGTTGCGCCACACGGGCCTTGCACGGATCGTTCTGGAGTTGACCTGCACCATGGCCTTGTTCCTGGTGCTGCCCGCCCTTCTGGCGTTTTCCGTCTATTTTTCATTCATCCATGCCCCGCGCCACATGATCGCGACGGAGCACTGGGTCCGCGCCCGGGGCATGACCGGCAGACGCAGCCTCTATGGCCTGACGGCAGGAGCAGCGATCGCTGCTTTGACGGGGGCATGCCTCGTGTTTCTGGTGGGACAGTCGGAGTTGGGTTTATTCGAATCCCCGCAACAGGCCTTCACCATGATCATCTTCATCGGGCTAAGCGTGCTGACCGCGCCCCATGTGCTTTTGAAACATTTTACCGGCCACTGACGGCGCGGATCCATTTCACCGCGCTTCCCACCGCCAGGCAAAGATCAGCAGGCCGAGCAGCATGGCGACCAGCAGGGCAGGGGGCGCAAGGGGCACGTCCCGGCTGGATCGCACTTCAAAACGCTGGTGGTCCACAAGGCCGAGCCAGCCCTGGCCCGCGGTCTCACGTCCCACCCGCACCCGCCGGATACCCGGCAGATTGACCGCCTCGGGGCCGTTTTCCGCAGCCCAGAACACCCCGCCTCCCGTACCCGCTTCCACAGGTTTAAGGGGCACTGAACTAGGGCGCACATCGGCAAATTCCCGGCTGTTCAGGGGGCCGACGGCGGCAACCGCGGTCAAGGTGCCGCTTTGCAGCCGGAACAGGCCGATTTCATCGGTCTCCAGACGGCCGCGCCAGATCCCCGGCCCGTCCGATTCCAGAGCAACCTCGATTTCATTTCCATCCGGGGTGGTCACAAGGACCGGTCCAACGGTTTCTTCCATGGACCGGCGGGTGATCTCGATGGCCCGGCCCCGGCTGGTGGCCCGCAGGACCTCTTCTTCGAGTTCCGGTTCCCGCATCAGCCAGTGGGCGGCCCGGCGCAACAATTCCTGCTGAGGCCCGCCCCCTTCAAAGCCCCGGGACCAGAGCCAGATGTGATCGGACAGCAGAAGGGCAATGCGGCCCTCGCCGGTTCGGTCCAGAACCATCAGCGGGCGCTCTCCCGGACCGGTCATCACCACGGTGCCCCGCTTGACCTCGGCATCGATGAGCCGGAACCACCGGCCCCATTGCGGTTCCGCCGTATCCGGAGTGTCTTCCTCGCTCACCGCCTGGGCGTCCCCGGTTTGGGCATCCCCCGTCTGGCCTTGCTGGCCGGGTTCGGCAAGATCCGCGGTCACCGGATGACGGGCCCCCGCCGTGGTCACACCCGGCTTATAGGGTTCCTCGATCACCTCCCCCGTCGGCACGGCGGGCAGCACAGCGGAAAGACCCGACTGGTAGATGCTGGCATTGGTGGCAAAGGCCGGACCGGTGGCCACCAGGAGCGCGCCGCCCTGTTCCACATAGCGGGCGACATTGCTGAGATAGGCAAGCTGAAGCACACCCCGGCGCTTGAAACGGTCGAAAATCACCAGGTCGAATTCGTTGAGTTTTTCCGCGAACAGTTCCTGGGTGGGAAACTCGATCAGGGCCAGTTCGTCCTGGGACGTATAATCCTGCTTGTCCGGCGAACGCAGAATGGTGAAGTGGATCAGGTCGACCGCCGGGTCTGATTTCAGCAGATCCCGCCAGGTGCGCTGGCCCATATGGGGCTCGCCGGACACCAGCAGCACTTTCAGACGGTCCCGGACACCGCTGATGGCCAGGGCCATCCGGTTGTTGAGCATGGTCAACTCTTCCGGACCCGCGTCCACGCTCAATTCCAGCACATTGCTGCCCGAATGGTTGATGCCCAGGTTGAGATCCACCGGCTCCCCCACGGGGATGGGGCGGGCACCGAGCTCCTGCCCGTCGAGGCGTCCGGACAAGGTGGCGGTGGCCGGGCCCGCGCCCGGTTCCGACCCCAGATCATCGACACGGACCCGCACAGTCACGGTCTTGCCCACAATGCCGAAGGCGGGGGCAGTCAGCACCGTGAGTTTCCGGTCTCCTACATCCCGTGCGCCGGTCAGCAGGCTGTGGACCGGCGCAGGGAACCCCGCCGGGCGGCCGCTTTCCGGCACGTCGTGGATCTGGCCGTCGGTAATCAGAATGGCCCCGGCGAGCCTGTCCGCGGGCAGATCCGCCGCCGCCGTCTGAAGGGCCGAGAACAGATAGGTGCCCTCGTCGTCCTCGCTCCCGGTCCGGATGATCCGCAGCTCCAGGCCTTCCATGCGGGCGACCCGCTCCTGAAGGGCTTCCAGAATGGCGTCAGCCTCTTCTTTTCGGTCGCCGATATCCTGGCTGCGGCTTTCGTCCACCACCACCGTGAGCACATCGGGAATGGGCGCCCGGTCTTCTTCGCGCAGGACCGGATTCATCAGAACAAGGATCAGGCCCGCCAGAAACGGCGTGCGCAGCCACATGCCCCGGGCCTTCAGGATCAGGCCCGCAAGAACAAGAACCACCACAGCGGCCATGGCTCCGATCAGCAGGGGAAAGGGCAGGAGAGGGGCGAATTGCAGATCCCAGGTCATTGTCCCAACCGCTCCAGAATGGCCGGCACATGGACCTGATCGGCCTTGTAGTTGCCGCTCAACGTGTACATCACAAGATTGACCCCGAACCGGTAGGCCAGTTCCCTCTGGCGCTCACCGCCGGGCACCGGGGCCACGACGGCGGCCCCGCGCGGCCCCCTGGCCCAGGCCGAGGCCCAGTCATTGGCGCCGATGATAATGGGTGAGACCCCATCATGGCGGCTGGGGGTTGTGGCAATGGGATTGTCCGCCCCGCCCTCGGTGCCCGGCGGCGGAGCCTGCACCCAGACTTCGCCGCCCGCATAGCGACCAGGAAATTCCGTAAGAAGATAAAAAGCCTTGCCCAGCACATGGCCGTCGGGGACCGGGACCAGGGGGGGAATGTCCAGGTCCTGCACAAGAGCGCGCAGGGCGCCCTGGGCCGTGTCCAGGCCCGTGGCATCAAGACCGCCCACCGCGCTGCCATGGTCGGCGGTGTCGAATAGGATTGTCCCGCCGTTCTTCATGTAGGTGTCGATGGCCCGCAGACCCTCCGGAGACAGAGTGCCCTGGCCCGGCGTCACCCGCCAGTAGATCAGGGGATAGAAAACCAGAGGATCCCGGCCCGGCTCCACGCCCACGGGCGGGCCGGACTCGAAGGCCGTGCGCGCGGCGATCACCTGGCCCAGCCCCTCCAGACCCTGGCGGGACATGGCATCCGAGGCCGCGTCCCCGGTCTCCACATAGGCGAGATGGGTCACCCGCGTGGCCGCCAGAGCGCGGCTGTCTTGAGCTGCGCTATCGCCGTTGCCCTGAGCCAGCGCATGGGTCGGCGCCAGAACGGTGCCTGCGGTGCCCGCGGTCAGTGCAAACAGGATCATAGCGGCCCCAGCCTCGCCGGACCGGCGCAAGAGCCGGTTCAGCCCGCCGGTCTGACCGGTCAGGGCCAGGGAAGCCACAAGGTCGATCAGTCCAAGGATGAACGCCGCGATCAGGGCCGCTGCCCGCAGATCCAGGGACGAAGCCCCCTCATAGCGTCCGGTGGCGATGTCGCCCTCAAGCCCGCCCATGACCCGGTAGGCGGGCTCCTCCGGCGCGACATTGTAAGCGATTTCCCCCCCTTCCCGGCCGTAGAGCCCAGGCTGGCGGCGTCCGTCCGGCGCCCGGTTCAGGTCTTCCGCCCGCAGGGCCAGGACCGCAGCCGGGGGCTGGCCCAGGGCGCCCAGGCCGTCAAGGGTGCGCACCGGCGCATAGGGACCCGTGAAACCGGATGATCCCTGGGCGGCGGGCATGCCCGGCGAAAGGGCAATCAGACGGCGGAGCATCTCCACATAAAGCCCCGACAGGGGCAGGGTGGACCAATCCTGGTTGGCGGTGACGTGGATCAGGATCATCCAGCCCCGGCCGGTTCGGTCGGCAGTGACCAGGGGGGTGCCGTCTTCCAGCCGCGCCCAGGTGCGGGCATCGAGATCCGGCGAGGGCTCCGCCAGCACCTGGCGCTCGATGATCACTTCCTCGCTGACCGGCAGACCGGCAAACGGACTGTCATCCTCGAAGGGCGCAAGTCCCTTGGGCGTCTCCCAGGACAGGGTACCCCCCAGGGCCCGCCCGCCCCGGCGGATGGTGACCGGGAGAAGATCGTCGCTGCGCCGGGCAAGGCGGGGGCCTGCAAACCGGATCAGCACGCCCCCTTCATCCACCCATTCGCCCACCCGGTCCCGGTCCGGGCCGACAATCTGACCCACATCCGAGAGGATCAGCACACTGAGACCGCTGTCCAGGAGGGTGCCCAGTTCGCCTTCCCGCAGGTCGGCATAGGGCACCAGCGCCCGGCGCAGATAGTACAGGTCAGACAGAAGGGGACGGGCGGAGGTGGTTCCGTCGCCGGAGACCACGCCCGTGGGTTTGCGCCGCCAGTTGCCATCCAGCAGGAACACCCCGCCCGCGGACCGGTCCGCAGGCCCAAGCGCGAACCGGGCGGCCCGGTTGCGGACTTCAAGGGGCAGGTCCCATTCCGCAAGCGTGCGGGTCTCGTCGGCCTCAAACCGGAAGGAGGCATTGCCCAGGACCCGTCCGTCAGTCCCCAGAAGAGCGGCCTCCCCCTGACGGGCACTGCCCTGGCTGCCCCTCGGGCGCAGAACGGGGATGGTGATCCGGTTGCCTTCCGTTTCCGGCCGATTGAAGGCAAGGGCCAGACGGTCATTCGGTTCGCTCAGCACCGTGACGGCCCCCAGATTGGCCAGGGCCCGGCCGAAATCTCGGGCCGCTCCGTAAGTCAGTCCATCGGACAGCCAGGCCACGGCCCGGGTACCGGTGACCCCGGGCAGGGTCCGCTTGAGGGCATCCAGCCGGTCCACCAGGGCCGCCCGGTCCGGGGCATAGGGCTGGGGTTTCAGATTGGCCGCCTGGGTCCGGGCATCCCGGGCGGTGAGCACATCGAGGGTCGGCGGCGTTGCGGTGGCCGTGGGGATCAGCACCACGGGCCGGTTTTCCCGTTCCGCCTCATCCAGAAATCCGTTCAGGGTTTCCATCCGCTTGGGCCAGCCCGGGGCCGCCGCCCAGCCGTTGTCCACCACCAGCACCAGGGCTCCGGTGCCCGGGGTCCGGTCCGCCGCGTTCCACAAGGGTCCGGCCAGAGCGGCAATCACCAGGGCTGCAAGCAGCAGGCGCAGGGCCATCAGCCACCAGGGCATGCGGGCAGGCGTTTCCTCTTCGCTCGCCAGACCCAGGAGCAGGCGCAGGGCGGGAAAGCGCACCACCCGGGGTGCCGGCGGGGATACCCGCAGCAGCCACCACAGGACCGGCAGGGCCAGAAGTCCCAGCAGGATCGCCGGCGTCATGAAGCTCAGGGCTCCGATCGTCAGCATGGCGGCATAATCCCCCGTCGTCCTTTCAGTGTGCGATGGTTCAGGTTGTGATGGGTCCACTGGCGCCGGTCTGGGTCAGGCCTGTCCAGATCAAACCAGGCCCGGTCAGAACCCGCGCCGGTAGCGTTTGCCCGCCACCAGATCATGAAGAGCGGCCAGAACCGAGTGGATGGTTCGGTCCGTGCGGTGGGTGGTCAAGGTCCAGCCGCTGCGCCGGGCCGCCGTCTGGATCGCAGCCCGGTGACGGGCCAGGGCACGGGCATAATCCTCCCGCAGACTTTCCGCGCGCCCGACCGTAAGACTGGCGGCCTCTTCCAGGTCTTCAAACTGCGCCCGGCCGGTGAAGGGCAGATCCTCCTCCGCCGGATCCAGCACATGCACCAGATGCCCTTTGGTGCCCGCCCCACTCAGTTGGCGGATCCGGTGGGCGATTGTTCCCGTTTCCATCAGGAAATCACTGACCAGGACAATCCGCGCCGACCGGGACTGCCCAAGACCCTGGGGGATCATCCCCAAATCAAGGGATGGCGGCGTTGTCAGGTGTTCCGCAAGCTGACGCAGCGCCCCACGGCCATTTCCAGGACGCACGGTTCCGTCCAGGCTGCCGACCCGTTCACCACCCCGGGCCAGCAGAACAGCCAAAGCCATGGCGATCAGGGCCGCCCTGTCCGCCTTGGTGGGCAGGCCATCACCGCTCGCATAATCCATGGAAGGGGACCCGTCCGCCCACAAATAGACCGTATGGGCCGCTTCCCATTCGGTTTCCCGCACGTAAAGCTTGTCGGTCCGGGCGGACTGGCGCCAGTCGATGGACGCGGCCGGATCACCTTCCCCATAGCGCCGGTACTGCCAGAACGTCTCGCCGGGACCCTTCGCCTTGCGTCCATGGACACCGGGCGCCAGGGTTCTTGCCACCTGCTCCGCCTCCACCAGAAGAGGCGGCAGGGAGAGGGCGGTCTGTTCCCCTTCATCCCGGAGCAGGGCCTGGGGGTTTGCATGTCCGCGATTGACCGGCGCGGCGTTCCGGAAACGTCCTGTCATGGTGCCGGTCCCGTGCTTTAGCCGATGGTCCCGATCAGAACGTCGATGGCTTCACCAACAGTGCGCCCCTCGTTCAGGGCGGTGTAGGACAGGGCCATACGGTGGCGCAGAACCGGGTGGGCGATCGCCGCCACATCATCCAGGGACGGCGCGAAACGCCCATCCATCAGTGCCCGGGCCCGCACGCCCAGCATCAGGGCCTGGGACGCCCTGGGGCCCGGACCCCAGGCGACATGCTCTTCCACATTATCAAGGGCGCTCTGGCCGGGACGGGCATTGCGCACCAGGGTCAAAATGCCGTCGAGCACATCCTCGCCCACGGGCATGCGCCGCACCAGGGCCTGGGCCTTCATCAGCCGCTCCGGATCCAGCACCGCGCGCACGGCAGCCGAGCCCGAGCCGGTGGTGGCCAGCAGCATGCGCCGTTCCGCGTCATAGTGGGGATAGCCCACGTCGATCTGCATCAGGAAGCGGTCCAACTGGGCTTCCGGCAGGGGATAGGTGCCTTCCTGCTCGAGCGGGTTCTGGGTGGCGAGCACATGGAAGGGCTGGGGCAGATCATGGCGTTCGCCTGCGATGGTCACATGGCGTTCCTGCATGGCCTGGAGCAGGGCGGACTGGGTTCGGGGGCTGGCGCGGGTGATCTCGTCGGCCATCAGAAGCTGGGTGAACACCGGCCCCTTGATGAAGCGGAACGCCCGTTTGCCGTCTTCCCCTTCCTCCAGGACCTCCGAACCCAGAATATCCCCCGGCATCAGATCCGGCGTGAACTGGATACGTTTGGCCTCAAGCCCCATCACAGTCGAGAGGGTGTCCACAAGAAGGGTTTTCGCAAGGCCGGGCACCCCCACAAGCAGGGCATGGCCGCCGCACAGCAAGGTCATCAGCACCTGATCGATGACCTCTTCCTGGCCGAACACGGCCTCACCAACGGCTTCCTGCACGGATTGAATGGCAGCGCCGGTTTCCTTGACTTCCTCAAGGATCCGGTCCGCGTCCTCCGGTGACATCTCGGCGTCAGCGCCGTTGTATTGGGAACCCTGGTCCACGTCCTGGTCGTTATCGTCCAGGGACTGATCTTCCGGGTCGGTGGCTTCAACAACCTGCATGATCGGATCGACATCCTCTGCTTCTTACCGGCGCCAGGCCGGCATCTGCCCCCGATTCGGCGTTTCCGCGCTTCGGAAGCCCTGTGATTGTGCTGTTCCCGCCCCAGACCCTAACGCCGTTATGGGCATGACGTGCCGATCTTCCCGGCCTGTACCCTCTTTCCGGCCCGGTCCCTCTTTCCTGCCCGACAAGCCGGAGCGTTACTGACGGCTTTTCATTAGAGGCCTTCTCACCGGAGCCATTATTTGGGGCAGGTGCAAGGAACGGCCCATACCCTGTCCGTGACCATGACCATCGAGCCCGCCGGATCCTACGGGTGATTTGCGTTTTCGATCTCCTAAAACGCAAAGACTTTCCGCGGACCTTCCTCGGGAGGTTCATTTCGACCCCTGGCCCGGACCCCGCCCCCCATTGTGGCTCACTCCAGCCGCCAAACCCCGCAAGCCATCAAATCCGGCCACCGGCTATCCGCTACCCGGCTGTCCTCGGGCAAAGCCGCATGCGCACCAGGGCTTTTTCGCCTTGGGCTGGAGCGTGTCAACACAAGGTTTCAACAGGATGGCCCTATTTAGGCGGACCGGCTCCCCCGTGTTGGCTCCCCCGTGTTGACGGTCCCGTGTTGACGGTCCCGTGTGCCGGTGGCCGTGCGGAGAACGGCTTCAGTCCATCCGCCCCACCTCGGTCCGGTCCATGCAGGTGCTTCACCCATTCAAGGAACCCGGGGGGTCGGCGAGCATGAAACCGGGAAGCCGCCAGGGCGCCATGTCCGGTGGCCAGCCCATCGGTGGAGATTTAAGGTGCGCAACAATGGAGCAGGCATACCCCTGCTTTCAAGCTCAGGGAGGCACGGATGACCGATACTCCTCCAAAAAACGACGGCCCCGGCGCGGACGCATCCCAGCCACCGCCGATACGCGGTCTCGATGAAGCGAGGGTGGCGCTGGAAACAGCCGGCCGCAAGCCCCGGGCGCTGCCGCCGGTCCATCTCTGGAACCCGCCCGATTGCGGAGCGATCGACATCCGCATCCGCCGGGACGGGGTGTGGGAATATCTCGGCTCGGAAATCCGCCGCCCCGCTCTCGTGCGGCTGTTTTCCACCATTTTGCGCCGGGAGCCGGACGGTTCCTATGTGCTGGTCACCCCCGTCGAAAAGATGACCATCCAGGTAGAGGATGCTCCCTTCGTCGCGGTCGGCTTGCAGGCCGATGGCACGGGCCAGGGACAGGTCCTCACCTTCCGCACCAATGTGGGCGATGTGGTGCGCGCTGATGGGGATCATCCCATTGATGTGCATATCGACCCGGACACCGCTGAGCCTTCGCCCTATATTCATGTCAGGTCCGCACTGCACGCGTTGATCGCCCGGCCCGTCTTTTATGATCTCGTCGAACTCGCATCGGAAGCCGACGTGGACGGGCAGGTGATGTTCGGGGTCTGGAGCGCAGGCTTTTTCTTCCCCTTTGCCCCTTCCGCGGAGGTTCATGGCGGCTAGCCGCTGGAGCCTGGTTCTGGAGTGGTGCCCCATCACGCGACGATAGCGGGTGGTGTGGAACCGGGCGAAGGGACCATGGGCTTTGCGGACGACAAGCCATGAATCGATCCAGTCTGGATGCCAGCCCTGAACGGTGTTGGCCCAGAGCGATGTTGGCTGGATCGGTGATGGCCCGAATCCGAGATGGGCCGGAAGCTTGATGGCCCGGAACCGTGATGGCCCGGAACCGTGATGGCCCAGTACCGTGATGGAGGGGAGGTGAGCCGTGAAAGAGGACCTGTTGCGCCGGATCGCCGACCGTCTGGAACCCATTTCCCACGACGTGGATCACAGCGATCCGGTGACCAGCGATTTCGATCTGGCGCCTTATCCCCGGCCTGAAAACCGTCCGGCCCGGGGTGCCGCGGGCCAGGGCAGTCTCGATGATCTGCGGCCCGCATCCGTTCTGGTGCCGTTTGTCGACCGGGATCATGAACTGACCGTCCTGCTGACCCGGCGGGCGGATCATCTGACCCGGCACGCAGGCCAAGTCAGTTTCCCGGGGGGCAGGGTCGATCCGGAGGACCGGTCACCAGTCCACACCGCCTTGAGAGAGGCCCATGAAGAAGTGGGCCTTCACCCCAAGCTGGTGTCGCTTCTGGGCATCAGCGATACCTATGAGACTGTGACTGGTTTTTGCGTGATGCCGGTCCTGGCGCTGGTGGATGGGGCGTTTGAGCCCCGGCCCGACCCGGGTGAGGTAGCGGAGGTGTTCGAAGTGCCTGCGGCTTTTCTGTTCGATGTGGCCAATCATGAGCGCCACAATGTTGAATTCCAGGGAAAACCACGCAGCTTTTACGCAATACCCTATGAAAACCATTATATCTGGGGCGCAACTGCCGCCATGATTGTGGCGCTCCACCGGAGGCTGTACATCGAATGATCAGACTAATCTTGATCGAACTCGCCCTTATTCTGCTGCCGTTTATCGGTTACGGCCTCTGGCAATGGTTCACGAAGGGCCATGCCCCGTTCGGACGGAATGCATGGGCGGACTCACCCATTCAATGGCTTCTGCTTGGCGGGCTTGGACTGGCGGTCGTGACCTTGGCCTTGTTCCTCTTCACCACCGGTCCGGAAGGACGCTATGAGGTGCCCACGGAGCCCCGCCAGGGCCCGCCGGATTACCAGCCCCCCGAAGACCCGGATCCGGACTCTGAATCGGGATCCGATACCAGTCTGTAAGGCGCTCTATGCCGCTCGCCCCCGTCCGCCGTCTCGCACCGTCCCAGGCGCCCTGGCTCAGGGCACCGGCCACACGGCTCGTGATCGAGGCGCTTCACCAGAAGACCGGCGGCAATGAAGGGGATCTGGTCCGGTTTGTGGGGGGCTGTGTGCGCAACACCCTGCTGGGTGCCCCCGTGGACGACCTGGACATCGCCACGGTGCTTGAACCGCCCACGGTCATGGAACGACTGGAGAGGGCTAAGCTTAAGGCCGTGCCCACGGGACTGGCCCACGGCACCGTGACCGCCGTCGCCCAGGGCAAACCCTTCGAAATCACCACCCTGCGCCGGGACGTGGCCACCGATGGCCGCCATGCGGTGGTGTCCTTCTCCACCGACTGGGCGGAAGATGCCCGGCGGCGGGATTTCACCATGAACGCCCTTTACGCCGCCCCGGACGGCACCCTCCATGATCCCTTGGGCGGGCTTGCGGATCTGGACGCCCGGCGGGTGCGCTTTATTGGAGAGGCCCGCCAGCGCATTCGGGAAGACTATTTGCGGATCCTGAGGTTTTTCCGCTTCCACGCCTGGTATGGCCAGGGCGTCATGGACCAGGAGGGCCTCAGAGCCATCGCCGGTGGGATTGCCGGGCTTGCCGGTTTGTCCGGAGAACGCATCCAGCGGGAAATGTTCAAACTGTTGGACGCCGCTGATCCAGTGCCAGCCCTGAAGGCCATGGAGGCAGCAGGGGTTTTGGACGCGCTTTTGCCGCCGGGCGCCGCACTCCCCTGGATCGAGGCTTTGGTCCTGCTCGAACGGGATCTGGATGTGTCTCCCGACAGCATGCGCCGGTTCGCGGCTCTGGTCCTGGATGGGGAGGAAGACGGGTCCGCCCTGTCCGCAAGATGGCGCCTGTCCAAGGCTCAATCCGCCCATCTCCAGACTTTGGCGAGGCTCATCAAAAATGGGCCTATCAAGAACGGGCTCCTCGACAAGGGACTGGCCCCTGACACCGGGAGTGAGGGCTGGCGGCCTCCCTCCGATCCGGCCTTGCGCCGTCTGATCTATGAGGCGGGGAGCCGTGCCGCCATGGACTGGCTCCTGCTGGCCGCGGCCCGGCATTCCCGGCAAGGGGTGAGCGTTTCCGATTGCACGAATGGGCTGAGGCTTGTTCGAACCTGGACCGCGCCCCGTTTTCCCCTTCAGGGCCGGGATGCCTTGGACGCGGGCGTGCCTTCAGGGCCGCCCATCGGGACGGCTCTGTCCCGGCTCGAGACGGAATGGATCGCCTCAGATTTCACCCTCGGTCCGGATGAGCTGCGCGCCCGGTTGCAGGCCATCGCCCGGTCATCCTGAAACGACAATGCCCCGGCCGCGCAAGGGCAGCCAGGGCATTTGATCAGTCAATCTCATGCTCGAAGCAGAGCCGGTGTCAGGTCCGGGCCCGCTCGATCACCATCAGCACTGCTGAAGCGGCCACCACGGCCACGGCGGTGAAGAACAGGGAACTGTCCGCGGCGGCGCCTGGTTCGGAGACCACCTCAACGCCCAGATCCGTGAACAGGTGGAAGAAGACGGCACCAACCATCAGCAGGAAGGCGAGGCCCGCGCCGAAGAAGCGGGTGGCGGGGATCAGCAGGAGGATGGAGGCCAAAAGCTCCGCGCCGCCCACGCCGTACCGGCCATAGGGCTCGAAAACCGTGAGGCCGAACCACTGGTTCACGGTCCGGTCGATGCTTTGGAAAATGTTCCGGCTGATGTCGATCACATCCTGGGATGCAAAGCCATGGATATCGCCGAACTTGAAGAACAGGGACGGCAGGAACACCGCACAGATGAACAGGGCCAGAACCCAGGACAGGATGGTCAGAACAATCCGCATGATCGATCTCCTCACGCATTGGAAAGATCGGCAGCGTCAGGATGCCCCCCTGTACCCCGCCTGTTACACTTTTGACCCTGCCATGGACCCCTCAACGGGCGTTTCGGCAGTCAAAACTTTCGTTTTGTGGGCGGAAAGCTATCACAAATTGCCGCAGCGCTGCCAGCACCCTGCGAACACTGCTTCGTGAGCGTTCGCCGTTCCCGTGCAAAGTCCGTTTCGGATTAAGGCTCTAACTCAGGGCCAGGACACATCCGGGGGCAGGGACATGAGAATCGCTTCGGTGTTGCCGCCGGTTTTCAGACCGAACTGGGTGCCCCGGTCGTAGAGCAGGTTGAACTCCACATAGCGGCCCCGGCGGACCCGTTGTTCCTGTTTTTCGGCCTCGGTCCATTCCTCATGCATGCGCCGACGCACCAGCACCGGATAGATCAGCAGGAACGCCTCGCCCACGGCCCGGGTGAAGGCAAAATCCCGGGACCAGTCGCCGCTGTCCAGATAGTCGTAGAAAATGCCGCCAATGCCCCGGTGCTCGTTCCGGTGGGGCAGGTGGAAATAGGAATCACACCATTCCGTGTAGAGCTTGTAGGCCTGCCGGTCGAAAGGATCGCAGGCCGCCCGCATCGCCGCGTGAAAATCCCGGGCGTCCGGGAAGGTCCGGTCCCGTTGGTACCCCAGCATGGGGGTCAGGTCCGCGCCGCCGCCAAACCAGCCCCGGGTTGTCACAATGTGCCGGGTGTTCATGTGGACCGTGGGCACCCGGGGGGACCGGGGATGGATCACCAGGGAAATGCCGCTAGCCCAGAAGCGCGGGTCGTCTTCCGCACCGGGGATCTGTTTGGCGAAATCCGGGCTGAAGGTGCCTTCCACGGCGGAAATGTTGACGCCGGCTTTTTCGAACACCCGTCCGCGCAGGACCGACATCACGCCGCCCCCTCCCTTGGACATGGCGCCCTTGGACATGCCGCCGGTGGCCAAATCGTCGTCGGCGGTGCTGTCGTTGCGGTCCCAGGCGGTGCGGACAAACCGGGCCGGGGGCTGGTTACCGCCGTCGCAATGGGGGGCCAGATCGTCTTCGATGCGCTGGAGCGCGGCGCAGATCCGGTTGCGCAGGCTCTCGAACCAGCGGCGGGCCTCCGCCTTGCGCAGGGCCATGGTCTCCGCGGAAATGTCCTCGGCCCGACGGGCCTTCAGGGAGGCCACCGCCTGATCCCGTGATCCGGGCAGGTTCAGGCTGCCCCGGGCATCTGCGGCTGTGGAACCGGTGCCGGGTGTCGGCGCAGCTGGTGTCACCTGGGCCGGTTCGTTGGGCTGGCCAAGGGGCATGGTTGGATCGCTCATGGGTGGGGAGCTCCGCTATCGCAGGTCGTTTGGGGGAATCCGCCAGTCTGGCGCAGACCTTCTGCCAGAACCATCGCGCCGCACACGGCCACATTCAAGGACCGCTTGCCTTCGACCATGGGAACGAGAAGGCGGGCATCGGCCCGGTCATGGACCGGAGCGGGCACGCCGGCGCTCTCGCGCCCCAGCAAAAGGGTGTCTCCGGGTTCAAAGCCGAAGGCGGTGTAGGCCAGCCGGGCCTGGGTGGTTAAAAGCACGAGGCGGCCCTGGCTGCGTTCCGGCGCACCGAGAAAGGCTTCCCAGGACGCGTGGTGGGAGTATCCCGCCGGATCGATGTAATCAAGGCCCGCCCGCCGCAGGGCCGAGGCAGAAAACGCAAAACCGCACGGCCCAATAATATCCAGGGGAACACCCAGACAGCTCCCCAGGCGCAGCAGCGTCCCGGTGTTCTGGGCAATATCCGGTTGATAAAGGGCGAGACGCATTGCCAACCTTGTTTGAGCTTTGACGGACCGTCCCCATGGGCACCGGGTGAAAGCCGATGACATGGCCGATTGCATGAAAGGGTGCTTCCGAGCATGCCGGGTGCTTTGGCGCGCTCCTCCACTGGCTTCAATCCTCGTTCAAGGGACTGTGTTGAGAAGAACAGTCTGGCAGGCTCGGGCGGGCAAGCCAAAACCGAATCGGATCATCCCGTGACGGCCTACAAGCGCCGGGTCTGCGTCCCCTGAGCGTGTGCAGGCCTAGTCCGATGCACTATTGCGGCAACCTGCCACTGGTGCGCCCAATGGCATTTACCTAGGTTCGGCTTACCGGATCGGAGAAGAATTTTCACACTATTTGCGGTCACGGTGCCCCGGTCCGGTGGTCATCGGCGCGCCAGAGGGCTGACACGGCCGCATGTGCGGCGAAACTGTAGCGGCAACGTGGTTTTGACACGGCCATGTCCGGCTGTGTATGGACAGCGCCAAGCACAGGGCCGATTTGGGGCGCGTCCCTATGTGGACTTTGCTCTATTCCGGTATCGGCGTAGATAGGAACGTGTCGGATTGGTTTGGCGGGTTCGGCATTTCCATCGGTAACAGCGCTGAGAATGCGTGATGTCGGGGAGGAAAGACCGGTGGTCTTGATACCCTGCCCTTGAGACCAGTCAGCAATCGCCGTTTTCCCGGTGGGATCCGTTCCCGGGGGAAACGCAGGGAAGGAACGAGGTGACCGGTGTCTTCCACCCATGAAGAAGAGCCCACACGGCGTGATTTCATCTATCTCGCGACCGGCGCCTTCGCGGCCGTCGGTGGCGGTCTCACCGCGTGGCCATTTATTGACACGATGAACCCGTCTGCCGCCGTACAGGCCCTGGCGACGGTGGATGTGGATCTCACACCCATTGCCGTAGGCCAGCAGGTCAGCGTGCTCTGGCAGGGCAAGCCGGTCTTCATCCGGCACCGCACCGCCGAGGACATCAAGCAGGCCAACAGCGTCGAGCTGGATGCCCTGCCCGACCCCCAGGACGATGCGGAACGCCACATGCCCGGCAAGCCGGAATGGCTGGTGATGATCGGTGTGTGCACCCACCTGGGCTGCGTGCCGCTCTCGGACGCCGGGGATTTCGACGGCTGGTTCTGCCCCTGCCACGGCTCCCACTACGACAGCTCCGGGCGCATCCGCCGCGGCCCGGCGCCCCGGAACCTCGATGTTCCGGACCGCGAATTTGTTTCTGACACCATGATCCGGATCGGGTAATCGCGATGGCACACGAATCCACATACGTCCCCGCGAGCGGCGTCACGCGCTGGCTGGATGAGCGTCTCCCGCTCATGCGCCTGATGCACGACTCTTTCGTAGACTTCCCCACGCCGAAGAACCTGAACTACTGGTACACATTCGGCGGCATCCTCACGATCTGCCTAGTGACCCAGATCATCACCGGTATCGTGCTCGCCATGCACTACAAGGCCGACATTGCTCTGGCCTTTGAGAGCGTCGAGCTGATCATGCGGGATGTGAACTCCGGCTGGCTGATCCGCTATATCCACGCGGTCGGCGCATCCATGTTCTTCCTGGCCGTTTACCTGCACATGTTCCGGGGCCTCTACTACGGGTCCTACAAGGCGCCCCGCGAGGTGCTCTGGATCCTTGGCGTGATCATTCTGGTTCTGATGATGGCCGCCGCCTTCATGGGCTATGTTCTGCCCTGGGGTCAGATGAGCTACTGGGGTGCCACGGTGATCACCGGTCTGTTCGGTGCGATCCCGTTTATCGGCGAGCCGCTTCAGTATTGGCTGCTCGGTGGGTACTCCGTCGGTAACGAGACCCTGAACCGCTTCTTCAGCCTGCACTATCTTGTGCCGTTCGTGATCTTCGGCGTGGTTGTGCTGCACATCTGGGCGCTTCACGTGCCGGGGAACAACAACCCGACCGGTATCGACGTGAAAACCCCCCAGGACACGGTGCCCTTCCACCCGTATTACACGGTGAAGGATGGCTTCGCGATCGTCATCTTCCTGATGCTGTTTGCGTATTTCGTGTTCTTCGATCCCAACATCCTGGGCCACTCAGACAACTACATCCCGGCCAATCCCCTGGTGACGCCGCCGGAAATCGTGCCGGAATGGTACCTGCTGCCCTTCTACGCCATTCTGCGCGCCATTCCGGACAAGTTCCTGGGTGTGGTGGCCATGTTCGGCTCCATCGGCATCCTCGCGCTGCTGCCCTGGCTGGACACGTCAAAGGTTCGGTCCCTCCGGTACCGTCCGACCATGCGGATGCTGTTCTTCGGGTTCATCGTTGTCTGCCTTGCCCTGGGTTGGGCTGGTGCTCAGACGGCGGACCGGATGGTGGTTACGTTCACCGCTGAAAAGACCTTCGTGGTCACCGGTGAGGGTGAGACCGCCGAGCGGACCGAGTACACCAGTGAAGAAGAGCTGATCGGCATTGTCGACGGACTTGGCGAGACGGATTTCCGGTTGGAGAGTACATCTCCAACGGGGATCAACGTGGCCACGTTCAGCGCCATTCTGACCTTCCTCTACTTCGCCTATTTCCTCCTCGCCATGCCGCTTGTGGGCTGGTTCGAGAGGCCATTGCCCCAGCCGGAAAGCATTGCTGCGTCGGTTCTGTCGGGGTCTGGCGGATCCGGACTGCCTGAAGGCGCCAACGCCGCTCCCTCAAAGGAGGTTTGACATGACCACCCTCATGCCAGCCACCCGTAAGGCTTCCCTCAAGAAGTCCCGGTCCGCGGTAATCGGCGGTCTGCTTGGCCTTGTTGCTGCTGTCGGTCTGGGCGGTTCGCTCACGGCCCCGGCGGCCATGGCAGCCGATGCTCCGGCCAAATACATGATCGAGCCCGAAGGCGGATGGAGTTTCTCCGGTGTCTTCGGCCGGTATGACCGCAAGGCTCTGCAGCGGGGCTTCCAGGTCTACAGCACCATCTGCGCCGGCTGTCACTCCATGAACCTGCTTTCCTACCGGAACCTCGGTGAGGAAGGCGGCCCGGAGTTCACCGAAGAAGAGGTGCGCGCAATCGCGGCCCAGAACCAGGTGCCTGCGGGTCCTGACGAGTTCGGCTCCGAAGTCGATGAATTCGGTCTGCCCCGGGTGCGTCCCGCCAAGCCGAATGATCGGTTCCGGAATCCTTACGCCAATGAGGAAGCGGCCCGGGCCGCCAATGGCGGGGCTTTGCCACCGGATCTGTCGGTGATCAACAAGGCCCGCCACTACGGCGCGGACTACACCTACTCCCTGCTCCTGGGCTACAAGGAAGCACCGAACTATGTCGAGATGCGCACGGGGATGTATTACAACATCTACTTCCCTGGCGGGCAGATCGCCATGCCGCCGCAGCTTATGGACGGCATGATCGAATACACGGACGGAACGGAAGCGACCAAGGAACAGATGGCTCACGACGTGACTCAGTTCCTGGAATGGGCGGGCGAGCCGACCATGGAAGAGCGCAAGAAGCTCGGCACCATGGTGATGATCTATCTCTTCATCTTCGCCGTGCTGCTCTACATCAGCTACCGCCGCCTGTGGCGCAATATTGAGCACTGAGTGCCCCCCGCCGATCTGAGGTGGGGTCTCAAGCACCGCTCTCGAGACACGATTGGAAAAGGCCGGCCCGGTGCCGGCCTTTTTTGTGTTAAATGCCTGACAACACGTGCCACGCTGGGTTGCCTTCCCTGGCCCCGACTGCAGGGAGGCCGAAACCGCTGTTGGCCTGGTTTCGACCGTCTGTGACGGTATCGCCTGGAGAATGATGTGAGCGAGAAGACCGTACTCGGCATTATCGGCGGCAGTGGCCTCTATCAGATGGAGGGCATCGAGGACGCCAAATGGACCGAGGTGGACAGCCCCTGGGGCACCCCGTCCGATGCGTTTCTGACCGGGCGACTGGAGGGTGTCGATGTCGCCTTTCTGCCCCGCCACGGTCGGGGCCACCGCCACAGTCCCGGTTCCATCAACTACCGGGCCAATATCGACGCCATGAAACGCCTGGGCGTGACCGATATTCTGTCCCTTTCCGCCGTCGGTTCCCTGAAGGAAGCCTTGCCGCCGGGCAGTTTCGTGCTGGTGGATCAATTCATCGACCGGACCTTCGCCCGGGAGAAAAGCTTTTTCGGCGAGGGGCTGGTGGCCCATGTCTCCATGGCCCATCCGGTCTGCCCGCGCCTCGTGGACGCCCTGGCCCAGGCCGCCAAGAATTGCGGCATCAATGCCGTGGATGGCGGAACCTATCTGGCGATGGAAGGCCCCCAGTTTTCGTCCCTGGCCGAAAGCGTTCTCTATCGCTCCTGGGACTGCGATGTGATCGGCATGACCAACATGCCCGAAGCCAAGCTCGCCCGGGAGGCCGAACTCCCCTATGCCAGCGTGTCCATGGTCACCGACTATGACTGCTGGCACGAGGAGCACGACAATGTGGATGTGGCGTCCGTCGTCCGCGTGCTGAATGACAATGCGGACAAGGCCCGATCCCTGGTGCGCGCCGTGGTGCCCCTGCTCGGTCCCTTGCGTGAGCCATCGCCCCTGGGCATCGAGACCGTCCTGGACACGGCCCTGATCACCGCCCCTGAGGCCCGTGATCCGGCCCTGGTGGCCAAACTCGATGCGGTGGCTGGGCGAGTTCTGAAATGAAAGCCAGGCCACACGGCTTTTTAACCCGTTTTCAATAGGCGTTATGGGGAGAGGTGACATGAACCTGCGGGACACCATTCGCACCATTCCGGACTACCCGAAGCCCGGCATCATGTTCCGGGACATCACGACCCTGCTGGGTCATGGTGAGGCGTTTTCCCACGCAATGGATCAGCTTGTTGCTCTGCACCAGGACGAAAAGATTGATCAGATTGCCGGTATCGAGGCCCGGGGCTTCATCATCGGCGGGGCGCTGGCCCACCGGCTCAAGCTTGGTTTCGTTCCTGTGCGGAAAAAAGGCAAGCTGCCCTGGAATACCATCGCCCATGAGTATGCCCTGGAATACGGGACCGATACGGTGGAAGTCCATGAGGACGCAGTCGAAAAGGGCGCCAGGGTTCTGATTGTCGACGATCTGCTGGCCACCGGCGGCACCGCCCAGGCGGCCATTGCCCTGGTGGAGCGGCTCGGCGGCGAGGTGACCGGCTGCAGTTTTGTCATTGACCTGCCGGATCTGGGCGGGCGCAAACGGCTTGAAGAGACAGGCCTCAAGGTCAATGCCCTGGTGGCATTCGAAGGCGAATAGGCCGGCCGGTGCAAGGCGGGGCCGTCTCAGGAAAAAGGTGAGCGTGCCATGAAAGTCGACGGTGTCTCCTACCGCACGATATGGCTTGGCGAGGACGGCCGCACCGTGCGGATCATCGACCAGACCCGTCTGCCCCATGTCTTCGAGATCATGGATCTCACCACGGTGGAGGATGCGGCGGAAGCCATCAGTGCCATGCATGTGCGCGGCGCGCCCCTGATCGGCATCACCGCCGCCTATGGCATGGCGCTCGCGGCAGCCGCGGATCCTTCGGACACGTCCATTCAGCGCGCCCATGATCTTTTGATCCAGACCCGTCCGACGGCGGTCAATCTGCGCTGGGCCCTTGGGGCGATGACGGATTATCTGATGCCCCTGGATCCCCAAACCCGTATTGAGGCCGCCTATGCCAGGGCAGGGGAGATGGCCGACCAGGACGTGGCCACCTGCCATGCCATTGGTCTGAACGGGCTAGAGGTAATCCGGGCTGCCCATGAGGCCCATCCGGACCGGACGGTCAACATTCTCACCCATTGCAATGCGGGCTGGCTTGCCTGTGTGGATTGGGGAACGGCGCTTGCCCCCATCTATATGGCCCATGACGAGGGTATGCCGGTCCATGTCTGGGTGGACGAGACCCGGCCCCGGAACCAGGGCGCGGCCCTCACCGCCTGGGAACTGGGCCGCCACGGCGTGCCCCATACGGTGATCCCGGACAATGCGGGCGGCCACCTGATGCGCCATGGCCGGGTGGATCTGTGCATTGTCGGCACCGACCGCACCTCGGCCCGGGGGGATGTGGCCAACAAGATCGGCACCTATCTCAAGGCCGTGGCAGCCCACGACAATGGCGTGCCCTTCTATGTTACGCTGCCCTATTCCACCATTGACTGGGAGCTGGAGGATGGGGACGAAATACCCATCGAAATGCGCTCTGCGGAGGAAGTCACTCACATCACCGGGCGGACCGCGTCCGGGGATCTGGTGAAAGTGGCCATTGCCGCCCCGGGCAGCGCGGCGGAAAACTACGCCTTCGATGTGACCCCCGCCCGGTTCATCACGGCCCTGATCACCGAGCGGGGCACCGTGCCTGCGAGCAAGGAAGGGCTTTTGTCCCTTTATCCGGAACAGGATCAATGACCGCCGGGAGCGAGGACGCCTTGCGGGACGCGGTCATCGCCGCTACCCTGGCCATGTCCCGCTCCGGTCTGTCGCCGGGCACCTCCGGCAATGTCTCCGCCTGGATGGGCGACGGTGATGCCGGTGAAGCCGGGCAGCATGGGGCCGGGGAACGGGGAGCCGGAGGAGCAATGCTCATCACCCCCACCGGTGTGCCCTATGATGATCTGGTGGCGGAGAGTATCGTCCGTGTCGAGGCGGACGGCAGCGTTGCTCCTGGTCAGCTCAAACCCTCCAGTGAATGGTATTTCCATCTGGCGGTCTATCACGCCCGGCCTGACGCCGGGGGCATTGTCCACACCCATTCCCGCCATGCCACGGCGCTCGCCTGCACGGGCCGGGGCATTCCTCCATTTCACTACATGGTGGCAGTCGCTGGAGGGCGGGATATTCCCTGTGCCCCCTATGCCACCTTCGGCACCTCGGACCTGGCCCGGCATATCAGCGCAACCCTGGCAAGCCGCAATGCCTGCCTGATGGCCCATCACGGCCAGATCGCGATCGGCCCGACCGTTGAATACGCCCTGGCCCTGGCGCAGGAGGTGGAAATCCTGGCTGCCCAATACACAACGGCACTGTCCATCGGTGGCGTCACCCTGCTCGATGATGACGAAATGGACCGTGTCCTAACGAAATTCGCCAGCTATGGCCAGCAGGATGATTAGTGTTGTGGCGCTGCGGCGGGACTGGTGCCCCGCCGCGCTGGTCCCTTGAAGCCCTGCCTCATCAGGTCAGGTATTCCTACGCAGATCAGAAAATCGACGCGTGCTGACCGCCGTCGATGACGATGTTCTGGCCGACGATGAAGCGGGAGAGGGGGCTGCACAACAGGGCGGCCATGGGCGCGAGGTCGTCCGGAACCCCGACAAAGCCTGCCGGAATATGGTTATGTTTTCTGAAGTGCTCCCCGATCACCTCCGGATTGAGTTCAAGCCCGAAAGCGTCCGCGTAATCCTTCATGATTTCTGCGGCCCCCTCCGTCTGGAACATGCCCGGGAGCAGGTTGTTGATGGTCACCCCATATTGGGCCACTTCCCGGGACACACTGGCGGTGTAGTTAAGCAGCGCCGAGCGGGCGGGGCCTGACATCAACCGCCAGATCATCGGATTCTTGGCGGAGAATGTCGCGATATTGACGATCCGTCCCCAGCCCTTTTCTTTCATCACCGGAATGTAATGGCGCATGATTTCGATCGGACCGAGCAGGGTGGTCTCGATCGACTCCCGCCACATGTCCGGCGTGACTTTCAGGAAATCCCCATTCGGGGCCGGTGGCTTGATGGTGATCGCGAGAATATCCGGATCGGGACAAGCGGCGAACAAGGCCTGCCGACCTTCTTCCGTAGACGAATCAGCCACCACGGGGGTGACGCTCGTTCCGTATTTTGCGGCCATCTCCGTGGCGGCGGTCCGGAGCCGCTCTTCCCGGCGGGCGGAGATGTACAACTCCACCCCCGCTTCGGCGAGCCGCTCGGCGGTCGCCCGCCCCATACCGGCACTGCCCCCGGCCATGATCGCCTTTTTACCCCTGATCTGAAGATCCATAAGCCTTCTCCCGTAACTGCACAGTCCTGAGCCAAGGATTATCATACCCCCGATACCCGATAACACCGACTCTCCAAGCCGTTTTTTTGCAGCCGGAACAGTGCGTTTCAGGGGGATTGTGCAGCCCATGAGGCACGGGAGCCCACGAGGCACCGGAGAAGGACGGTGGCGCGGTTGATTGATCCGAGAGGGTGGGGCGGCTTTGTCAGCGGGGCGGTTCCTCATCCGGCGGCTGAACGTCGTGCCGGGCCTCTTCGTCGATCCCCAGTGCGGCCGGAACGGCGTCTTCTTCCCCATGCGAATGATCGAGGGTTGCGAGGGCGTCGTCAATTTCCTGGATCAGTGTCCGCGCTTCATCAAGCCGGTCACCGGTCTGCCGTGTGAAGAGGACGGATTTGAGATGATTCAACTGTTCCCGGCGGGTTTCCAGGGGCTCGGGAGCATGTCTAAGCGCAAGAATGTCATCGGATGTAATGGGCTGGGCCGCACCGGGGGTGTCTCCATCGCCGCCAACCGCCAGATCCACTGGGGCGGGGATGGTGCTGTGCTGCCGTGTCATTGCGTTCTCCTTTATTGCTGGTTGGGGCCTTCAGCGGTTTCAGGCCTTTCTCAGTTCCGAATGGCTCTTGAGAACCTCGTCCCCGTCCTCCTGCTCGATGAGATAGGCCGGATTGTCCGCCGATGCATTCCGGCGGACCTCGCTACCTTTGATGGTTCGACTGACCGCATCGGTGAAACACGCCTGGATCGTGCCGCTCCCTGTACCGTCCCCCCAGGGCCACTTCACCCTGGTTCCTGTAGTGTATGGATCAGTCATTCCCGGTTCACTCCTTTCGCCAAGCACAACCGTAGGACATCCAAGGAACAACGCTGCCCGCGATGGGTTCCGCGACACCGCGCGCGTCAGGGCAACGCAGGGTGAAATCAGTACAAGGTACATTTTTGAGGCCGGGAGGATGGGGCATGTCACGATGCAACGGCCCGCTCCCGCTCATGGATGGCCAAACCTGTGCGTTACATCCAGTGCCAGCCACCAGGCCGGTCCGCCACAGAAGGCTCGTTTATCGGGATTTGGTATTAGGTCGCCATCCACCTTGATTTGAGCGAGATCAGAAGTCAGTGTGAGGGCAGTGTGCGATGGGGTGGATGGATCAGCTTTGCAACGCTCAGGCGGGAGTGTTCGACAGCCATAAACCTTATCGCCAGGTAATTGTTGGGACAGGCGCTCGGCGCTTGGAACGAAGGAATGGGGGCTTTATGAGATTTCTCGCAGCATGTTGGCTTGCGGTCGTCCTGGTTTGGTCGGCGGCAACTTCGACCGTGTCGGCCGCGCCGCTGACCTGGCCTCGGACCGTCGATGGAGAGACCGGCGCCCGGATTGTGCTTTACCAGCCGCAGGTTGATGGCTGGGACAGTTTTGTCACCTTGAGATTCCGGCTTGCGGCGGAGCTTTTCCTTCCCGGTAACGACCAGCCCATTCCCGCAGCGCTCCAGATGCAGGCGGCAACAACCACCAATCTCGGGGCGCGCACTGTGACCGCGTCCGACCTCAAGATTGTGGACGTGAACATCAACTCCGCCGATGAGACCATCGAAACGCGTCTGCGCGGGCTCATCAATGCCTATGTCTCGGGCATGACCCAGACCTTGTCCCTGGACACGGTGCTCGCCCATTTCGAGCAGGGGGCGGAACGTCCGGGTCCAGAAGCCCAAACCGTCCCGGTGGAGAAAATTGAGCGTCCGAAAGAGCTGGCCGGAACGCCGCCCAAGATACTGGTGAACTTCACACCGTCCGTTCTGGTCCTGTTTGATGGCGAACCGATTTTCGCTGAAATCGAAAAGGCCGGTCTGGAGTTTGCCGTCAACACCAACTGGGACCTGTTCCACGATCCTGAAAAGTCGACCTACTATCTGCTCCACGAAGAGGCGTGGTTGAAGGCCTCCGACGTCAACGGTCCCTGGGCGCCGGCGGGCAGGCTGCCGAAAGCCTTCTCGAAACTCCCCGAGACCGAGAGTTTCAATGCCGTGAGCGAACATGTGCCCGGCGAGAAGATCAAAGAGAAGGACGTCCCCAAAGTCTTCGTCAGCATGGAGCCGGCGGAGTTGATCCTGATTGATGGCCGTCCCGTTGAGGAGCCGATCCCCGGCACCGGCCTGGTTCTGATCAGCAATACCGAAAGTGATCTGTTCCGCAAAACCGCGAGCGGTGACTACTATTATCTGGTCTCGGGCCGGTGGTTCCGCACATCCAGTCTGAACGGTGAATGGTCGTCCGTGGGTGATGATCTGCCCGAGGACTTTGCCAAGATCCCTGCTGGCCACACCGCCGCCAGTGTCCGGGTGTCCGTCGCCGGTACTCCGGAAGCGGAAGAAGCGGTCCTGCTCGCGAACATTCCCCAAAAGGCCGAGGTCAACCGCGCCGACGCGACTGTGACCGTGACCTATAATGGGGAGCCTGAGTTCCGCAAGGTGACCGGCACCAATGTCTACTACGCGGCGAACACCACCTTCGACGTCTTCCGGGTGGATTCCCGTTACTACGTCTGCTTCCAGGGCGTGTGGTTCGAGGCGGGCTCGGCCCAGGGACCTTGGGTTGTCAGTGTCAGTGTTCCGTCTGCGATCTACACGATCCCGCCGTCCAGCCCGAAATATCACGTGACCTATGTGTACGTGTATGACTCAACGCCCGATACGGTCGTGGTGGGCTACACCAGCGGCTATTCCGGCGTTTATGTCTCCAACGGCGTCGTGGTCTACGGCACCGGGTACTACTACTCTCCTTACGTCTACTATCCGGCCTATGGCTATCCCGTCTATTACGCCTACCCCTACAGTTATGGTGTTGCCGCCTACTACAATCCCTATACGGGCGGCTACGGACGGGGCTCCGCCGTGTACGGTCCTTACGGCGGTGCCGGTTGGGGTGCAGCCTACAATCCGAACACGGGCACCTACGCCCGGGGCGTGTCTGCCTGGGGTCCCTATGAATCCGGTTTTGCGGGCCAGGCCTACAATCCGTGGACGGATACCTATGGCGCCACTTATCAGCGCTCCAATCCCTACGCGAGTTGGGGGGAGACCGTGGTGAGCCGCGGCGATGAGTGGGTGCATACCGGCCATTACTCAGACTCAAGAGGGACCGTTGCCGGAGCTGAAACCTCCCAGGGCGGCAAGGTCGCCGGTGTGCAGACCGATCAGGGTACGGCCTATGCCGGCAAGGACGCCGACAACAACCTCTACGCAGGCAAGGACGGCAACGTCTACCGGCGCAGCGAAGAGGGCTGGTCCAGCTATGACGACGGCGACTGGCAGACCGTGGAGCGTCCTGACACCACAAGCGATGCCTTCCAGGAACGACAGACCCAGGCTCAGCAGTCCTGGTCCGAGCGGTCCGGCGGGACGTTCCAGGGCCTGGAGAGCGACCGTCTGGCCCGCGACAGCGCCTCCAAACGCTCAGCCAACTTCGAATCCTGGCGCGGCAGCCGCTCCAGATCTTCCGGAGGCCGATCCCGATCCGGAGGCCGCATCCGCCGGTAAGGTTGGTCGCGCCAAACAATCGGTATGGTAGGAATATCGGTGAAAATAGCAATCAGGCCGGGATGGAAACATCCCGGCCTTTTCTAATGTAAGAGAAACAATTTTCAAAAATTTAAGAATGCACACAATCGGTCAGTGTTTATGAAACATTTGATGCTCAAATTGGGTATGGCACATTGCGAAAACAAAGGTATAAATTTCTTCAACAAAAGTATCGTCATCCGAATTTAACTTTAAAGAGTATTGTAAATTTGCTGTAAGCAATATGTACTGCCTCCTTACTTCTAAGGGCATTGCAGTGGTTATCGGGAGAAGGCTGTATTACTTTTAAATAGCCCTCGATTTGGACCCAAAGGCATCGTCTGCTAATTTGGATATCCAATTGCTCCCGTATTTATCTTTATAATCTTTGAATATGCCTATATCTACTCTCACTCCAACTTGGGTGAGAATTCCTACATTGCCTGGATAGATAATTTTCCCTTTGTATCGGTCTAATTGATGACTACCAGCATCTTTATAGAAGGATCCAAAAGCAACGCCCTTGTGAGCAATTTCACCTGGTATTTGAACCCAAAATTGATTGTAATATGCTCCGTCTGACTCCCTAAATAGAGTGCTGAATGATTGTGTATCTACGCTCATGTCATCACTATGCTCGGGCAAGGGTCTTGTAGCTAAAACTTCAAGTCTTAAATCTGCATTGAATCGAAACTCAACAAGAGCATCGGGTAATGCTTTTCTCGGATCAGTTGACACCTCTGCATCATGAACCGCAAATGGCAGAGTGCGAAGTATCCAAAACCCCTCTGGTGTCTTGGCTTCGAGTAACCAACGTCTGAATGGTGAAATGTTTAGAAAAGCGCCCCAGCCATAGTTCGAAAACCAACCTAAAAAAAGTACAAGAAAAAATACTCCAAATATTACAATGACGGTTGGTAGATCATTGGTTTTGAATGTAGAGTAAAGTGCAAATGCGACTGCAGGAACTGAAGCTACGATCCAGTTTTTTATTTTAATTGCACTTTCCATTTATTCTCTTCCCTACGCCAGATAAGTGATAGCAGTTGGCCATTTGGGTGAAGAACTTTTATCAAATTCCAGTGCTCTGCCTTCAAGTGGCGGCACTCTTTATCCTCACAAATGGGCGCGGAAGTGGTCGAGGGTGCGTTCGCGGGCGAGGCGGGCGCAGCTTTCGGAGTAGTCGGCACGGCGGTCGGAGTTGAAGCCGTGGCCGGCGGGGTAGACATGGACAGGGACCTGGGGGTGGCGGGCCTGGATCTTGGCCACATCGTCCATGGGGATGGTGGGGTCGGTCTCACCGAAATGGAGGATGGTGGGGCAGTGGGGCACCTCGTCGATGAAGTCGACGATGAGGCGGCCGTAATAGCCGGAAGCAGCCGCGATGCCCGGTACCCGGCAGGCGGCGACCCAGCTCACGCTGCCGCCGAAACAATAGCCGGTGATGAACACCGGGCCCCGCTCCTCGAGAATGGCGACGCTGGCGGCCACATCCATGGCCACGTGGTCCCAATCGGCCCGACCGGCAAGGGTGCGGGCCCTGGCGATCTCTTCGGGCTCATAGCCCACGGCGAAATCCGGCTCCATGCGGTCGAACAGGGCAGGGGAGAGGACCTCGAAGCCCTCGGATGCATAAAGATCGCACTGTTCCTTGATGTGATCCGTCACGCCGAAGATTTCCTGGATCAGCACAAGGCCGCCCTGGCGCTCCACGCCGAACACTTCAGGACGCACGTGATAATGACCAATCCGCACACCGTCGGCGGCGGTCTGGTGATGCATCAGACCTCTGACTGCCATGGGTTCCCCTCCACAACGACATTTCCCCATAAAGTAGGCCGTTTCGCAGGCGTATTCAATGGAGCGGTGCAGGGATCCACACCCTTGTGAATGGGCCGGACTGGCCTGGCCGTCCAAGGGGAAAGGCGGAGACCGGAGGGCCTTCCGGCCAGAAACCCGTCAGGCATTGAAGCGGAACAGCAGCACATCGCCGTCCTGGACCACATATTCCTTGCCCTCCAGGCGCATCTTGCCCGCTTCCTTGGAGGGGCCCTCTCCGCCCAGGGCCACATAATCCGCCTGGGCGATGGTCTCCGCCCGGATGAACCCCTTTTCGAAATCCGTATGGATCACGCCGGCGGCTCCGGGGGCCTTGGTTCCCCGGCGGATGGTCCAGGCCCGGGATTCCTTAGGCCCGGCGGTGAAATAGGTGATCAGGTCCAAAAGCGCGTAGCCCGCCCGGATCAGCCGGTTCAGCCCCGGTTCCTCAAGACCCAGTTCCTGGAGATAATCCGTGCGTTCCTCCGCCTCGAGTTGGGAGAGTTCCGCTTCGATCCGGGCGGAAATCACCACGCATTGCGCACCTTCCGCCTTGGCCCGCTCCTCCACCTTGCGGGAATAGTCATTACCCGTTGCAGCGGAGGCCTCCTCCACATTGGCCACATAGAGCACGGGCTTGGAGGTGAGCAGATTGAGGCTTTTCCAGGCTTTCATGTCCTCGTCGGCCACCGCGACGGTGCGGGCGGGCTTGCCTTCCCGCAAGGGCGCCAGGGCCTGGTCGATCAAGGCGAGGGTGGCCTTCGCTTCCTTGTCCTGGCCCTTGGCCTTTTTCTCCAGGGCGGGAATGCGCTTTTCCAGGCTCTCCAGGTCCGCCAGCATCAGTTCCGTCTCGACCGTATCCGCATCCGCCATGGGATCGACCCGGCCCTCCACATGGGTGACGTCCCCGTCCTCAAAACAGCGCAGCACGTAGGCTATCGCGTCCACTTCCCGGATGTTGGCCAGGAACTGGTTGCCCAGCCCTTCCCCCTGGGAGGCGCCTTTCACCAGGCCCGCAATGTCCACGAATGTAAGCCGTGCGGGAACGATATTGGCGGATTTGGCAATGCCCGCGATGCTGTCGAGCCTGGGGTCCGGCACCGCCACTTCCCCCACATTGGGCTCGATGGTGCAGAAGGGATAGTTTTCCGCCTGGGCCGCCGCTGTCTGGGTCAGGGCGTTGAACAGGGTGGACTTGCCCACATTGGGCAGCCCGACAATGCCGCATTTGAAGCCCATGAGTCTCTCGTCCCTCTCTTCACCCGGCCGCCTTTTCAGGAGGCGTCGTCTGGTTTGCCTGCCTGAGATTTGCCCGCCTGGGATTTGCCCGCCATGGCCTTGTCTGATGGGGCCTTGTCCGACGGGGCCTTACCTGCCGGTTCCTTCGCGGTGGATGCTTTTGTCGACGGGGGCGGAGCAAGGCGCGCGACTTCCGTGGTGAAGCCCGCCGTGTCGCCGCCTGCGAGCCGGTCCGCCGAGCGGGCCATGGCCTCCAGCAGGTCCCGGACCCAGCCCTCCCGCTCCGCCTTGGCGAAATCACCCAGCACATGGCCGGAAACCCGGTCCTTGTGGCCGGGATGACCAATGCCGATCCGCACCCGCCAATAGTCATTGTCCAGATGAGCGGTGATGGAGCGCAGACCGTTATGGCCCGCATTGCCGCCGCCCTGTTTGATCCGGATCCGTCCTGCCTCCAGGTCCAGTTCGTCGTGGAACACGAAGATCCGGTCCAGATCCAGCCGGTAGAAACGCGCGGCCTCGCCGACCGCCCGCCCGCTTTCATTCATGTAGGTGGTGGGCTTGAGCAGGAGCACTTTTTCCTGGCCGCCGCCGGGTACGGTCAGCGCACCTTCCGCGCACTCCCCCCGGAACCGGGACCGGAAAGGGCCGATCCCATGCTCCGCGGCAATCGCGTCGATGGCCATGAACCCCACATTGTGCCGGTGGCCTGCATACCGCGCGCCCGGATTGCCCAGGCCGGCAAACAGCAACATGGCGGTATCCCCCGTCCAGGCAGTGTCTTTCCAAGGCCAGTGAAGCGGCTTTGACCCTTGAGCCCCACTGTGCGGCACGCTCATCATGCAAGCGTCAGAGCCAAAAGCTCCACGAGACCCAATACTTTACTCGTGGTTTTTATGACCAAGACATTTGAAAATGCCAAACATCTGCGAACAAGACATTTGCGAAAAGACGAGCCGCAAATGGGAGGCAATTGTCTCGGCCGAACCACGACGTTCAGCCGACGCCGGTGTGCAGCGTCGGCTGAACACCAATTACCCTTCGGCCTCTCCGCCGCCTTCACCCTCTTCGCCATCCTCAGCACCGCCGGAGGGCGCCGCGATGGTTGCCACGGTGAAGTCCCGGTCCGTGATCGCCGGGGTCACCCCTTCGGGCAGGGTGATGGCCGAGATGTGGAGGGAATCGTTGAAGTCCAGACCGGACAGATCCGCCACCAGCTCGTTCGGAATGGCATCTGCCGGGGCCACCACTTCCACTTCGTGGCGCACCACGTTGAGCACGCCGCCACGCTTGAGGCCGGGGCTCTTTTCTTCGTTCGTGAACTGAACCTGCACCGCCACGGTGACCGTGGCGTCCATGTCGACCCGGAAAAAGTCCAGGTGCAAAGGCATATCGGTCACCGGATGGAATTGGATATCCTTGGTGATTGCCCGTTCCTTGACCTTGTCGCCGATGCTGATCTCGAACACGCTCGACATAAACTTGCCCTGGTTGAACGCCCGCTGAAGCTGGGGCATGTCAATGGCAAGCATGCGCGGTTCCTCACCGCCGCCATAGACCACACCGGGGACCAGTCCTTCGCGCCGCACCGCCCGGGAGGCCCCCTTACCTGCCCGCTCGCGAGGCTCGGCGCGCAACGTCCGCACGTCACTCATGCCTCAATCTCCTTTTCTCTGGCAAAACCCCCGCGTCCTCCAAGGGTGTACGGCGGGGAAGCGCGGGATATACCGGAAGGAAGGGGAGATGGCAATTGGGGGATGGCAAAACGGAAGAGGGCCGGGACCAGCGGTCCGGCCGGCTCCTCTTTGAATTGGATCGGGGGGCTGTTGCCCCTCACCCTTTCCTGCGCAGGCGGTTCAGGGTCTCTTTCGGGCGCAGGAGGGCGGGGGGAATGAAGGAGCGCAGCAGGGCCTTGGTGCGGGTGGAGCCGTTGCCGGGCAGGAACCGGATATAGGTGGCTTTACGCACTTCGTCCGGGTCGGCGCTCCAGTAATAGACCGAAATCGACCGGCGGGACCGGTTCGCGGGGCACTGGAGCGGGTCCGGGAAGCCGTGAAGCGTGTGCTCCGTGGTCGGAAACAAGACCGCCCGGTTGAAGACCGGCTCCACATCCACATCGGCGTGCGCGCCCTCTGGGTCCTGCAAGGTGAGAGCGCCCTTCCAGTCCTTTTCCCAGTTCTTGTTCAGGTAAATGATCAGGTTGAGGCGCCGGATCATCGGCAGGGTCGGGTGCCCGGTCCAGTCCGCATGGATGTTGAGCCAGCCGCCCCGGTGGGATTCATGAAGACCCGCGCCGTGGAACAGGGGATCCCAGACCAGGCCCTTGATGCCGGTGATCTCTTCGATCCGTGCCAGGAAGGGAGCGGAATTGAGCTGGAGCAGCAGGAGTTGTGTCATGGGGCCGAGATCCATCAGCCCCCGTGAGGTCTGCTTGATCTCGTTTTCATTGTCCCAGGTGATCCAGTCCCGGTTGCCCGCCTCGGGAAACTCCGCATCCACCTGATCCAGGATCTCCGCATCGAAAAACCCATCGAGGGTCAGATGGGGAAAGGGTTTGGCGGCCTCGAAGGTCTGTCTCAGGGTGTCCATTTCCCGGTCGAGCCGCTCAAGGGGCAGCATGCGCAAGGCGACCTCTTCCACGGGATTGGCCGAAACAGGCTTGGTGGAGGAATGGGGGACGGCTGGTTGAGTGGTCATGGCATTAATCCCAGCTCAAATGCTGTGAAAGCAGGACAAGCCCGGTGGCCTTCGGTTGGGGTCTTTGCGTTCGTGAGGCCATGGGGCGACAAACAGAGTGTGCGGTCGGCGCGGTGCACGCTGGTGCCCTGCGTCATCAATCAGTAAACATACGGCAGTTTCGACCGGTCAAATCTTAATTGCTTGAGAGATATGGCGCGATCATGGCCCGGTGTGCGCCGCGTGGTTGCAGCGAAAAGGCGTGTCCCAAGGGAACAACCGGCATGGGCGGCCCCGGCGCTGGAGGGTTCCCTTCCGGCGGCAAATCCGTTTTCAAAATCATTTGCGCCGGGATCTCCAGAACCGGCCGAAAACCGATGACGGGTGGGGTTGTGCCTTTGAGCGCGACTGCTAGCGTGGGGCCGCCCGTGGCGACACGGGCCGGGCGCTCCTTGTGCGCTGTCTTTCATTCATGACGAGGGGAACGGGTCGATCACCATGAAACTTTTTCAAACAGTATTGGGAACGCTTTTGCTTGCCGTCAGTCTTTGTCCGGTTGTTCTGCCGGTGGAGGCCACGGCCCAGGATTTGATCCGCCGGGATACGATCCGGGAATCCCTCCGCACACCCCGAAGCGGTGAAGCGGGACGGCTGGAACTGGCGCTGACCTTCGCGACCGGCAGTGCGGACCTGTCCCCGGCCGCCCGGCGCCAGCTCATCGAAGTTGCGGATGCCATGACCACGCCGCCCCTGGACAGGGCGCGCTTCGCGGTCCATGGCCACACGGACGCGAGCGGCAGTGCTGCGGCCAATCTGCGTCTGTCGGAACGGCGTGCGCGATCGGTGGTGGATTTCCTGGTCTCCCGGGGCGTCGACCGGAGCCGGCTGCAGTCCCGGGGCTTTGGTGAATCCCAGTTGAAAGACCCGAGCCGCCCCAACAGCCGGGTGAACCGCCGGGTGGAGATCATCAATCTGGCCGGAGCGACCCTGCGGGTGCCCCGCTAAAGCCCGTTCGGGGCGGAGGTCCGATGCACCGGACCTCCGTTTCGGGACAAATCCACCGATGGCGGATCAATCAAACAGGCTGGAGACGGATTCTTCCTTGGCGATCCGGCGGATGGCCTCACCCATCAGGGGGGCGATGGGCAGAATACGGATGTTGTTGGTTTCGCGAACCGCATTGGATGGGGCGATGGAATCCGTTATGACGAGTTCGGAAAGTTCTGAACCCCGAACCCGTTCAATGGCCTTGCCCGACAGCACCCCGTGGCTCACATAGGCGTAGACATCAGAGGCGCCGTGATCCTTCAGGGCCTTGGCGGCATTGCAGAGCGTGCCGGCACTGTCGACGATGTCGTCGACCATGATGCAGGTGCGCCCTTCCACCTCGCCGATAATGTTCATCACCTCCGAAACGCCGGCTTTGGGACGGCGCTTGTCGACAATGGCGAGATCCGCGCCGATCCGGCTGCCCAGACTGCGGGCCCGCACCACGCCGCCCACATCCGGTGAGACCACCATCACGTCGTCAAGATTGAACCGGTCCTTGATGTCCTTCTCGAACACAGGCGCTGCATACAGATTATCCGTAGGGATATCGAAAAAGCCCTGGATCTGGCCTGCGTGGAGATCGAGGGTGAGCACCCGGTCCGCACCGGCCTTGGTGATCAGGTTGGCCACCAGTTTTGCGGTGATGGGGGAACGGGAGGCTGATTTGCGGTCCTGGCGGGCATAACCGAAATATGGAATGACCGCGGTGACCCGCTGGGCCGAGGCCCGGCTCAGGGCGTCGATGCAGATCAGCAGTTCCATGACATTTTCGTTAGCCGGCGGAGATGTGGACTGGATGAGGAAAACATCCTGTCCCCGGACATTCTCCAGGATCTCAACGAAAACCTCGCCGTCGGCAAAGCGTTTCACCTCCGCCTTGGTGATCTCCAGATTGAGATAGGAGGCGATATCCCGGACGATCCCGGAATTGCTGTTACCGGCCAGAAGCTTCATGTCGGTGTCCCTGTACTGAAGGGCGAATACGCAGAAGGGCCTGGGAGAGCGTGCCGCTGGTAAAAAGGGCGGCGGAACCCCCATGACCATACTTTCGCCCCTGTTTGTGGACAGCCCGGTCTCCGCCGTCAAGCGCAGACCCTTAACCGGATCGAAATAGATGCTCTGAGCGGCTCTCGGGAGGCCGCCGCCATGCGCGTCGGTGTACGCCGGTGCAACAATGTCTCACCGGACACCGGTTTGTGCCCAGCCTGTATCCAGTCCGTATCCAGTCGGGTCCAGGCACCTGTGTTCAATACCGGGGCAGAGGGGGCCGCTCAGGGCACGGGCATGTTGGCGAGCAGGTCGAGAATGCCCTGCCTCGCGCCCTCGGCGGCATAAACGGCGATTTCCTCCCAGGGGCCGTTCAGGCGTCCCGGGGGCACCATGTTGCTTTGGCTCACCGTGCCCATGTGCCGGCCCCGGTGGTCATGGACGGACCAGGTCAGGGTGACCTTGTCTCCGGCCAGGACCCCACTCACCACCTGGGGCTCCACCGCAACGCTGCCGGTCACCACGACGGCATCATTGGGGACTGGCCCTGCTTCCATCTGCCAGCGTGTGTCCACGTCGAAATTGGCTTCCCCCAGCCTGCTGGCGAGCATCCGGGTCAGGGAAACCTGCCCGTCTCCGGGCGCGCCCGCCACTGGGCGAAGGATGATCCGCCGTCGAACGACCTCCCGGACAGGATCCCGGCCTTGCGCCTCTTCCAGCATGAACTGGATCCGGTCGGCAGTGGCCTGGGCTATGGCTTCCACATCGGCTTCCTTGAGAAAATTCCAGGCCTCCGCCTCGGGAAAGCCTATCAGGGGCATGCCCACCGTGAGGGGCAGTGTGGACCGGCTCTGGTCGGGTTCCCGCAGACGCCGGCTGACGGAAAAGCCCTGGATCACGCCCCCGCTGCGGTTGACCACCTGCCAGAAGACCTCGATCCAGATGCCCGCTTCCGTCTGGTGCAGCCGGGCCCGGCCCAGAAGCTGGTCCGCCGTCGACGCGCCCTTGGTGACCGAAACCGGAATGTCCCGGGCCGCTGCCGCCTCCCGCAATTCGATGGCCAGGGCCATGCCCTCGCCGCCGGGCATCCCCGCGATCGGGAAGACCACGAAACTGGCCCCCCTCAGAATGCCCTTTACGGCAATGGGATTGCGATGGCGTCCCTCATAGGGCCGCTCCACGGCAAAGGGATTGGGCAGACCGGTGGATTTGGCGATCTGGATGCACCCCGCCGGCAGCATGGCCAGCAGAGCCAGCAGGAGGCAGGCCGCCCAACGCCAAGCCAGAACACGCCGAGCCAGAACACGCCAAGCTGGAGGTCTCAGGGGATTATGCCGGGGGGAGGGCGATGACGGACAGATTGCGTCCATAGTCCGGCTCGTTCCGGTGGGTGGCGCGGCGGTAACTAAACAGCGCGTCCTCATGGGCATAGGTGCAGGGTCCCGGCGTCCCGATGGAGCCGACCCCCGCCGCGCGCAGCCGGGCTGCGGCAAAGGCAGGCAGGTCGAACTGCCAGTGGTCTTCCCGCTGGGACGGTTGGAAATAGACTGCGTTATCCGGATCGGCGTCCAGGAACCGGTCCCGAAATTCGGGGCCCACTTCGTAATTGGCAAGGGAAATGGTCGGGCCGATGGCCGCGTGGATTTGGACACGCCTGGCTCCCGCCGTCTCCATGGCCGCCACGGTGGCCTCCAGCACCCCTGCAAAGGCGCCTTTCCAGCCCGCATGGGCCGCACCGATCACGCCCGATTGCGGGTCCGCGAACAGGACGGGGCAGCAATCGGCGGTCAGAATGCCCAGACCCAGGCCCGGCGTGGTGGAGACCATGGCATCGGCCTTGGGGGCATCGTCCCGTGTCCAGGGTGTATCCACACGGACCACATCCGGCGAATGGACCTGGTAGAGGGTGACAAGCCGGTCCGGCTCAAGGCCCAGGCTGGCCGCCGCCCGCTCCCGATTCTCGGTCACGGCGGAGGGGGCATCACCGGATCCGGGGCCGCAATTCAGACCTGCAAACAGGCCCGTCGATACCCCGCCCGGGCGTCCGAAAAAGCCATACCGTGATGCCCCTGACAGGGCGGCGTCCTCGTGAACCAATTGAATCTCCGGCGTCGTCATGGGCGTTGCGGGTCCCCATTCGCATTTGAACTGGTTTTCGATTTCCCGATGGATGATTGCCGATCTTGCCGTTTGACAGGCGGAAAACCGGGAGGGGCAGGGGCATCAGAGGCAACCAGGGCCAGAGCCTTGAACAGGCGCCCCATGGCATCTTCTCCGGTGAGCCTTTCCCGTGCCTTGTGAATGGCCGCCGCCTGATCAGGGTCAGCCTTGGCACACAATCGTTCGGCACGGGCCGTGATGCCAAGGGCCTCCAGGAACGTGCCTTGTTCGACGGGGCCGTAGGCCGTGGCTCCCGCGCTTCTCGCGGCCTCGGCCAGAGCCGGGAAATCCACATGGGCGGTCAGGTCCGCTTCTCCCGGACGCTCCAGAACCGGATGATAGCCATGGGCGCGCACCGCCTGAAGAGTGTCGCCAAAGCCCTGGCGCTCATGGCCGTAATCCACGATCAGGGCCGCCCCGCCCCGGTCCCTGAGGCTGGCCGCAATCTGTCCCGCAATGGTCTGCCCCAGGGGGCAGCGCTCGAACAGAACGCCGTCTGCGCCACCGCCGATGGCCTCCGGATGGGGCGGCGCGACCGGATCCGGCGACAGGCGGAAAGTGAGAGTGCCGCTCTCGTCGAGTCCAACCATACGCTCATACCATCCGGTGCTGGTCGCCACATATTGGTGGATCGGCAAAGCGTCGAAAAACTCATTGGCAATCACGAAGACAGGGCCGTTGCCCGAGGCCAGGGCCGGTTCGACCCGCTCATGCCATGTCACACCGGTGACGCCCGCATTTTCCAGGGCGGCTTTCTGGCGCTTCCTCAAGGCAGGACTTGAGTCCACCAGGTGAATGTCCAAGGCGGCCCTCAGATCCGGCACAATCTGAAGCGCCCGCAGCAGATCCGCCATGAGGGTGCCCCGGCCGGGGCCCAGTTCCACCAGGGTGACCGGACCCTGCCTGCCCTGATCCATCCAGACCTGGGCGCACCACAGACCGATCAGCTCACCGAACATCTGGCTGATTTCCGGGGCGGTGATGAAATCACCGCCCGCGCCAAGGGGATCCCGGCCGATATAGTAGCCATGCTCCGGATGCCCGAGGGCCAGGGCCATGAACTCCGCCACGCTGACCGGGCCTTCCACCGCGATTTGACGGCGCAGGATGACCTCGAGGGGCGTCATGGCCTCATCCGCCGCGTCCACGGCTTGGATATCTGGCCCGTCCTCTGCTGGCCCGTCCTCTCCTTGTCTGTCCTCTTCTCGGGGTCCGCTCAAGGCAAAGCTCCGGTCAGGACGCGTTCGCGGTGACCCGGACCGGCGCGGCCCGGTAGGAGCGCAGGATGAACAGGCATCCCGCCGCGATCATGGGCAGGGACAGGAGCATGCCCACCGTGAACCAGTGGTCCTCGCTGAAGACATAAGCGGTGTTCTCCCGCCAAAACTCCACGGATCCCCGCCCCAGAGCATAGCCGATGAGGAAAATGCCCGTCGCGAGGCCCGGCCGGTCCAGGATCCGGAACCGGGTGATCGCGATATAGAGAATGACGAACAGCACCAGACCTTCGAGGGCTGCTTCATAAAGCTGGCTTGGGTGGCGCACGAAGCTGCTGACCGGTGCTGCAACGCCCAAAGTCGATAGATCCCCGGACGCAAGAGCCGAGCGGATCACCCCTTCCGGGTTCTCCGCCTGGCCCAGGACCTGACGGGATCCGGGAGGGATGGAATCGACGACATTGGTGAGAAACACCACACCCCAGGGCGCGTTGGTGGCCTTGCCCCACAATTCGCCGTTCACGAAATTGGCGATGCGTCCGAAGAACAGGCCGATGGGTGTGGCCACCGCCACCAGATCGCCCACCCGGAACATATCCAGGCGCCGGGCCTTGGAGAACAGCACAATGGCCAGAACCACACCGATCAGCCCTCCATGGAAGGCCATGCCCCCTTCCCACATGTAGAGCATGCGCAAGGGGTTCTCGAGGTAATAGTCCCGGTACTGCTCATACCACATGGCGTAGAGGAAGATGTAGCCGAGCCGGCCTCCGAGCACGACACCCAGGGTGGCCCAGAGGAGCAGATCGTCGATATCCGTGGTGGTGGCCGGCGGTTTGACCCCGTGGCGCTTGCGCACCTCCTCGCCGTAGCTGAACCGGGGCAGTTTCAGGGGCAGCTTGCCCAGGCGCAGTGCGTGCCACTCCCGTGGGAAAGGGCCCGCATCCCTGGTGGTCCAGAGCCTGTCCGTGCGCAGCAGCATGTTGATGTACTGCCAGCCCAGAACAAGCCCCGCGATATAGGCCAGGGCATACCACCGGATCTTGAAGAACCCGAGATCCAGGGCGACCGGGTCCAGGGAAATCACCCAATAGCTCAACGTATCCGCTGCGGTTGTCATGGCTGGTTCCTTATGGGCTCCGGGTCCGGCGGCTGGGAAGGGGACGATCGCCTCAAATTGGCGCGGCTGCGACGGTTCTTCCTGCCGGAACGATCAGTTTCCGGTGTTGGACCATAGGCGCGCCGCGATCCCAGGTCACGGCCCTTTTCAGGCGTTTGAGAGGCAGGCTTCAACCATACGGCGTTGGTTCGATTGCTGCCCTACTTTCGGCATGCTCCGTTTGCAAGCTTGTTGGTAACACCCATCTGACATGAACAGCACCACGGGTGTGGAGGCTGTCTGGTCTCCCGGGGGTGTGGCCATCCGGAGCGTCAGACCGGTTCGGATGTGGAAACGACAGGAACATTGGGAATGCAGACCAATCACCGCCTTTTCGACGATCTCGCGAAAATGATGACCGGCGCCGCCGGGGCTGCCCAGGGCGTGCGGACCGAAATGGACTCACTTTTGCGTACCCAGGTGGAACGGGTGGCCGGTGATCTGGGCTATGTGAGCCGGGACGAATTCGAGGCGGTGAAGACCATGGCCATTACGGCCCGGGAAGAAAACATGCGTCTTGAGGCACGCCTTGCGGCTTTTGAAAGCCGTCTTGCGGATCTTGCCGCCCAAACCGGCCAGGTTGGCGCTTCGGAGCCCCGGTTTGCCGATGGCCCGCGCCATGATGAGCCCGGTCAGTCCGGTCCCCGTCTTTCCGGCGACCTCTAACCGGGATGGAAATCGGGGCCGTTTGCCGGATCGGTAAGCCCTTTGCAGGTGTGCAGTGTCTACAGAATGGAGTGGAAAATCCGAAGATGGTCGCCTGGGTGCACGTCACCGGGATTTAATGCGGTAAACAGCCTTCAGGAGGATCCAATCCGGACCGGTGCCCTTGCGCCGCTGCACCAAATCGCCCTACGAATAAGAGGACATCCATCCGGGATGATGCATTATGAGGCTTCATGCGACTATGGCAGCGCCTCCTACCACGTTACCGTGTGTTGCCGACGCGCTTTGCCGGGCTGTGAAGTCATCATATCGGGGCATCGCAGCGCCGGGTCATCGACCCGGGATACGCGCTGCCCGCCGGATCGGACAAGACTTGGGACCTTTGGGGATGGGACCTTTGGAGCGTCAGCAGGTCATGGAACGGTCCCCACAGGACAGCATTCCGAGGCGGTACACGCCGCCGGGCACGTCTGTTCTTTCATCCGTCCCCCTGCCAAACGGGTCCGGCCGAACCGGCCCCTTGCGCCTCAAGCTTCTTTCATCACCAGCCAGAACCGTCGCCGGACGTCGGGAATGTCGCCCGGTTTTTCATGCGGGAGTTAAGAGCTATGCAGATCAGAGATATCGCCGTGGAAAGCCATGCCGCCAATCCACTGGAAACGATCGAGCAGTTCGTCTCCGCGGAAAGCTGGCCTTACGAGCGCAGTGGTGATGACGAACTCAATATCTCCGTCAACGGACAATGGTGCGACTACCAGTTGACCTTCAACTGGCGCGAAGACCTTGAGGCCCTCCATCTGGCCTGTGCCTTCGACATGAAGGTGCCCGAAGGCAAGAAGTCTGAAATCCAGGCCCTGCTCGCCATGATCAACGAGCAGATGTGGATCGGTCACTTTGATCTGTGGTCGGAGGAAGGTGTTATCCTGTTCCGCCACGGTCTTCTGCTCCATGGCGGCGCCGTGGTCACGCCGGAGCAGGCGGAAGCCCTGGTGAAACTCTCCGTTGAGGCTTGCGAGCGTTATTATCCGGCCTTCCAGTTCGTGCTGTGGGCGGGCAAGAGTGCTCCGGAGGCCATCGCTTCCTGTATGTTCGACGTCGAGGGCAATGCCTGATCCAGACCATGCCCACACCCAAATCCTGCCCCGCGCCCATATCCTGCTTCTGGGCGCGGGCCGCATGGGATCCGCCCTGCTTAAAGGGTGGCTCAGTCAGGGTGCGTCCCAATCCCAATCCCAATCCCAATCCCAATTTCGGGGCGGGCGCACCTACAGTGTGATCGAGCCCCATCCGGGGCCGGATCTCACCGCCCTTCAAGCGTCCGGTGATGTGACCCTTAATCCGGAGCCGGATACGCTTCTTTCTGCCACGGCGGCGGGCACCGGTCCTGACATCGCGGTCATCGCGGTCAAACCCCAGGTCTTCCGTGAAGTGACAGACCACTGGCGTCCCGTCCTGGAGGCCACGCCCTGTGTGCTGTCCATCGCCGCCGGCACCACCCTCGAGACTATTCAGCAGGCGGCCGGTTCCGGCTCCGCCGTGATCCGCGCCATGCCCAACACGCCGGCCGCCATCGGACGGGGTGTGACCGTCTGCGTTGCCGGGAGCGGTGTCAGCACGGACATGCGCACCCTGGCCACCGTTCTTCTGGAAGCGGGCGGACCGGTGTTCTGGACCCCCCGGGAAGAGGACATGGACGCTGTGACCGCTGTATCCGGGAGCGGCCCCGCCTATATCTTCCACATGGCCGAGGCGCTGGCCGAAGCGGGCATGGCCGAGGGTCTCGATCCCGCTCTGGCCCGGGACCTGGCCCGGCTCACCGTGGCCGGCGCGGGCGCGCTCCTTTGGCCTGACGGGGCGGATCCCGGCGCCCTGCGCGAAGCGGTCACCAGCCCGGGCGGGACCACCCAGGCCGGACTGTCGGTTCTGATGGGGGAGGATGCTCCCCTCAAATCCTTGATGCGGGAAACCGTGAAGGCGGCCGCCCAGCGGGGTCGGGATCTCGGAAAATCGTCCTGATACGAAGCGTCTCGGCCAGCCTCCTGGCCAGGGCTCAAGCGGATATTGAACGGATAAGGCAATGCACAGTTTTGACACGGGCGCGGATGACAGCGCGGCGACCCCCGGTGATGGTCGGACCGATTCTCTCCATGGGGATGGATCCCACAACGGCCAGTTTCGAAACCCGGCGGATGCGGACAGTCTCCTGGAGGCCGGTCTGGATCTGATCGGGCGGGAAGGCTGGCGGGATTTCTCCCTGGCCGCCCTGGCCCGGGAAGCCGGTGTTCCCCTGGCGGATCTTTATGCGGCGGACTTTGACCGGGTGGGTCTTCTCAAGGCGTTTCTGCGCCGTCTCGACCGGGAAGCCTTGAGCGAAGCCGGGTCCGATCCCGGCGGCATGGAAAGCGAAACCCCGCGCGACCGGCTCTTTGATGCGGTCATGCTCCGGTTCGAGGCCGCCGAGCCCTACCGGGCAGCCATCCGTGTGCTGTACAAAGACCTGCGCCGCGATCCCCTGACCCTGGGCGCCCTCATGCCCGACATGCGCCGGACCCTGGCCTGGATCTACGAGTCCGCGGGCATGAGCCCGAAAGGTCTTCAGGGTGCGGTGCGTATCCGGGTGCTGGGCACCATCTGTCTCCAGACCCTGCCCGTGTGGCTTGATGATGACGGGCGGGACCTGGCCCGGACCATGGCGGATCTCGACCGCCGCCTGCGCCGTTCCGCCCGCTGGCTCGGGCTGGAAAGCCGGGGCGGCCATGACCGCTCCGCCTCTTCCAGCCATGATGCCCGCAGCCATGGGGCCCCCAGCCAGGGCGATGGTGCGCACGGGGCCGAATCGTCCTGGACCCAGGGGCAGGATCCCGGGAATGCAGGCGGCCCGGAAGACCGGATGGCGGGCGCGGTTTAATCCAGTCTGGTTGCCCCAGTCTGGTTACCCCAGTCTGTTTGACGAGCGGGGCCCGGCCCATCATTGTGCACCCGGAATGATCAGTTCAGGGGTCCAACGAAAACAGCGAAGCGGTGACCGAAATGTCCGATGCCCCCAATCCCTTTTTCCTGTTCGATCCCACCCGGATGATGGACCTGTTCAAGGTGCCTCCCGGTTCTGGGTCGCCCTTTTCCGGAGTGGCTCCCGGCGGGATGGGCCAGGGTATGGACATGCAGGCCCTGATGGACACCCAGCGCCGGGCCTTCGAGGCCCTGGCCGATGCCAACCGGGTGGCCGCCGAGGGCTATCAGGGGGTGATGGCCCGGCAGGTGGACATCATGCGCGAGACCCTGGACACGGTTTCCGGTGCCCTGGCCGACCTGTCCCGCCACACCAACCCGGCGGACGCGGCCCAGGCCCAGCTTGATCTGAGCCGCCAGGCCGTCGACCGGGCCTATGCGTCCCTCCGGGAGCTGACGGAATTGACCAATGAGGCCAACACCCGCGCCTTCCAGACCTTCCAGGACCGCATGGCCGGCCTTTGGCCCGATACTCCAAGTGCAGAAGCCTCAGGTGCGGGCACAGGGGAGGCGGGGGCGCCGGACCAGACCGGCGGCGCCACGTCAGTGACCCGCACGGGACCTGGGGCGTGAGCGATTCCGCCCCGCGCCCGCCGGTCGCCTTCGACGATTTCCTGAAACTCGATATCCGGGCGGGTACCATCATCCGTGCGGAACCCTTTCCCGAGGCCCGCAAGCCCGCCTACCGCCTGTGGATCGATTTCGGCCCGGAGATCGGGGAAAAGAAAAGCTCCGCCCAGATCACCGATCACTACACGCCGGAAACCCTGGCGGGCCGCCAGATCATGGCGGTGGTGAATTTCCCGCCCCGCCAGGTGGGCCCTTTCATGTCCGAAGTTCTGGTCCTCGGTTTTTCCGACGCGCAAGGCCACATCGTTCTGGCCGAACCGTCCGCCCCCATCCCAAACGGCGCCCCCCTCCACTGATGTTCCGTTTGCATGAGCGCGCTTCGTGACGACCAGCGGGCCTTGCCGATCCGGGGGCATGGGGCTACGACTTGAAGGTGTGTGTGACGGGGAGGCGGCAGTATGCCGGACGGCCAGGACAGGATCTTTTTGAACTACCGCAGGGACGACTCCCGTCACTTGGCAGGTCGTCTCCATGACCGGCTCAAGCTCAGATTCGGCCCGGACAATGTGTTCTTCGATGTCTCCGGCGAAGGGGGCATTCCCATTGGCCTCGACTACCGCACCTACATCCAGGAACAGGTGGGCCAGTGCGACGTCCTTCTGGCGGTGATCGGCCAGCGCTGGCAGTCCCTCCTGACCGAGCGTCTGGGCAATAACGCGCCGGATTTTCTGCGCCTGGAAATCGAGGTGGCCCTCCAGCGGGAAATCCCCCTGATCCCGATCCTGGCCGACGGCACCAAGATGCCCAGGGCACAGGATCTGCCCGAGACCATCCACGCGCTCGCCTACCGCCACTACGCCGCCCTGCGTTTCGAGCATTTCGACGAAGACTGTACCCGCATCATTTACGGCATCGGCCGCACCATCGAAATCCACCGGACCCGGCTGGCCACGGCGGCGGCCGCTGTGGAGCCAGTACCGGAGTCGCCTGGCATCTACAAAGAGGCCGTGGTTCAAGAGGCCGGGAAGGGAAAAGCGCCTGCCTCCGTCAAGTCCGCAGACAGTGCTGCCCGGGATGACGCCCTCTATCAGCAGGCCGTGGCCGTGGTGAGCAAGCAGGGCAGCAAGGCGTCCATCAGTAGCGTCCAGCGCAAGCTGAAAGTCGGCTACCACCACGCCGCCAGCCTTCTTGAGCGTATGGAACGGGAAGGGGTGTTCAGTGGGGTCATCCAATTGGGCGGGCAGGACATTCCGGAACCGCCGAAGGAGCCTGCCCCTGATTTGGATTCCCTGTCCTGGGCCACGGGCGGCACGGGGACGGATAAATTTGGCTCCTGGGCAGACCTGACCCTGGACGGGGTGACCCAGCGCCTGCGCTGGATCGAGCCGGGCAGCTTCATGATGGGCTCACCGGAGGATGAAGAAGACCGGCGGAAGGATGAAGGTCCCCGCCACAAGGTGACCCTGACCAAAGGCTTCTGGCTGTTCGATACGCCGGTCATTCACGCCCTTTGGGAGGGTGTGATGGGGAACAATCCGAGCGTCTTCAAAGGCGTGGACCGCCCGGTGGAAAGGGTGAGCTGGGACGAGACCCAGGCTTTTTTGGGCCGGATCAACAGCCGGATGCCCGGGCTTGAGCTCACTCTGCCCACGGAGGCCCAATGGGAATATGCCTGCCGGGCCGGGACGGATGGGCCGAACTATCTCGGCGGGGCGAACCGTCTTGCGGAACTGGCTTGGTATCGTGAGAACAGTGGCCGCGAAACCCATCCGGTGAAAGGCAAGGCCCCGAACGACTGGGGCCTTTACGACATGCTGGGCAATGTCTGGGAGTGGTGTGATGACGGGCGTCGGGCGTATGACGGAGCCCCTGTGACAGACCCAGCCGGTTCACAGCAAACAGGCTCCAGTCGGGCTCTGCGGGGCGGGTCTTGGAACGCCTCCGCGCGGGGTGTGCGGGCTGCGGGCCGCGTCGCGGTCACGCCTGACGACCGGGACGACAACATTGGGTTCCGGTGTGCCCGAGTTCGGTGAGCTCCAGCAGGTAAAGAGCCGGTGGCGGGGGCCGGGACAGCGCAGGGGCGAGCAGGCCCGGAGGGCCGTCCGCCGCACCCGGAGCAGGCCCGGCCCCCGCCGCCGGCGGGATCCGTGATCCCAAGGACCTCCGTATAGGGTGCATTGCACTGTGCGTTTGGCACCCCATGAAAAATGGGGGCGGCCAAAGGCGCGCCCCCGTGGGGTGAGGAGTGGGTGAGGGGGAGGGTGCCGGGCGGTCATCCCGCCCGGCCGTGAGGGATCAATCAGCAGCTCTTGCCGACGGAACCGATGGAGGAGCAGCTTTCGGAGAGGAGGCCACCGGCGATCACGGTGTTGGCGCCGTTCACCAGGGTGGTCTGAGCCGCAAAGCCGCTGATCTCCGCACCGTCCATGGTGCCGATGTTGCTTTCGGCTTCGGAAAGCAGGCCGCCGGCGATGACGGTGTTGGCGCCGTTCACCAG
>CAZLPU010000016.1:0-63586 GCA_964561475.1 uncultured Alphaproteobacteria bacterium
GCGCGACCGACGCACATGGAGCCCAAATACCGCTTGATCAACACGGATACTCTAACCGGGCCGAGCGGGCACCGAAAGCAAGTCCTGCCATGCGCGTAGCAGTATTTGCTTCATGAGAGTATGTCTTGTTTCGGCGTTTGCAGATCTGAGCGGGAGGGTGTCGGGAGAGCGGAAGCGGCGGGCTTGCGTCTGCTCTCCCCGCGGTCGATGGCAGGGCGCCGGATATGGGGCCGGCGGATCAGTAGAACACAGCCGGACGGTAGGTGCTCACCCGGGAGCGGGCGTCGTAAAGGTCCTGGCGCACCATGGACAGCTCATCCCGGATCCGGTCCCGCTCATAGCGCAGATCCTGAATATCGGCCCGCACACCCCAGTTGTCATTACGGGGATCGGCGTCATAGCTCTCGTCCAGCTGGTCCTGTTTCTTGCGGATCTTGTCGTCAATGTCCCGCAGGTCACGCTCAAGGTCGTAGATCCGGGCTTCCACCCGTTCCACTTCTTCCTTGAGGTAGTGCAGTTGAAGCCCGTCTTCATAGGCGGCCAGGAACAGGCCTTCGAGATCGAAGGGGCAGCCGCCCTTGTAATCCTTACCCTCGGAACCGGCCTCGAAACCGTTTCTGGGCTGACAGAAAAAGCGCATGCCGCGCTCATGACCCTGGGTGTATTCCTCCAGGTCCGGGCGCACGCCGTAATCCGCACAGGCCTGGCGGTGCTCGCCAATGCGTCCCGGCGGATGGCCCTCGGCGCCGTCTTCATAACCGATCGTGTACCAATCCCCGGACACGCACTCCGCTTCGCTCAAACTGGCGCACCCGGACAGCAGCATCGCCGCACCGAGAATACATGCGGCCGGAGCCATCGCGGTCATGGGAGCTTTCATCCACTGGACCATATTTCCGTCTCCCCTGCTACTGATTCCCGCCGGTCTCGCATTCCGGCCGCCCGCCCTGTCAGATCCTTGTTTGATTTCAATTTCTTGGTTCAGGTAAACGCCAGGACCGAGCAGGCACCGAACGCGAGTCCTCCATGGCCCGAACAATGCCACATTCAGAAGAATGTGACGAGCCTTGCGGAAATATAAGATGACATCTCCAGGTAATTCTTGGCCATGGCTCTTTTGGACCATCCCGACCCGAATGGCGATGGCCAAACCCTGGGGTTTGGGATGGAATAGGCGCGCTGTGAAGACAGCAGGCAAAAGAACCGATCCGGCGTGAAGACCGGACGTTCAAACTGGTCCTTTCAATCAAGGAGATCCGCCAATGAAACCGCTTCTCGCTGCCACCGTGCTCATGACGTCCGCCACCATAGCCTCCGGGATGGTGCCCATGGCGGCGTGGGCTCAGGGAGAGGCCAATTTCGCCGGCCGGGAGCGGATCGTGGTGACCGGGAGCAGGACGCCGGATACCAGGGGTTCCCGAGGGGGAGTGAGCCTGACCAAACGGGCGGATTCCCTTCTGCTTGAGGTCCGTCTGATCAATGACTCCATCAATCCGGCGCTGCGCCGTCAGGAACTGATCGACACGGTGCAGCGGGTTCTGGATGCGGCCGATAAGGACCCGATGATCACTGTCAGCCTTGTGGGCGAATACGGCTATGTGGAAAATTTCGATCCGGATGGCGGCGCGTCCCAGGTCCAGATTTCGTCCACCCGGCAGAATATGAGCAGTGTGGACATCATGATCGAGACCGCCATCCCCAAGGCGGGCGCGGACACAAATGCCCAGAACGAGACCGCAGTGCTCAAGCGGATCCGGACCTTCGTCTCCTCGGTCAAGCCAGTGGGCCGCACGGCGATCCGTTACCTGGAGGCGATCCAGATCAGTATCGCCAACCCGGACCAGTATCGTCGGGACCTCATGGCGCTGATCTTCGATGAAATCAAATATGTCAAAGAGGGCCTTGGCGACGGATACCGTGTCCAGATTGCAGACCTCAGTGCACCAATGACCTATGGCCGCTCCGGCGCGCTCACCGTCACCTTCACTATTCCGTACACCTACACGGTCCTGCCCGACAGCGTCGAAGACGTCATCATTTTCAACGATCTCTAAGGTCCGCATCGTGTCAAAGGCCCGGCTCCCAGTGGGGGCCGGGCCTTCTCAGGCGTGTCCGTGACAATCCGATTGACCTGAACCGGCACTGGCAATGGTCCGGGAGAGGGTCCGGGAAGATGCCACCGCGGGTCCGTCCTGCCCGATCAGCCCGCCAGATGGGTCTTGAAGAATGCGGTGGTCCGGCTCCAGGCCAGCTTTGCCGCCGCCTCGTCATACCGGGGTGTCGAGTTGTTGTGGAAGCCGTGATTGGTGCCCGGATAGACGTGCATTTCGTAGGTCACGCCGTTGGCCTTTAGGGCGGCTTCATAGCCGTCCTTGCTCGCGTTCACCCGGGGATCGTTTTCCGCGTAGTGGATCAGCATGGCGGCCTCGATTTTCGCCACATCCTCCGGATCCGGCGCACTGCCGTAAAAGGGCACACCCGCTTGAAGGTCACTGCCCATCACAACGGCAAGCTGGTTCACCACCCGGCCGCCGAAACAGAATCCGGTAGCGCCCAGGGTGCCGTTGCCGCGGGGGTGAGCCTTCAGGAAACGGGCCCCGTTCAACAGGTCCGTAAACAACGCATCCCGGTCCAGGGCCCGCTGCATGGTCCGCCCGTCATCGTCATTACCGGGATAACCGCCCACGGGCCAAAGGCCGTCCGGAGCAAAGGCCAGAAAGCCTTCAACCGCTGCCCTGCGGGCCACGTCCTCGATGTGGGGATTGAGGCCCCTGTTTTCATGGATGACCAGAACCGGCGCAAACGGCCCCTCGCCTTCCGGCTCCACCAGATAGCCCCGCATCTCGCCGCTGGTGCCCCCTGGTGAGTCGTAGGTGACATAGGTCGCCTTGATGCGCGGATCCGTGAAGGAAATGGTCTGGGCTGCCGCATAATCGGGCAACAGGGCCTGGGCCATGGCCAGGGCGGAGCCGCCGGCCACCGTGAGGGCGGCAGCCCGGGACAGAAACTCCCTGCGCGGCATGGTGCTGTGGCAGTACTGGTCGTAAAGGGCGTAGACTTTAGGGTCGATATCCGGCTTGGCCATGGTGCACTCCTCATGCTGACGGGACGGGCGCGTCTTGGCTGCGCCCGCTCTTCCAGCATGATCCATGGTCTGAAGGCGGATGTCCATGGAACGCCTGGTCATCCGCCTCGGGTCTCGGCTTTTCCGGATCAAGTGCCGGTCAGAGCAGTTCCGCGTCCATGCGCACTTCCACCAGGGCAGGACCCTTGTGGGCGATGGCCTCGCTCAGGGCCGCGTCCAGGTCGTTGCGGTCATCCACCAGCTTGCCCATGCCGCCACAGGACCGGGCAAAGGCCGCGAAGGGCGGATTACGCAGGTCCGTCTGCCAGACCGGGAATTCACCCGCCTTTTGTTCCTTGGTGATCTTGCCCAGCTGGCCGTTGTTCATGAGGATGTGGCAGATGTTCATGTTGTATTTCACGGCGGTGGTGAATTCCATCGCATACTGACCAAACCCGCCGTCACCGGAAATGGAGATGACCTTGCGGCCCTTGTACTGCTCCACATCCTGGGTCGCCGCCCAGGCGCCCATGGCGGCGGGAAAGGCAAAGCCGATGGAGCCCAGATAGCCCGACATCAGCACCCGCTGTTTGCCCGAGGGCTCGAAATAGCGGCCGAAGGAATAGGTGTTGTTGCCCACATCCACGGGCAGGATCGCGTCTTCCGGCGCATGGCGGGTCAGGGCGGCGAACAGGGCGGCGGCGGACATGCCCTCGCCCCGGTCTTCCGAGACCCGCTTTTCCTTCTCCTTGCGCCAGATGACCCAGCGCTCGGCAATTTCCGCCCGCTGATCGCCGGCGGCGGATCCCTGCTGGCGCAGCATCTCGCCCATGAGCATGGCGGTCACGCTCACATCGCCCATGAGAGGCGCGGTCACCGCATGACGCTTTGCGATATGCATGGGGTCCCGGTCCACCTGGATGATGGCCTTGTCGGGATAGATGCCCGTATGGTCGGAGAAGGAGGCCCCGAACACCACCAACAGGTCGGCTTCGTTCATGAACCAGGACGCGATCGGCGTACCCGACCGGCCCAGAACGCCCGCGGACAAAGGATGACTGTCGGCGATCTGACCCTTGCCCTTGAAGGTGGTGGCGATGGGAGCGCCCAGAAGCTCGGCCAGATTGATCACCTCATCCATGCCCACCAGGGCGCCGTAGCCCACGATGATCATTGGACGCTTGGCCCCGCGCAGCAGTTCCGCCGCGTGCATCAGGCTTTCTGGATCCGGAGAGATGCGGATGGAGGCCAGACGGCCTTCCGGGCTGCCGGCCTTGGCCCCTTCCGCTGCCGGTGCGGGCTGGACATTGTCCGGAAACACCAGATGGGACACGTCCCGTTCCACCACGGCGGTCTTCACGGCCTGGGCCATCAGTTCCGCATGGTTCGAGGACGGATGGACGGTCTGGGAGAACCGGGCCACGCTTTCAAAGGCGGCCTCCAGGTCGATGTCCTGGAAGGCATGGACACCGATGACCTGCTCCTGCACCTGCCCGGTCAGCGCCAGGACCGGCGCCCGGTCAACCTTGGCGTCCCACAGGCCGGTCATCAGATTGGTGGCACCGGGACCGGCGATGGTCAGGGCGGCGGCGGGCTGGCCCGTGAGCTTGCCGTAACCGGAAATGGCGAAGGCGGCGGCCCCTTCATGGCGGATCCCGTAATAATTCAGCTTGCCCTGTTCCGCCTGGACCCGCAGGGCATCGGACAGACCCAGATTGGAGTGGCCGACCATGCCGAACACGGTGGTCACGCCCCAATTGACCATGGTCTCGGCCATGACATCGGCGACGGTGCGAGTGCGGGGCGGCTCCACGGGAACGCCCACATAGACGCCGTCGTCCCGAACCTCCACTGGGAAGGTTTCCTGGCCGGAATCTTCATGGCCTCCCGGGGGCTTGCCAGTGAGGGGGTCGAAGTCCCAGCCGTGCCAGGGGCAGCGCAGCCAGCATGCTCCGTCCACCCCCTTCTCGATGGACCCTTCCCCGAGGGGGCCGCCCTGGTGGGGACAATGGTTGTCCATTGCGGCGAACTGACCGTCGAAGTGCACCACCGCGACGGACCGCGTGCCGGCGCTTGCGGATTTGACCCGCCCTTCGCTCAGTTCACCAATCTCCGCAACCTTGAACCAGGCCAGTTCCTGCGTCTCGCTCATTTGTTTTGTCCTCGCCCCAGTGATCTGGATTTGCCATTTGTCTGGATCGCCCAGTGATCGGAATCTCAATGACTGCCGTGCTTTAACACGGCGAGACTATCGCGACATTCCAAGGTCAAGGTCAAACCCGCAATGGCAGTCTTGATCATCTGTGATCGAGACGTGATGGCCACAATCAGATCGGGATTGGGCCCATCCCGGTACCAATCCCCAGCCACGCCCTCCGGAATTTGATTTGGAGCCGGTTTCAAGCAGCGAATTTGAGGTTCTATCAGCCTTGTGATCGGCAAACGGGTTGCACAATCGTGCCGGTTTTGTGAATGCTACCCCCGAGGAATACAAATGCATGACCGGCGGGCAGCGCGACCACAAGTGCCGGAACCGGGTGCCCCTGCCTTTCCGGGGCTGACCCTTTTCCGGGTGTCTTTGTTCCGATCATGCCTCACCCCATTCCTATCCGGCCGTTCCTATCCGGCCGTTCCTATCCGGTCTGGGGCGAGACGGCAGGGATCGCGCGGAGGAATCACGTGACACTTTTCTGGGCACAGACGTTTGTCACCTTTTTGGGCCTGTATACGGGCCTTGGGGTGCTCTTCGCCTTCTACTTCGTCATCGCCGGTGCCAGACGGATCGATCCGGCGGCGGTAGGCATGCCGGTACAGGCCCGTGCGATCATTTTTCCCGCCTCGGTGCTGTTGTGGCCCTACCTCGCCATCAAGGTGATTCGCGCAGAGGAGCCGCCGGTCCAATGAAACGCGCCCATCGCAATGCCCACCGCCTGTTCTGGCTCATCCTGCCCCCGGTCATGGCCGTGATCCTGTGGCAGGCCCTGGTTCACCGGCCCGGGGAAACCATCAATACGGTCATGCCGGAGCTGCCCGGCCAGGAACCTGTGGCTGAGGGGACAGACTGATGGCTCATGGATACAAGGCGGTTGGCTGGACCCCGTTCAAGGTCCTCTTCGACCGGTGGATGCTCGCCGGTGTCTTCGCCTATCTCGTCATCTTCATTCTGGTGACCGTCCTGGCCCAGCCCCCCGGCCAAAGCCTCGCGGAACTTCAGATCGTGATCCGGGCCACGGGCACCCTGGCTTTCCTTCTGCTGACATTCATCCTCTGCATCGGCCCGCTGGCCCGCCTTTCCGACCGATTCAAGCCGTTTCTCTGTAATCGGCGCCATCTGGGGGTCACCACGGCCATCATCGCCACCATCCACGGGGCCGTCGTGATCCTCTGGTATCACGGCTTCGGCGAGATCAGTCCGCTGGTGTCCGTGTTTGCCTCCAATCCCCGGTATGATTCCATCGCGGGCTTTCCCTTCGAAAGCCTGGGTTTTGCGGTTCTCATCATCCTGGTGCTGATGGCAGCCACCAGCCATGATTTCTGGAACACCAATCTGGGTCCGGGCCTGTGGAAAGGCCTGCACATGATGGTCTATATCGCCTATGCCCTCCTGGTGGCCCATGTGGCCCTTGGCGCCATCCAGTACGAGAAATCGGCCCTTTACGTGGCCCTTGTGGCCCTCGGCGCCGGCACAGTCAGCGTGCTGCATCTGGCCACGGCCCTGTTCGATTCCGGAGGCCAGCGGACCGAGGCCACGGATGGCTGGCTCAAGGCTGGTGAGGCCATGGCGATCCCCGATAACCGGGCCCTGATCCTCACGCCGGAAACCGGCGAGCGGATTGCCGTCTACCGGTACGGCAACAAGGTTTCGGCGATTTCCAATGTCTGCCGCCACCAGGGCGGTCCCCTGGGCGAAGGGCGCATCATTGACGGCTGCGTGACCTGCCCCTGGCACGGTTTCCAGTATGATCCGTCCACGGGCCGCTCACCGCCCCCCTTCACCGAACGGATCGCCACCTACAACACCCGGATCGAGAATGGCCAGGTTCTGGTTGATCCCGACCCGAACCCGCCGGGCACCTTCGTGGAACCCTCGGTCATCGGCCCGGCCGGACCGGCGGCCACCACGCCGCCGAACCCCGCATCAGGACAGGAGCAGCCGGCATGAGTGATCAGCGCAAGGATGATGACTTTTTCGTCGGCTATGCCCCGGAGATGCCCGCCATGGACCGGCGCTTCTTCATGGGCGCCGGAATTGCGCTGACCCTCGGCTCAGCCGGTCTGGCGGGGGCCGTGGCGGCAGCCCAGCGTGCCGTCGGTCCGGGCCAGTGGGACCTGGAGGACAAGGACTGGACCGGCACCATCGTGGCCGATCCCTACCCTGCCCTGATCACCCGGGATATCGAAGAAGGCACCGTGCGCACCGCCTTCCTGGCCTGTTCCGGCAAATGCGGGGTACGCCGCCGGCTCACCGCCATGGAAGGGGGCCCGGCCACGGTGCGGGGCAGCCTGATCCACCGGGGCCGCCATGCCATGCTCTCCGTGGTGGACGGGCCCGACTGGATCGCACCGGCGCCGGAGGCCACCAATCTTCCGCCCCTGCCCGAACGGGAGCGGCTCACGGATCTGGCCCTCGACGGCATGATCCTCGACCTCAAATGCTGGTTCGGCGCCATGCGGCCCGCCGAGGGCAAGGTCCACAAGGCCTGCGCCACCCTGTGCATCCGGGGCGGCATTCCGGCGGGCTTTTATGCCCGGGACCGGGACGGCAACATGAACGTCTTCGTCCTCACACAGAATGGGCAACCGGTCGGTCACGACATCCTTCCCCTGGTGGCGGATCCGGTGCGGATCACCGGCCAGGCCTATGCCATGGGCGATGCCCTCTTCCTGGATGTCACGGAGCCGGAGGGGATCCGCCGGATTTGAGGCACAGGCCTCTCGCCTCTCATTCCATCGTTAAGAGCATGAGGCGTTTAATCCGCATCATGCTCAAGGCCGCGACTGCGGTCCGGCGCCACTGCGCCGCCCTCGCGCAGGCGCCTCGCGCCGTGAGCGAAAGAACGAGAGCGGCGGCCACCCTGTCTAAAGGTGATCGTGATTTTGCGCCCGCCGCTGTAAGCCCAATTCCGAGAGCCGTTCTCCCGACCGGTTGGCGGTACCCTGGTCCGAACCCGGGGCTCCGCCAAGCCGCAATGGCTGGACTCGCATTCCCGCCGGAGTATAGTTTTCACACACTTTGGCGATGTGAGTCGGGCTGGCTATACGTTTCGGGCATAGGGTTGATGGTGTCGTGTCTCGATGGCACTGAGTATCGAAAGATGGTCACCATCATACACCAGCCGCGATGCCCTGACCCCATCGCCCGCGGGATCCGATAGACCATCCGGAGGCGGATGGGTCCCGGCCAACCCTCATCAATGACAGAAACCAGCGCGGGCACGGTCAGCGGGGAGACCATTATGATTCAGGAAGCCACCACCAGGGCCATCATTGCACAGGCAGCCGATCTCTTTCCGGTCCGTCTCAGCGAACTCGTCACGGCCCTTGGCGACGGCAGCCTGGTGGGCACCCATGTCACGGGCCCCAGCATGATCGAGGCCCCGGACCGGTTCGAGGACAATGATGATCCGGCCTCGGCCACGGATCTGGGCCTTGTTTCAGGACGCCGGATCGAGATGGGTCTCAACCATGAAACCGGCGACTCCGACTGGTACCGTTTCGATCTGGCGGGGACAGGACAGGGCGCAGACGGCATCGAGATTGCCTTCGACCAGGACGCTGGCGACCTCGCGTTGACCTTGTATATCCGTGAGGGGACGGTCGCGGTCCGCAGGTCCAATACGACCACGGACAATGAGTTCATCAGTTTCGGAGGTCTTCCCGCCGGAACCTACTTCGCCGAGGTCTCCGGCGCTGGAAACCCGGCCTATGACCTGATCCTCGAAGCCGGCCCCAACATTCTTCCGGACCGGTTCGAGGACAATGACAGCATCGAGGCGGCCACGCCTCTCGGGCTCATCACCGAAGAGCGGATCGAACCGGATCTCACCGCCGAGACCGGGGACCAGGACTGGTACCGGTTCGAACTTGGCGAAGGCGCGGGAGAAGGCGGCGAAGTCCGGGTCGATTACAGCGCCGACGGCGATGGCCTGATCCTGGTCCTCCGTGACGAGATGGGTACCCGCCTGGACCGGTCCGAAACCGGCGAGGGCTCCGAAACCGTGAGCCTCGATGGCCGGGCGCCCGGCGTCTATTTTGCCCAGGTCCGGGCCCAGGGCGATGGGGTCAGTCCGGACTACACTTTGTCCATAAGCCCCTCCCCGGCTTCGAGCGCTGTCTTGATCGCGGGCCAGGATTTCAACGCCCTGACCGCAGCGCCGATCACCACGGATCAAATCCCCACCGCTGGACGGCTCACCAATGGCGGGGCCACCAATGACGGCGGGCCGGGGCTCGATTTCTTCACCCAGTGGACGGCCACGGGCCTCGCCGGTCCAGCCACGGGCAATGGGGATACGGAGGATGCCATCGGCGTGGCGGCTTTCGGTGGTGCCAATGCCCCGGATGTTTCTCCCGCTGGCATTCCCATCGCCCTGGGCGTGGAGCAGAATTTCATTTTCAACGACAGTGACGGGTTTGCCGATCTGCGGTTCGAACCCATCGATCTCAGCAGCTACACCGGCCGGACCCTGGAGTTCTCGTTCTGGGTTGCACCGGATGCGACCTATGAAGAGTTTGGGGAATTCGCCGACAAGCTGGAAGTCTATCTCGGCACCCCATTGGCGCCCCTCGGTGCCCTGATCTTCGAACAACTCGGCAATGACCTGACGGACCTGCGCTCCCCCGATGACGGCACCGCCAACTGGAACACGGTTTCCCTCGACCTGGAGCCTTTTCTGGGTACGGATGGTGTGCCCGAGGACGGCTTGCAGATCATGGTTGCCACCCGGACCACCGCCGATGACGAGAGTATTTTCATCGATGATGTCGCGGTGACCGGTGTGCCCCTGGAAAGCGCCACCGCTGGCACCTCCACGGACCCCAGCGCAGCCCCGGGGGCCGCCCCTGAGGTGGATGTGCTCGATATTCCGGCCGCCATCGATCTGATGGATTCCTTGAACGAATTCTGGTTCCGGGACGACTGGCTCTGACCCACGGCGGTCCACGGTCCGCCGGAGCATGGGCCAGGAGCCTGCCCCAGGTCGAGGCGGCATGTGGGCTTGAGAGGGGCTCCCTCACCTGCGCCAGTTGACCGGAGGCAGCAGGTCTTCCCTCTGGAGGGCATCCACCAGAAGCGGGTTCATACTGGCCACGGCACCGCCATGGACAATGGCATCGAAATGGCCCCGCCACCATTTCAGGCCCTCCCGGACCAGTTCCACCTGCCCGACGGAAGGCGCCACCGCCCTGTCCCCGTCAGCCTCAGCCATGGAGATGATCTGGGAGCGGACTGTCCGTAGGCGTTCCCTAAAATTCTTGCGCCCGGATTCCAGCATTTCCACCGGCGCAAGGCCATCTCCCAGTAGGTCGGCCACCGAAAGCAAGGCGTCAAGCTCCCTGTCCGCCTGATCGAGATCGTCCGGGTGCGGTGGCGCATGGGCCTCCAGAACCCGCCGGATACAGGCTGCGTCGGGCACCGCATCGAAGGGAACCGTGGACCCGGGCGCCAGAGCCTGCACCAGGAGAAGCTGGGCCAGATCCTGCACCATCAAACTGTCGAGCCCAAGATCCCGCAGCCTTGGCTCAAGGGATCCCTGCAAGTAATCGTGGGCATCCAGGGTATCCAGGAAGCCGTCCCAGTCCCCTTCGGCCAATTGGGCGGCCAGGTGATCCCTGTAGGGACTGTCCGGCGCGAATTCGTCCACCACATCACCGGTCCGGTCCATCAAGGCGCGCAGCTCCGCCTCGGCGGCCATGGCCCCCCGGACTATCTGTACATCCTCGCTCCCGAGACGCGGATCAGCCGGTGTCTCACCCTGCTCAACCCTCCGGTCCGTGAGGATCGCAAGGGTTTGTGCCGCCCCGTCCCGGGCACGGGATGCACTCGCGGCGGACTGCTCAAGGGCATCGGCCCACTGGCCAACGGGCTCAGGGGCGCTGCGTGCGGGAAGGGCCCGGCAACCGGCCATACGCTGGGCCGCCGTTTCAATACCGTCCGTGAGCATTCCGCACAGGGCTTCCAGACGTTCCCGAAGCCCGGCATACCAGTCCTCCGTCCCCTGATGGGACCCACCACCCCCGGGGCCAGCGGACTCAAGCCCCAGGATTCGGGCGATCGCCTGGGCCGCCGCGAGCCGTTCTTCCCGGATGGCCTGATCCTCCTGCACCGCTTCCAGTCCGGCGGCAATGGCCATGCGGTTTTCCCAGGCATGGACCGTGAACCGGGACAGGTTCAGCCCAAGATCCCTGTCCAGCACCGGGTCCGGTAAGGCATCCACGGCCTTCACCAGCCGTTCCAGGGGCGCACGCAGCCAGTCGCCCCGGCCGGAGGATTGGTCGTCCGTATCAAAATCGCCCATCTGGGCTGCCGCCTGCTCTGCTTCCTCCATGAGGGCCAGAACAAGACGGTCAAGACCATCTTTGTAGGACGGAAGCCGCCCCACGCCATCGAACCGGCCCGCAAGGGAGGTGAGCGCGTCGGCGGCTTCAAGGGCGGCGGCATCCCACTGGGAGATCGTCCGTTCCAGGAAGGCCATGACAATCGGATGAAGACGGGCCCAGGAGCCGGCTTTGGTAACCCGGGCCAGGGCCCTGGCATCACCGGGCAGCAGGGCGTTGAAGGCAGCCACTGCGCCCGCGCTTTCGATATGCCCGTCCCAATCGCTGGCGAAGCGGAACAGGCCGATGAATGTCGCCGCCTGTGTGCCCTTGTCTTCATGCTGAAGGCCCGAGAGCATCACCCGGTCCACCTGATCCTTCAAGGCAGCATCATCCGGCAGATCGGCAACCACGAATTCGAAGGCGGCCCTGCATTCATCAAGGGCCCGTTCCACCCGGCGCAGCCGCTCCTCCAGGCCAGCGACCTCCTCCGACCGACCGTCGACAGCGCCTTGACGCCCCCGGCGCCAGGCGGCCACCGCCTCATCCAGCCCCTCGATGCGCAGGAAGGCCGCCACATCGGCAATCCTGTTCAATTCATCGGTAGACAGATTTGCATCATAGGGCAGGCCCGCGCGGATGAATGGGGTCAGGTCCGCGCCGGCCCGGAAGGCCGCCCAACTGTGCCGGAACCCATCCCGGTCCTGGGCCGCAAGCCAGTCGGCGCCACCCTCCTGGGCATAGTCCAGCACACCGCCGAAAATCTCGGGCAGGGACAGGGACCGGTCCACGGGCCCGGCAAGTCCGTCTTCCAGAGCCAACTGCACGCCGGTACGGAGGTCCGGCAGCAAGAGGGCAAAGACCATCTCACTGTGCTGAACAATGTCCCCGGCCTTGTGGATGTCGATGCCAAGCCCTGAGAGCACCTGAACAACCATGCGCTCCCGGTCCTGGTTTGCCCCTGGCGCCAGCAGGCGGCCCGCCAGAATCAGGTAGGCCGCTTCCGTAAGCGGATTTTGCCCCTTCAGGTTCAGATCGAGGGTCCGGCCCTGAACGGTCGCCGCCTTGGACCGGACCGGTGTGCGCCAGCCGTCTTCGCCAGCAAGGCGGCGCCGGAAGGCCGCGAAAATCGGCCCACCACTCTCCCGGTCATGGAGCGCCCGACGGCCCATGAAGACAAAGGCCTGGGCCGGAGCATGACTGACCGGGCCCGGATCTGTGCGGACCTCATCACCATCAAAGCTATCCTCGCCGCCGGGCCGAGCCGGATCCCCGGCCCGAATCGCTTCCCCGCCTTCGTGGAGCACGAAAGCCCGATCGAGATGGGCCAGACCATAAAACGCACACTCGGCCACCCAGCGCCCGCTCCCGTCTGCCTGGCTCCCGTCTGCCTGGTTCTCGTTCAGGGCCGCCTGTTTCAGGGCCGTCTGTTTCAGGGTGCGAACGGATCGGGAAGGCGCACCATCGTCCCCATGGGCCAGAAACACCGGGCGCGACCCGAAAGTCTTGCGCGTTTCCCGATAGCCCGCCTGAAGATCGCTGACATCGTTATAGTGCTCCAGACCGAACACCAGCCGCTGGTCGGTCTGGCGGGCCCGGTGTTCGTCCTCCCCCAGGTCGACCCGGATGCGAAGCGCTTCCCCGGACCATGTATCGCCCCGGTTTTCCACATCCTCACATTCGGCACGGGCGCGCAGATCGACCACGCGCGACACATGTTCTGCCATGGGTCCCACGATGAGAACGTCAGGATCCCTTTGCCCCTGACCGTCCTGTCGGGTCTGAGGGTGATCACCCATGGCGGCGATGGGAGACAGCATGACGGTCCCGCCATTGCGCCGCGCCCCATCCATCTGGCGCACCTGCTCGTCACTCCAGGTGCCCTCGAGCCCCGGGATCAAGAGGCTTGAGACGGCGATCACCGCTCCAGGGTCCTGGAGGGCGGACAAGCGTTCCGGGTCCAGGATCATGGCCATGGAGGCTTTGCCCTTCCGCGCGGCGCCCGCCTGAGCGTCGAATCGGAATTGGGCCGACGGCCCGGCCCGGCCACGGCGCTGGAGGTCCAGGCGCAGGTCGAAGGTCCCGGCCCCCCCGGCATTCAGGGCCGGAAGGATGCAGAACGGTGTCATGAATTGTGGGATGGCGGCGGCCTCGGACCCGACCGGCTCGATCTCCGCCACGAGGCGGCTGGCGCCCTCGGATGGGCCGCCCCAGATCTGGAGGGCGGAGACGGAGTCCGGCATGGCATGGCCGTCGAGGACGAGCACGACCACACCGGCGGTGCGGTCCCAAAAAGGCGTTACCCAAGAAGGCATTAGCGACCCTAAACACCTGACAAGCGAAATGGCTTGCATCATGTCCGCTCACCGGACACAAAGCAACCAGCGTTCATGGGCGCAAAAGGCTCCCGCCTTACCATCGGGTCCGCTTCCTGGGGCCAGAGTGACGTCGCGCCGATCTGACGGACAGTCCACAGAAGACCCACAGAAGACAAAGTATGATCAAGAGTTCCGCCAAGACAGCCACTGCCCTGTCCCATTGCGCTGTCATCGGGCACAGGCGCTCGGGCAAGACGGCCCTGATCGGCGCCCTGCTCCACCTCACGCCCCAAAGCATCCATTCCTTCCATGACGAACACCCCGCCTTCGCGCCTACGGTGGTGCCGCCCCAGTCTGCCGGGCGCACGCCGGCGGAGGTGTCCAAGGCCTCGGTGGAGGATATCGGCGCCCAGGTGGTGGCATCCCTGCGCAATGGCGGTCAGTACAGCCCCACGTCCCCCTCCCGGGTCTTCGCCTATGACATCACACTGACCTATCTCGACCAGACCGTCCGTAAGCGCCGTGTTCCGTCCTTGCCGGGATTACCCGGTCAGGAGGACGGCCAGGGAACCCCGCGCACCCGGAGCTTCCGGGTCATGGACACGGCGGGAGAGCTGCTGTTTCCCGACACCGCTCACGGCGGGTCCCACGCAGGGTCAGGGGACGGTTCCCAGCGCCGGGCCGCGGAATTGAGCCTGTTCGGGGCGCGCAGTGTCGTCCTGTGTCTGCCGGTCACCTATTTCGAGGACAAGGGCGGCGCGACGGGTCTGCAATACATCAAGTTTCTGGAGCGGCTGCGGGCGCCGGACTGCGGTCTGGAAACCCTGGTCATCTGTCTGACCAAATATGAATCCCGTTGGGCGGCCTTTGGGCGGGAGGCGGTCCAGGCCGCGCTGGACCCTGCGGAGTTTCTCGCTGCCGCCCACGAAATCATCTGTGATGATGACGGCCTGCGCCGGTCCCTGATCGGTCTTGCCGGTAAACGGGGCGCGGGCGGCAAACCGGTCAACATTGTCGTGTGCCCGGTTTCCGTGTACGGCTTTATCAACAAGAACGGCTGTGCCAATTATGATCTGCACCATGACAGCATGTTGATCCAGTCCCGGATCGATCCCCGCGACGCCGACGCACGCCCCTTTCCGCTTTATGGGGAAGAGGAGGCCCGGCGCTACTGGCAGCCCTTCCTGATCGCGGATCCGTTCATGTATCTGGCCACGGGCCGCATGGGCCGGATGACTTATCCCCTCGACGAAATCCTGTAGGCCCGCGGGCTGACGGCCTCCCCTGACATCGGAGGAGCCGCGTGATATCACTGGCCATAGTAGGGAATGGGATCGGGACAACAGCCATGGACAAGAAGTCAGGCAAACGGCTGAGCACTCCGGCGGGCGTCGCCGGAAAGGAACCTGTCGGGGCTCAGGACTTGAGCCATGGCAAGGACAGAAGCCAGGGCGCCCAATTTTCAGACCGGATCATCCGCGTCCGTCCGGTCCGCATTTCCCAAAGGCTTGCTTTGTTCATCGCAGCGGCGATCCTAACGGCGGCCAGTGTCTTCTTCCTTGTTTTCAACTTCTACTACAACTACCTGTTCAGCCTGGGCGACAGCTACGACCTCAACCTTTTCGCCCATCTGACCTGGCGCAATGACCGGTTCGACCATTTTTCCGATCCGGACGCGTCCTTTTTCCTCGTCCACATCGTCCCATTTCTCTACGGGCTGAACCTGCTCAGCTACATCATGCCCACGGACCAGGAAACCTGGTTCTCCGCATGGATGGCCGTGATCCACGCCTCCTACGGACCGACGGCCCTCGGACTTTGGTGGATCCTGACCGCCCGGTCGGGGGCCGGTCCTGTCACAAGGGAAGTACCCGCTCAAGGCTACGGTGATGAGAGCTGGGCCAGTAGACGGGTCCCATGGCTCCGCTTCTCCGGTCAGGGCACGGTGGCGATGCTGGGACTGATTCTGGCCCTCAGTTTTGCCTTGAATGGCATCGTGCTGAAATCCCTGTGGATCGGTCATTATGAATTCGTCATTCCCCTGGGCCTGATCGCCCTCTTCATCGCTGTCGCCACCAGAGACTGGCGGCTTATCGGTTCCGCGCTCGTATTCCTGACCCTGTTGCGGGAGGACACCGGGTTCCACGCCTTCAGTTTCCTGTCCCTGCTGATTGCCTGGCGGTGGCTCTTGGAGAAACAGAGCCTCGCGTCCCTCCGCCTCGAGATCATTGTGGCGGGTCTGTGTTTTGCCTATTCCGTTTTGTGTATCGGGGTCATCATGCCCCTGACGGATGGGGATCGGGTGGTGCAATCCATCTGGGCCGGTGATCCACCCTGGGCCCATCTGACCTGGGATCGCATGGTCCAGGTGATGGCATGGCACTGGGAACGCAATGCCCATCTTTATCTGCCCGCCCTGGTTCTGATCGGCGCGGCAATCTGGTTGCGACGGCCGGTCTGGCTGATCGGTCTGCTGGCGCCCCTGCCCTGGGTCGGGCTGCACTTGATCGCCGCCCATGACGGGTCGTCCTATGTCTATACCTACAAGGCATTCCCTTTCGTGATCACCCTGATCTGGCCGCTGATCATGGAGGTTTTCGACCTGCTCCGCACCCATGCCGACGGGCAGAAGGCAGATCGGCCAGCCGGTATCGAGCCCTTGGCTCCGGTCCGGGTATTCGCTGTACAGATGCTCATTTTTGCAGCATGCATCCTGCCCTGGGTGCAATCGGCGCCGGCCCTGGCGGGCGTGAAAGCCGACCAGGTTCTGGGCCGCCATCCCTGTGCGGAAGACCGGACCGCCCATGACGCATTCCGACAGGCTCTTCCTTCCATCCGGGGCGCCTATCAACGCATTCTGGTCAGCCCCGGGGTGCGCCGTCTGGCTCCGGAGCATTTCAGCCCCGCGGACATGGCGGTCTGGTACGGGGGCGATGCGGAACGGAAAATGAAGCGGGCGCGCCCACAGGTCTTCATTTTCCGGGCCGGTGGCCGAGGGGGGATCACATTCTTCAATCTCGCCCGGCGCGCCGGACTGCGGGCTTTTCAGCGGGTCCCCCGCACATCCATTGTGGTTGCCACGAAACGCCATGCCGAGCGGCTGCGGGGCGGCGGCCCCGAACTGGTGCCCACGGGACAGACCTATGTGCCGATGTTCTGCGCGAACGATCCCCTGCCGGGTTCAAGCCGCTGACATGAGCATTATGGCCGATCCGCCGGTTCACATTCCTCCGGCACGCCTTCCGCTCTGATCTCCTCACGGAGGATATAGACCGGGCGTTTCTTGGTCTCCAGGAACATGCGTCCCACATATTCACCGAGAAAGCCGATGGAGATCAGGTTCAAGGCCGTTGAGAAGAGCAGCAGAACCATGATCGAGGCGTAACCCGGAACATCGATCCCGAACATCATGGTACGAATGATCAGAAAGACCGCATAAAGGATGGCCAGGGCAGCGATGGAGAGGCCCACATAGGTCCAGATCTTCAAGGGCTGGGCGGAAAAGGAAATGATGCCGTCCAGGGCGAAATTCCACAACTTCCAGGCATTGAACTTGGACCGTCCCGCCGACCGTAGGGGGCGCTGATATTCAATCGTCGCCGTGGGAAATCCGACCCAGGAGAAAATGCCCTTCATGAAACGGCTGCGCTCATCGATCGTCTGAAGTGCCTGCGCGACACACCGGTCCATCAAGCGGAAGTCACCGGCATTGGGTGGGATCCGGGATGTGGCAATGACATTGATGAGCCGATAGAACAGGGTTGCACTGATCCGCTTGAAGACCGTATCCTGATCCCGGCATGCCCGAACGGCCAGGACCACATCATACCCCTCGTACCATTTCTCGATCAGCCTGGGGATGAGGTCCGGCGGGTCCTGAAGGTCCACATCCATGGGAATGACCACATCGCCCCTTGCCGCATCGATCCCGGCGGTGAGGGCCGCCTCCTTGCCGAACCGGCGAGAGAGGTCGAGAATCCGCAAGCATGGCATCCGCGCCTGGGCACCAAGCAAAGCGGCCAGAGTTCCATCCGTACTGCCATCATTGACGAAAATCAGGTCCAGGCTCAGGCCCTGGTCCAGGGCCATTCTATCGACCGCCTCAAGGAACGGACCGATGGTGTCTTCCTCGTCCAGGACCGGTACGACGAGGGAAACCAGGGGCGAACACCCCTTCCGGGCCGCTTTTGACCGTGCAAGGCGGACCTCCGCTGCTGGTGTGCCCATGGACCCCTCCGCTTATCACGCCCGGTCAGCTATTCTTGTCAAAGAGTTTGGCAAGGGGGGAGTCCGGACTGTCTACCCTGCGCACGCCATGGGGATTGGACGCCCTCTTGTCCCAATCTTCTGGCGATGCCTCAGAGGGGGGCTCAGGGCGAGGTTCATCCTTCCCGGCCTCCATGCCGTGGGCACTGTCCGGCTCATCCCCCCGCAGTGGCTCAGACCAGGCTTCCTCTGCAAACCGATCATCGGACTGGTCAGGGGCGTCGGCCCTGGCCGCCTCTCCCACAGGCGCCGATCCGCTCCGGTCAGACCCGCCAATTGAGGACCCGTCCTCGGTTGTGGCGACGACCACAGGCGCGGGACGGCCAATGACGGGCTGGCGCACCTTCTCCTGACCTTGTGCCAAGGCGGGACCAGGGGCCAGATGCGCCGGAACCAGAGGCTCAAGAGCGGCCCGGCGGCGGGCCCGGCCCCCGCCATTACTCCAGCCCCGGAAGACCGGATCATCGGCGGCCTGTCCGCTTCCGGTGCCGGTCTGATCTTGCGGTTGCCAGTGTTCGGGCTTCCATTGGGCGGTGGTGTAGGGCTGACGCCGGACCGGCCCCGTACGTGCGGCCTCGATGGCGGTCTCCTGCTGGAGCAGCATCACCAGGCGCCGGTGCCCGGCCTTGGTGACCGTGACAATGCCCGGCTGATCCCCGTCCTTCACCTGGGCCTGCTTGTTGGCCATCAGCATGTGGAGCGTGCTGCGGGCGGATCGTTCCTCCTCGGCCGTCAACCGGTCCATATTGATCCGTCCACTGCCATCGGCGGCGAAGTGACAGCCGTTCAGGAACGTCTTGATGGAGCGGGCCTTGTCGGAATCCCGCTCGGAAACAATCAGACTGGGCATTTCGTCATTGAACAGATCGGTGCCCGCATCCCGGGCCAAGGTTTCCACCGCCTGCATCTGGCGCCCGCCAATGGCCACCAACAACACCAGCCCGTCCATCACCAGGGCGATGATCAGCGAGGTGAGCGCTGCGGTCTCGCCGTCCTCGATCAGGGCCGTATAGGCCTTGTCGGTCTTGGACGCGGACGCGCTCCAGCGCTGCATCTTGTTGCGCAGGTCCCGCCACAGGGCGTCGATTTCCGGACCCCGCAGGCCCGACTGCTGAATGCACTGGCTGATGATGGTGAAAATCTCATCGGCACTGCGCTGGCGGGCGAGGATCTGGGCCAGTCCCTCCTCGGTGCCGCCGCCGCAGGCGGCCCGGAACCCCGCAATCTGCTCATTCAAGGCGAGCAGGGACACAAAGACCGGGTTATCCTGGGCGCTGGGACAGGCCGCCTCGGCGGAGCCGCTACCCAGGACCGCTTCGCCCCCGGGCACGGTGGCCACAGCCCGGCACAAGTCCACCGTTTCATTGAAGGCGGCGAAATCCTGGGTTTTCTCGAAGGTGTCCAGATTGGCCGCCATTCGGCCCGCGATGGCCTCCAGAGGGTTGGCGCCGCTTTCATAGATGGATATGCGCTTTTCAAGCCAAGCCAGCCGGTCATTGGCTGGGGTCGGCGCCTGCCCATCGCCTACGGGCGCCCCACCCGGCCCATTCAGGTTTGGCCGGTCAGCGGACGCCCCATCCGATGACACCTCATCCCTACCGGCCTCGCTCGCCGCAAGGCCCAGTTCCGCCCGCCGGTTCTCCAGGCCGATCATTTGTGTCTCCAGGACATTGATGGCCTTCTGAATTTCCTGTTCCTTCGCGTCCATGGACCCCACCAGCAGGCGGGCAGCCTCCAGATCCAATTGCAGCGGGTTCAACTGGGCCTGGAGCTGGCGGCAGACGGTGCCACAGCCAGGCTGCCCCACGGTCCCTTCATTGATGGAACCCCGCCCCTCGATCTCATTGGCAATCTGGCCGGACAGCACCGCCACCCGGGGTTCAAGCTCCCGGATCTTGGCCTCGGCCTCGGTGCGGTTGGCCTGATTGCCCTCGCGGTAGGCGGCCAGTTCCTCTTCCAGGGCGGCCTTTTGGGCTTGAGCCTGGGCCATATCCTGGTCGATGCCTGCTGCCGCGAGGGTCGCCTCGTTGCGTGCGGCCAGCAGCGCGTCTCTTTCAGCCCGGAACCCGGCCAGTTGATCATCGAACCCCTGGGTCACCCCTGGAGGCAGAGTGGCGGCCGCGCTGCGCACGGATTGCGCCGTCTGCTTCAAGGTCCGATAGGCGGGCTCCTGCTGGAACGCCTCGATGGTCTCCACCCGTTTCTCCGCCATCATGGCCTGGAGACTGATCACAGTCTCGGACGCAAGACCCGTGGCCCGGCTGATGCGCCCGGTTTCCTGAGCCTCGACCACCCCGTCCCCCGCCTGGGACCGGCCGTCATAGAGATCGACGAAGGAGAAGGCCACGGAGACGGCCATGGAGATCATGAAAATGCCCAGGAAACTGATGGCCTGGAGCATGTGACGTTCAAACAGGGCGAAGGCAATGAGCCAGCTGACAATGAACAGCAGGCTTTGCACCCCAAAGGTCAGCATGAAGGACAGGGCGAGATCGAGAGCCGTTTCCCCGCCCAGATAATCGGCCATGCCGTTGAAGGTGGTCTTGAAGGAGACAATCGAGATGGCAAGGCTGGCGAGGATCGCGATCGCCGACCAGGAACTGCGGGTGAAAAGACGGGTGAACCGGGTCAGGCCCGATGGCTTGGGCGCCTGGGCGGCACGGGTCCGGCGCCGGGCGGCACCCCGGTCATGATAGTCATCATGGGACCAACTCATCGAGCCGCACTCCACACCGTGTCCGAAGATCCCCAAAATCGCAGCCGCCGTCACGGCAGGGGGCGAAAATGACCTCCAGGAAAGACCCTGACAGTCCTGCCCCCAGCTTTTCGAGACCTAAGGGCCTTTCGAGGCTCAAGGGGACTTGCGAGACCTACCGGGATTTCGCTTGCATTGCCAGAGTGATCGTGACGCCCAGATCCAAAGCCGAGTGGGGTTGGGTGCCGGAGTTACCCAAGCCGGGCCAGAATGGCCTCGACGGCTTCATCCGGCGTGCATTGGCCTGTGTCGATGACCAGTCTGTCACTGGTCCAGGGCTCATAGTGGCGGTTGGTGACATCTTCCCAGGTGGGCAGGCGCAGACCTTCCACATCGGTGACGCGGGTTTCCACCCGCCACTGGTGCTGCGCCGTGTCGGCGCAGAGGATTTCCACATTAAGGAGCGCGGCGCCCGATTCCGCGGCCACATTGGCCCAGGCCCGCCGGGTGATCTCCAGGGGATTGACCGAATCCGCCACCACATTAAGACCCAGGCGGAGATTATCCGCAGCCACCGCATAGGCCGCGAGATAGCCCGCATCTTCCGTGTGGTCGATATTCAGCATGGAGCGGACCATGGCCTGCTCGATGGAATCGATGCGCAGATACACGGATCCGAGCCGCAGGGCGAGCGCCCGGGCCACGGTCGTCTTGCCCGTGGCCGGCAGGCCGGAAAAGGCAATCAGCCAGGGACGCCGCGTCGGTTGCGCCGCTCCCGGCCCTCCAGCCTCCATACCCGATCCTGGTCTATCAGCCGTCAGGAGACCTCTCCCTGATCCGGTTCAACCCAACTCCACTTTACACTTCTCATCCGCCCACAGAAATACGGCAACACATGGACCTGTCCGGTCGCCCCCTACGCGGCCGAGGCGGAGCCGTCTTCGGCGATGGTCACGTGTTCGGCGGGGAGGAAGTCCCGGCCGCGCATGTGGTCGGCAATCTTTTCGGCGATCATGATGGTGGGGGCATTCGTGTTGCCGCCAACCAGGGTGGGCATGACCGAGGCGTCCACCACCCGAACGCCCTGGAGGCCCCTGACCCGGCAATGGGCATCCACCACCGCCATGGCATCCCTGTCGGGACCCATCTTGCAGGTGCCCACAGGGTGATAGATTGTTTCGGCCTTGTCCCGGATGAAGGCGTCGATCTGGTCATCGGTCTGCACCGTCTGGCCGGGCCACAGTTCCGGGCCGCGATAGGTGTCGAATGCGGGCTGGAAGAAGATGTCCCGGGTGATCTTGACCCCTTCACGCATGGCCCGGCGGTCTTCCTCCGTCGCCAGATAATTGGGCTGGATCAGCGGCGGGTCGGAGGGTTCGGCGGAGCGCAGGCGCACATAGCCCCGGCTTTCCGGGCGCAACTGGCAGACATGGGCGGTAAAGCCATGGCGATCGGCCTTGGTCTTACCGTGGTCATACATCAGGGCAATGAGGAAATGGAGCTGGAGGTCGGGTATCTCCAGGTCCGGACGGCTTTTCAGGAAGGCCCCCGCCTCAAGACCCTGCTGGCGCCCCTCGCCCTGGCCGAAGAACATGTATTCCAGCCCCGCGCGCAGGGTCAGCAAGGGGTTTCTCATCTTGTAAAGAGTGATGGGCTTGGTGCATTCGAACATCACCTCCACGTCCAGATGGTCCTGGAGGTTTTCCCCCACCCCGGGCACATCCGCCACCACGGGAATGCCGAATTTCTGCAAATAGGCACCAGGCCCCACTCCGGAGAGCATGAGAAGCTGGGGAGAGGCCAGAACACCGCCGGACAGCACGATCTCGTTGTCGCACATGGCCTTTTCAAGCCGACCCTTGCGCCGGTACTCGACACCCACGGCGCGGGTGCCTTCAAAAATCAGCCGTGTACAGGCCGCATCGGTGAGCACGGTCAGATTGGGCCGGTCCATGGCAGGCTTGAGATAGGCGGTTGCCGTGCTCCAGCGCCGCCCGTCCTTGATGGTCAGGTCGTAAAAGCCGAAGCCTTCCTGGCGGGCGCCATTGAAATCATCGGTCACCGGATGGCCCGCTTCCTTGCCCGCCTGCACAAAGGCCCGGAACAGGGGATTGGCGGTTTTGTGGTTCGAGACATGGAGAGGGCCGTCGTCGCCGTGGAAATCCGTGGCGCCGTCCTCGTGGGTCTCCGAGCGCTTGAAATAGGGCAGCACATCGGCAAAGCCCCAGCCCTCAAGCCCCAGCTGGCGCCAGGTGTCGTAATCCCGGGCGTGGCCCCGGATATAGATCATGCCGTTGATGGAGGAGGAGCCTCCGAGGCCGCGCCCCCGGGGCCAGTAAAGGGGCCGTCCGTTCAGGTGATGCTGGGCTTCGGTCTCAAAGGCCCAGTTGTATTTGCCGGCATTGGGGAGAAGGCTGCCAACACCAGCGGGCATGTGGACCAGCATGCTGTTGTCCTTGGGCCCGGCCTCCAGAAGCAGCACTTTCCGGTCAGGATCTTCGCTCAACCGCGCGGCCAGAACGCAGCCCGCGCTCCCGGCCCCAATGATGATCGTGTCAAAAGGCTGCGTGGTCATGTCCTTGCCCTTCCCCCGAAATCTGTTCTTTCTCAAGCCGCCACTCTGTCGGCGCAACGCCGGCCAAGCGTCTGCTCATCTACCTCGAAAACTGGCGCGACGAGGTTAACACCCCCCTGCCGCCAGCTTCACCGGCCCCTTGCGGACACAGACCCGTACCATGCATGTCCAGTCCCAAGCGGCAAGACCGCCGGGAAGCGTGCACGCCCGGACCATCATCTTGATTGCACAGCAGATGGCTAAGCAATCTTGGGCTGTCTATCCGCCTGACAGGAGTAATCCGGCCTTATGATGAACGGTCTCGTTCGGTCCGTCCACGGCGACCAGAGACACGGGCACGGCCTTGCCCTTCAAGGGTACAGGTCCACGGAGCCGCACCCCGACCCCCGGCGGAAGGGTGAGCGCGTCGAGCAGGTCCTGGGTCATGAGGACGCGTTCGCCGAGGGTCTTGGCCGCCTCTTCCACCCGGGCGGTGGTGTTGACCACATCGCCCACGAAAACGATTTCCCGCTTGCCCATCCCCATCTCGCCCGTGACCACGGGGCCCATGTGCAGTGCGGCCCGGATCTCGGGCACCACGCCGAACTCCTTCTCGAACGCCGCCGCCTGAGCGGCAAGCCTGCGCCGGGCCGCCAGGGCTGCCCGCACGCAGGCTCCATCCTTGAGGCCCTGGGCCGCGGACCAATGGACCATCACCCCATCGCCCACATAGGCGTGCACCGTACCGGACCCGGATAGGACCGCAGCCTCAATGGTCTGGATCACCCGGTTCAAATAAAGGTGGAAGCGCAGATTGCCGAGCTGCTCCGCCGCCTTGGTGGAGCCCACCAGGTCGAAGAACAGAAAAATCCGCACTTCTTCCCGAGGCCGGTGATAGCGCCCGGTGATGAAACTCAGCAGCACGCCCCGGCCCAAAAGGTCATTGATCGACACGACAATGTTGAAACCCGCCGAAGTGAGCAGGGAGTAAAAAAAGATCTGGGGAGAGGCAAGAACCCAGGCCGCGCCGTCGAGGGTGCCCACGGGCCAGTCCCGGTTCAGGGGCATCAGAAAGCCCACGCCCGCCAGGACCAGGATAATCAGCCCACTGTAAATCAGGGCCTTGATGGACAGATAGGCCGGGAATGTCAGCCGCTTGAGCCCGGCGCCGAAAGGGCCGGTCATCACGAAACGCTCGAACGTGGCGATCAGGAAGGCGATGGTCGCCCCGGTCACTGCGCCGCCCCACCACCGGGTTTGAGAATTGGGCGACACCAGCGCATAGGCGGCCCCGATGACCGCACTGATCACGCAGATCTGGGCAATCAATACGGCGGTGCGGCGGGTAACGGGTATCTGCAAGGCCAGATCCTTCTTAAGGTGAGATCCTTCTTCCAAATCCTTCCCTCCAATCGGGTGACCGGCTCGACCCATCCGCAGATTGATGGCGATGTCACCGGTAGAGAGGTGTACGGAACAGCGTTCATGAACCGTCCCGCGCCACCCGGAAGCCCCGCCGGTCGAAGCGTGCCCCCGGGCTGCTGCCCGAGCGGCGGGCGGAACGCAAAAGGGCGGCGGCCGACCGGAAAGAACCGCCCCGGACCACCCGGTCGCAGCCATCCTCCGCACCGGCGATTGGCGTCCCCGGAGCATCAAGCCGGGCAGACCCGTCCGCTGGCGCACCGGAATATCCGTCTGCGTAGCAGTCCTGCACCCACTCCGCTACATTGCCGTGCATGTTATGGAGCAGAAAGGCACTGGGCTGAAATGCCGTCACGGGCCGGGGCCGGTTATCCTCACAATGCGCGAAATTGGCGCCGTTCCCGTCCGGAGCATTCTCATTGCAGATGGGATCCTGATCGCCCCAGGCATATCGGCCGGGACTGCCCGCCCGCGCGGCATACTCCCATTCCGCTTCCGTAGGGAGACGATAGGCGTGCCCCGTTTCCCCGGAAAGCCAGGTCACATAAGCCTGGGCGTCCGCCCAACTGACATTGATCACCGGGCGAGAGCCTTGGCCCCAACCCTCGTCGCCCCCTTCCGCGGCCGGACCCGCGCCGTCGCAGCCGCCGCCCGCGACACAGGCCTGCCATTCGTCCCAGGTGACCTCATACCGGCCCAGGAGAAATTGATCGATGCGCACTTCATGGATGGGCGTTTCATTGGGTTCCCGTCCCGCCTCACTCCGGGGCGAGCCCATGGTGAACCGGCCGCCGGGGATGGAGACAAGGTCAGGACAAAGATCACAGCCAGGCGTTTCGACAATGAAAGCCCGGTCCAGAAGGTCCACAAACGGCCGGGGCTCATAGACGCCCATGGCGGTGAGCACCAGATTGCCGCCGTAAAGAACCGCACCCAGCCCTGCTGCCCCGGCTGCGGGGACCCAATACCGGGCCGGCCCTTCCAGCCGGAAGCCCCGCTCCGCCCGCTCCGCCTTTCGCCTCGCCTTCTCCGCCTGACGCAGTGTCTTGCGCACCTGACGGGCAAGGGTTTCGACATCCGCCTCGAAGCGGGCGGGCGCGACCGTGAACGCATGCTTGCGGAGCAGGTCGGTGAAGATGTCCCGTTCTCCCTCGATGGGCTCGGGCAGGTCCTTGCGTGCGGGAAGGTCCGCGCCGTCCAGCAGAACGGGGATGACCACAATGTGCCGATCCAGGGCGGCCTTGATTTCCAGTCGGACAAAGTCCTTTGGGTCTTCCAGACGGGGCCGCCCCGTGTCCGCGTCGGTGACCGTGGCCCATTGGCGGCCGATCAGCACCAGCATCACATCGGTCTGGGCCACCCATTCGTCGATCCGGTCGGCAAAATCATCGCCGGGGATGATCGTGTCCATGTCCAGGAAGATCTTGTCCTCGCCGAACCAGTCACTGAAGATCCGACGGATCCAGACCGCCGGAGTGATCGTGTCGTCCCGCCGGTAGCTGATGAAGATCTTGCCCATGCCCGCCCCGATGCCCCGTTTGACTTCTTGAATTGTGGGCATCCTACCAACGGGCCAAGGGGGCGACAATCGGCGGACAGCGTGCATCCTGGCCGGTCATGGCTGTTTCAAGCTCCGACGCGCAAGCTGAGAGGCTCGGGATCATTGCACCGGGCTTGCGGGAACCGCGTAACCCATGGGGCCGATCAGAGCATTTGCCTCCGGGCTCTGCAGAAAGGCGATGAAAGCCAGGGCCGCCGGATTGTCCGCGGCCCGGGTGAGGAGGACCGCATCCTGACGGATCGGACTGTGGAGCCTCTCCGGCACCGCCCAATGGCTGCCCTGGCGCTCCTCCGTGAGGCTGCGCACCTGGGACAGGGCGACAAAGCCCAGCTCCGCATTGCCCGTGGCCACAAGAGCAAAGGCCTGGCCCACATTCTCACCGAAAACGATCTTCCCCTTTAGCCGGTCCAGAAGACCAAGAGCCACCAAGGTTTCCCGGGCGGCAAGGCCGTAAGGGGCGAGGTCCGGATTGGCCATGGCGAGGGCTCTGATCGAGGCATCCTTCAGGACATCCGGAGACCCGGCCCCGATCCGGTCCCGGTCCCGGCTCCATAAGGCAAGCCGCCCGGTGGCATAGGTGAACCGGGATCCGCTGACCCCAGCCCGGCTTTCTTCAAGGCGGGCCGCCCTGGCCTGATCGGCGGAGAGGAACAGGTCGAAAGGCGCTCCGTGAATGATCTGCACATAGAGCTTGCCCGTGGAGCCGGTGGTGACGGTCAGGGTATGGGCCGTTTCCGCCTCGAACCGGGTTTTCAGGACGTCCATGGGTGCGGCGAAGTTGGCCGCCACGGCCACCACAGCCTGCTCCGCCCGAACCGGCACTACGCTAGAAACAACCAGGGCACCATTAACAAACAGGGCGCCAGAGAGAAAGAGGATGACCGCCTGGAGCACCCGTCCAGCAAATGGCACCCGGCTCATGACCGGCCGGCTCGCGGGTCTGGTCCCATCAAACATCACCTTTCAAAGTGTCGCTTAGAAGCAAGGATTCAGGGGGTAAAATCCAAACTGACATGTACAGGATTTCAGGGTGGCCTGCCAGCCGCCGGGCTTGACAGTGCGTTCAACTGCCGACCATATTTTGAACCGGTTGCTAACTATCGTTACTACCCGCATTTTTGTTGGTCTTATAGGAAATGTCGGCTCAACGGCATCATACGGAATTGTCATGCGCACACTGAAGACTTCCATGGCCTTCATGGCCATTGCACTTGCCCCGGCATCGCTTTTGGCAGACACCGGGTTCCTGAATCTGCCCCTCAAGGACCGGCTGGCCCTCAGCCTTTCTGTCGGCACGACGGGCATTGGCCCGGAACTCCAGTACAAGGCAACCGACCGGCTGGTGCTGCGGACGGGGTACAATTTCCTGCGCTACGATACCGATGACGACATCGACGATATCGACTACGAGGCAGAGCTGCGCGCGTCGACCTTCCATATCGCGGCGGATTATCATCCGTTCAAGAACAGCTTTTTTCTGTCTGGCGGCGCCTATATCGGCGGAAAGTCAGTCAATCTCGACGGTAATGTAAACGAGCCGGTGGAGATCGGCGATCAGACCTTCACACCGGCAGAGGTCGGCACCTTGACCGGTGAGGTGGACCTGCGCACGGTCGCGCCCTTTACGGGTCTTGGGTACAATAATGCCTTCAGCGGCAGCCCGTTCGCGGTCAAAGTGATGGCCGGCGTCATTTTCACGGGCAGCCCGGAGGCGACGCTTTCCTCCAGGGGCGGGACGCTGTCCTCGGATCCGACATTGCAGGCCGAACTGAACCAGGAAGAACAGAACCTTGAGGACGATCTCGAGGACTTCCAATTCTATCCCCTGCTCTCGCTCGGTTTCGGCTACCGGTTCTGACAAAGCTTCCGTCGGTTTGGGGTCAAACCGTTTGGGCAGCCAGCGCTAAGCCGGGCAGGTTGGGATCTGGCACAACCCGGATCCCACCTCCCCTGACCAATTGAGACATTTGACCACCAAGGATCTCGACCACCCGGGACCTCTGACCACCAGGGACCTCCAAGCGGCAGCGCTTCGGAGGTTTTTTTGTCTCTGATCCGCCGCTGCCTCGCCCTCGACGGCGTTTCTTTTATGCACCTCTCCGACCCAGGCCCATACCTCCCAAGGCCGTTTCTTCTATACGATGACGCCCATGACGCTTATGCAGCCAGCACACATCCCCCCGGTCACCCCGCCCAACGCCCCCTGGCGAACCGAACTCGGGCCGTTCCTGCGCATCGGCATTCCCATGGGGCTGACCCAGCTGCTCCAGTTTTCTTTCGTCATTGTCGATGTGCTGATGATCGGCCGACTTGGTCCGGATCATCTGGCTGCCTCCGGCGTGGGCGGCATGGTGTGGTTCGCCATGTGGGTGGTTTGCGCGGGACCGATCATTGCCGTGGGGCCGCTGATCTCCCAGGCCATTGGCGCGGACCCGGACAATGTCACCGATGTGCGCCATTCGGTGCGCATGGGCCTGTGGGCCGCGGGCCTCAGTGCGCCGATCGGCTTTGTGGTCTTCTTCTTCGCGGACCAAATCATCATGGCCCTGGGTCAGCCCTCTGAACTTGCCGCCATGGCCCGGGCCTTTGCCCTCTCCCTGACCCTGGTGCTTCCCCTCTCCCTGGGCACCATGATCCTGCGGGTGTTCCTGGCACCGTTGACCATGACCCAGATTCCGCTGGTGATCATTGCGGTTGCATCTCTGCTTAATGCGCTCCTGAACTATGTTTTCATCTTCGGAAATTGGGGGGCGCCCCGGCTTGAACTGGTCGGAGCGGGTCTCGCATCGGTCCTGTCCGAGGCTTTCAAGGTTCTGGCCTTGCTCATTTATATCCGCTGGGACCGCCGCTCCCGCCGTTTCCATCTGTTCCGGGACTTCTTTGCCCCCCAATGGGACCGGTTGCGGGAGATCGCCCGGCTGGGCTGGCCGATTACCGTTGAGATTGCACTCTGGAACTATCTCAACATTTCCGCGTTATTTCTTATGGGCCAAGTCGGCGTCCATGAAATGGCAGCGTTCCAGGTGGCCCGGAACAATGTCGCCGCCGTTGCCGTGATGTTGCCATTGGGTCTTAGCGGTGCCGGCGCCGTCAGGGTCGGTCTCGCTGCTGGTGCCCGCGACCAGGGCCGGGTGCGCCAAGCCAGCCTGATCGCCATCATGATCACACCCATGGCCGCCCTGTTGATTGCCGTGCCGTGCATTGTCTGGCCCGAAACTATTGGTGCGTTCTATCTTGATCCGAACAAACCCGAGAATGGGAGCGTCCTCGATTTACTCGCGGTGTTCCTGCCCATTGCCGGCCTCTTTTCGTTGCTGGACACGGTGCAGTTCACGGTGGCGAGCTGTCTGCGAGCCCTCAAGGATGTACGAATGCTGATGATCCTTTCCGCCGCCTGTTACTGGCTCGTGGGCTTTCCCCTGGCGGCATATATGGGGCTCTATACATCCTTAGGTGCCTATGGCGTCTGGTGGGGGCTGATGGCAGGCCTTGCCACTGGATGTGTGGTTCTCGCCCTGCGGCTGTGGCTGCTCATCCGCCCACGGCAGGATCCTGAGCCCGCCCCTTGTGTTCCCTGAACGGACGAGGCCCACGCGAAGTTTGCAAAATTTGTGAAACGTTCAAACACCCGGGATTTCAAGCTCCAGAGTGTTATCCATTGTGCATATTCATCACGATCCCATACCAATCACGGGTAAACATTCCTGTTTCTTTCACGGGATGATCCGCTTGCGCACGCAAACATCACCGCACCCCAAAGAGGAGAACACCAGCCCCCATGCCTGCCTTGCATCAGACGTCCTCCGTCAAAGGAATATTGAATCGAGGATCGGCACTTAAGGAGGGCAAGGGCAGTCTCCGCCGGACCTCACCGCAAGCTGCATTGAACCGGGAAAGCGCGCCTGCCGCGCCCACTCCCTTCCGGAACCGGAACAAGTGTATTCAACACTGCCTGCCGCAACCAAAGCGAGGCAATGGGACCAAACCTGCCATGAAGCGATCAATAAAACTTCACAAAACCCGGGACACTGCCAAGGTATATCACGGGTGCACGTCGTAAAATGGCGGGTACGGTAAAACCAGAGCAGATGGCATGTCCGCACGGAGGCAGTCTTGACAGCCCATGATCCCGGCGATGCTGCCGGACATCACAGTATTGCGGCCCGTCAACGTTGGATGTCCGTCCTGGCACGGTCGCGTTATGAGGACCTTGCGGACAATTGGTCCGCCCTCTCCCTAATGCCGGAGTATCGGGTTCTGCGGGGTCCGGAACCGGGGCTGGTCATGACAAGAGGGCGCATTGGCGGCACCGGTAATCCCTTCAATCTTGGCGAAATGACGGTCACCCGCTGTAGTGTGCAGCTCGGGAATGGGCTCATCGGTCATGCTTATGTTCCAGGCCGCTCAAAGCCCCATGCTCTTACCGCAGCCCTGATTGACGCGCTCATGCAAGGGGCGGATGCGGATCATCTTGAAGCCGTCCTTATCGCCCCTTTGGCCGCCATTCTTCAGGCTGAAAGAGACAAGGGCGCCAGAAAGGCCGCCGCGACCAAAGTCGACTTCTTCACCATGGCCCGGACGACAACGCCGAAATGAGGGAGACGGACATGGCGGTATCCCATCCATTGACCGGTGGTTTCTCTAACGCAGCCCTGGACGCCCAGAAAGCCTTCCGTACCCTGCTTGAAGCCTGGGCGCGGCCCGGTACCCGCGCCGTGCTGTCTGGACTTGGCGAGACACCATCCTCCCTTGACGAAGCCAGCGCCATCATCGCTCTCACCCTGATTGATCAGGATACACCGGTATGGCTTTCCCCCCATTGTCTTGGTTCGGCGGATTGGCTGCGCTTCCATTGCGGCTGTCCCATCAGAGACGAGCGGGGTGCTGCCGCTTTTGCTTTCCTGCATGCCGATGAACTTGATGACATTCAGGACTTCAATCCGGGCACGGCCATTGCACCGGACGAGGGGGCAACCCTTGTTCTGCATACTGCCGGTTTGGATTGGGGTCTGCCCGTGACCCTGACCGGCCCTGGCATAAAAGATGCCCGCACCGCCCGTCCCCTGGGTCTGCCAAGGGCATTCTGGGGGCAGCGCGCAGGGCTAGCGCGGCTTTACCCCGCCGGCCTTGACGTGATCATGACCAGCGGGTCGGAGGCCATGTGCCTGCCCCGTACCACAAAAGTTCACTGGGAGTAGCGCGCCATGGCCTATGTCGCGACCAAGGGCGGCGAAAAGGCGATTGCCGCCGCCCACGCCTATCTGGATGAAGTGCGCCGGGGCGATCCGGCGGTGGCGGAACTGACCATTGATCAGATCCGGGAACAGATGCCCAGGGCCGTGGACCGGGTCATGGGGGAAGGGTCCTGCTATGACCGGGATCTGGCGGCCCTGGCCATCAAGCAGGCCATGGGCGATCTTCCCGAGGCGGTCTTTCTCCTGCGCGCCTACCGGACCACCCTGCCCCGCTTCGGCGCAACCTTGCCCATGGACACCCAATCCATGGCCGTGCGGCGCCGGGTTTCGGCAGCCTACAAAGACCTGCCCGGAGGACAGATTCTGGGCCCCACGTTCGATTACACCCACCGACTGCTTAATTTCAAGCTGGCAGCGGACGGCAACGATCCCCAGCCTGCGGCCATGGCCAGCGATCCGCTCCCTGAAAAGCTGCCGACCATTGCGGACACGATGCGCTCGGACGATCTTCTGGAAAATCCGGTCAGTGACGATCAATCCTCCTCACAGGAGGCGCAACCCTATGATCTGACCCGCCAGCCCATGCGCTTTCCCGCCGGCCGGGACCAGCGGCTCCAGGCGCTGGCCCGGGGGGATGAAGGGTTCCTTCTGGGTACCGCCTATTCCACCATGCGCGGTTTCGGCTCGACCCATCCCCTCTGCGGTGAAATCCGCATGGGGGAAGCCGCCATTGAATTTGCGCCCGAAGAGCTTGGCTTCCCTGTGCATATTGCCGATGTGACGGTCACGGAATGCCAAATGATTGCCACACCCCATTCCGACGGGGAAACGCCTCCGCGCCTGACCCTGGGCTATGGCCTCGTATTCGGTCACGCGGAGCGCAAGGCCATGTCCATGGCCATTGCGGACCGGGCTTTGAGGGGCCGGGAACTGGGCAAGGAGCCCGCCTTCCCCGTGGAGGATGAGGAATTCATGCTCTATCACAGCGACAATCTGGAAGCCGCCGGCTTCGTGGAGCATCTCAAACTGCCCCATTATGTGGACTTCCAGGCCAGTCTCCAGAACCTGCGCCACCAACGCAAGCGCTGGGAAGATCAGAAAGCGGCCCTCGATGCCGGCTCCTCCCGGGACACTCCGTCCGGCGGCGGAAAGGAGCCCCACAAATGATCAGTCAGGATAGGATCGCAAGGCAGAATAAGGTGATGGGGCAGGATGGCTCCATGGGGGATGACAGCCTTCCCGCTACGGAAGAAGGCTATAACTTCGCCTATCTGGACGAGGCCACCAAGCGGATGATCCGCAGGGTGATCCTGAAGGCTCTGGCGGTACCCGGTTATCAGGTCCCATTCGGATCGCGGGAAATGCCCATGCCCTATGGCTGGGGCACCGGCGGTGTCCAGCTCACCGCCTCCCTGATCGGCCCCGGTGATGTCTTCAAATGTATCGATCAAGGGGCGGACGACACCACGAATGCGGTCTCGATCAAGGCATTTTTCCGGCGTGTTGCCGATGTTCCCGGAACGGAGGACACCGCTTCTGCCACCATCATCCAGACCCGCCACAGGGTACCGGAAGTCCCCCTGACGGAAGGCCAGATCCTCGTCTATCAGGTCCCCATGCCCGAACCCTTGCGGATGCTGGAGCCGCGGGAGCAGGAGACCCGGGCCATGCATGGCTATGAGGAATACGGCCTTCAGTATGTCGCGCTCTATGAGGATGTGACCTATTCCGGGCGCATCTCGTCCATGGCCGGTTATCCGGTGAAGACAAACTTCCGCCATGTGATGACACCGTCGCCCATTCCAAGCTACGACAATCCGAAACTCCATCAGTGTCAGGCCATTCAGTTGTTCGGCGCCGGGCGGGAGAAGCGGATCTACGCCGTGCCACCCTATACGGATGTCCGCAGTCTGGATTTCGAGGACAAGCCATTCACCATCCAAAGCTGGACCCTGCCCTGCGCCCTGTGCGGATCCCGGGAAAGCTACCTGGATGAGGTGGTGATCGATGACCAGGGCGGCCGCATGTATGTTTGCTCGGACACGAATTATTGCGCCAACCGCCGCGCACGTGGATTTCGAGGCCCAGCCATGATCTCCAGTGACGGGAATCCCATGCCATGAACGCCGGGCCCCATTCAACCCAGGTTCAAAGGTCGTGTGATGACGACCAGTTGATCCTCCGTGCAGATCAGGTCGGCAAACGCTTCGGTCTGGTGACGGCCTGCCAGGATGTCAGCTTCGACCTGCACCGGGGCGAAGTGATTGGCATTGTCGGCGAGAGCGGATCCGGCAAGACCACCCTGCTGCGCTGCCTTGCAGGGCTTCTTCCGCCCACGGTGGGCCGCGTCCTGTTCCAGGACGAAAACGGCGCGGCGCTGGATCTCAACGCCCTCAACGAACCGGACCGGCGGCGTCTGCGCCGGGAAGCTTTCGGCTTTGTTCACCAGAATCCCAGAGACGGCTTGCGTGGCTGGATTTCCGCGGGCGGAAACATTGCCGAACCATTGCTCAACCTCGGCGACCGCCACTATGAAACCATGCGCCGGGCCGCCCTCGAGTGGATGGAGCGTGTGGAACTGGATACACAGCGGATCGATCATCGCCCTGCACAATTTTCCGGCGGCATGCAGCAGCGGGTTCAGATTGCCCGCAGCCTGATACACGGTCCACGGATCGTCTTCATGGACGAACCGACCGGCGGCCTTGATGTCTCCGTTCAGGCCCGCCTTCTCGATACCCTGCGCAATCTCGTGCGCACCTTGTCCCTTTCCGCGATCATCGTGACCCATGATTTGGGCGTTGCCCGCCTTCTGGCAGACCGTCTGATCGTCATGAAGGATGGCCGCGTTGTTGAAACAGGGATTACGGATCAGGTCCTTGACGATCCTCAGCATGCCTATACTCAACTTCTCGTCTCAGCGGTGTTGCACTGATGGCTGAACCAATCCTCGAAGCGCGCGCCTTGGACAAGAGCTTTGTGCTGCACAATCAAGGGGGTGTGCAGATCCACGTGTTCGATGGTCTCAATCTTGTGGTTGAGCCAGGAGAATGCGTGGTTCTCTCGGGGCCGTCCGGTACCGGAAAATCCACCCTGATGCGGGCCATCTACGGCAACTATCTCATCAGCGAGGGCTCCTTGACCCTGCGCCACCGGGGAACACCCATCGACCTTGCCGGGATTGATCCCGGACCACTACGGAGGATCCGACGGGAGACCATGGGCTATGTGTCCCAGTTCCTCCGGGTGATCCCACGGGTCGCGACCATCGATCTGGTCATGGAACCCATGATGCTTCAGGGGGCTGACGAGGCATTGAGCCGTGACCGGGCACAAGACCTCCTGACCCGGCTCAATCTGCCCCGGGGCCATTGGGATCTTCCCCCGGCGACCTTTTCTGGCGGGGAGCAGCAACGGGTGAATGTGGCCCGGGGCTTCGGTCCGGTCTTTCCCTTGATGCTCCTGGATGAACCCACCGCCTCCCTCGATGCGGTCAATCGGGATGTGGTCATCGACTTGATCCGGGAGCGTCTGAAAAGCGGCGCCGCCGTGATCGGCATTTTCCACGACCAGGCGGTCCGCGAAGCCCTTGAAGCCCGGATTTTCGACATGACCGCTTTCCGTCCTGCGCCAGAAAAATGAGACCACGCCATGGAAACCGTATTCACCAATGCCATCATTGTCACCCCTGACGAGACCTTCCCAGGCCGTGTTCTGGTCCGCGACGGCACCATTGTTGATGTGGATACAAGTCTCTCATCCGTCTCCGGAGCGGTGGACTGTGAAGGTGACTTCATCATTCCCGGCTTGGTCGATATTCATACGGATAATCTGGAAAAGCACTATCAGCCCCGGCCCGGGGTCACATGGGACCCGGTAGGCGCGGCCATCGCCCATGACGCCCAGATGGCGGCCGCCGGTGTCACCACCGTGTTCGACTCCCTTTCCCTATACGGAGTGAAAGGCGGATTTGACCGGGGCGAGAACCTTGCCCCCATGATCAGAGGCATTGACGAGGCGGAAGCATTCGGTCTTTTACGGATCGACCACAGACTGCACCTCCGGTGCGAGGTATCCACACCGTCGGTGCTCGAAACCCTCGCCGCCCATCTGGACAATCCGCGCCTCGGCCTGCTCTCCATCATGGATCACACGCCGGGCCAACGTCAGATGCGCAATGTGACCATGGAAGAGTTTGATACGGTCCTTGCCAATTCCGACCGTTCCCCGGAGGAGATTGCCCGTCTGCAGGCGGAGTTCCGGGACCGGGCCAAGGCATCCTTCCGGGGCGCGAACCGCCAGGATGTGGCCCGGGCTGCCAAGCGCACGGCCACGCCCCTGGCCTCCCATGACGATGAAACCCCGGATCATGTGGATATGGCCTGTACGGAAGGGGCCACTATATCCGAGTTTCCCGTCACCCTGGAAGCCGCACGGATGGCCAAACAACGGTCCCTCCATGTCGTCATGGGTGCGCCAAACCTGCTGCGGGGCGGATCCCATTCCGGCAATGTCTCGGTTGCCGAGGTGGCACAGGCCGGCGCTCTCGATGGTCTCGCGTCAGACTATCTGCCCCTGTCCATGATCCGCGCAGCCTTTACCCTGATCACCGAACCCTTCAACTGGTCCCTGGGTCAGGCCATCGCAACGGTCACGAAGGCGCCCGCCACGGCGGCCGGTCTCACCGATCGGGGCGAAATCGGTCTTGGTCTGCGAGCGGATCTTGTCCGGGTACGCCGGGCGGATAATGGCTGGCCCCATATTCGCGGGGTTTGGCACCAGGGTGTTCGGGTCGTCTGACCCGGGGGTGATAGGGTCACTGTGCCCGGAACTTTTCCACGAATGCCGGCGCGTCCAGAGTCTGGAAATCCTTCAAGTGGGTCTTGATGCGCCCGTGATCCCAGTCCCACCAGGCAATCTCCATGAGACCCTCCTGGGTGGCCTGATCGAAGCGTGGCCGGATCGGTTCAGCCGGAACACCGCCGACGATCGTGAAAGGCGGCACATCCTTCGAGACCACCGCACCGGCGGCAATCACGGCGCCGGTGCCGATCGTCCGCCCGGGAAGGATGATCGCCCCATGGCCGCACCAGACATCGTGACCCAGGGTCACCTTGTTCTCCCGGCGCCATTCAAAAAAGGGCTCATGGTCCTCTTCCCCCAGATCATAGGAGCGGACCCGGTAGCTGAAATGGTGCATGGCCGCCCGCCAATGGGGGTGATTGCCCGGATTGATCCGCACACCCTGGGCGATGGAGCAGAATTTTCCGATCTCGGCGTAAACCGCGCTTGCATCGGTTACAATGTAGCTCCAGGCGCCGAAGCTGACTTCACTCAGGTAGCAGCGCGGCCCGACATCAGTCCATGGACCCAGAATACAGTCATGAACCATGGCCTCTTCGCTGATGCGAGGCTCGGGGCCGAGCTTGGCGCCCGCCATCCGCTTCTCCCAGGCCGGGGGCAGTCTGAGATCAACATAAGTGTAATCCGCCGGACGCGGTTCATTCTTCAACCGCGGGCTCATGGTGCGTCCTCCCGGTGCCCGTCCGTGCCTTCCTCATCCCGGGGCGCATCCGCTTCTTCCGAAAGACCGAAAATGGCCGTCCGCCGCTCCTGGGTGAGCGCCGAGGGAGGGCCGTCGAAAACCACCTTCCCCTGTGACAGACCGACAATCCGTTGACAGATCGAAGTGGCAAGGGAAAGATCATGCAGATTGACCAGGATGGTCACCCCCCGTTCCCGGTTGATCTGAAGCAGGGTTTCCGCCACCCGCCTGGTGTTGGCCGGATCCAGGGACGCGACCGGCTCATCCGCCAGGAGAATACTGGGTTCCTGCATCATCGCCCGGGCGATGGCAACCCGCTGTTTCTGACCGCCGGACAAGGTTCCAGCCTGCTGTAGCGCTGCCTCATGGAGCCCAAGGCGTTCCAATTCCAGGATCGCCCGGGCCCGGTCTTCCCTGGGGAAGGTTTTCATCACGGAGCGGAAAAAACCCGTGGACGAGAGCCGGCCCACGAGCACATTCGTGATCACATCAAGCCGCTCCACCAGACCGTAATGCTGGAAGATCATCGCGCAATTGGTCCGCCAGCGGCGCAGGGCCTGCCCCCTCAGACGGCTGACGTCCTCGCCATCCCAGGCAATGGACCCGGCATCGGCCCGTTCCAACTGATTGATCAGCCGGAGCAGAGTGGATTTTCCCGCGCCCGAGGGTCCGATAATCCCTACGAACTCCCCCTCTTTCACGGTCAGGGAAATGCCGTCCACTGCCCGGACCGGACCGAAACTCTTGTAGAGATTGTCGATGTCGAGGGTCATGGCATCACCTGAAGGAAAGGGCCCGGGACCCGATGAGGCGCCGGCGCAACGTGCCTGAGAGGAAATCCACGGCAGCCACCATGATCAGCAGCAGGATCACCATGAACGCGACCTGATCGAAAGCGGCAAACGCCATGCGCTCCTCCAGCATCTGGCCAAGACCGCCCGCCCCGACAATGCCCAGAGCCGCCGCCGCGCGCATGTTCACCTCAAGGAAGAAAAGCGCCAGTGCCAGAAAATTGGGCAGCACCTGGGGCACGAGACCGAAGCGAATGGCCTGGAAGGCGCTGGCCCCCGAGGCCCGGGCCGCGGAAATGGGGGTGCGGTCGGCGTTCTCGATCATTTCCGCATAGAGCTTGGCGATGTAGGGCGCCTCGGCAATGGCAATGGCCATCACCCCGCCCATGGGTCCGAGCCCATAGGCCCGGATCATGATGAAGGCCCAGATCAGTGTGGGAATCCCCCGCATCACATCATAGATCAGCCGGATTGCCCCATGAACAATGGGATTGGAAACCAAAGTCTTTGAACCGATGATCCCGAGGGGCGTGCCCAGGGCCACGGCAAAGACCGTCCCGACAACACCGATGGCCGCCGTCTCCAGAAGGGCGGCAAGCATTTCCGGCAGATGACCGCCATGGGTCGGCTGAAACAGCCCACTGAGCATCCTGCCTGCAATATCCGACCACTGAAAGAGCCGGGCGGGATTGAGATTGAGGTCCACCGCCGCAAGGATGAACAGAACCAGCACAAACCAGCCCGGCGCCCAGCGCCACAGCCGCAGGAATGGTCCCGGCGCAACAATCTCCGGAGCGAGAGCAGCAGCCCGGCTCACCGCCTCCTGGTCCAAAGCGCCATTCCGGCCAGACCGGATGAACCCACGTCCACTCATAGAGCTGCCCCTGTCCGGGCCATGCGATGGCGCACCTGTTCCGAGGTCAGATCAATGGTGACAATCACCGCCAGAATGAGCAAGAGGATCGCGAGGTAGCTCTGGTATTGGTTGAAAGTCAAAGCACGGAGCAACTCGACGCCAATGCCGCCGGCGCCGACGAGACCAAGGGTGGCCGCCGCAGACACATTGACCTCAAGGCGGAGGAACGAGAAGGAAAGGATCACCGGCGCGACCTGGGGCAGGACCCCATACCGGATCTGCTGAACATAGCCCCCGCCCGCCGCCCGCACGGCTTCGCGCTGAGCCTGATCGATGTTCTCGAGGGCGTCGGAAAAATACCGGCCCAGAGATCCGACGGCGGAAATGACCAGGGTCAACACACCCGCAAAAGGTCCGAGCCCGAACAGCGCCACCAGGATGATGGCCAGAATCAGGTCGGGCATGGTCCGGATCAATTCCAGAATGCGTTTGGTCACCCAACGGACAGCGAGAAACGGCATTGTGGTTCTTGCGGACAGGAGTGCTGCGATCAGCCCCAGGACAGAACCAAGCACGGTGCTGACAAAGGCCATTTCCACGGTCTCGACCATGGCATCCCGCCATTGGGGCCAGCGATTGTACCAGTGGGAAATGGAACCCTCGACGGAGCGATCTTCAAACAGCTTGTCCAGTTCCAGCCCTGGATTCATCCGGGCCAGGAAATCGCCGATACTCTGGAAGGCACCCTGTCCGGCGCCAGTGGACAGAAATCCCGTCACCTCAAGAGCCCAGACAAAGACGAGGGCAAAAAGCGCGAGAGCCGTTGCCGCCTGGATGGCCTGACGGCGGGTCTTGCGCTGGCGGGCCAGTTCGAATGTCAGCACGGCCGGCGGTTCAACCGGCGCACCCGTCAGTCCGTGACCGGCCATGCCACCGCCACTGACCGCCCCCATCACAGGCCGTTATGGAAGGTGAAGGCGGTCGGATCGGTGGGCTCGAGTTCCACGGCGGTCGGTCCACCCAGGGTCTGCACCATGTCCGGATGATCCACATGGAGAGCAACATGGATACCGATCAAGCGGTAGCGCAGTTCAAGGGCAAGATCTTCCCTGACCGCAAAGGCCGTGGACAGAGGAATGAAACCCTGCCACAGAATTCTTGGCCCCTCGCACAGTGTTTCCGCCCGGGCACAAAGCTCCCGAAAGCGCCCCAAGGTCATGTAGACGGGCTCACCGGTGCTGCCAGCCTTGAGACGGGTCAGGGCCGGGACCGGATCCGACAGAAACGCACCAGGGGGCCACGTCCGGGCAAAATCACCGGCCAGGGTTCGGGCTGCTTCTTCGGTTGACGGATCATCGAGTGTCCGGCCCAGATGCAGGGCGGTCAGGGCCGTCATTTCGTTCAAGGACGACGCGGCAAGAACCGCATCTTCCGGAGCGCTCCCGGGCATGAAGGTCTCATTGGAACCGCCTGTGGAACCGCCCGCGGACCCATCAGTCCCTGCGGAGGCGCCAAGAACCAGAACTTCCGTCCGGGACAACTGGCCTTCATGGCGGATCCGGAGGATCGGACGGAGGCCTTGGGCCTTATCGTCATCAAGGCCGGCGGTCACCAGGGCCAGATCTACCGTGCCGGACTGCAGATCCCCCGCAGGATCATCACTGCCGCAGCCGACAACCGGACGGTTGAGGCGTCCTTCAAGCATGGTGAGATAGGCAGACCATCCCGACCCCGGCTGGTCTGCGGGAGCGGCGCATCCATTGGGCAGATCCGGATGGGTGACCCGGAAGGGCGTGTCCTGGGCGCTCACGGGGCTTGATAACAAAAGTCCAAGACCGACAAGAAGGCTGGAGATCCTTTTCATGGTCAACGCCCTCCCCTCTGATTGCCATCTTCCGGCTCATCCACACCTGGATCATCAGCCTCGGGATCATCAACCTCTGGATCCCCAGTCCCTTGATCCTCGTTCCCGGTCTCGTCCCCGGATGGATCCTGAGGAACGGCGGCGGTTTCCCCGGCGATCTCGGCGGCGCGCATGTCAATAATGGGTTGGTAGAACGCCTTTGATACGCCCACGAGGGTCGTGGACCGGCGCCAGCCATAGGCCTCAAGGGCGGTCGCATCCTCGTAAGGTAAAGCCGCCATGACGCCCCGAACCAGGTCGATGAACTCCTGCCGGTCGTCATTGCGCATGACGTAAGCGGAATTGGGGATCGGCCCCGCGTACCAGACGAAGCGGAAATCCTCCAGATCGATCAGGCCCCGCTCGGCCATGATCATGGCCGCACCGGTGGAAAAGCCCGTCTCCGGCGTGCCGCCACCCACCAGGGCCAGAACGGAGTCGAACTGTCCCCCGTCAAGTGCCATAACCGCCTGAAGGTGTCCGCCGGTCATGCCGGAACGGCCAAAATACGTGTCCGGATCGATACCCTGCTGACGCATGGCATAACGGGGGTAGATGTAGCCGGAGGTGGAATTGAAATCCACGTAACCGATGCTGGCGCTCCGGAGGTCCTCAATGGACTGAAAATCACTCTCCGCCTTGACCATGAGGGACGAGTAGTACCCCATATCGCCCGCATGCCCGCGGGTGGTGAGAATGGGCTGGGCCGTGTCGCCGATCAGATCATGGAGGCCTGCGTAACCGCCCGCGCCGAAGGCGGCAAGATCCACCTGATTGGCAGCCATGGCCTGGATCACGCCGTCATAGCCGGACACCCGGCGGATCTCGACGGGCATTTCCACCCGCGCCTCAATGGCGTCCCGCAGGATTTCCCGCCGGTCCCCCAGTCCCAGAACTTCCGCGGGCAGGCTCATGGCGATGACCAGTTTGCGGTGATCCTCCCGCCAGGATCCGGCTTCCGTCTCCGCCTCAGGCGTTTCGCTGTCGTCCCCTGCCGGGCCACAGGCTGCCAGAAGCGACACGGCAAGGACGGCGAGGAGTTTGTTGACCGGGCGCGAGACGGTGGACCACCGGGTCATGGGTTGATGATCATGCGGCTGGTGATCATGCCCGTAAGGCGGATCACCGGCTTTCCAATCCGCGTCTTCAAGACCAATGCCCATCCGCACACCCCAGGGAGATTGAGAAAGCCTGCCTCGCGCTTATCGCCCCATCATTCAAGCAGAGCGGACCGGATCGCTGCAAGCTCCTCGTCTGTCACCTCAAGCTCGTCCTGGATGAATGCCAGCACCGAGCCGTGGTTTTCGGTGAGTGTATCCAGGGCCGCTTCAATGTAACGGGGGTCGGAACGCAGCAGGGGCGCGATCAGCTCCGGGGGCAGCGCGCTCAAATAGGCATACGGACTGTCTTCCCCTTCGCCGTCTTCTCCCGCGCCGTCTTTCGGAGGAGCGGCAAATTCCGCGGCATAGTCCACCACCTGCTCGGACAGGGCGTAATCCGCCACGACCGTTTCCCGGGGCACACCCAGAGCCGTGAGAAGCAGGGCCGCGGCCGTGCCGGCGCGATCCTTCCCGGCGGAACAGTTGAAGGCCAGGGGAATTTCACCCTTGGCAAGCCGGTCAAACATCACCTTGTATCGATCTGCATGCTGATAGGCAATCTCATGGTAGAGGGAGATCATCAGCTGGGTGACATCTTCCGGGGTGGCATCCGGGTTGGAGAGCACCTCCTCAAAGCCGCTGCCGTCCTCTTCGGTGCTGTAGTCCCACACCACATAGTCGATCTCACCGGCGAGCCAGTTGGTGGGTTCATCGGCCCGTTCCTCCCGGGAGCGGAAATCGCAGATCACCGCAATGCCGAGGCTGGAGAGATAGGCGTAATCATCCTTCGTCAGACGATGCATGACACCGGACCGGAAGGCTTGGCCCCACTTCACGGTCTTGTCGTCGCCCGCTTCGTAACCGCCCAGATCACGGAAGTTCCGTCCACCCTCAAGGGGCAGAACCCGCAGGGCCGTTTTCACCGGCGCGCCGCCTTTGGGGGTGAGGGTAAAATAGACGCGTCCATCCTGAAGATCAGCGTCGTACCGGAACTCGGACAAGGGCAGGTCCCTGCCAATCACCTGGGCGCTTTTCGGGTCAGCCAGGGGATCGGTTGAAACCGCGACGGTGACCGGTGTGCCTGCCGGGGCCACCGTCCAGGTGACGATCCGGGCCTGGGGATCGCTTTCATCCCGAGCGACACTGGCATCGGTGATCTCGGCGGCTCCGGCCATTACGGTGGTGCTGGTCCATGCGAGGAAAATGGCGGACAGGCATGTCAGGGTGTTGCGGCGGATCATGAAGACCTCCCCTTGAGGGTAGATCCGGCAGCCCCTGGATACGATCCGGAGGCCGCCGGTCTAAGTGATCAGTAGTCGATACGGGCGCCGAAAATGTAGCGCCGGCCGAAGCCTTCCACCTGGTTCGGAGTCCGGATGGAGTTGACGTAGCGGGTGTCCCGCTCATCACTCAAATTGTTACCATCCGCGAACAGAGTGACCGTGGCACCGTAGACATCGAAGGGCACGGTGTAGCGCACGGAGGCATCCAGGCGCTTGGTCTCGGCCCAGAATTCGGTCAGGCTGTCATTCTCGGTGGTGGAAAGCCAGTCATCCCGGTACTGATAGTTGACCCGGGCGGAAATGCCGAACTTCTCGTAATAGACCGAGACATTGTAGATGAGGTCCGAGGTGCCCGGCAGGGAAAAGGTGCCGCCGGGACGGGTCGGTGCGGTGAACTCACTGTCCAGAAGGGTCAGGTTGCCGCTCACACCGAAACCGTCCAGGGGGTAAGGCAGGAATGTGGCCTGACCGATGAACGACAGTTCCAGACCATAAAGCTCGCCGTCTTCCCCATTAAAGAAGGAGTTGTAGATGACCGGCGTGCCTGGCTCCACCAGGCCACCAGAGAGACCGGCGCCGTTGTTCAGAATGATCGTGTCCGGATAGATCACATTGTCGATGAAGCGGGCATAACCGCCGATGGACAACAGGCTGCCTTCCGCGAAATACCATTCCAGGGAGACATCAGCGCCATAGGCAAACTCCGCATCCAGGTCCGGATTGCCGCCGGAGGCCTGCAACTCGATCGGGTCGAAGCTGACGGAGGCCCGGGCCTCGGAATAGGTCGGGCGGCTGACGCCGGTGGTGCCGGAGACACGCAGTTTCAGGTCGTCCAGCAGGTCCACATTCACGTGGAGGCTGGGGAGGAAGTGTGTGTATTGATTGTCAGCAGACGTGGGTTCTTCAACACCGTCCACCAGGCGTGTGCCGGAGGTCTCGAAGTCGGTGACTTCGACCCGGGCGCCATACACCACGCTGCCCCAGTTGAACGCGGTCGTACCCATACCGTACACGGCATAAATGGTCTCATCGATGCCGATCAGGCTGTCCGGGGTCTGGGGAATGGAGAATTCACCGCCCTGGGCCCGTTCCCAGGCATCCCGCAGGCCGACATTGTCATAATCGGTGGCGCCGATGGTGTTGTCGAAATCCGACGACCAGGGCTCGCCCGTGTTGAAGCTGTCAATGTCCACGCCAGCGGGAAACAGACCCTGCACCAGACCATCGCCGCCGGTCGCTTCGCGGATGTCGATCTGGAACCCGGTTTTGACAATGGTCTCATAACCCCAGACATCGATTTCCCGGGTGGCGTCAGCCTTGATCTTGTAGTTCTCCGTATCCAGGGTCGAGCCGAAGATGATCCCCAGATCCAACGCATAGGACACGGAATTGATGTCCGTCGGGTTCATGGTGAACGGCTCGAACAACTCCACCTGGGGGTTCTCGATGTCGGTGACATCATAGGCGGCGGCCACCTGGCCCCCCACGCTGAAGGGCAGAGGCAGAAGGGTGTCGTTGGTGGTTTCCGTGTAGTTGAGGCGCGCCTCGATGTCCCAGCCATAGGCGGCGAAGTCCGCGCCCAGGGTCGAGGTCCAGGTTGAGTTCGTGTAAAGACCATCTTCGAGAACGCGGGTCACCAGCACCAGGGGCTGATAGCCCACATCCGGGGTCAGTGGGATGCCGCCAGCCGCTGCCGCACCATCGGCAATGTCGAAATCGAACTGGTTGCGCTCTTCCCGGTCGAGGAATTCGCTGAAAATGGACGAGACGAAAATCCGGCCCGTGTCCCCGAACCGGTATTCGGCATTGCCGCCATAGGAGTTGTCTTCCCGCTCACCCCGGTAGGACCGGAAGTCGAGATTGGCCGGGATGATGCCGTTGGTTTCCGGATCCACCTCCAGCTCATATTCCCGGTTGTCGGTGATCCGGCCCCGCTTGTTGTGGGACCCGAAAACCAGAACACCCCAGTTCTCCCCAGCATAAAAGAGACGGCCATTGACCTTCTCAATGCCCACATCGCCCAGTTCCTGGTTGCCGTAGCCCCCTTCAATGGAGAAATGGAACCCATCCCCCCGGTCGAAGGGCGTGAAGGTGCGGATGTCGATGAAACCGGCCACCGCTTCACCGGGCATGTCCGGGGTCACGGCCTTGTTGATCCGGATTTCCCGGGTGATCGCGGAGGGGAAAGCATCGAAGCGCGGAATGCGGCCGTTTTCGGCGCCGGGCACGTCGATCCCGTCAAAGGCGATGGAGGTGAAGCGGAAAGGCGCGCCCCGGAAATTGATGAACCGGGCCTGACCCTGGTCCCGCTCGATGGCAAGGCCGGAGACACGGCCCAGGGAGTCCGCCAGGTTCTGGTCCGGGAAACGGCCGATGGTGTCGGCGGAGACCACGTCCAGGATGTTGGGCGCAAGACGCTTGGCTTCGATGGCCGCTGCCTGGCTGTCCCGGATCGGCGTGCCGGTGACGACGATCACGTCATCCATGCCAGCCGGTTCACCGGCGTCTTCAACCGCGACGGGGTCGGTCTGATCGGTGGCCTCCACGTCTTGTGCGTGAGCCACGACCGGTGCTGCAACAAGCGCGGTGCTGAGCAGAAGTCCCGCCTTCCAAAGGCGGAGTGTGGTGCCGGAAACTGCCATGGAAAATGCCCCCAATCCTGAACCAATGCCTCCGCACCCTTTGGAAGGATCCAAGCCTGGTCAGGCAGGCCGGGTCAGTCCGGCTCCCGTCCAGTGCGGAGTGTCATGGAATGTTCACGCCTGCCCGGCAATCCCAACCATGCAGACCCACGGCTCCAGTTACCGCGCGGCCAGTGACACGCCCATGTCATCTTCATTAAAGGTTTATGAACCTTTCTTGTAACGGCGCGCATTTGGGTTCCGGAACAGTCTTGTACACCAGTTCATTGATCCCTCAGTACACGGCAGGTCAGGAGGGCCGCGACATCCGGCTTTCGCGGGCATGCTGTAGGGTCAGGATGGGTCGGCAGGGTGAGGCGCGGAACTCGATGGACCCGGGACTGTTTTTGTTGGTGCACAAGGAGAAGGATACATGGCGGACGGGCATCACACGGCGGGCGGGGACACCAAGGCCACATTCCGGGACCAGTTCAAATCCCTGGTCCATTCCCCGTGGATGTATCCGGCCCTGGCCTTCCTGTCGTTCCTGGAAAACACGATCCTGCTGTTTGCCATCGAGCCCCTGTTCATTCCCGTCATGGTGGCCCGGCGCAAACAGGCCTTTCTGATTGCCGGGGCCATGGTGGTGGGCAGTCTTGCGGGCGGGCTGGTGACCTACTGGCTGGCCGCCAGCCTTTACGATTCCGCGATCCAGCCGTTCCTGGACAATATGGGCCTTGCGGACACCGCCCAGTCTGTCAGGGCCGATATCGAGGAACGCGGCTTCATCGCCATGTTCATTATCGGCCTGACACCGGTCCCCTTCCAGCTTGGCACTATCGCGGCGGGCGCGATTGCCATGCCCCTGCCCCTCTTTATCGCAGCGATCGTGACCGCACGGGGCTTGCGTTACGGGGCGCTTGCTCTGCTGGTCTACTGGGTCGGAAACCGGGCTGAACAACTCATCGAGGACTACCAGCTTGAAATCTTCATCGGCTTTGGCGTCCTTTTTGTTCTTCTGGTGCTGGTGGGCTTTCTTCTGTGATAGATCCGCAGACGGAACAAAGAAAACCCGCCGCGGAGTGAACCGTGGCGGGGTTACACATTTCATCATGTCACAAAGTCATGTCGCAAAGTCGGGCGGTGAGGCCGTAATCAGCCTTCAACGGCCAGGGGACCGGCGCCCCAGAGCTTGGAAAACCGTTCGCAGTGGATCACCACGGACGCAAACTGGCTCAGATCCGTGCCTTCGGGGATCTCGAAGGTTTGGGCACCCCGGCTGCTCTCAAGCGCGCTCACCAGCACGCTGCCCCGGGTGGCGTTCCTGCCGGTCAGGTCTTCCGGAGCCATGGGGGAGAGGAAGAGTTTCAGGTCCGGGCCACGGCGGGTGCGGAAATTGTCACTGAGGGAAATGTAGTTCTTGCCGTTTTCAAAGTAGATCGTCCATTCGCCCTCGATCTTGTATTCCTGATTGGTCCAGCCGCCGGTGGCAATTTCCACCCGTTCCGCCGCCGCTGCGTCCGTTTTGTCGAGCTGCTCGGCCTGTGCGCCGGAGAGGCCGCTCAAGACGACGCCGAAGACGCCAAAAGTAACCGTCAGGGCGGTCAGGCCCGCCGCGAAGAATGCCCGCATGGTCATGCCAATCCTCCAATTCTGTCCAGACAGTGCCAACCAAGAGCGAACCCGGCCATCTGCGCCCCACCTTGCGGGGGCCCGATCCAACCGGTGCCGTTCATGCCGGCACATCTTTGTAAAATGACGACATCGGCCCGGTGTTCGGACCCTGTGCAGCGCCAGTGCGCGCCCCGCACGTCTCACACATAAGACCGTGCTGGCAGCACGCTCATCACAAAAACCGGAGTTTACGTGAGGGTTTGGTTAGAACGGAGTTGGATCAGGTTGGGTGACACTGGGGCTGCCGAGGCCCTGTGCGCCGCAGCCCCCCATAGAGGTGCTCCGCACCGTGAACGACAAGACACTGGATCCTGATTTCAGCCGGTTGCGGAGCGGGTTTGAGGTCCCTCTTGACCGCCACTGTCTTCCTCGCCATCGACTCCCTCGGGACCCTCTTGGTCCGCAAGGACATCATCGTCCTCCTCAAGGGCATCCATTTCCATGTCATCATCGTCTTCGCCGACCTCTCCGTCCCCGTCGCCGTGACCGTCTTTCGTTGGTGAGGGGATCGAAAAGTCAGGAGGCAGACGCCAGTCAAGCAGCCCCGCGGCCTTGAGTTCCTCAAGACCCGGAAGATCCGTCACCGTAGCAAGGCCGAAATGATCGAGAAAGGCATCAGTCGTGCCGTAGGTGATGGGACGGCCTGGCACCTGCTTGCGCCCGCGCATCCGGGCCCAGCCCACTTCCAGAAGCACATCCAGCGTGCCCTTCGAAACGGAAACGCCACGGAGCTGTTCGATCTCCGCCCGGGTCACCGGCTGGTGATAGGCAATGATCGCCAGGGTCTCGATGGCGGCCCGTGACAGCTTCTTGGGCTCGATCCGTTCTTTCTGCAGCAGGAAACTCAGATCTGTCGCAGTCCGGAACGCCCATTTACCGGCGACCTGCACCAGATTGACGCCCCGACTGCTGTAGAGCATCTGAAGATCGTCAAGGATGGCACGCAGATCCATGTTCTTGGGCAGTCGTTCCTTGAGGACGACCTCGTTCAAGGGCTCGGCGGAGGCAAACAGGATCGCCTCGACCATGCGCATGGCTTCAGCGGGCTCAAGGGCGATCGCAACCGGCTCCAGCGGCGCCTCATCGTCTTCAGCCTCTTCTCCTCGGTCAGTCTCCCCGGCCACTACCCGGTCCGTGTCGTGATCGTGATCCGGTTGATCGTCCGCGAGCAGAGTCTGTTCCTGCTGGGCCGGGAGCGTCGTCTGGTCGTCCCCGGTCACCGATGACACCTGACCCGTGAGCACGTCTTCATCGGCCATGGCCGGGTCATCAGGGTCGAGAAGGCCTGCCTGAAATTCAGCGGGCTCCGGGTTGCCTGCTTCTGGTCCAGTCAGTTCTGGCCCAGTCATTTCAGGCCCAGTCCTTTCAAGTCCGGCCGTTTCCGGCTCTCTCGCGTCCGGATCTGCGGGCTCGGGGCTCCCGGCAATGGCCTGGGCGATGGCCTTCAGGGACAGGCGCACATTCTGGTTCAACTGCTCTGTCATGTCGTCAGCACCGGAATCATCCGGGTTGGTATCCCGACCGACCGGAGTGCCTGCGTCCTGCGCGGTGAACTCCCGGCCATCTTCGTCCGTATCCGCTTGATCCCTATCGGCGGCTTGCGCCCCGACACCGGGATCATCGCCGTTGCCCTTTTCACCCGGCTGGTCGCCTTCGTCTTCCTGGTTTTCGTCTTCCAGGTCTTCCAGAACCGCTTCGCGGATGGCACCCAGGACAGCATCATCACTCATGACAGTCTCCCACGGGGCTTCCCCCAAGTCTTCGTCCCCAATGTCATCGTCCCCAATGTCATCATCGGGTGCGCAGCATTCGGCATCATGCATTTCCGGGGCATCATCACGTCCATGCCCACCCGGCCCGCTTGCCCCATGGCCATCTGCATCAAGATCATAGGCGCACGGACCTTGCCCTGTGCCATTTCGGGATTGTCCGACTTCATCGGTCCATGGGCCATCCTGTTCATGGCCCGTCGTGCCGTGTTTCCTGGTCCCATGACCCCGTTCCTCAGGGCGGGAGCCTGGGTGGGCACGATCCGCAATGCCGCTGCCGGCCTGTGAACGGACAGTAAATCCCGGGTCGTCATCGATCACCGTCATGACAGAATACGTCCGCAAATGTGCCAGAAAAAGGTCAATCCGCCTGGGTGATGAAGGCGGGCATTGGCTCCCCTTCATCACCCAGGTGGATCTCTGCTCAAGCCTCTCCGGAAGCGGCCCTGGGATTGCCCGGGAAGGGGATCATCTGCCCGCCCGGTTCATCACCGCCGTCGCCCTCAAGGGTCTCTTGTGCCAGGGCCGTGGTGCCAAAAGGCCCGTTGCCCGTGGCGTCTTCCGGTCCGGTGTCAGGCTCTCCGGATCCATCCGTTTGGCCCGCGTCTTCCCTTGGAGGACAGGCGTCCGCGACCGGTTCTTCAGACCCCGGGCCGTCTTGATGGCCGGGACCTGCCTCTTCCGGGCTCATACCCTCCCCATCGGGATCGGCACCGCCGGGTCCCAAGTCCCCACTTCCAGCGTCCCCACTTCCGGCATCCCCGTTTCCAGGCGGGTCCTGCCAGTGGGGCTCATTCTCTCCCGATTCCCTGCGGCGACGGACATAGAGGGGGCCGAACTGTTTCAATTGCCGGATTTCCAGAAACCCGTCCCGCACCAACTCAAGGGTTGCGGTGAACGTACTGGCCACTGCGGTGCGATTCTTTCGCGGGCCGTCCTCTACGCCTTCGATGGTCCCTGGTAGGAACATCTCCAGCATGCTCCAGTCCGCGATCTTACCCAGCATGCTCTCGATGCGGTGACGGGCTTGTTCGATGGCATAGATCGGCGGGCGGGTGGGCTCATAGGTGATTTCGATGGTGCGTGTCCGCTGACGGGTATAGGCCTTGAGCAGATCCTGCAACGTATCCCTGTAGTCCGCCAGCCGATGGACGCGCACGGGTTCTGGATCGCCCCGCGGAAACACGTCCCGACCCAGACGATCCCGGGCCATGAGTTTCGCCGCCGCCTCCCGCATGGCCTCCAGGCGCTGAAGATGGAATTGAAGCTGGGCGGCAAGCTCCTCGCCGGTGGGCTCCTCGTCCTCATCCTCCGGATCCGGCAAAAGCAGCTTCGATTTGAGATAGGCCAGCCAGGCGGCCATCACGAGATATTCCGCAGCCAGCTCAAGCCGCTTCTTTTTCGCTTCGGCGATGAAGTAGAGATATTGCTCCGCCAGGGCCAGAACCGAGATCTTGGCAAGATCCACCTTCTGGGCCTTGGCGAGGGTCAGAAGCACGTCCAGGGGGCCTTCGAAGCCGCCCACATCCACGATCAGGGCATCCGTCGGGTGGTTGTCCGACGCTTCCCATTCCGCATCGGTCAGGCCGTCGTCCGGCGCGTCTCCCGATTTGGCCTCGGCACCGGCTTCTGCCTGCGCATCCGGCCCATGGGATTGGGAAGACGGTTCCTGGGCCGGACCGTTGTCCGGCGCCTGCCCGTCATCGGCAGTCTGTTCGCCGATTTCCCCATCGTCACGTGTCACCGGTCATCTACCTGTATGCGTGGCTGTTCCCCCATAGCCATCCGGATGGAAGGGGACCATGACCGTCCTGCCCGGCGCCGTGTTCGGTCCATGTCAGCGGGGCATTGGGGCCCGATCCCGTCAGGAAACAGAATCAAGAATAGCCTCGAGTTTAGCCCATGCCGCATGCGGCGCGAATGGCTCAAGGGCCGGATTCGCAATCAGGGACAGGGCATTTTGCGCGCGCTCGGCGGCCCGACCGGACAGAGCGGGACTGGCGGCGGCGACATCGACCATCTCATTGAGGTCCCCGTTACAGTGGAGAACGATATCGCAGCCCGCCTCCAGGGAGCGGCGGGTCCGTTCCGCGTAGCCCCCGCTCAGGGCCTTCATGGAAAGGTCATCCGTGAGGAGAAGACCATCGAACCCGATGACGCCTCTGATGGTCTCGTTGACCACTTTCGCGGACCAGGTCGCTGGCTGGGACGAATCGACGGCGCTGTAGATGACATGGGCGGTCATGGCCACGGGGTAGTCCTTGAGCGCCCGGAAAGGCTCGAAATCGACCGCGTTCAACTCGTTCATGGTGATGGTGACCGTGGGAAGTTCCAGGTGGCTATCCACCTTCGCGCGCCCGTGTCCGGGAATGTGCTTGACCACGGGCAGCACCCCGGAGGCCAGCATGATCTTGGCCGCATGGCCGGCAAGCACGCCCACCGTCTCCGGGTCATCCGCATAGGCCCGGTTGCCGATGATGCCATGTTCATCCGACGCCGGAACATCCGCGACGGGCATGCAGTTCATGGTGATCCCCACCTCCCGCAGGTCATGGGCCATGAGACGGGTGGACAACTCCAGGGCCTCCAGACCCTTCTGCCGGTCCGCCTTGTAGATCCTGCCGAATTGGGCGGCGGGCGGATAGGCGGGCCATTCCGGCGGTGTCAGCCGGGCAACCCGGCCGCCTTCCTGATCCACGAGAATGGGCAGATCCTCCCGCCCGGTCACAGTCTTCAGTTCATGGACCAGGGCCTGGACCTGTTCACGGGTCTCGATATTGCGGGCAAACAGGATGACGCCCCAGGGACGGGACTGCTCGAGAAACCACTTTTCCCCTGCGGTGAGGCGCATCCCCCTTACACCGAAAATACATGCTCTTGAATCTGACATTCCTGAAAGTCCTTTCACGAGGCAATCCGCAGCACCGCACGCGTGCATTCAAACAAAACCGGGCAAACAAAACCGGGCAAACAAAACCGGGCAAACAAAACCGGGCAAACAAAAACCGGGAAGAGCGTGCGCCCTCCCCGGCCCGGAAAACATCAGGTCCCTGTCCCGTCAGGCCGTGAGCGCCCATGGCTCACGGCGGGACCGGTCAGCGGGACGCCACCAGGCAATCCTGGCCTTGAGACTTCAGGCTCTGGCACAGATTGGCGGCGGCATCACGGCTGGGGAAGTATCCGACCCGCAGACGGTGATAGGTCGTGCCCCGAACATCCGCCACCTGCACATCTTTCTGGTAGGGCGACAGGGTCGAACCGAACCGGCTGGACAGGCGTGCCCACAGTTGGTCAGCCCCTTCCCGGCTGGGCAGGGAGGCAAGCTGGACGACAAAGTCTCCACTTGCGGGCGGCGTCGCGGAGGGTCGCGGCGGTCCGACGGTTTCGCTGCTGGGGCGGGGTGCAGAGACCTGCGGCTGTGCGGACGGTGGCGGCACCTGCGCCTGACGCGGCGGCAGCGTCGATGGCTGGACCGTGCGCGGCGGCGGTGTCACCCGGGCCGGTTGCTGGGTCTGGGGTGCGGGCGCCTGAACCTGAGGCTGAGTCTGGGTCGCCGGAGGCTGAATGGTCTGGCGCGGCGGCGGCACGGACGCACCGGACGAGGGCGCGGGGGCATTGATGCCGGTGCTGGACCCGGTGCCCGTGCTGGGCGGCGGGACGAAGCGCGAGCCACTGCTGCCGGGAGCCGGAACAGACGGTTGTGTGCCGCCGAGGCCGGAGGCGAAATCCGTCTCCCCTTCCCCCAGGCCGGTGCTGCCGGATGGGCTGGTCGGATCGACGACCCGGCGCGGTGAAGGCAGTTCAACGATCTGTTCTTCCCGGGGCACCAGCCGGCCATTATCCGTGCTGGTCTGGGAGCGGGATCCGAAGACATCGCTTTCTTCGGGGCTCTGGATACCACCGGGCTCAGCCGGGCGTTCCCGCACCGCACTGGGCTCACCGGCGATGAAACGCTGGCCTTCCTGGCGGCCTGCTTCCACACCCTGCTGATAGGCCAGCCACCAGGTGCCGACAATGGCACCGACGACCACCAGAGCCAGAATGACGAAGAGAGGCATCCGCACGCCGGAGTCTTCGCCTTCGTATTCATAGGCTTCGAGATCCGGATCGTCCGGACGGAACGTGTCCCTGTCGTAATCCCGATCCCGGGACCGGTCCATATCGTTCATCGCATTCATCCTGACTTAAACTCCGCATCTTCGTTTCGTGGTGTTCCGATCAGCAAAGCGTGTCGACGACAGCGAACACTTTGGGAGCCGGGTACCACACAGGCCATAAACGCCCCGTCCGTACGTCGATATGGCCGGGCTGACTGCACTCTCCCCCCAAAAGCCGGGACCGGTATTGGCCCCCTAGTGTCGGGCAGGTCCCTGGAGGCGGTAATTCCCCCCAGAGGAGAGCATTGAGAGGAAGGGCGCCTGGAATGAAGCGGCGTTCGCGGTCCTGCCGGAATGCCGGCCCCGTATCCAGGGGCGCCGAGTGGTCATGCGCCCCATGGAGAAAGGGCCACCCCTTTTTGAGGTGCCTTGCCCGCTAAACCCTTATCGGCAAGGGGTTAATCGAAGGCATCTCTACCCCTTGCACCATAATCCGTAGCAGACTTGCAACGATTCAGGGTCAGGGTTCAAGACCACTTATTGTACCGGTGGACACTGCGCGCCAAAATCGGCGATCTGAAGGCTTTGCCGATGGCCTAAAGGCTCCGCTCATCGAGATTAAACAGCTTTCGGTGTTCCTCCTGGGCATAATGATCGGTCATGCCGGCGATGAAATCGCAGACAACCCGCGCCGTGCCCCGCCTGTCCCTTGGATCCAGACGGGCCCGCCAGGGCGGCGGCAGGACACCCGGTTCTTCCATGTAAAGTTTGAAAAGATCCCTTAAGACCCGTCTTGCCTTACTGGTCATACGATTGACCTTGTAATGGCGGTACATGTTCTCAAACAAAAAGCTGCGCAGGGCCCGGTCCGCTGTGACCATTTCCTCGGAAAAACCCACAACCGGCCTGGGCAGCGCCCGCACGTCGTCCGCACTGGCCGGACCCATTTCCGCCAGCCTGCGACGGGTCTCCGCCACCAGATCCCGGATCATGGTGCCGATCATGCGACGGATCACCTCGTGGACGAGCCGGGAGCGCTCAAGGCCCGGATATTGGCCGCCGATCTCTTTGAAAAGGGCGCCGACGATGGGCAGGTCTTCCACATCCTCGATGGTGAACAGACCCGCCCGCAGCCCGTCGTCCAGATCGTGGTTGTTGTAGGCGATGTCATCGGAAAGGGCCGCGACCTGGGCTTCGGCGGAGGCAAAACTGTGGAGAGCCAGGTCCTGGACCTTGGCATATTCCACAATGGCCTCGGGCAGATGCGCCATGGCCCCCTCATCCGCCGCCGGAGCGGACAGCAGCGGGCCATTATGCTTGACGATGCCCTCCAGGCATTCCCAGGTCAGATTCAACCCGTCGAAATCGGCGTATTTGGCCTCAAGGCAGGTGATCACTCTCAGGGTCTGGGCGTTGTGATCGAAGCCCCCATAGGTGGCCATGCAGTCCTTGAGCACATCCTCGCCCGCATGGCCGAATGGGGGATGACCAAGGTCATGGGCCAGGGCCAGGGCCTCCGCAAGATCTTCATCAAGGCCGAGGGAGCGGGAGATGGACCGGGCAATCTGGGCCACCTCCAGACTGTGGGTCAGCCGGGTGCGGAAGTAATCCCCTTCATGGGAGACGAACACCTGTGTCTTATGTTTGAGGCGGCGAAAGGCGCTTGAATGAATGATCCGGTCCCGGTCCCGCTGATAGACCGTGCGGCTGGCGCTCTCGTCCTCCCGGTGGAGACGGCCCCGGGTGGCGGATGCCCGGCAGGCATAGGGCGCATGGCCCCGTCCAGAGTCCGGACTTGGATCCTCCAACAGACTTCCGGGCGGCGGTGGCGTCATCGGGCGGTCGGTCCTCGTTGCCGGGTCATTGGCGGATTACCACACAGGGGGCAAGCCGCTGAATCCATCCAGTCCTGGCTTGACCATCAAGCCAGGACTTTGAAAGACAGGTGCCGGGCACTTATGTGCCCCAATAGAGGAAGCGCCCATGGCGCCAGGGCCGTGACAGCCAGCCTGACCAGCAGGACCACACGGGCCTTGCGCCGAAGAGCCCCTTTCTGCACCCTTCCATGCCATACGTATCGCCCGTTTGGCTCACCAAAGGATTGCGATCATGGAGTCTGCCACATCCACTCCAGGGGAACCACCACGGGACGGAACCCCGCTTCCCGTCGGCGTCACGGAACGGGCCGCCCGTCAGATCGCCAAGATCATTGCCGGCGAATCGGCCCCGAAAATGTTGCGCGTTGCCGTGGATGGCGGGGGCTGCTCCGGGTTCCAGTACCGCTATGAACTGGTGGACACCGCGAACGAGGATGATCTCGTCATCGAGCGGGACGGCGTGAAGGTCCTGATCGATGAGATGTCCCTGCCCTTCCTGGAGGGCTCGGAGATCGACTATGTGGACGATCTCATCGGTGCGTCATTTCAGATCCGCAATCCCAATGCGGTCAGTGCCTGCGGCTGCGGCACGTCGTTTTCCGTCTGAGGCCGGCTTTCATGGCAGGTACAGATTCGGCGCTGCCGTCCGACACGCTGCGGGTGGCCACCTGGAACGTCAATTCCATCAAGAAGCGGGCCCAGCACGTGGCCGACTGGCTGGAGAAGACCGGCACGGACGTGCTCTGTCTTCAGGAGCTGAAAGCCGAGACCGCCGCATTTCCCGCTGAGATTTTCGAAGACAAGGGCTATACCGCCGCCGTCCTGGGCCAAAAGACTTACAATGGCGTGGCGATCCTGTCCCGCCTGCCCCTGGACGATGTCACCGAGGGTCTTCCCGGTGACGACGAAGACGAACAGGCCCGCTACATCGAGGCCGTGGTCCAGACAAAGAGCGGTGCGGTGCGGGTGGCGAGCCTCTACTTGCCCAACGGCAATCCCTGTCCCGGCCCGAAATATGACTACAAGCTGGCCTGGATGGACCGGCTGGCCGCCCATGCCCGGGACCGGCTCGCCCTGGAAGAGTCCTTGGTGCTTGCCGGGGACTACAATGTCATTCCCACCGAGGATGATGTTCATGACCCGGCGGCCTGGGCGGATGACGCCCTGTTCCGTCCGGACACCCGGGCCAAGTTCAATGCCTTGGCCTGGCTGGGGTTCACGGACGCCTTCCGGGTCTGCGATGCCACCCCCCACTGTTACACATTCTGGGATTATCAGAGCGGCGCATGGCCCAAGGACAAAGGGATCCGCATCGATCACCTGATGCTCTCCCCCCAAGCCGCCGACCGGCTCCAAGGCGCCGGCATCGACAAAGCCCCCCGGAGCTGGGACCAGCCTTCGGACCACACCCCAGCCTGGTGTGTCCTCAGCGCATGAGCCGTCAGGGAATGGTGAGCGCGTCGATATCGATCCTGATGCGCTCTTTCCAGCGCTCCTTCTCCGTGACGGAGACAGTCTTCAGACGGCTGATCACAAGCCCCAACTCGCTGTAGAGATCCACGTAGCCCTCCAGCTCGCGGTTTCGGTATTCCTCAAAGGACTGCTTGATTGCATCAGAGATTTCGGGAAACACCCGGCGCTCACCCAGGGCCTCCTGTCCTCTGACTTTCGCCCGCTGACTGATTGTCCTGAAGTCGAAAAGGCGGACCGGCGAAGCCGAGGCGTCTTCCGCCGGATCGCCGGACGCCATGGGTGGCAGGCCATCCGCTTCCAAGGTGTTGTGGAGAAGATTGCCCAGTTTCGACAGATAAGCCAGATAGGCTTGATATTTCTCCCCGCCCTTGACCCGCATCTCACAGCGCAGGACCTGGACCACCCTCCGAAACAGCGGCGCGTCGGTCTGTATCTCTTCCGACACCCGCGCCAGTTCTGACTTCATCCATTCAATGTATTCAATCGGGCGACCGGCAATCTTCTTTCGGATTTTCTGTTCCAAGACTTTCAACAGTGGGCTGATGATGAAACCATCATTCCCGAAAGAATCCTGAAACCCTAGGGGATTGCAGACCCGGGCTTCGATATCGAACTCGACATCAATGGTGAAAGTATCTTCGAGTTCGAATGACTCAATCCGGGTTTGTTGCAAAGGAGCGGTATCAATAATCTGGAGAAAAGAATATTGGGGATTATCGAGAGTGGCCGGATCGAACCGATTGCCGCCCCCAATCAACAGTCTCGGGCCAGTACCGGAGAGGACCCCCACTCTTGGCGGATGGAGATTATCGAGTAATCGCAGTGTCTCCCGCCGCGCCTCATTTGAGGCCCGAAGCGAGCCCTGACCGGCAATCGCTGAAGGTTCTTCCGGCATAGTCCCATCCCCTTCCCTGTTGAACCGCCCCAGTCCTGTCCGGCTGCGCCAGTCCGGTCGAACCACTTAGGTCCTGTTGAACCACCAAGGTTCTGTCTACCCACCGACGCCCCGCCAAAAGCCCGCTGAAACGGCCAGCCCCTCCGCTGATCAACTCCGCCATCGCGGCGCGAACACCTCACCGGCCCGGCCGACGCAATACAACCCTGCATATCAAATTGACCGCGCAGCGCTTCGCTCTGTCGAAGTCAACTGCACCTTACTATGGTCTTCAGCGCACACCAGATGGGAAATCAATCCGGACAACAGGATCCTGCACCTCTCATCGGGCAGCAGGACTATGCATCATACCCGTTGTAGGCTAAACCGTGCCCAGGGCTTGGAAAACGGCGGGGAGACTGACATGCCGAACGGAACCAATCGCGCAGTTGGCCAGCGGCGCACACCGCATATCCTCTGGTCGACCTTTCATATGGGTTCCGCTCTCAGTCTCATCATGATTGCGCTTCTCTTCATCTCCTTTATCGCGACGTGGAGGGGGATGAGCGATTTTTTGGATACCTCTAGCGGCTTCACCCCCAGTCCCATTGTCGAGACCCAGGACACACCGTCAGACCAAGCGGACACCAATAATCAGCCTCCCCCGGCCGGAGATCTCCAAACCGGTGAAAATCAAGAAGAAGATACGCTTTCAAGCCCTGCCAGCGGCCAAGGGGATCGCAGCCGGATTATTCTTCAAAATGTGATCGTTGCCTTTGCCGTCTTCATTCTCACATTGATGATGTATGTTGCGTTGGAGTTCCTCCACTATCGCGGCCCGATATTGAGAAGATTAGCGGGAGGCCTGCTGTATTTCTTTTTGATGTTGTGGTCCGTCGGGTTTGGCTATGGCTTTTGGTGGTCTTTGATTGCAGCCGCCGACTCCGACACCAGCGAACTGACCAGTCAGGTGGAGTCAGCCCAGGATCAAATCGTGACCCTGAGGGCCAGCTTGGCCAGCATCACCACGCAGATTGCCCCGCTCCGGGCGTTTTCCCAGGAACGCATGGAAATCGAACGAACCAGGGGCGGCACCTGCGGAGGACCCAGGCCTGGACCTGGCGCCGGTCCCCGATGGCGGGCGCGCACGGCCGTGACCGAAGGCATCGAGAATGTGCTCCAAAGGATCGAGACCGGCTGGATCCAGGCCATCGAGGGCGCGTTGACCCGCGCGCAAATTGATGAGGCCCTTATCGCTTTTGAAGCAAGGCTGAACGCAGCCGGAGATGCAAACGCCCGCCGCCGCATCCTGCGGGACCTGAACCGGGACCTCAAAGACCTGACTATTGAAATCAATACCTATACCAGGACCGTCAAAGGGGAAGTTCTTGCCCTCTTGGGCGATTTCCAGGCTCTGTTAAGTATCAGAACGCCCAATGCCAATCGGTATTGTTATGATCCCGACCATGTGTCCAGAATCCAACTGTTGGTCAATGCAATCGAAGGCGTTGATGAAATCGAAATCCGGCCCTTCAATCCCCAGCAGGGCAGACAGGCGGCGGCCGTGGCCGTGGTTCAGGTCTTCGAATCCGTGTTTGATTTCGCCGGTAGTCTGGTCGGGATTGAAGACACAAACGACGAAGATGAACGGCCCATGCGGCCCCTGGATTACATCGCCCTGATCGCTGCCATCGGCGTTGACTTATCCATCTTCGTCCTGGCTCTGATGAGCCCGCGCCGTCCCGGTCACTGGCTGGAGCAGGTGCCTCCGGCTGCCTACGCCAATGAAATCCGGCTCGTGGATCTGATGGAAGAAATCGGCACCAATCAAACCGCCCGGTTCCGTCGTCTGCTGCTGGCCTGCATCGTTCGGGACGGACGGGAGGTCTATTGGTTTGTCGTTCCGAGGTTGACCGGGATCAAAAAGGTGGACGACGAGGGCAATGCCGTGTTCGACAAGACCCTCAAAGAGGAAGGGTTCTACCAGGATCCTGTGCTCAATGATCTGTTGGCAGCCATGCGCCGTCTGATCCTGGTGCTTGATACCGGAGGGGTCTCCAAGCTCAATCTGATGCCGGACCCGATGGCCCGTTATTTCCACAAGGTCACTCTGGATACGGCCAATGAACAGATTGCCCTTGCCCTGGAAATTGTCGGCGAGCGGCGCTACGACCTGAGCCAGGTTGATCTGCGCCCATCCTTCGAATGGTATCAACTGCCAACGGATGAAGCCTTGAACCTCATGCGCTCGGCAGATCCCAGCGGCGGCACGGACTGGCCGGGCGGTGTCGGCGCCCCCACCCATGGCGGACGCAAGAACATCGAGGACAAGGAGTTCTAAACCCGTTTCCGTTCAAACGGGATCGGCTTTGACATCTTATTGCTCAGGATGCGCCGCACCTCCGCGGCGGCGGCGGCGCAAGCCATCAAGTCAAGATCATTCCGGAATGCCCATTCCGGAATGATTTGTCAGCTCGGGATCCAGTTGCCGTGAAAACCGTAGGGGATGCGGTGGCCCAAGGGGATGCGGGCGATGGGACCCGCTTCCGGGATCTGGGCGTCGAGGACGACCAGAGCGCTTTCCCCGCCGGGGGACCCAGGGGCAATGGCGGCATGGGTGAACCCCATCAGCCAGCCCTCGTCCTCGCCGCACCGCTCATCGCCGGGCACAAAGACGAACTCCCCAATGGTTTCACCGGGACCGAAATCATGGATCCGGCGCCGGCCAGTGGCATGCTCGAACTTGACAATCCGGGTGAAATCCTTGGCGCCGGGCCGGGCAGAAGCCGCATAGGTCACGCTATGCCCGAGCCCGCTCAGGCGATCGTCAATACGGGGAAATTCAAGGTAGAGATCATCCAGGGGCAGATCGGCCACACGGCTGCGGGCCGGATCGATATGCCAGCGATGGAGACTGCCCTGGGTAAAGTCATGGTTTGACCGGCGCCACATATCCTCATAGCGCACCACATCCATGATGATGGATCCGTCGTCCCCCTCGAAGGCATTGGCCACATGGAAGACGTAGCAAGGGTCCACGGCGATCCAGGTCACCCGGGCCTCCGGGTCATTGCGGTTGATGATCCCGAGGCGCGCACCGTGGCCGTCATCCCACTGGTAGGGCAGCCCACCCGATTGGGCCTGCCCCATGTTGAAGACCACGGGCAGATCCATGAAGATCACATGGCGCGCGGTCATGGCGAAATCATGCATCATCACGGACTGATCGAAATCCAGGGTATGGGAGCGGATCAAAACACCGTCCGCACCGATCACATGGTAGGTCAGATAGGGCGGCACAAAACCATAACCGAAGGCATGAAGCTCCCCGGTCACCGGACAGCGCTTTGGGTGGGCGGTGAAGCCGGTCTTCAGCCGTCCGCCGAAATCATGGACACCGACCGTCTCAAGCTCTCCATTCACTTCCCAGGGAAAACTCGATTCCACCAGGGCCAGCATCCGTCCGGCATGGGAGACAATGTGGGTGTTGGCGGCTCCGACGCCGTGATCGACGGTAAAATCAGGCCGCAGAAGGCTTTCCCCGTCAAGCTGTCGTGTACGGATATACCGGTTTCGGTACCAGGCGGCCTTGCCGTCTTTCAGGCGCACACCGTGGAGCATGCCGTCCCCGGTGAACCAGTGGGCGGAGTTGGCGTCCCTGGGGTTGGGACCGTTACGGACATAAAGTCCGTCCAAGAACGGTGGGATGACCCCTTCCACGGCAAGGTCCGTCACGGTCACTTCGTCGGTCACCGGAGCGAAATTGTCTTTGAGATGGGTTTGCGCCGTCCAGTCAAGTGCCATGCCCGTTCTCCTCAAGCCGTGCCCGATTGAGGGCCACGGATCAAGCGTAACCGGGAAGACCGGAGGGCACCAGATCGGCCTGACAGGCCATTCACCCTCCGGAGCGGTCCTTGGCCTGTGCCTTTCTGCGCGCTTCCCGGATGATATGGTCCGGCAAGGCCGCTGTGAGGGCCTCGTGGGTGGCTGCAACCAGTTGGCCCAGGGTGCGCTTTTCGGGATCGGTGCGCACCTGTTGTCCCAGGGGCATGACCCGTTTGGACCAGACGGCCTCTTGCCCGCTTTTCACACGCTCCCGGGCCAGGATCAGCCAGGCAAGCCCTTCCGCCTCGTCTTTCACGGTGCCCACCCCTTCGAGATAGAGCTGGGCCACCTGGAACTGGGCCAGAACCACATTCTGCCGGGCAGCCTTCAGATACCAGTCCAGGGCGTGGACATGGTCCGCCGGGATCCGGTCCCGGATGCCGTAGAGGAAGAGATCGCCCAGTTCCATTTGGGCGACCGGGTGGTTCTTGGCGGCGGCCTCGTAAAGAAGGGCCAGGGCGGTCTCGTCATCGGCTGGCCCCACCTGCCCTTTGAGCATGAGGAGGCCAAGGCTGACCTGGGCCTCGGTGTATCCCTGGCGCGCCGACTGCCGGTAAAACACGGCTGCCTGGGAAGCGGCGGATCCGGAAACACCCGGCAGGCCGTCGGCCTGTCCCCGAAGGATCATGTTGCCCACCAGCCATTGCGCCTGGGGATCGCCGTTTTCCGCATCCTCGAGCCACGCCTCGAAAGCGGTGCGGTAATCCCCCCGGCTGTAGGCCGCAATGCCCTTCTCCAAGGGAGAGCCCTCAGCCAGGACATCGCCCACACAGAGGCTGAGCGCCGCGATTGGACCCAGAAGGAGCCCAAGCCGACGCCCTGACCAACGAGACCAGCGGCTCCCGTCTCTGACGGGCCGGAGGGCAAGACGCGTCAAGACATGGGCAGGGACGAGACGACGGGGCATAACACTCGGCCTCCTCCGGCAAAACGGCAGGAACACCGCTTTGCGAGCCGTGGCCTTTCTTGGTGATCCGTCAGCCGCCACGGCTTTCATGGACGCCCGCAGGCAGTCAACACCGGCGGGCTCTTCGTCAAGGCAAACACAACGGCTTGGACCCTTCACAAGCATCCACCACCCATTACAGGCAAAGTCTTACGATACCGCAAGAAGTCTACGCGGAAGGGGCCGCCGCCCGCAAATGGCTGAGGGCCTCCTTCAACCGCTGGGTCCGGTTCGATGCCTCGGTTTTGCGCTCCCGTTGTTCTTCGATCACGTCCTCCGGCGCCTTGGCCATGAACTTCTCATTGTTCAGTTTGCCATCGATCCGCCGGATCTCTTCGGCCAGTTTGCCGAGTTCGGTCTCCAGGCGCTTCGTTTCCTGGGCGATATCGATCACGTCGGCCAGGGGCAGGATCAGGACTGCCTCATCGAGAACAATCTGGACCGCCCCTTGCGGGATCTGATCGGTGAATTTGGTCCAATCCAGGCGCGCGAGGCGTTTGATCACGTCCTCATGGCGGCGCAAACGGGCGACGGAGGTATCGCTCGCCCCCTTGATCAGCAGGGGGAGTTTCGCGGCGGGCGGGACATTCATCTCGGAACGGACGGAGCGGATTTCACTCACCATACGGATGACCCAGTCCATTTCCGCATCCGCCTCGCCGTCCGCCTCAAGGGCCAGGGCGGCCGCGGGCCATGGCGCGGTGATCAGCATGGACCGGCGATCCAGGCCGTGCTCCGCAAGGCGCTCCCACAGTTCCTCGGTGATGAACGGCATGAACGGATGGAGCACCAGGAGGATCTGGTCGAACACCCAGGCGGCGGCGGCCCGGGTCTCCGCCTTGGCCGGACCATCCCGCCCGTTCAGCAGCGGCTTGATGAATTCCAGATACCAGTCGCAGAAGACATGCCAGGCAAAGTGATAGAGCGCCGCCGCCGCTTCGTTGAATTTGTAGGCCTCAAGACCGTCCGTCACGCTACGGACTGTCCGGGTCACCTCCCCCACGATCCAGCGATTGACGGTTTCCTTCACGCCGGCCGGGTCGAACTGGTTCTGAAGGGTGCACTCGTTCATCTGGCAGAACCGGGCGGCATTCCACAGCTTGGTGCCGAAATTCCGGTAGCCCTCCACCCGGGTCTTGGCGAGCTTGATGTCCCGGCCTTGGGCCGCCATGGCGGCCAGGGTAAAGCGCAGCGCATCGGCGCCAAACTCGTCGACGAGCTCCAGGGGATCGATGATGTTCCCAAGCTGCGAAGTTGGTTTGCCATTCCAATTACGGCGCTG
>CAZLPU010000016.1:63596-72652 GCA_964561475.1 uncultured Alphaproteobacteria bacterium
AGGTGATCGATGATGTTCCCCTTGGACTTGGACATTTTCTGGCCCTTCTCGTCGCGGACCAAAGCATGCATATAGACGGTGTGGAAGGGGACTTCCTTGAGGAAGTGGATGCCCATCATCATCATGCGGGCAACCCAGAAGAAGATGATGTCAAAGCCGGTGATCAGCACATCGGTCTTGTAGAAACGCTTCAGTTCCGGGGTCTCGTCGGGCCAGCCCAGGGTGGAAAAGGGCCACAGGGCGGAGGAAAACCACGTATCCAGAACATCTTCGTCCCGGGTGAGGCTGACCGTATCGCCGAACTGGTCCCGGGCCCTGGCGTAAGCCTCTTCCTCGGTTTCGGCGACAAAGATGCTGCCCTCAGGGCCATACCAGACCGGGATCTGATGGCCCCACCAGAGCTGGCGGGAAATGCACCAGGGCTCAATGTTCCGCAGCCACTCGAAAAAGGTCTTTTCCCAGTTCTTCGGCACAAAGACGGTCTCGCCCTTCTCCACCGCCTCGATGGCGGGTTGGGCCAGGACCTTCGCATTCACATACCACTGATCCGTGAGATAGGGCTCGATCACCACGTCGGAGCGTTCGCCATAGGGCACCGTGTGGGGATGATCGTCGATCTTGACCAGCAGCTCCAGCTCTTCAAAGGTCTCGATGATCTTCTTGCGGGCGTCGAACCGGTCCATGCCCCGATAGGCTTCCGGCGCATTCTCGTTGATGCGCCCTTCCTCATCCAGGATGTTGATCATCTCGAGGTCATGGCGCCGGCCGACCTCGAAGTCGTTGAAGTCGTGGGCCGGTGTGATCTTCACCGCGCCGGAGCCCTGTTCCGGGTCGGCATAGTCATCGGCCACGATGGGGATCTTGCGGCCGGTGATCGGCAGTTCCACAAACTGTCCGACAAGATCCTTGTACCGCTCATCGTCCGGATGGACCGCGACTGCCGTATCCCCGAGCATGGTCTCGGGCCTTGTGGTGGCAACGGTGATATGGCGTCCGGAGCCATCCGCCAGCGGATAGTTCAGGTGCCACAGATGGCCCTTCACATCCTTCATGATGACTTCCAGGTCGGAAACCGCCGTCTGGAGCTTGGGATCCCAATTGACCAGCCGCTTGTCCCGGTAAATCAGACCCTGGTCATAGAGGGTGACGAACACCTTGGCCACCGCCCGGGACAGACCGTCATCCATGGTGAAGCGGGAGCGGCTCCAGTCGCAGGATGCCCCGAGGCGGCGGAGCTGGCGCTCGATCATGCCGCCGGACTCCCCTTTCCACTCCCAGACCCGCTTGACAAAAGCCTCCCGGCCCATGGTGCGCCGGTCGGTTCGGTTTTCCTGATAAAGCTGACGCTCGACCACCATCTGGGTCGCGATGCCCGCATGGTCCATGCCCGGCTGCCACAGCACGTCCCGGCCCCGCATCCGCTCGAACCGCACCAATATGTCCTGAAGCGTGTTGTTCAGGGCATGGCCCATATGCAACGTACCCGTCACATTGGGCGGCGGGATCACGATGCAATAGGGATCACCCTCTGGATTCTGGCCGGGCCGGAATGCGCCGGACTCTTCCCAGCGATCATAAAGCCGCGGTTCGGCCTCGGAGGGGCGGAATGTCTTATCGAGCATGGATAGGGTTTCCCAAAGATGGGCTGACGAAATCGGGATCCGGAAACCGGCTTACAGAACCGGCCCAAGCGGGTCATCTCCGCCGGACCAACTGCGGCCCTGCCCCGGAACGATGGGCCTCGAAAGGGGCACCGGAACAACAGGCACCGGCGGGAGACTCATTGATCTCCGCTCCGGCGGCGGGAGTCTAGAGCATTGTGGCCTGATTGGAAATTGTGGCCCCTGGCGCTGCGGAATGGCCTGACTGCGCGCCCCCCTTCAGGCCCCTTGCCCTAAGGACACTCGCCTCAACGACACTTGGGCCAACGACACACGGGCCGACGACATTCGGGCCAACGAAACTCGGGCCGGGTCAATTCAAATGGAACCGGCTTTTCCGTTCTGCCGCTGACGGTGCTCAGCATCTCAGAAGGGGTGGCGCAGGGGCGCCAGGTCCCGGCCCGAGCGTGATCCCACTCAGTCGGAACGGGCTTTAGCGGTTTTTTCAAAGCATTTCGGGCGGAAAACCGCACACATTTTTCCTGAATGCATTCTGGCCCCGACCTTACTCGCCGCCCTGGAAAGAGAAAAGCCGGGCAGACCCTTCAGGTCACCCGGCTTCTTTACGATCAGTGCGATTGTCTCTGCGCGGGAACGGGACCGAAGTCCCGCTCGGCGGCAGAGTTTCAGCGGCCGCGTGACGCGATGCGGTTCACTTCCCGGGTCACCACGTCCTCGACGATGTTACCCAGATTGTCTTCCAGCCACTCTTTCAGCATGGGACGCATCATGTCCTGCACCATGCCCTCGAGGGTCTGGCCGTCATTGCTGGTGACCACCACTTCCCGGTGAAGGGTCTGGAAAGCGGCTGCGGCCTGATTTTCAACGCCGGTGCTCACGAGAGCGCCGCCGTCGTTCTCACGGTCCACCACCATCAGATCCGTGTCCCGGGGCGCTTCCTGGACGGCAGGAGCATAGGAGGACGGATCCGGCATGGAAGGCTCTTCCTGGGGCGGCATCTGGGCCGGCATTTCGGGAGCCTGGGCCTGGAAACCCTGGGTTTCCTGTGCCTGGGGTACTTCGTGCAGCGGCGTGCTGGCCGGAGCCGGCGCTTCTTCAGGAACCACCTGGGTCAGTTCCAGAACTTCGGCGCTGTGCTGCTGAGCCGGTGCGTGCTGCTGATTGGCGGGGCTGGACATGCCGCTGTTGGCGGCAAAATCATCGGCGGGAGCCGGAGCAGCCTGGTCCGCATTGGCGGCGCCGTTGGGAGCCACAGTCTTTGCCGCATCGTCGTTGTCCTCGGAGATGATCCTGCGAATGGACGCGAGGATTTCCTCCATGGTCGGTTCCTGCTGGGTGCTGTCTTGAGTGCTCATGAGTATCCCTGAGTGTCTGTTTTGAGGCCTTGTGATTAAGTCGCCGAACCCCTGCCCATTCCCCCAACGCTCGGCCGGTTCACGGCCAACCTGCTCATTCAGAGCGGGCGAAAAGACCTGGACCCAAGTTCCACCGGACGCCCGTTTCAGGCGGACCCGTCAATCTTGCCCGTGTTCGTTCCCCAAACCCGTCATCGGCCAGGTTCACGCCATCCCCCGCAAGACCCGCGTTTCGCCCTTTCGGACAGCGGGCCGGAAGCGAAAGCCCGTGCGGATCAGCGCTTTGCCGGTATGTCCGTGCCGCACAATTCTGTGCCGGACACATCCATACAAGACAGGTCCTTCGGGTGTGAAGCCAGTCGCAGCCACCGCTGGATTGGTGACCCAATCACAAGCGGTTCCGTAGCACGACCGGTGCCATTCCCAGGCGGCCTGCCCGTGCCCCGGCCAAAAGACCAGTTCAAATGACCGCCGTCATTCGAACCGGGCGGAGACAGCGTGGTCAAAGCCCATGGTGGATCTTGGCGCCCGATCGGAAGCGGATCTGTCAAGCCTTTTGCCTGTTTCAAAAGACCGTCAGGATCTGCCCTGGACAGTAGAGCTGGATGTCCGATTAAGGATCGTACCAATCACCGTCACCGCCACAGTATGACCCGGAATGAGACAACACCAGGGCCAGAACGTGGTCCAAAGACAAAGAGCAAATGGTTCTTTCGTGTTACCACCGCACCTTGCTGATCAACGGAAGTCGTCGCGCTGACCAATACCGATCCACTTGTTGTCCACGGCGTTGTAGTGATCTTCCGGATCGTATCTGTTCGCAGCCAAATTCAGGCGCTCGGCATTGAGCTGGCCGACGGCGGACAGAAGCTGGAAGGCAGCGACATACTCGTCCCGCTGGGCCTGCACCAGGGTCACCCGGGAGTCGAGCAGTTCCTGTTCAGCATCGAGAACATCAAGAGTCGTCCGGGAGCCGACCTGGGCTTCCTGTTGCACGCCCTCAAAAGCAATCTCGTTGGCGCGCACCTGTTGGCGGCTCGCATCAATCGTGGCCCGGGCGGAGCGCAGCGCTTCCCAGGCATTGGCAATCACCTGCACCGTTTCCCGCTCGGCCTCGGCAATCAGGAGGCGGTCGGAGCTGTTGGCCTGCTTGGCCTGACGCAGACGGGAATAGGCCGCACCGCCCTGGTAAAGGGGCACGGACAGGTTCGCGGTCAGGGTCAGGGCGGTGTTGTTGGAGTCGCCAGTGACGAACACACCGTTCACGGCCTCGCCGCTCGTGTCGGAATAGGAGTACTGGCCCTGGAAAGTCAGGGTCGGCAGCAGGGCACCCCGGGCCACATTGATGGCATAACGGGAGGCCTGCTCCGCTTCACGGGCAGCGGAGAGTTCAGGGTTGCGGTCCAGGGAGACGGCTTCGGCTTCTTGAAGACTGCCCGGCAGGGCTGGCAGAGCCGGCGGCTGTTCCAGGGCCCCTGGGTTGACGCCGATAATCTGCTTGAAGGACGCCTGGCTGGCCACCAGCTGGGCTTCCGAGGAAATCAGGTTGGATTGAGAGCCGCTGAGGCGCGCCTCCGACTGGGCCACGTCAGTCCGGGTGATCTCCCCGACCCGGAACCGGTCCTGGGAGGCTTCGAGCTGGCGCTCAAGAACGGCGACGTTGTTCTTGGACAGACCGACCACGGCCTCATCCCGCAGCACATCCATATAGGCGGTGACAGCCTGGAGCAGGATGGACTGTTCAATGGCGCGCAGTTGTTCGCGTCCGGCCCGGACATTGGCCTTGGCTTCCCGGGTCTCGTTCAGGGTGCGCAAACCGGTGAAAACATTCTGGTTGACGGTCACGCCGGCCTGGAGCGTGTCCTGATCCACTTCGGTGTCGTTCGTGACAAACGAGCCGCCCTGGAGAACGTCACTTTCGCCATCGGTGTCCGACATCTGGTAGCTGGCGCTGGCCGTCACTGTCGGGCGCCAGCCGGAAATGGCCTGATTGACGGATTCATCCAAGGCCCGAAGCTGGGCGCGCTGGGACAGCAAGGTCGGGTTTGACGTGTAGGCCCGGACCAGAGCTTCCTCCAGATTGTTCACCTGGGCCAGGGCCCGGTCACTGAGCGGGACCAGCGCAATCACCGCGGTCCAGGCGATCCCGAAGCCCCAAGCGATTTTCCGATGCTTCGGCTTGTCCCCGCCGGCAACGGTCCGGACGCCCTTTTGTTGATCCTGAAATCCCATAACGCTCACCCTGCTCCTCACTCATGCCCCGCCGTCACGGTCCAGGCCTGATCCCTCAAAGCGCCTCATTCGGTCGAAGGGCGCCGAAACACAATCCCCCAGGGGCCACCGTGCCCGGCAATGCGCGGCCGGCGGCTCGTTATCCTTGGGCAAAAGCCTCCAAATCCCGTAACCGCGTGCACCCTACCGGCTGGGACGTGTGAAATCCATGGACTTCGCCGGTCTACCGTCCGACGCTCTTTGACCGGTCCGTGGGTTTCGGTGTCCCGAACCCACAAGCACACCTCAGCGGCACAGTGGCCGCTCCCTCAAAACTCAAATCCCGTCTTACGCCTGAAACCGGGCAGCACCGGGACGGTGGCATCAAAAATCACGCGCTCGGCAATCCCGTTTTCCGAGCGCAGATGAAGATGCGCCCGCCCCAGGCGCCCTTCAATGACCACGACACCAAGGCGCCCGCCCTCACTGAGCTGGTCGAGCCAAAGATCCGGCCAGCATTCCACACCGCCACTGACCAGAATGACGTTGAACGGGGCATGATCCGGGGCTCCGTCCATCAGGGACCCGGTGACCACCGCCGCATTGTCGATGCCCAGTTGGGCGAGGACCTTGCCCGCGCTGTTGGCCAGGGTCTCGTCGGCCTCGAGGCCCACAACCGTCTCGGCCATGCGCGCCAGAATCGCGGTGGAGTAGCCCGTCGCGCACCCGATATCGAGCACCACGTCGGTGGGTTTGATTTCCAGGGCCTGCACCAGCTTGCCGAAGGTCCGGGGATCCATCAGGTGACGCCCTTCCGCCACCTCGACGCTTTCATCCATATAGGCCAGGGGCCGCCTGCCCTTGGGCACGAAAAGCTCCCGGGGAATCTCCATCATCGCCTGATGCAGGGTCACGTCGGTGACATCATTGGTGCGCACCTGGCCTTCGACCATGGCCGCCCGTGCTTTGGCGAAATCCATCATCTCGATTCCCACTGATCCCTCACGGTCCCGACGCTTCGGCTGCCTCCACACGAGGCGCCAAGGCGGTCCATTGGTTGCGGGCGCGGCGCGATCCCTCAAGCCTCCCGCAGCGGCGCTTATACTGGTCGGACAAGCAATTGACAAACTGAGAAGAGCCCCGGGGTCCAGATCGGAAAATCCCCCAGGCCATCAGCCTGCACTTCCCACCGTTCACCAAATCTCGGAGCGGCCCTCATTGGCGCCGAGGACCCGGTGGACCCATTTTGCAGAGGCGGGAGCCCGGGCCGACCTGAAGACAAGGATCCGCCGGTATGGCCAGCCCGGATCGCCAGCCGGGGTCAAATGTCTGCCGGATTGGATTGTCCCGCCGCCCGGGCTCTGCTATGCACCCTGTCTGATCAGGCGCCGGGCGCTTCGATCCTTGCGTGAGGCCACGTGGCGGAGTGGTTACGCAGCGGCCTGCAAAGCCGTGTACGCCGGTTCGATTCCGGCCGTGGCCTCCATATTTATCCAGCCTGCTATCTCTCCAGTTCCTTTCTTGCCCCGGGACTTCCTGGAACCGGGAGGTTAGTTCCCAATACCCTGCCCGTGATCGCAAGCCATGGTGAGCGCGGCCGACACCACTTCGTCTAGACCATTTTTCCTGCCTATTCTCGCCTTGAGTGCAATCGGCTTTGGCTGCCGGAAACCGCCCATCCGGGCCGGGCATCCCAACCGCCCCTTTACCCTTTGACGCCACAGTGACTTCCGATTTTGCCCGCGATACCAAATCCTTCGCGCGGGCCTGGGGAGGACACAGGCCTTGGACCTGCACGCCATGGACAATCCGACGCAGTCATCGCCTCCGCCCGCCGAGGCAGGCGCGCCGGGCGACGATCATGATCAAGGGGAGATCGAGGGAGGGCCGGCCCCATGCCTGGTCGCAAGGGTGAGCAAGGCTCTGGACCGGCACGAAGTGGAGCAGGTTCTGCGCGCCTTGAAGCTGATGGAACTGGAAATGGCCGTCACCGTGGTCCAGCACTGCCACCATGCCCGGCCCCAGAACCGGCAAACGCCCAGCCCAAAAGCAGCCTGATCGGAGCTGGCCCCTGATGGGATCGGCCCCCTGATTGGATCGCGCGCCAAATCGGAGTGGCAGGGTGAGCAGATCGGGCCACCTCCCCCAACGCCCGCCGTTAACCTTTCCTTAAGAGCGATAACCGAGGGTTTAACAGCCCTCCTTGGAGGGCACCCCACCATTACCGAACTCAAAGGGCTGCCCATGGGCGGCCCCTTTTTTTTGCCCATCATCCACCGATCACGCCGACACATTACGGGCCTCATGCCCAATCCCCGGTGGCGCCCATCCGGTCCGATCAGGGACCAAAGGCGCCCCCAATCAGGCCACCCCAAAAAAAGGGGTTGGAATCCCACACCGGCCTCTGCTAGGTACACCCCCCATGGGCAGACGCCCTCTGCTCCCCGGTAGCTCAGTTGGTAGAGCAAGCGGCTGTTAACCGCTCGGTCGCTGGTTCGAGTCCGGCCCGGGGAGCCAATTACCATTTTCCGTCAATTCTACACCATGACGTGCATCTTCCCCTGATGCGCCAAAGTCTGTTTTCGCAATCAAATCAAAGGGCTGGCGAAACTCAACGGCCATCTCTCCTCCCTTCCAGGAGCAGTTCGAGAGCAGGAAATCCAGCAAACGCCGCTTCTCGGCTGCAGGCTGGGCGTCGAACAGGCCGCGGGCCTTCTGCGCCAGGTCGAGCAGCCGCACACCGTCCTCCAGGTAAGACTGGTCCGCGTCCTGGTGGCGGCCAATCAGCCGCTGGCACTCCTCCTGCTCCCGCCGCCACTCCGCTGCTTTGTCGTCAAAGAACGTGGTTGTGATCCGACCATCGAGCTTGTCGAGATACATCGTGTCGATCCGATGCTGGAGCCGGTCAACCTGAGCGCGCAGACGTTTGATCGCTTGTTCATGCTCGCGCTTCTCATCTCCATGGCTTTCCAGCAGAGCCGCCCTCACCCATTCAAGGACATGCTCCTCAAAATGGAGCCGACCCAACTGGGCTGAGAACCGCTCCTCCAGCACCTCCTCACGGACATAGCGCTCCGGGCATTTCTGTTTGTACCCAGTGCAATGATAGTAAATATATTTCTCCTTCTTGATCTCCCCGACCATGGCGCAACCGCAGTGACCACAGGTGATCAGCCCCGAGAACGCAAAACTCCGCTTGCCCCCTTTCAGCTTGCTGGCGTTGCGCCCGTCGAGAATGGCCTGAACCCGATGCCACAGCTCCGGTGAAACGATCGGCTCGTGGATGCCCTTGTAGACTTTCCCCTTCCACTCAAACTCGCCCATATAGAGCCGTGTGCGCAGGATCTTATGCACCGTGCTTTTCGGAAGAGGACGGCTCGTGTTCCGGTGTACAAGCCCTTCTTCCCGGGCCTTCTGCGTCAGATCCTTCAGTGACACTGTTCCGCTGACGTACCATTCAAACAGGCGAGAGATGAGCGGTGCAACGTCCGGGTTCGGCGCGATTACCCGCTTGCCATCCTCAGACAGAACATTGTCATAACCGAGCGGCGCACAGGACGGCCAGATCCCCTGCTCGGCCTTCTCGGTCATACCTTTGCGAGTCTCCTCAGAGAGGTTGTCGATGTAGTTCTTGGCCATCAGCACCTTGATGCCATGCATGAACTTTTCCGAGGAGCGGGACTCAGCGGAGAGGATGACGCCCTCCTTGACGAAATGAATCTCCAGATCCAGCTCATCAAGCGTGACCCAATCCTTCAGATTGCGATAAAGACGATCCGTCTTCTCCACCAGGACGGTCCGGACTGAACCGCGCCGGGTTTGCCGGAGGCTTTTTTGTGTGAGTCAGGCCGCCAACGCGGTTTCCTTG
>CAZLPU010000017.1:0-70020 GCA_964561475.1 uncultured Alphaproteobacteria bacterium
TAGAGCGGCGGCCACCCTGTTTAAAGGTGATCGCGATTTTGCGCCCGCCGCTCTAAGACGCGCGCGGGTGCGCACCACGACTGGCCTGGGCCAAGGCCTTGCGGTCACTTCGGCCAAGGATTCCATGCGTGGTGGTCATGGAGGGGTGTCAGTGTCCTGCCCGATGGGGCAGGCAGCACATGGTGCGGTCCCGGTTTCAGCTGGGAAACGAGGCAATGCCGGCATAGATCGCTTTCGCGAAATGCCGCTCTTCCTCGGTCAGTTCCGGGCGCCACAGATCGAACAACAGGACAACCCGGGTCTCATTGCTGCGGTTCCAGGCTTCGTGCTCGATGGAGTCATCGAAAATCAGTAGGCTGCCTTCATCCCAGGCACGGGTCTGGTTCCCGACCCGCAATCCGCACTGGTCCGGAATGCGCAGCCCAAGATGGGCGATCAGGCGAACATTCATCATGCCCATATGGGGCGGGATGGACGCGCCAGGCTTCAGGACAGAGTAGAGCGCGGTGGGGGAATTGCCCGGCAGTGAAGGCTGCGGGACCTTGGACAGGGCCGCGGCGGTGGCGGGGCAGCGCTCAAGGTGCTCCGGATAGGTTTTCCCCTGACGGAAGAAGTGGTAGGCCCCCCAGTTCTCATTCCCCGCCATGCCCGCATGGTCGGTCGTGCCCGGACGAACGGTTTTCGGGACATAAGGCTCGATCCCGTCCCCGCTCTCGTAGACCGCCGCCGCTTCCACCTGGATGGCGGGAGCCGCCGCTTCGATCTCGGCGGCCCATTCGAACACGGCTTTGTCGTAGAACTGGATCTGGGGCAGTTCGGGCAGATAGAAGCGCAAGGGTTTCTGGTGATAGACCTGCTTGCGCCCGAACATGATGTCCAGAGCCTGTCCGATCCGGGATTGGCCTCCTGGATCTTTCAGCCCCGCCTCTTCGGCGCGGGCCCGCAGATGATCCTCATAGCGCCGGGCGGCCGTGGCGGTTTCCTTCTCAACCCGCTCCAGTTCCCTGGCAAGGTGGGGGGAGGCCTGACCCCCAGGCGGCGCGGCCTGAAGGGCGCGCATATAGGCCTGGTTGGCCGCATGATTCTGTCCGAGCCCGGCGAGAGCATCGGCGTGGATGATCAGGGCTTCGCAATTCTCCGGATCAAGACGAACCACATGGGCCGAAGCGTCCCTGGCCGTCTCGTAGCGCTTGAGCATCCTGGCGACAATGGCAAGACCCATATGGGCATCGGGATGGGTGGATCCGGCATCCACCGCCCCCTTCAGTTTGGTGTAGGCGGTCTGACCGTCCCCCCTGCGGAAGGCGTCCAGACCTTCGCCCATGAGCCGTGCCTGCACCTGGCTTTTATCGTCTTTCACAATCGCCAACCATATCAGTGGGAGAGGGTCGTCATGGGATCCGGCCTGTGATGGGCCGATCTTGCACGGGGACCGCAGCAACCGGTCTCGCGGCAAGGATCCTACTGATCCCGCCGCTCCGCATGGACCCAGGGACCCCGGTCATCGATCCGCATACGGTAGCTGTTCATCATGCCCCGCTTAATGACCGCGTGGTGGACGTCCTTGGCGGCGGACGGACGGATCTTGCTGCCCCGTTCTTGTTTCCAGACCTGACCGTTGACCAGGGTCACGATAATCCGGTCGTATCCGTCATATTTGTAGGAGGCAATGGCAGCCCTGATCTTCACCGCCTCGCCGTCACCGTTGCGTTCCAGGATCTCCACACCATCCGTGTCCTGCTGGAGCGGTGTTTCCTCCGCAAGAGGGGGAGGGGGCGGCGGTGGTTGCCGGCGGCCGAATTCTTCCGTCTCTGCCTCAATATCCGCTGCGTCCTGCGCAGAAGCGGTCCCACGATCAGGCGTAGCGATAGGGGAGGGGGCGGCCGGGGCCTGAGCGGGCCGTGACGGGGACGTCGGCCGGGCCGGAGCGGCGGGTGTCGATGGAGCATCTGCCCGATCCCCGCGATCCGCCCGGGCCATTGGGCTGCCCGCCGCGGCGCGGTCGTAACAGCGCAGCCGGTCTTCCTTGCCGTCGGGCGCCACACAGCGCAGGAAAGGCTCAAGCCCGCGCGTATCCCCGGATTGACCGGATGCCCGGGCCGTGATCGCAGCCACGGAGGCTTCTTCGAAACAGGTCAGCCGTTGGCCGGCCTGTTCGACAGCACGACAGGCCAGAAAATCGGTATGCGGACCGGTCTCCGCCGCCGCCGCACCGGTGAGGAAAAGTCCTGATGCAAGGCTGATCCAGAGGGTCGAGACAGCAGATTTCATAGACCTGTTTCCAATGCTGATACGCGTTCCGAAGGCCTTGACGGTACCAAAGCCGCTGGATTCCGCAACCGCTGCCTCCCTTGGATCGCCACCCGTGTCCCCCCTCATATCGCCCCCCTTACATGGCGCGCAGGGCCTGTTCCAGATCAGCGATGAGGTCGCTGGGGTGCTCGACACCCACGGAAAGGCGCATCATGGCCGGGGTGATCCGCAACTGCTCCAGCATCTGGGGTCCAAGGGCGGAATGGGTGGTGGTGAAAGGATGGCAGATCAGGCTTTCCGTGCCCCCCAGGCTCACCGCCAGATGGATGACCTCGAGCCGGTCGAGGAACCGGAACGCCTCCCGCTCGCCGCCATGGATTTCGAAGGAGAAGGTCGAACCGGGGGCAAGGCACTGACGATTATAAAGGGTGTAGGCCGGATCCGCCGGATCCAGAAAGCCCAGATAATGGACATGGGCGACCTTCGGGTGATCCGCCAGGAATTCCGCCACCTGACGGGCGTTTTTCATGGCCGCGGTCATGCGCAGTTTCAGGGTCTCCAGGGAGCGCATGATCAGCCAGCTCGTATGGGGGTCGGGGATCGTCCCCAGTCCCGTGCGCATGGCCTTGATCTTGGTGATCGTGTCCCGGTCCGCGAGGGCGGCGCCGGCCACAAGGTCACTGTGCCCGCCCACATATTTGGTCAGGGAATAGATGACGATGTCGCTGCCGTGCTCCAGGGGCCTCTGCCACAGGGGGCCGAGAAAGGTGTTGTCCACGATCACCGGGGGCCGGTTGCCCTGCTCCGCGCCGATGCGCTCCGCCACTTCCCGGCAGTAGGCAAGGTCCACGAGGCCGTTGGTCGGATTGGCCGGGGTTTCCACATAGATGGCCCCGATCCGCCCCTGGGCCTTGGCCCGCTCTACCGCATCGTCAATCCCATTGAACGGCTCACCGGACAGGAACCCCTCGGGCTTGATCCCGAATTCGGGGAGGGTGTTGTAGATCAGAGCCTGGGTGCCACCATAGAGGGGTGCACTGAAGACCAGGGCATCGCCTGGGCGCAGGAAGGTCATCAGGGTCGTGGAAATCGCCGCCATGCCGCTGGAAAAGACAAGGCCGTTGTCCGCGTCTTCCCAGAGGGCGAGACGGTCCTCCAAAACCTCCAGATCCGGATTGTTGATGCGGGAATAGATCAGGCCTGCTTCCGCCTCCTCGCTGGCGTCCCGGCCCGTGGCCACGGCGAAGAAATCCTTGCCGTCCTGGGCGGTGCGGAAGACGAATGTGGAGGTCTGGAACACCGGGATCTTGAGGGAGCCCTCGGAGAGATGGGGGTCATAGCCATATCCCATCATCAGGGTTTCCGGATGCAGCGGTTTTCCCGCCACGGTGCGTCTGCGATAGCTCTTATGCTTAACCATGGCCGTTTCCTGTTGGATGAGCCTTTGCAGGCGTCTGGCTGTGGATCTCACCTTCTTCTTTAGGGCGTAAACTCTTTCAACGCCGCGAAGAAAAGGCGCCTCTGAAACCGGATGGGAGCCTAGCACGACAGCGCGCAACAGGTTTGCCCAGTCATCAGTCATCAGTCATCAGTCTTCGATGAATGGTCGGCGGCGGGACGAATGGTCCGACGGGTCCGGTTTCGGTTAAGGGTTGCTGGTTGTACCGGTCTTGTTCTCCCTCTTGTCAACAATGCGGGGAGGGGAGACGATGCCCCCTGAATGATGCATGAGGGAGATCGACATGGTTCAGGGGGACCAGGAGAACGCGGGCAAAGGTCAGGCCGAAACTGGTGAGTTCGAAACTGGGCAGTTCGAAACTGGACAGGCCGGATCTGGGGATGACACAGCCGCTCCCATGGAAAAAGCCACCTTTGCCGCCGGGTGTTTCTGGGGCGTGGAGGAGGCCTTCCGGGATGTGCCCGGCGTTGTTGATGTGGAGGTCGGTTACACCGGCGGAACCACGGACAACCCGAGTTACGAAGATGTCTGTTCCGGGCGAACAGGCCATGCGGAAGCGGTTCTGGTGACCTTCGACCCGGGGCGCACGGCCTTCGAGGACCTGCTGTTCGTCTTCTGGGCCACTCATGACCCCACGACTCCGAACCGCCAGGGCTTCGATATCGGCAGCCAGTACCGCTCGGCCATCTTCACCCATTCGAAGGAACAGGAACGCACCGCGCGAGCAAGCCTGCGGGCGGCCCAGTCCAGTTTTTCCCGGCCAATCGTGACCGAGATCGTCGCGGCGGGGCCGTGGTGGCGCGCCGAGGAGTATCATCAGCGCTACATCGCAAAATCCCGGGGTCTGGCCCAGCCAGTGCCGAGGGACACCTGATCGATCCAGCACGGCAGCTATAATCCACAAAGATAATCTGCAAGGGGAGGAATGCGGTGTCCTTGGCTTATGAAACCCTCCATGTGGAACAGGTTGGCGCAGTGGACTGGGTCACCCTGAACCGGCCCGAGTCCCTCAATGCCCTCAGCCGGTTGATGGTCAGTGAGCTGCAGGATTATTTCGGCGGTCTTGCGACGGATCTCGACCGGCGGGTGGTGGTGCTCCGGGGGGCCGGGCGTGGATTTTGCGCGGGCCTGGATCTGAAACAGGAGGCGGGCTCCAACGAGACGGATACGACAGCCCGGTCCGGCGTGGCAGCGGGTCTTGTCGCCCAACGGCGCATCGCCGAGATCGTCATGCGGATGCGCCGGTGCCCGCAGCCCATTATTGCCTGTGTTCACGGACCCGCCTGCGGCGGCGGGTTTTCCCTGGCCCTGGCCAGCGATGTCCGGTTGGCGGGAGAAAGCGCCCGTATGAATGCGGCCTATATCCGCATTGGCCTCGGGGGCTGTGATATCGGCTCGAGTTATTTTCTGCCCCGTCTCGTCGGGGCGTCCCTGGCTGCCGAACTGATCCTGACCGGGCGGTTCATCCATGCGCAGCGGGCCTATGAGCTTGGTCTTGTCTCTCAGATCATGCCCGATGGCGATCTGGACGATGCGGCGGCGGCCCTGGCCGACGACATGCTTCAGACCTCTCCCCTCGGCCTGCGGCTGAGCAAGGAATGCCTGAACATGAGCATTGATGCGCCGTCCATGGAATCGGCCATCGCCATGGAAGACCGCAACCAGATTCTCTGTGCACAGACGGAGGATTTCCCGGAAGGCATGCGGGCTTTCCTGGAAAAACGCCGACCCGAGTATCAGGACCGCTGAAAGGCGGGTAAACGCCGGCAAGCCGCTTTCATGTTTCCTTAAACACCCTGACATAGCGTTGTGCTGCAACGGTATGAGACCCGGAGTCTGTCCGGGCGCGCAGGAGGAGGCGGAGGCTTGGCCCACGCACAGGGTCCGGATTTGAAGGATCAAGAGGTCGAGGATCCGCAAGGGGGCGGATCACCCCAGGCCAACCCCGATCCCGAACCAGCGGATGTGGAGGAAACCGGAGCACCCCTGTTCCGTCTCCGCCGCATGCTGACCAACGCGCCGGTTCTAAGCCAGATTTCCAGTTTCTGGTGCCGTAGCCTCGCCCGTCAGACCATCCTGACCTTCATGCTTCTATGTTCAGTGTGCGCCGTGGTCGGTCTGCCCATGCTTTTGAGCACCGCCCATTCCTCGGCCAAGGGCCAGGGCGCGGCGGTGGAAGCGGCCCGTTTAATCGGGGTGCAGATGGGCAGGGCAGTCGCCGGGTCCCCAGACACTGCTGGCGGGAACACCCAAACGCTCGCCGCTGATGATGCCTTGGAACGTCTGACAAGCTATGGTGAGGCGCTCGCCCAGACCTATGTGGCCGCGCCCTTGAACAGTCTGGCGTTCCGGGTCGTGGATCCCCGCGGCCGTACCCTCGCCGCCGCATTGCGCAGCGGTCCGCTGCCGGAGGGTTTCCTGATTGCCTTTGAAGGTCTGGTGGAAACCGTCGCCGTGAATACGGCACCTGACAGTACTCAAAATACTCAGCAGGCGGTCCTGCGCCGGGGCGGGGCTCATATAGCCTACGGACCCGTGCTGGATCCTCAATCGGGGGAACGCCTGGGCACCGTCATTCTGGCCCTTCCCGCGAGCGCGGGCCCTTCCATTCCTATACTGATGGCAGGCTGGCTTCTCGTGTTTCTTCTGGCGGCGTGGTCGGTCCTGCATGTATGCATCGCCCGACCCATCCGGCGTCTGCGCAGGGCCTTGGCCCGGGTCGCCGACGGCGATCTGGATTCCAGCATTCCTTTCGTGCGCCAGGAGACGGATCTTGGCGCCATGGCCCGGGACCTGCGCACCCTGCGCGACCGCCACGCCACGCAGACCGATCTGACCAGGGCCGCCCTCGACAGTCTTGCCCGGATGGACGCGGTCATGGATCGTCTGAAGCCCGCGGCTTTTGCCGACGTGCCCAGCTTTCAGCCCCCGGAAGCCCGCCAGCCCCCGGAAGCCCGCCAGCCCCCGGAAGCCCGCCAGTCCCCGGAAGCCCGCAAGTCCCTGGAAGCCCGCCAGTCCCTGGAAACCAGCAAGTGCGCCTGAGCGTCCCCACCAGCGCGGCGTTCAGACCTTCTCCTGCACCCTGTCCAGAAAATCGGAAACCAGTTCCAGATAGACCTGGGCATTAGCATCGGTGAAGTCGTGTCCCAGCCCGGGCACGATCTCCAGTTCCGCATCGGGAATATGCTCCGCGGTGCGTGATCCGGACACCGGGTGCACAAGCCGGTCCGCACCTCCATGAATCACGAGAGACCGTACACGGATCGCCTTGAGCAGATCGCTCCGGCTGCCATAGGAGGCAAGGGCATGGTACTGGCGCAGTGACCCCTCCGGACAGACCTGCCGGTCAACCTGGGATTCCGCCCGGTAGCGCAGTTCCGCCTCGCCCGCCGGATAGTCCGGACTTTGAATGGCGGTCCAGAATGCCATCGCAGACTGGATGCAGGCCTCCCGGTCCGCAGGGTCCGGCGGCGGTGCATTGAGGACAGGCAGAATTTCCGGATCCGGACCAGGCAGGTCGCCATCCCCAGTCGATGACATGATCGAAACAAGGCTGCGGACCCGGCTGCCGTGGCGGCTGGCCAGGATCTGCGCGATCGCTCCGCCCATGGACGCGCCCACCATATGGGCCATGGGCACCTCAAGCGCATCCAGAACCCCCAGGGCATCGCGCGCCATATCGTCCAGGGTATAGGCCGGAGCGCCGTCGAAGGGATTGTCCGGAACACCCGCTCCGGTGATCTTCGTGGAGAGGCCGCAATCCCGATTGTCGAACCGGATCACCCGGTAGCCCTTCGCTCCGAGCCCATCCACGAGGGACGGCTGCCACAGGGAAAGCTGACAGGCCCAGCCCATGATCATCAGCACGGCGGGCGCGTCCCTGGGTCCGGTATCCGCGACTTCGATCTCAAGCCCGTTGGCCAGCACACGCGCCATGGTACGCCCTTCCTTACTCACAATCCCCTGCCACAAGGCCGCGAATGTTCTACTGTCCGGTTAAAAAGCCGCGCACAATGCCGACGCCGTTGTGGAAAAGCAAGGAGAACCGCCCCAAGCTGGCGGCTGGCAAGCCGAGACCCGCAAAAGGCAGACGCGCGGGCTGGTCCCGGGTCTGGCTGTCACTGGAAACGCGGGGCGTTACGAGGGGAGAAACCGATGAGACCCATCATTGCACTGTTTTTATCGGGCGCCCTGATCGGCATCCTGCTGGCCACCGGCGTGCAGATCTGGCGGGAAGCCACCTACGGCACTGGCCCCGTGGCTACCGCTGCCGCCCCGGACGGACCGGTCCGGGAAATCGCCTTCATCGCCAATGCGGTCGGCGGCACCGTGAGCCTTATCGATGTATCCGCCCGGCAGGTGGTGGCCACCCTGAACATCATCCCCGACGGCCGGGAGGTGAGCATTTACCGGGACTTCACCCAGGGTCTGTTCGGCCAGCGTCTGATCGAACAAAGCGGTCTCAACTATGCCCAGGACCTTGATCTGTCTCCGGACGGCCGGGTGCTCTATGTATCCCGGGGCCATCTGGGCGATGTGGCCGCATTCGATCTGGAGACCGGAGACATCATGTGGCGGGTCCCCATCGGCGGGGTTCGGGCCGATCACATGGCAATCTCCCCGGACGGACAGCGCCTGTTCGTTTCCGCACTGACCGATAACACCGTCGAGGTCATCGACACGGCAACCGCCCGCAAGGCCGGGGCCTTCGTCACCGGCGCCTTCCCCCACGACAACCACGTCACCAAGGACGGCAGCCGGATCTATAATGCCAGCCTGGGCGATATGACCGTGGATGTGGCCGAGCGGGACAGTATCGATCAGGCCACCCCGTCCCAGGGGTACGCCTATCAGGTGACCGTGGCCGACGCGGCCTCCCTGGAAGTTCTGGCACGCCACCGGTTCGAAGCCGGGATCCGGCCCTTCGCGGTCACCGCCGATGAGACCCGGCTTTATGCCCAGCTTTCCAACACCCATGCGGTCGTCGCCTACGACCTGGAGGCGAGCGACATCATTGCCCGCCTGGATCTTCCCGTTGCGGACGGTGTCACCGAGGATGACTGGGATTTCGAGTCGCCCCATCACGGCCTCGCGATGACCGGCGATGAGACAACCCTCTGCGTCGCGGGCCGGGCGTCCGATTATGTGGGCCTGGTGAGCGTGCCTGATCTCAGCCTGATCACCACCATTCCCGTTGGCGACGCGCCGGGCTGGTCCGCTCTGGCTCTTGATGACTCCCTGTGTCTTGTCACCAATGGGCGTAGCGACGATGTTTCCCTGATCTCCATGGCGGAGCGTGCGGAACTGGTCCGCATTCCCGTTGGCCGGGGTCCAAAGCACATTACCGTCGGACCGGTACCCGTGCCGGTGCTTGACACCCTCATCGCAACACAGGAGAACCAGCCATGACCCTCAGTGTCGATCTCTTTTGGTCCTTTCGCAGTCCCTATTCCTATCTGGCCACGGGACGGCTTGTGGCCTTCCAGGCGGACTATGATGTGGAGATCCGTGTGCGGCCGGTCTATCCCCTGGCTGTCCGGGTGGAGAATTATTTCAAGAATGTCGATCCGCTCTGGGTCAAGTATCTCCGCAGGGATGTCATGCGGACGGCAGAGCGCCTGAACATTCCCTTTGCGTGGCCGAGCCCTGACCCCATTGTGATGGATATGGCAACCGGAGACGTGCCGGAGCATCAGCCCTACATCCACCGTCTCATGCGCCTCGGGGTGCTGGCCGCAGAGCGGGGCAAAGGTCTTCCGTTCCTGGATGAAATCAGCCGCCTGATCTTTTCAGGCGCGGTCAAGGGCTGGGACCAGGGTGCCCACCTGGCGGAGGCGACCGCCCGGGCGGGGCTCGAAATGGCGGAGATGGAAGCAGAAGTGGCCCGGGATCCGGAGCGGATGGACCGGATCATTGTCGAGAACGAGACCGTCCAGCGGGAGTCCGGCCATTGGGGTGTGCCCCTCATGGTGTTCCAGGGTGAGCCCTTTTTCGGTCAGGACCGGATCGAGGATCTGGTCTGGCGCATGGGCCAGCACGGGCTGACCCGCCGATCCTGAGACAGGCATTCGGGACATGCAGCGATCGGGGAACCGGGTCAGGCGGCCTGGTTCTCCTCCCGGATCGCGGCCAGGAATTTTTGTGCCTCCTGGGACAGGGTTTCGCTGCTCCGGGCAAGCATATCCGTGGACTGATGCATGTTATCCACGGCCGAGCGGGTCTTGGCCGACTGCTGATTGACTTGGCCGATCCGGTTCGAGACCTCGGCAATCTGCTTGGCTGTGGTCCCCACCGCCTCGGCGATCCCGCTGGTGGTCACCGATTGTTCTTCCGTGGCCCCGGCAATGGACATCATGGCGATCTGGGCATTCTGGGCCACTTCCCGGATCCGGTTGGCATCCTCCACGCTTCTACGGATCCGCAGCACCATGTCGTCGATCTGGGCGCCGATTTCCGTTGTGGCCCGCTGGGTCTCCGTGGCCAGATCCTTGACTTCCGCCGCCACCACCGCAAATCCCTTGCCCGCGTCCCCGGCCCGGGCCGCCTCGATAGTGGCGTTGAGGGCAAGCAGATTGGTCTGCTCCGCGATTTCCGTGATCAATCCGGTCACGTCCCGGATCTTGGCCGAGGCGGCGCTCAGCTCATCCACCCGCAGCGCGGCCTCTTTCGAGACATCCGCCACATGGCTGGTTTCGGTGGATGTGCTGGCGACTTTCTGTGCCACTTCCGCGATGGCGCTGTTGAGTTCGTCCGTGGACCCGGAAGCCGAGGCGATGCCGGCGCTGGCCTGACCGGCGATCCGGCCCGTGTCTTCCGCATTGGCGGCGGTAAGGGCGGCAATGTCGGAGACTTCCTGGACGGTCTGGGCCAATTGCATGGAATGGTTGGCCAGAGACTCAACCACGCCGCCCACTGAGGATTCAAACTTCGCGGCGACCTCAAGAAGGACCGCGCGCTGGTCCGCGGAGACTTTGGCCCGGAATGCTTCCTGTTCATCCCGGTACCGGTTCGCGGCACGGCTTTCCTGCTTCAACCGGTAGAGGGACTGGGCCAACTTGCCGATTTCGCTGCCCGCCTCGATTTCCGGGATCCAGACTTCAAGGTCTCCTTCCGCCAGGGCGAACTGGGCGGTGATAATTTTATCGAGTGGGCGGATGATCTTGAAGATGAGCAGAAGAGCACTTGCCGCGATGGCGATGAGGGTCAGGGTCAGGGCAATGACCGCGAGACTGATGGTGACGGTTCCCCCGAAGCGGATGTCCGCCCCATGGGCCTTGAGCCGGTCAACAAACACGTCCTTCACGGACCCGAGTGTTACGAAGGTCTGTTCGACCACCTTGTCCCAGTCGGCAGGGGTCAGAGTGTATGCGGTTCCAAGTTGTCCGACCTCGCCGCTGCCGAAGGTCTCGCCGGCCCCGCCTTGAATGATGGCGTTCCTTGCCGCGAAGAATCCGGTCTCGATTTCCGTGATGAGATCATTGATCCGGACCTGATCCTCCCGAACCGTTGCCATGGTGCGCAGACGGGCCAGTCCCTGGGAATAGGTGGTAAACAGGGCGGTGCTGGCGGTCAGGTCCCTGTTGCCGAGCGCCCGTTGGGCAGTGAGGATCGCAGCAAGGCGCGCGCTTTCCTCGGAAAGGCTGTCCCTGATTTCTTCTGTCGTCGCCACAACCTGCCGGTAGTCATTCAACAGGGTGTTGCGATCCCCGAGATCCGCCGCAATGGCATCACCCATCTGGTAGAGGTGCCGGGCTGCGGTTCTTGATGCGGTCCGCCAGGCGGCGCCCGTTGAGGGCTTGCGCAACATGGCGGGCTTGGAGAATGCGGCCGCAACGGCCTCCGCCCTGTCTTGAAGTTCTGCGACTGCCGTCTCGAAGTCCGCCACAAGACCGGTTCCGGCGATGATATCCACCTGGCGCAGGTCATCGGCAAGGGTGCCCGCGAGCCGGTCCAGTTGGTCGAGGTCATTGGTAAACTGACGCTCCTGGCTCTCATCGGCCACGAATGGGGAGGCGAAGAGCCGCTCTGCAAAAACGGCATTCCCGTAGATGATCCGGCTGGTGGTGGCCATCCGTGCAAGGAGGTCCGAGCGGTTGGAGACCAGTTGTGCCGTCTGGAACCCGTGGACGCCCTCATAAAGGAGATAGCCGCACATGGTCAGGATGATGCAGCTCATGACGCCGATGATCGAGAGTATGCCGGTTCGGATGGACATCTGGCGCCCTTGCTCGTTACGGTTTCCAGGGTGACGATTGAGTGCGGCGGCGAGCTTACAGGCTGCTGTACATGCCCACGGCCTTGTTCATTTCCTTCAGCAGGGTGTTGTTGTCCCGGGCGATGAGCGCGATGTGCGCCGGCGTAGGGGTCGCGCCTTTTGCCGTGGCCTCCAGGATGGATCTCAGGGGCTGCCAAAGGGCACTGACTTTCTGGAGCTGGTTCTGGATTTCAGGCGTGGGGGCGGGCGCGAGGGCAAGCGTGGCATTGCCGGAAATCAGACCGTCCAGGGAGCTTTGGAACAGGGAAACTGTTGCCTGAAGAGACTGCCGGTACGCTTCCCTGTTTTCATTTGTCAGCACCATGCAGAATTCCATGCTGGCCTTTTGGGAGAGCATGCGTTGGCGCCCGGCGATATTGATGGCTCGGGCAAGGGTGGGGTGCATGGTTTCGTTGCTGCCGTAGATCCGCTCGATGACGCCCACGGTCTTGTGCATGCGCTTCAGAAGAGGGCCTGCGGTCTGCGCAATGGCGCGCAGGGTGTCCGCTGGCACCGCCCCGGTGCCGGTGACGGTCTGGTTCGCCTTATGAAGCTCTGTCCAAAGAAGGCCCACATCCGACAACTTGCTGAGAATTTCGCCATGGGTTTCCGGCGACAGTCCAAGCTCGGCGCTGCCCTGTCTCAAGGCCTGATGGCTTTCCTGAAACAGGTTGTCGGCGGCGGCCAGCATGGTGACATGGCCCTGGCGGTCCTGGCCGATATGGGCAAAGCACGCGGCCTTGGCCATGCGCTGGGACAGCATGCGCTGGCGCCCTGCAACGTTGATCCGGGTCTTGGCTTGTTGTTCAGCGGAAACGGTGGTCTCGGCAAAGCCCGCGGCGGGCGCAAGACAACTCAGCGTCAGGGCGGCAATGCAGACAGTAAGGGCAAGACGCATCGGTCCGGATCCTCGCGCAAGGTCAGGGCAAGGGTCATGGGATCGGGGAGGCAGGCTCACCGGTTCAGACAACCCAGTTCTACGAGGTTCTGGAGTAACCCGGGAAGGTTAGAGGCCGGTTACTCAGGGTGCCACCGGGTAGGCCCTGGTCAGGAGGCGAGGCCCGCCTTCAGTGCCGCGCCGGCCTGTTCAACAGCCTCCCGGGCCTCGTCCACAATACCGGTCATGGTGAAGAAGCCGTGGATCATGGCCTCATAGTTCACATGCTCAACGGTCACACCGGCTGCTTGCAGTTTCTCAGCATAGGCACGGCCTTCATCCTTCAGGGGATCATACCCGGCCGTGACCAGATAGGCGGGGGGCAGGCCGGAAAGATCCTCGGCCAGGAGCGGTGAGATCCTGGGGTCCTTCGGGGTGGTCCCCGCAGGCACATACTGGCCCACGAACCACTCCATGCTGGCTTTCTCAAGCATGAACCCTTCCGCCAGGGCGTTCATCGACGCGGTGTCCGCCAGGGCTTCGGTCACCGGATAGATCAGAAGCTGGAAGGCGATCCGAACGCCGCCTTTCCGGGCCATCTGGGTCACGACAGCAGCCAGGTTTCCGCCTGCGGAATCTCCGCCCACGGCAATGGCATTGGGGTCCACATCCAGGTCCATGGCATTATTCTGGACCCATTTGACGGCCACGAACGCATCCTCGACGGCCGCCGGAAACGGATGCTCCGGCGCCAGACGATAATCCACCGAAATGACCCTTGCGCCGGATTCGTTGGCAAGCTGACGACACAGGGCATCATGGGTATCGACATTGCCGATCACCCAGCCGCCGCCATGGTAAAAGACCAGCGCCGGTCCAACCGGTGCCGCGGCAATGGGCGTATAAAGCCGCACGGGAAGATCACCGGCGGGCCCCGGAATGGTCAGGTCTTCCACCTTGCCGATGGGAATGCCTTTGGGGTCGGTGTTCTCGGCCATGGCTGCGAACAGAGCCCTGGCCTCGGGCGCCGGCAATTCCGTGATCGATGGCATCGGATTTTCGGCCATCTGATCGAGCAAAGCTTGAACTTGGGCGTTCAGGGTCATGGCGGATCCGTGTGTTGGTTTTGTCTTCCGCCATGATTAATCCCGGCCCCGTGGGGGTGCAAGCGCCCAGCAGGGCCGATCCCCATCCGGGGAGCCAATCCCCATCCGGGAAGAAGGAGCCCGGAATGAGGGCCCGGTTTGCCTGCTCCGGTCTCCCAGATCAGTGCAAAACGATCGGCTCGTCTTCCTTGAGGCGGCCATTGATCATGTCGCCCACCATAGACCGCAGGGCCTTCCAGGAATCCGCACGCCGGGTTTCCCCCTGGGCCTCAAGCTCGTCCACGGCACGGTCCGCGTAATCAAGGGCGATGGGGCCGTGGTGGGCAACGAGGTAGCTGGCGAGGCACTGGAGGTCCTGGGCGGTGATCATGGCGGCAAGCTCCCGGTCTGGTGTGGCATGGAGGTGATCCTGCCGGGACTTTCGCAAAAACGGGGCCAGGAAGCGGTGGGCGCCGGATGTGTTGGAAACCGCCGGGGAAAGGGCCGAGGCTGGCTGGGCGACCGGATGGGGTGACCCGGCAAAAATCGGCCCCTCGGCAAAATCGGTCAGGCAGGGATCTGCGGGCATGAGGGTCGGGCCGGTCTTGCCTTTGGCGCGGATTGCAAAAGGCCCGGTTCAGCGGTTTGCAAAATCCAGGAAATAGGAGATGCCGAGGCTGATCGCGCTGAGGAACCAGATGTAGAGGGCAAGCCACCAGAACAGGGCGCTGTCCCGGTTGTCCCCTGATGTTTCCCCGTCCCGCCCCGGTGCCGAGGTCTCCCTGGCGGGCTTGCGCCCCGTGCCTTCCAGTTCTTCTTCTTCCGCAAGCTGGCCAAGATCCGTGTCGTGGTCGTAGCCCATGGCCGTCTTGATACTGTGCTCAAGCTCCAGGGCGTCTTCCAGTTCGAGATCAAGCCTGCGGGTATCCACGTGCCGGAAGGCCCGGTAGATGTCCACCGATGTCATCACCGACAACAGCGCCTGGGCAGGGCGGCCGGACTCGAGCAGCTCGATGGCCACCATGCGCATGTGCAGGGCCAGGGCCGGGCCGTACCGGTCCGGATTGCGCCGGGCCATCCGTTTCAAGATCCGGATGATCTGACGGCCTTCCCCCACAGCGGATTTCTCCTGCCGGTATCCCATGCTCAACGCAAGCAGGCCAAGCAGGATCAGCAGCAGAACGATTAAAATGGGTTGAAACAACATTGATCGACGACTGCTCCCACCCGCGGCGCCTCGGCACCCTGTCGTGCCCAGCCCGGATTTGGCCTGACCAAACGAGACCTGGCCAAACCAGACCTGACCAAAGCAAATCGGGGCACGCCACCCTCATCACATCCATGCGGCACGACTTGCCACGCTGTCATTTCGCAAGTCTAGCGTCCACGGCTCGCCCTGGCCATTGGCCAAGGGGCGATGAACGCCACAAGAGCGCGGCACTGTGTCCTGATTGATTTGGCGCAAGGGACGCGAGCGGATAGGGTGCACTTTGGTCGGGGAGCGGACCCGGAAATCAAATGTTCACACGGGACGCAGGCACTGTCGGTCACCCCAGTCATTCAGCATGCTCAGCTTATCGGCATCGCCGGGCATGCTCGATGCAGTGCAGACGAGGACAAACACACGAATGGCGAGAATCCCCTATTTCGATCCCGATGACGCACCGGAATCCATCGGCCAGCTGCTCGATCAACTGCCGCCCCTGAACATCTTCATGATGATGGCCCACGCCGGCCCAGCGCTGAAGGATTTTGTCCGCCTCGGCAACCGTATTCTGTTCGACGGTGAGTTGGATCCCGTCCTGCGGGAACTGGCGATTTTGCGGGTCGGGCACCTTTGCGGCAGCACCTATGAAGTGCACCAGCATGCCAAGATCGCGCGCCAGCTTGAGATCCCCCAGGGCAAGATTGACGCGACCGCCCGGGGTGCCCAGGCCGCCGTGTTCGCGCCCCAGGAGCGGGCGGTCATGGCATTCGTGGATGATGTGGTGAAGAACGTGCGCGCGAGCGATGCCACCTTCCAGCCCCTGGCCGATACGCTCACCGTCCGGCAATTGCAGGAACTGGTTCTGACCATCGGCTATTACATGATGGTGGCCCGCTTCCTGGAGACGTTCGACGTGGATATCGAAGGGGAAGATCATCCGACGGTGGATCTCTCCCGCAATCCCTACCGGCGCTCCGGAAACGGCAGTTGAGGGTCTGACAGCCAGCGCACTTCAGAGACCAGACGCAAGAGAGGAGCAGGGACATGGCCGGCGCCGACACACTTATTCTGCACCACTACAATCCATCTCCCTTCGCCGAGAAGATCCGTCTGGTTCTGGGCGCCAAGGGCCTGCCCTGGGCCTCGGTGATCATTCCCAACATCATGCCCAAGCCCGATCTGATGCCCCTCACCGGGGGGTACCGGCGCACGCCGGTCCTTCAGATCGGTGCGGACATTTATTGTGACACCGGCATGATCGCCCGGGTTCTGGAAGAGCGGGCGCCGGAACCCTGTCTGTGTCCGGACGGCCTGACCTGGATGGTCTGCAGGTGGGCAGATGGCCCCCTGTTCCAGGCCTCCGTGGGCATCGTGTTTGCGGGTATCGGGGAGCATGTGCCCGAAGCCTTCAAAAAGGACCGTGCGGAGATGAGTGGCCGGGATTTCAATCCGGCGGCCATGGCGGCGGTTCTGCCCTATTGGCAGGACCAGTGGCGCGGCGGCATGCACTGGATCGACCAGTCGCTGGCCGATGGCCGTGCCTATCTTTTCGGTGCCCGGCCAGGCCTTGCGGATTTTTCCGCCTACCTGAATGTCTGGTTCGTGCGCAATGCCTATCCGCCGGGTGCTGACATTCTGGATGAGTTCGCGCGCGTGCAGGACTGGGCCGGGCGGATAGCCGCAATCGGCCACGGCACATTCGAGCCCCTGGACGCAGAGGCTGCCCTCGACATTGCCCGGGCGGCGGAGCCCCGCGCCGCTCGAGGCACGACTGATCCCCATGATCCCCAGGGCCTCGAGCCGGGTGATCTGGTTACGGTGACCCCTGACGATACCGCGCGCATCCCCGTGGAAGGCCGCTTGCTGTCGTCCTCCGCAGAGCGTGTGTCCATTGAGCGTCAGGATGACAGGGTGGGCCGGGTCGCGGTGCATTTCCCCAGGGCCGGGTTCAGGGTCGCCAAAACCTGATTTTCATGCAGGCGGGAAGCTCCGCCTGATCAGGCAACGGGTCAGATCCGGAGCAGGGACGGTGATTGTCAATCAAGGCAGGCCCAGGTGTCGGCGCCGCTAAAGGTCCGCACCCGGATGCCCTTGATCGCATGACAGGATCCTGCAATGGAGCAGGACCTTGCATTGGGGAAGGATCCGGCCTTGGCAGATCCTTCCGCCATGGAACCCCTCAGAGCTTGCGCTGCCCCGAGCAGATTTCCTCATAGAGTTGCGGCGTCAGCGGAACATAGGTCGACTGAGCATCGTCCCTGAGGAACAGCGGATCCTGGATTGTGTTCGGGTCGAACCCTTCCCGGACCAGATCCACCTTCCGGTGTTTGAAGGTGCCCGTGATTTCCAGAGTATCCTGGAGACGCAGGATGATCGGCATGGCATAGGCGGGCAGTTCCCGGGCCGCATGGGCGTAGAAGGCCGGCAGATCCACGCCGCCTTCCGTCACCAGGGACGCCATGCCCGCCCGTCCGTCCGTAAGGGGCACTTTCACGCCGTAGATATTGACTTCCACGATGCCTTCGAACCGGGCGATGGCGCTTGCCACTTCGGACGTGGCCACGTTTTCCCCCTTCCAGCGGAAGGTGTCGCCCACACGGTCGATGAAGAAGTAATAGCCCTTCTCGTCACGCTGCAGAAGGTCGCCGGTCCGGAAATAGGCATCACCGTTTTCGAAGACATTGCGCAGGATTTTCTTGTCCGTGGCCGCCTGGGCGGAATAGCCCTCGAACCGGGATCTGGCCGTGTCGCCGATGGGGCCAAGGGCTTCCCCGGTCTCTCCGTCCTCACAGCGAATACAAAACCCGTCCTCGCCCCGCTCAGGCTCCTCCCGGTCCAAATCAAAGCGCACAAGCTCGACGGGGATGAGCGAGCGGGCATAACCGGGCACCCGGCCCACGGCACCGGGCATGCCGTCGTAATTGAACAGGGTCACATTGCCCTCGGTCGAGCCGTAGAACTCCACGATACGGGAAATCCCGAAACGCTCCTGGAAGGTCTCCCAGATCTCCGGGCGCAGACCATTGCCGGTGATCGCACGGACCTTGTGGCGTCTTTCATTCTCATTGTGCGGCGCATTGAGCAGGTAGCGGCACAGTTCACCGATATACTGGAAGACGGTCACGTCATACTTGACGCAATCGTCCCAGAACCGGCTTGCAGAGAATTTCCGTCTCAGGACGATGGTCGCGCCCGCGGACAGGGCCACACCGGGTGCGGCCACCCCGCCTGCCGAATGGTAGAGGGGCAGGGTGTTGTAGACACGATCCTTGGCGGTTGCGCGCACGGCTGCGGAGAACCCGTGCATGGCGCTGTGGACCCGCATGTGCACGAAGCGCGCGGCTTTGGGCAGGCCCGTGGTTCCGCTGGTGTAGATGTAAAAGCAGACATCCTTGCCCGTCAGGCCCTCCCGGGCTTCGGGGCCCACGGCGTCGGCGGGCTGGGCGGCAAGGGCCTGGTCGAGGTCCTCCGCGTCAACGGCGCTGAAATCGCAATGCACCGGGCCGTCGGACCGGATCCAGGCGCGGATGGGGCGCTCGTAAAGGGATTGCGCCTCGAAATACTGGTCGCTGAGTTCCGCGCCGACAATGGCATGGTCAGCGCCCGCCACATTGATCGAGTGGGCGAGGGCATGACCGGTCAGGTTGGTATTGATCAGTGCGGAAATGGCCCCGATCTTGGCCAGCCCCAGCCAGGCGAAGAGATAGTCCGGCCGGTTGTCCATCAGCAGGGCGACCACGTCCCCCCGGCCAATCCCCTGGGAAAGCGCCCATTGGGCATACCGGTTTCCGGCCGCCTCATAGTCCGCATAGGAATAACTCTCGTCCTCGAAAAGGACCGCGGTCGCATTTGGCGTGCGCTTGGCCCAGCCTTCGACGATGTCCGCGGCCGTATCGGTCATTTCCGGCTTGATACGTCCGGTGCGGCCGGCCACGGCCATGAGAGTGGTGAGAAATGTCCAGTCCCGTTTCAGTTGCGTAAACATGTGCTCCTTCCTGCATTTCACCACCGGTCTGAATGCCACCGGCCAGACGTATCCGGACCGCGTTTCCAGGATGTAGGGCGTCCTTGGCCCAACTGCACTGTTTTTCGTGTTGTTGCCCGTGCCCCACACACAGCCAAGTCTCACACCCCCCAGTCCAGCACCTTTCGGATCCCAATCCTAGTTGCCCACACCTAATTGGACGCTGGTTAACCTTTCGGTACGCTCATCATAGGACAGATTTTGTTGGCGGGAAAAATCACACTAAGGTTGACGCGCCCGCCGTCCGTGCCCCGGCCGAGTGATGAGAAGCCGCAGAATGGGGTTCGTCTGAGGGGAAGGTCAGGTGAGGGGGCCTTCCCGGTGTCCGCGTCCCGGCCGGTGATCTCTACCCCCGCTTTGTCATTGGTTATGAAAGGATGTCCACCATGAGCACCCGTTCCGTCGTGATCTGCACGCCCCTGCGCACAGCAATCGGCACCTACAATGGAACACTGAAGTCCACCCCCGCGTCCACTCTCGGTGCAACGGCGATCAAGGCCGTCCTGGCGCAAAGCGGCCTCTCCCCCGATCAGGTCGGCACCGTGGTCATGGGCAACGTGATCCAGGCCGGCGCCAAGATGAACCCGGCCCGTCAGGCCGCCATCGAGGCAGGTCTGCCCGTGGAAGTGCCCGCCCTCACCGTCAACCGGGTGTGCGGTTCCGGTGCCCAGGCCGTGGCCACCGCCGCGTCGGAAGTCTGGATGGGCTATGAAGATTGTGCCATCGCCGGTGGCCAGGAAAATATGGACATGGCGCCCTACCTGATCATGGGCGGGCGCTGGGGTCACCGGATGGGCCATGCCACCATTCTGGATGCCATGCTCCATGACGGTCTGAACGATGCCTTCTCCGGTGAGCATTCCGGTTGGCACACGGAAGACCTGGCCCAGCGTTATCAGATCTCCCGGGACGAACAGGACCAGTGGGCGGCCCGCAGCCAGCAGCGGTTCAGCGCCGCCCAGGCCGCCGGTCATTTCGACGGCGAGATCGCGCCCGTTGAAATCAAGGGCCGCAAGGGGCCGGAGCAGTTCACCAAGGACGAACACAACCGCCCAGACACGACCATGGACACCCTGGGCAAGCTGCGCCCGGCCTTCCGCTCCGAAGGCACCATCACCGCCGGCAACGCCCCGGGTCTGAACTCCGCTGCCGCCGCCATGATCGTCGCTGAGCGGTCCTTCGCCGAGGCCAACGGCCTGAACCCGATCGCCGAGCTGAAGGGCTATGCGGTGGCCGGTGTGGAGCCAGGCATGTTCGGCATCGGCCCTGTGCCCGCCGTGCGCAAGCTCCTTGACCGGGTGGGGTGGAGCACCGCCGATGTGGAGCGCTTTGAGATCAATGAAGCCTTCGCGGCGATTGCCATCGCGGTCTACCGGGAACTGGGCTTTGCCGAGGAGATCGTGAATGTGGACGGCGGCGCCATTGCCCACGGCCACCCGATCGGTGCCACCGGCGCGGTGCTGACCACCCGTCTGATCCATTCCATGGCCCGGGACGGTCTCAAGCGCGGCATCGTCACCGCCTGCATCGGCGGCGGTCAGGGCATCGCCCTCGCCGTGGAAATGATCTGATAATCGAACGCCATTGACGGTCGGTGACCGAAGCCGGGTGTTCCAGGTATGGGGCCGGGCAAACTGTAAGGCCGGGGGATGCATGTCCTCCGGCCTTTTCTGTCTCACTCCGGTGCGGTCCCGATGTCCGGCACCCATTGCGTCAGCCGCTGTCCCTGAGCCCCCGGCGGCTCAGCTTGCCCCAGCCTGGACGGACCCGGAACACGCTCGACATCACGACACGGATCAGAAGAAGCCCCATAAAGAAGAGGTAGAACACCCTCTGGGGCAGGGCGTGCCACAGGAGCGCCTTGCGCTCCTTGGCGATAATGAAGGCCACCACCGACCCCATGATGTCGGCGAGGAAATAGGTGGGCAAAAGGGCCATGGAAAGCACATTGGGATTCATGATCGTCTGAACGGTGACGAACACGAAGGCCGGAAAGAACAGGAACAACAAGGTCCCGGAAATGGCGAGATTGGGAAAGCCGAACAGCTTGAGGGGCAGATTGGTCGTGGTGAACACGGGCCTCATGTGCAGCCCCAGGCACTGGAAGTTGCCGTAAAGCCAGCGAAACCGCTGCCGGTAGAAATCCCTGATGCTGGAGGGCGCCTCTGTGAGGGCCACCGCCCGGGGCTCAAAGGCCAGCCGGTAATCCGCCTCCAGCAGCCTCAGGGTGATGTCCGTATCCTCCGCCAGAGTGCCCGCGGGCCAGCCGCCGACAGCCTCCACTGCGTCCCGCCGGAATGCGCTGCAAGCTCCCGGAAGGGTGGTGATGCAGCCGAACAGCGCGAGACTGCGCCGCTCCGTGTGAATGCCGGTGACATATTCGATCTGCTGCCACGCGGTGAGCAGATGCTGTTGATTGCCGATCTGAATATTGGCCGTCGCCGCCCCGTAATCCCCGGACAGCATATTGAGCGCGAGATATTTGAGGGTGCGCGGGGTCAGCCAGGTGTCCGCGTCGATGGTCACTACAACGTCATGGCGCGCAGCCCTCAGGCCCGTATTCAGACCCGCGGCCTTGCCCTTGTTCTTGGGGTGTATGATGAGCCGGACCCGGGGGTCCTCCTGAACGACCTTCAGAACCTCTCGGGCGGTGTTGTCCTGGGAGCCGTCGTCGATCACAACCACTTCAAAATGAGGATATTCGGAGCGCAGGACGCTGCGCAGGGCGTCCGCGATCACCGGCTCTTCGTTATAGGCGGGCACCAGGATCGAAAGCGGCGGCCAGAACCCCCGCGAGCGCAGGTTCCGGTGGAGCCGGGCGTGGCGCTTCCGTGTCCCCCGGACATGGACGATGGCGCCGCCGATCATGATCAGCAGCCGCCCCAGCGCCAGCACAATGGCGCTGATCAGCAATATCATGAAGACAGACAAGAGCCTGCACCCCCCGCTCCCATGTTCCGCCCCGAAACGGCGACAACAATACGCGAGTGACCAGGGGTTTCGACCGTTTTCTGCCCGACAGCGGCCCCTCTTCCGGTTTCGGGGCGGCCCCTTTCCCCGTTTCGTGGCGGCATTGACCGGTATCGGCACAACCCGCGGCAGCCGTTTGTGTCTCAGGGGGATTCGGTCCGGATCTGTGTCAATGCGACCGCAGGGTCGTCCAATTGGTATTGGAGAATAAAGGTGGCTGCGCGGGGCCTAGCCGAAAATGGCGCCCAGGGCGAGGCCGCATCCGGCGTAATCCCACGGATTGGACAGGGGAGCGTCTGGCACGCTCCGTGCTTCTATGGGTCCGGGATCCAGGCCCGGAAAACGGTCCTTTGGCGTGGACCAGCCCTCCTGGGGTGTCAGGGTGGCTGTCTTGACCTTGCCAAATTCTTAGCATACGGCGTGTGTTAGGGCGCGGTTAGGAGTTAATGTTCCGGTAACGGGCTGAACTGTTCCGGCTTTCTGCCTCAGAGCAGCGTGCCGGACGATTGGTCATTTGGCTTGGTCACATGGTTGCGTGTGCTGAAGTGCTTAGGGGTACAACATGGCAGAAGTAGTTGGAACGGCCGGTAACGACAACCTTACCGGAACTAATGGCGCCGACGAGATTTTCGGCTTTGGCGGCGATGACATTATCAACGGCGGCGCCGGTGATGATCTCATCCGCGGTGATGGCGATGCCGGTCAGTTCGGCACCGACGAAATGACAGGCGGTGCGGGGAATGATGTTTTCTCTGCTTACGTGAACAATTTCGTCAATGACGTCATCACCGACTTCGACATCCAGGATAGCGACGGGGATCAATCCTTCGACCGCATCAATATCCGGATCGACCCCCCCGAAACAGTGACTACGGCTCTGGCCCGGGTCGGCAATGACCTGCGCCTGGATGTGACCGTGAATGTCGGTGCCATCACCGCCAGCGGTTCCATCATCCTCGAGGGTATCGGCGCACAAGCCGCGGCCCTGAATGTGGGCATCGTTGAACAGGTCGGTACCTTCGGTGGCACGGACCTTCTTTTGGTTGCCGGCGAAGGCGACGGCACCCTGGGCGGCCTCATTGCAGAAGACGATACCTTCACTGCTGCCGAAGGCGTGGATCTGACCGGCGTCAATGTCCTCGACAACGATGAAGGCGGCGATGGCGCCACCCTGACCGTTACCGAGATCAATGGCAGTGCCAATAATGTCGGGCAGGCCGTGGCCCTGGATGAGGGCACCGTGACCGTCTCCTCGAACGGTAATCTGACCTTCACCCCGCTTCAGGGGATCAGCAGCGGCACCGCCACCTTCACCTACACGGTGAGCGATGGCTCCGTGGACAGCACGGGCACCGTGACCATCAATATCGATGAGAACAACAACACCGCCCCGGTGGCCCAGAACGATCTGTTCACCGTGGTCACCGATGCGGCCACCGGCCAACTCTCGGCCACGGGCTTCCTTCTGCAGAACGATACGGACGCGGACAACGACACGTTGCTGGTGCAAAGCATCACCTTCAACGGTGTGACCACGCCCATCGCATCGGGGAACAACGGCACCACCGTGCCGCTGACCTTCGGGACCGTTGCCGTGAACCAGAACGGCGGACTGGCCTATGTGCTGACCCCGGGTGCTACATCCGCTGATACCTTCAGCTATACCGTCACTGACGGCATCCAGTCTTCCAGCGCCTCCGTCAGCTTCAGCATTGATCCGGGCGCCACGATCACGGGCACCGACGGCAATGACAATCTGCGTGACAGTGGCAGTGATGACGTGATCGAAGGCCTCGCCGGTGACGACCGTATCCGCGACTCCGGCGGCTCCGACGATATCCGGGGCGGGAACGGCAATGACCGGATCCGGGATACCGGAGGCTTCGACAACGTCCTGTCCGGCGGTAACGGCGATGACCAGATCGATGGTCGGCGCGGTGAGTACACCGCCAATGGTGGTGACGGCAACGACCGGATCTCCATCAACGGCGATGGCCGCCACGTCATCAATGGCGACAACGGCGATGACATCATCTCCCTGAAGGGTGGTTTTGCTTCCACCGTGAACGGTGGTGCGGGCCGCGACGTGATCCGGGTCAAGTCCCCGGGACCAACCACCATCGATGGCGGCACCGGTGACGACGTTATCCGCGTCGACTCGGGCAGCAATGCCGTGATCGGCGGCGCGGGCCGGGATGAACTGCGTGCCGGTAAGGGGAATGACACCTTCATTTTCCGCAGCGACAGCGAGCAGGACATCATCTCCCGCTTCGGCCAGAAGGGCTTCGACCAGATCGTGATCCAGGGTGTCCGGTCCAATGCGGTCAATAACGACCTGATCGACTCCTTCGAAGAACTGCTGACCTTCGCCAACACCTCCGACCGGGATGTCGTGTTCGATTTCGCGAACGGCTCGACCCTGCGCCTGGAAAATGTGGGCCTGGAAGACCTCGCGAGCCAGCAGTTCCTGTTCCTGGACACGAGCGGCAATGAGATCTGATCGGCCCCCTGGGTCGCATCGCCCATGAGTGTATTCCTGAACCGGCAGTCCTTTGGGCTGCCGGTTTTTTCGTAGGGTCCTGGCAGGAGGCAACGGGATGAGTGGCAGCGAAAGCGGCGGGGGCAGGTTCGCAGACCCCGGCAGCGTCGTTCTCGACGTGACCGGCCTTGCGTGTCCCTTGCCGGTGCTGCGCCTGGGCAAGGCTCTCAGGAGCGCAGCGCCGGGCACCCTGATCCTGGTGCGAGCCAGCGATCCGATGGCGCGAGTGGATATTCCCCATTTGTGCCAGACCACTGGTGATCTTGTGGAGGAGATCACTGACGAGCCGGACGGCTTTGTGATCCGGGTACGGAAAGCCGGGCCTGGGGACCACGGCGCAAGCGGTCCATGAATCGGAGATCGCCCTGACCGGTGGTGCGGGCGCAGGTGCCGCGCCTTGATCCCAGCGCCGGAATGGTAAGATTGTGGCGCTGTCCCCCTTGCGCTTGCCGGGCCTGCTTTGCAAGGTTGAGGGACCAGGGGCGGGGGCTGAGATCTGGGACCGCCTGCCCGAATAGTTTCAGGACCGCTGTAATGAGCAACATGCCATCCGGACCGGTGCCGGAAGACGCCGCCCACCCATCCCGTATGGGCAGGGCAACGACCGGCAAGGCCTTTGATACCTCCAACGCCTTGGAGCGCATGCGCCACAAAATGGCGGACGACAATCCCAATGCGGCGCTCCTGATCGGGGCGGGCATCGGTCTGGCCATCGCCGCGACGATTTTCATTGCCTGGCTGTTCGTGGATCCCGCTCCCCCCAACACCATCCGTATCGCGACGGGAAGCGAGGGCGGCTACTACGCGAAACTGGGCGACATGTATCGCGACCGCCTCGAGGCCAGCGGGCTCAGGGTCAGTCTGGTCCCGAGCAAGGGCTCCATGGACAACATCGACCACCTGTCGGAAGGCCGGGCCGACGTGGCATTCATCCAGGGAGGCGTGCTGCCGGAAAATCCGCCGGAGATGCTCCAGTCCCTCGCGAGCGTCGCCCTTGAGCCCTTGTGGATTTTCACCCGGGGCGAGGAACCGGTCCGGCGCCTTTCCGAACTGGAGGGACGGCGGGTTTCCGTGGGCCCCGAGGGCAGCGGCACCCGGGCCTTGAGCCTCAATCTGCTCGAGGCGACGGGCATGGAAGACCGGGTCATCATCACCGACGAGGGGCGGATGGCGGCGGTCAAGGCCTTGATGGACGGTGGTCTGGACGGGGCGCTCTTCGTGACCTCCGCCAGCACGGGGTCCATCCGGGATCTGCTCATGTCGCCCTCCATTCATTTGGCACAGCTTGAGCGTGCCGACGGGTTTGCCATGCGCTTCCCTTATCTCTCCGTTGTCACGATCCCGGAAGGCGGCTTCGATCTGTCCCTGAACGTGCCCGAGGCGCCCACACGCCTGTTGGCTCCGGCAACCACCCTTCTGGTTCGGGACGATGTGCATCCGGCGCTTGTAGCTTTGGTTCTCGATGTGGCTAACGTCATTCACGGGGCTGAAAGCCAGGTCGGGACCAATGTGAAATTTCCGTCCCAGGAGTTTCTGGAGTTGCCCCTCAACGAGGAGGCCCGGCGCTATTTCGAGAACGGACCCACATTCCTGCGCCGGTACATGCCCTTCTGGGCTGCCAATCTGGTGGAGCGGCTCTGGGTGCTCATTATCCCGCTGGTGACCGTGATGATCCCCCTGATGCGAGTGGCCCCGCCCGCCTATCGCTGGCAGATCCGCCGGCGCATTTACCGGTGGTACGACGATCTGAGGGAGCTTGAGGAACTGGGCCGCAAGGCGGACACCGATGAGGAGCGTCGCGAGATTGTTGCTGCCCTGGATGCTCTCGAGGCGGATGTGGGTGCCATCCGCGTGCCCCTGTCCTACACCGATAACCTCTATCATCTGCGCCTGCATATCGAGTTTGCCAGACGCATGGTCGACCCCACCCAGGGCCCTGATTTGCTCAGCTCACCCGCATGAGTGCACGGCGTTCATGATGCGGACGGCCCTGGGGGAGCATCCCGGTCGCGATGGCCGGGTTGCCCTCGGGGTAGAGTGCGAACAGGCCAAAGGGACGGAGGCACCATCCCGGTGAGGACGCCCCGGGGAAAAACAAATCGACTTGCGCGCTTTGCAATAGAAAATTCCGCACAAGGCGCGTAAACTCTCATCATGATGCATCCGGGAACCGATTCAGGACACGTGGCAAGGGTCATGACACACCCCACGGCAGTCGGCTGGTCTGATCTCTGCGCTCTCGTCCGGCACAATTGGCGCCGCCGACCGGTTCCCAGCCTTCTCTCTTCCCCCCTGCCCGGATCCCTTTGCGGGGCTTGCCTCGTTCTGCTGACGGTCATGCTGTTCTCCGCCGTGCCCCTGCCGTCCTCAGCCTTGCAGGCCGCGACTTCCGACAGCGTCGGTGTTGCAAACACCGGGTCCGCCACGGGGGCCGGCACCGGTTCCAGCACCGATTCCAATACTGGGGCTGGCGCCAATCAGCCGGAGACGGGTGAGAGTGCCGGGGCAGCCGAACCCGGCACGGCGAGCGAAGACCAGCCCACGGATCCCTCACCATCCGAGGCACCGGACCCGATGCCTGCGCCGCCGCCGTTCCTGCGGATTGCAACGGGGGCGGTCACCGGCAGCTATTTCACCGTCGCCAACACCATCGCCAGCGTCGTGTCCAATCCCTCGGGATCGGCCCGCTGTTTCGATGAGGCCCGGTGCGGCCCCCCCGGTCTGATCGCCGTGGCCCAGGCCAGCGAAGGCTCCGTGCGCAATGTTGTGGAAGTGAACGCGGGCGCCGTGGAAACCGGCCTCGCCCAGGCGGATATTGTCTCCTCCGCCGTCCTTGGCGCGGGCATGTTCCGGGAGATCGGGGCCCAGACGGACGTTTTTGTGCTGGCCAATCTGTATCCGGAGACGGTGCATCTGGTCTCCCGCCCGGATGCCGGGATCACGGGGATCGCGGATCTGGCCGGGCGTATTGTGTCTCTGGACCGGCCCGGATCGGGCACCCATGCCAACGCCACCCAGCTTCTGGAAATGTTCGGCCTCAAGGATGAGGTGACCATCCGCAGGCTCAGTCCGGACGGGGCGGCCCGGGAACTGGCGGCGGGTACAATCGATGCGTTCTTCTACACCGCCGGAGCGCCGGTTCCCCTCATTTCCCGCCTCATCGAACAGAATGAAGGCAAGCTGGTGCCCATCGCGGGCAAGCCGGTCGAGGCCATGGACAAAGGCGGCGCGGCGGACAACCTACCCCCCGGCGCCGTGGGCATGGTGGAAAGCACCCTCCGACCAGCGGTCATTCCGGCAGACGTTTATCCGGGTCAGGAGCAGGTCTCCACTCTTTCCGTAGGCGCCCTTTGGATTGCCAGTGCCGACATGGATGCGGATCTGGCCTACAGCATTGTCCGTGCCCTGTTCCATCCGGAGAACACACAGATGCTGGCGGCCAATCATGTCCTTGGGGCGCAGATCAGCCTCGAGGATGCCATCCAATATGGCGGCGCCCAGCTCCATCCCGGCGCTGAACGCTTCTACCAGGAAGCCGGCCTGTTCGATCCTGCCCCCCCGGCTCCCAGTGCTCCCAGTACTCCCGGCATGGACGGCAGTGGGGAAGCTTCTGAACAGGGTGGAGCAACCTCCGCCGGGCCGGCCCCGGAAGAAGGGCAGGCCAGCGAAGAGACCGGCGGCGTACCTGATCCGGCACCATGAACCAATCCCCTTTGAAGGCTCCGTCTCTCCGGTCCCCGTCCTGCCCCCCCCGTCCTGATTGCCCCGTCCTGAACCCGGGCCGGGCCATTGAAGCCATGGCATCGGCGACCAGAAAACGCGAGTGGGCGTGAAAATTACCCGCTCAAACCGTCAAAAACACTTTTTCAAAAGACTTCCCCAACCATTCTGCGCAACCTGCCAGTCGCAATTATGACCTTTGCGTAAGGCCCATTCCGGCATGCGCGGGCTGCTTTTGCCAAGTGGAGCGTGTTGACGTCCGGTGCTGAGGGGCTCTGGATACCGGCGGGTGAGCGATACGCTTGTCAGCCAACGGGGGATGGGCCATAGCGCTTGCGTGCAGCGCGTTGCGGGCCGGGCCCTGAAAGTCGAATTGCCGGAGCCTGGGGGTCGATGACCGCTCCGGAAGCCTTACGTCATCGGAGTCAGGCCGTGCATCCGCAATCCGGCAAGGACAGCGGACAAAAGAAAGGAATAACCATGCTCGACTGTTTCGTCCCCAATCCGTCCCAGCCGTCCGTTCCGATGGATCTGGTCAGCACCGCCACGCTGCCCGATTGGCTGGGCCGCCAGGAACCCCGCACCCTGGCCTGGGTCCAGGCCAACGGCTTCAAGGCGCAGGCCGGTCGATTGCTGACCATTCCGGGTCCCGGGGGAGAAAGAGAGCGCATTGTGTTCGGCCTCGGGGACGATACCGACCCGTTCCTGCCCGGTGACCTGCCGGGGCTTCTGCCTGAAGGTCTCTATCATTTCGACGGCGGACCCGAAGGCCGGGACCCCAATCTCCTGGTGCTGGCCTGGGCCCTTGGTGCCTACCGGTACAAGGGCTTCAAGAGCGGCGGCGAAGACTCCCAGGTCCGTTTGGCCCTGCCCCGGGATGTGGCGCCCGCAGAAGCGGCCATCATTGCCGAGGGGGTCTATCTCACCCGGGATCTGGTCAACACCCCGTCCAACGCCATGGGACCGGCCGAACTGGAAAAGGCCACCCGCCAACTCGCCGAGCGTCACGGCGCGCGGGTCGATACCATTCTCGGGGACGATCTTCTCGACGCGAATTTTCCCCTGATCCATGCGGTGGGCCGGGCGTCCGTCCGTGAACCCCGTCTGATTGATCTGACCTGGGGTGAAGACCGGCGCGACGTCACCCGGATCACCCTTGTGGGCAAAGGGGTGTGCTTTGACAGCGGCGGTCTGAGCCTCAAGCCGGCCAAGGCCATGGAACTGATGAAAAAGGATATGGGCGGTGCGGCCCATGCCCTGGGCCTTGCCCACATGATCATGGGTCTGGGTCTTCCGGTGCGCCTGCGTGTCCTGATTCCGGCGGTGGAAAATGCCGTCTCCGGGGATGCGTTCCGCCCGGGGGATGTCTACACCGCCCGCAACGGCGTTTCCGTGGAAATTGCCAACACCGACGCGGAAGGCCGCCTTGTGCTCGCCGATGCCATGGCTTACGGCGCCGAGGAGGAGCCGGATCTGGTGGCCGTTTTCGCGACCCTGACCGGAGCCGCCCGCGTGGCCCTCGGTCCGGAAGTGGTGCCCTTCTACACCCCGGATGATGAGCTGGCCGCCGCCCTGGCCGAAAGTGCCTGGGCCGCCAATGATCCGGTCTGGCGCATGCCCCTCTACAAGCCCTATGAGGCCATGCTCCACAGCGATGTGGCGGATCTGAACCATGTGACCAAGGACGGTTTTGCCGGTTCCGTGACGGCGGCGCTTTTCCTTGGCCGGTTCGTCGGCAAGGCCCGCACCTGGGTCCACTTCGATGTTTATGCCTGGAACCCCCAGCCCAAGCCGGGACGCCCAATGGGTGGCGAGGCCCAGGTGGTGCGGGGTCTTTTCAATGTGCTCCAGCACCGGTATGCCAGCGCCTACGCCGCGGGAGGCCAGGGCCTCGAAGGGAACCGCGCTGCAGGATCCGCTGTATAGTGACAGTTCGAGAGGGGAATATCATGGGGGCAGACGCAATGGAGGCGCGGGTGTTTGATCCGCCCAAGGATGGACCGGCGGGCGATGCCGGCCACCCGCACGATGGTCGTGGTGACACCGGGGAGGCCGGGGGGGCGGCTCCGGCGGATCTCCAGGCGCTGGGTCTGTGGCACAAGGTCGTGCTCGGATCGGTCCGCGATGACACGCCGGATCTCACCCAGCGGCAGCTGGCCCTGATCCTGACCGTGTATCTCGCACCGGGGCCCCATTCCGTGCGTTCCCTGGCGGATCACCTCGGCGTGCAGCGGCCGGTCGTGACCAGAGCGCTTGATACCCTGGGCGCCATGGGTCTGGTGCTGCGCCGGCGCGATGAAACCGACCGCCGCCGGGTTCTGGTCCTGAAGACACCCAAAGGTCAGGATTTCCTCACGGATTTTGCCCGGATGATCCACGCGGCGGGCGGCCTCCAGGATACGCCTTGCGCGCCGGTTCACGGTCCGGCCCGCAACGCCGGTGTTCTGCCAAGGGCGGCCCAGATCCTGGAAGAGCCAAACCATGCCGAGCCCTGAGGGGCGTTCACACCCGACAAGCACCGACGGGAACCGTCCGGACTGGTCCGAACGGTTCCGCCCGGATCCGCGGGTGACGCCGGTCCGGGATGGCTGGGCCAGCGCACGGCTCAAGGGGTTGGTGGAGGCGGATCATTTCGCCGAACCGGTCCTTTGCCACGTCACGGCACCATGTCTGCCCTTGCGCAAAGCGCCGGCCCATGACGCGCCCCTGGACACACAGGTCCTCTTCGGGGAAGACCTCGACCTTCTGCGTGAAGAGGGGGACTGGGCCTGGGTCCAGGCCCGCGCCGACGACTATGTTGGATTTGTGCCCCGGGCCGGTCTCGGCAAAGGGCCCGCCCGCGCAGGCGCCCGGGTCGGCGTGTTGCGCACTTTCGTCTTTTCCCGTCCGGACCTGAAAAGCCCGCCTTTGGGCATGTTGAGTCTGAATGCCCGGGTGCGTGTGATCGGGGCTCGGGGCCAGTTCAGCGCCATTGATCAGAGCTTGGATGGGCAGGGACCGGACAGCCGCCCGGGATACATCTTCACGCCCCATTTGCGGGTGGCGGAGCAATGGGACCGGGACCCGGCCGGATGCGCCGAACGGTTTCTGGGCGCACCCTATTTATGGGGTGGCAAGGATAGTCTGGGTCTGGACTGTTCCGGCCTCGTGCAGATGGCCCTTCATGCCTGCGGCATTCCCTCTCCAAGAGACGCGGACATGCAAGAGGCCACGCTCGGCGTGCCGGTCGGTGCGTCCGTCGAGGACGGGCTGGGCCAGCTTCGGCGGGGCGATCTGATTTTCTGGAAAGGTCACGTGACCATGATGGTGGACGGCACGCACATGGTGCATGCCAACGCTACCCATATGGCCGTGACCATTGATCCGCTCCGGGACTTTGCCGAGCGGATTGCCTGCACCGATGGCCCGGTCAGATCTGTCCGGCGGCTTTCGTAGCCCCGGCGAGATCGAACGCTGCGGCAAGAAGCGCTTTCGTATAGGGCTGCTGAGGGTTGGCGAAAATGTCCGCCGCCGGTCCCTGTTCGACGATCCTGCCATGGCGCATCACCACCACATCGTCGGCCACGGCGCGGACCACGGACAAATCGTGGCTGATGAAGACATAGGCCAGTCCGTGGCGGTCCTGGAGGTCGAGGAGCAGGTCGATGATCTGTGCCTGGACGGACCGGTCGAGGGCGCTGGTGGGTTCATCCAGCACCAGCAGTTTGGGTCGAAGGATCATGGCCCGGGCGATGGCGATGCGCTGGCGCTGGCCGCCGGAAAACTCATGGGGATAGCGGTCCATCATCTCCGGACGCAGACCCACCTCCTCCAGCATCTGGGCGATCATGGCCCGGCGCTCCTCACCCTGGGTGCCGATACCGTGGATGCGCAGGCCTTCACCGACAATACCCGCCACGGACATCCGTGGGCTGAGGGAACCGAACGGATCCTGAAGGACGATCTGCATGTCCCGGCGGAGCGGCCGCATGGTCTGGGCCGGAAGAGCGCCAATGTCCCGGTCCTGGAAGCGGATCGATCCCGTTGCTTTCTGAAGGCGCAAAAGGGCCAGGGCGAGGGTGGTCTTTCCGGATCCGGATTCCCCGACCACCCCCAGAGTGCGCCCCGGTGCGACCTGGACCGACACGTCATCCACCGCGGCGACCGTATCCCGGCTGAGCTGAAACAGCCCGCCCTTGACCGGAAAGCTCACCTTCACGCCGTCGGCCTTCATTGCGGGCGGACCCGGCTGCGCGCCGTGTGGCGGGCGGGGGTGGGGTTCGGCCGCGAGAAGCGCCTTCGTGTAGTCCTCGGCGGGTGTGGTGAAGATGGTTTCGCAGTCCCCCTGCTCGACGATCCGGCCATCCCTCATGACACAGACCTTATCGGCCATGTGCCGGACCACGCGCAGGTCGTGGGTGATGAGCAGCAGGGCCATGCCCAATTCCTGTTTCAGGTCCTTCAGCAGGGCGAGGATCTGGGCCTGGACCGTCACGTCAAGGGCGGTCGTGGGCTCATCGGCGATCAGCAGGCGCGGATTGTTGGCAAGGGCCATGGCGATCATCACCCGCTGGCGCTGGCCGCCGGAAAGTTCATGGGGCAGGGCGGTGGCCCGGTCCCAGATGGCGCGCAGGCCCACCCGCTCCAGGAGGGAAAGCACGGTCTTGTGGGCCTCGAGCCGGGTCAGGCCCCGATGGGTCATCAGGACTTCCGCGATCTGTTTCTCCACGGAATGAAGCGGATTGAGCGCAGTCATCGGCTCCTGGAAGATCATGGAGATGGGGCCGCCCCGGATCCGGCGCATGCGCTCTTCGTCCGCACCGAGCAGGTTTTCGCCCTGGAACCGGATCTGGCCACCGCCCGGATGGGAGGCTGCCGGATAGGGGAGGAGGCCGAGCACAGACAGGGCTACCGTGGATTTTCCGGACCCGGATTCCCCAACCAGGGCCACGGTCTCGCCTTCATGGACCTGGAAGGAGACCTGATCCACGGCGCGCACGGAGCTTTCGCCGGTCTGGAAAGCCACCGACAGGGAGTGGATATCGAGAAGTGGGGCGTCCTGTTGCGTCATGGCGAGGCACTCCCCCTCTCCCCGGCTTTTTGAGCCCCGTTTCCTTGGCCGACACTTGCCACGTCTTGTGGAACGCCGTGACCTGCCCTGGCGTGGCTGGTCTTCCGGGGATCGAAAGCATCCCGGGCCGCCTCGCCGATGAAAACGAGCAGGGCCAGAATGCCGCCCAGGGCAACAAAGGCGGTGATGCCGAGCCAGGGGGCCTGGAGATTGACCTTGCCTTGCCGGGCCAGTTCCCCCAGGGACGGTTCGCCGGGGGGCAGGCCGAAGCCCAGAAAATCAAGGCTCGACAGGGTGGTCACCGCCGCACTGAGAAGGAAAGGCAGGTAGGTCAGGGTCGCAACCATGGCATTGGGGAGAATGTGTCGGGCCATGATGTCCCAATGGCCGGCGCCCAGGGCCCGGGCAGCCCTCACATAATCGAAATTCCGCCCCCGGAGAAACTCCGCCCGCACCACCCCCACAAGCGCGACCCAGCTGAACAGGGACAGAGCACCCAGAATGACCCAGAACCCGGGCTGGAAGATCGCCCCCAGAATGATCAGGACGTAAAGCGCCGGAACACTCGACCAGATCTCGATGAACCGCTGGAACAGAAGGTCGGTCCAGCCGCCGAAATAACCCTGCACCGCACCCGCCGTTACACCGATCACAGCGGAAATGCCCGTGAGGATCAGGGCAAAGATCACGGAGGTGCGAAAGCCGTAGATCAGCCTGGCGAGCACATCCCGCTGATTATCATCCGTCCCCAGCCAGTTCTGGCCATCTGGAGCCTTCGGTGCCTGGTCGCCGCCGGTGCGTACCAGCGTGTCATGGGCATAAGGAATGGGTGCCCGGATCATCCAGCCGCCCTTGTCCCGGATCAGGGCCTGGACATGGGGGTCGTTATAGTCGGTGCCGCGCACATAATCGCCGCCGAACCGGGTCTCGGGATAGTCGGTCAGCACCGGGCTGAGCAGGGCGCCGTCGTAATAGACCAGCAGCGGCTTGTCATTCGCGATCAGTTCCGCACACAGGGACAGCCCGAACAGGATCAGAAAGATCCGCAGGCACCAGACCCCCCGGCGGTTGGCATTGAACACCGCAAGGCGCCGCCGGGTCATGGGCGAAAGCGTGATCCGGGGCACAAAGGGGATTGTGCCGATGACGGGAAGCTTGAGTGGGCCGGTCTGGGAAGCCATCAGCGATCAGGTCTCCCGCCGGGAAAAGTCGATGCGCGGGTCCACCCACATATAAGTCAGGTCACTGATCAAGGTCACAACCAGACCGATCAGGCCGTAGATGTAGAGGGTGGCAAAGACCACCGGGTAGTCCCGGGACAGAATGGATTCGAAGGCCAGGAGCCCGAGCCCATCCAGATTGAATATGGTCTCGATCAGGAGAGACCCGGTAAAGAAGACCGCGACAAAGGCCGCCGGAAATCCGGAAATGACGATCAGCATGGCATTGCGGAACACATGGCCGTAAAGGACCCGGTTCTCGGTGAGCCCCTTGGCCCGGGCGGTGGTCACATACTGCTTGTTGATCTCGTCCAGAAAGGAATTTTTGGTCAGGAGAGTGATCGTGGCAAAGCCGCTCATCACCATGGCGAGCACGGGCAGGGCAATGTGCCAGAGATAGTCCAGGATCTGCATGGGCAGGCTCATGGTCTCCCACCCATGGGAAGTGAGGCCCCTCAAGGGAAACCAGGAGAGGAAACTGCCGCCGGCGAACAGGGTGATGAGCAGGACCGCGAACAGGAATGAGGGAATGGCATAGGCGATCACCACCCCCGTACTGGTCCACACATCAAAGGCCGAGCCGTCCCGCACTGCCTTGGCCACCCCAAGGGGGATAGAGACCAGGTAGACGATCAGCGTGGTCCAGAGGCCCAGGGAGATGGAAACCGGCAGTTTTTCCCCGATCAGGGTCAGCACCGGTACGTCGCGGAAATAGCTGTTGCCGAAATCAAAGCGGAGGAAGTCGCCGACCATTTTGAAATAGCGTTCATGGGGCGGGCGGTCGAAACCGAAACGGATTTTGAGTTCTTCCACAAATTCAGGATCGAGCCCCTGGGCGCCCCGGTACAGGCCCGCGCTCTCCCCGCCGCCTTCATCCCCGCCGAGACGGGCCATGGCGGTATCGCCGCCGCCCGCCATCCGGGAGGCCATGGTCTCAATGGGGCCGCCGGGTGCGAACTGGATGATGATGAAGCTGACGGTGAGGATGCCGAGCAGGGTCGGCACCATGAGGAGCAGACGGCGCACAATATAGCCGAGCATTCAGGACCCTCCGTAAGCCTGGGGCCCACCGCCAGCCTTGGTCTTGATCAGGCTGACGGCTTTGACGCGATACCGCAAGCAATAGCCGTGGCGATCAGTATTCCTGGGTCGCAGGCTCGCCGTCTTCAACAGACTCGTCCCCGGCGGGCTCGTCCCCGGTGGCCTCGTCATCGCCGGGCTCGTCCTCGGTTGAGGCCTCGTCGCCGGTCTGTGCAGGCTCATCGGCAGGTGCGGGCTCGGCAGGCTCTTCGGGCGCTGCGTTCCCTGCCTCGGCTTCGCCAGCCTCGGATTGGGGAGCCTCGGATTGAGGAGCTGCCGGTTCTTCCGCGGCGGGTTCAGCTTGTGCGCCGTCGCCATCCGCTGCCAGAGCCGCCGGGAACGGATAAGGGGTGTCGGCCTTCTGCTGCATCCATGCGAGCAGGTTGACCCGGTCCCGCTGGCGCCGCAGTCCTGCATAGCCCATCAGGGTGCCCGGCGCCCATTCCCGGGGGTTTTCCAGGAACTTGTACATGCTCTCGTAATCCCAGACGCCGTCCTTCGAGGCCAGGGCCCGGGAATAGTTGAAGCCGTCGAGGGCTGCGATCTCCCGGCCCAGAACGCCCCAGAGGGCCGGACCCACCATGTTGGCGCCGCCCTTCTCGAAATTGTGGCAGGCGACGCACTGATTCGCGATCCGCTCGCCAGCACCCGCATTGGCCTCGACCAGCAGAGCCCCCAGATCCAGTGCGGGTTCGGGCTCCTCGCCGCCATTCTCCGGTGTGACCGGGTCCGGCAACTCCACCCGGTAGCCCGGCTCATCAAGCTCCTCGGCGTAGAAAATGAAGCCGCCGACTTCGCGGATCACCATCACCACGAGCAGCGTCGCGAGAATTGCACCGAAAACCTTGTTCCACTCGAACGAGTCCATATTCATATCGGGCCCCTGATGCGCCTTGTGTGGTGAAGAAGTTATCCTTGGACGGATGCGGCCCGGAGATTAATTCCAGCCTAAGGCCGGAGCAAGCTTCGCACCTGCAGTAATTTGTCCTGTCATCCTGGCCGTGGATCCTTGCTGCGGCATTGACGGGCGGCTGATCCTGACCCACAGGCGGTTTACCGCCGCTAAAGTCCCGTCAGGACCCGTCTCGCCAGATCAGTCCCGCCGGTTTTGCCCGGATCGCGGCCCGGTTACAAGCCACGGACGCACCCGGTCGGCATTGAGCCTGATCAATTGGGCCCCTCCTGAACCCTGGATCCGCTCCTTTCTGCTGTGTGACCATTTGGATGACCGAGGTCGGCCAGCGGGAGGCGGGCCGGCAACAGTCATTTCAATTGGCGGCGCGATGGTCTAGAAGGCGCGATCATCTGAGCAAAAAGAGCGAGTCACGTCCGGGAACAGAGACGCCATGAAGCCACTTGTGATCATCCCCGCCAGGCTCCAGGCCCGGCGCCTCCCCAACAAGCCCCTGGCGGATATCGGCGGCCGTCCCATGATCGTTGCGGTCTGGGAGCGGGCCATGGCGGCGGATCTCGGCCGGGTGGTGGTGGCCGCCGGTGACCGGGAGATTGCCGAGGCGGTCAAGGCCCATGGCGGCGAGGTGGTGTTGACCGACCCTGCCCATCCCTCCGGCTCTGACCGGGTGCGGGAAGCCGCCGAGCGGCTCGACCCGGAACGGGCCTGCGATGTGATCGTCAATCTCCAGGGGGATCTGCCTTTGATCGACCCGGACACGGTCCGCGCGGCGATCCGGCCTCTGTCCGCCATGGCCGATGCAGACATCGCCACCCTGGCGGCCCCCATTGAGGAGGACCGGGAGCGGGACGACCCCAGTGTGGTCAAGGCGATCATTTCCGCCCCCGATGGCGGATCCACGGGCCGAGCACTTTATTTTACCAGGGCCACGGCGCCCACTGGGGACGGTCCGCTCTACCATCACATTGGTATTTACGCGTTCCGCCGCCCGGCCCTTGAGCGTTTCATCACCCTGCCGCCTTCGCCTCTGGAGACCAGGGAACGTCTGGAGCAGCTCCGGGCCCTGGAGCACGGCATGAAAATCGGCATCGAGGTGGTGCACACTGTGCCCCTGGGCGTGGATACCCCCGACGATCTGGAACGGGCAAGGGCCCTTTCCGCCAAACGGCCGGCATCGGCCCAGGCAGGGGCCGGGACATGAGCGGCGCAATGGCTGGCACGGACACGAACAAGACTGGAACTGGGATTGGGACTGGGACTGAAGCCCGGGTGGTCGCATTCCAGGGCGAGCCCGGGGCCTATTCCCATCTGGCGTGCCAGACCTTTTTGCCCGGTGACACGGCCCTGCCCTGCGCCACCTTCGAGGACGCCTTCCAGGCCATCGCGGAAGGCCGGGCTGATCTGGGCATGATCCCGGTGGAGAATTCCCTGGCGGGCCGGGTGGCCGACATCCATCACCTGCTCCCGGAAGCCGATGTGTTTGCCATCGGCGAGCGGTTTCTGCCGATCCGCCATCAGCTTCTGGCCCCCAAAGGGGCAAGCCTGGAGACGGTAAAGTCGGCGTTGAGCCACCCCATGGCCCTCGGGCAGTGCCGGGTGAGCCTGCGCGGCATGGGCCTCAAGCCCGTGGTCGTGGCCGATACCGCCGGTGCCGCGCGCATGGTGGCCGATGCGGGCGACCCCACCCAGGCGGCGGTGGCCTCGGCCCTCGCGGCGGAAATTCACGGTCTGAACATTCTGTCAGCGGATATTCACGATGAGGAACACAACACGACCCGGTTCCTCGTCCTGTCCAGGGAGCGTTCGGATGCGCGGCTTTCCTCCGGGCCGGTGATCACCAGCTTCCTGTTCCGGGTGCGCAATGTGCCTGCCGCTCTCTACAAGGCCATGGGCGGGTTCGCCACCAATGGCGTGAACATGACCAAGCTGGAGAGCTACCAGCTCGACGGGTCCTTCCGGGCGACCCAGTTCTATGCGGACATCGAAGGCCATCCCGATGATCGCTCTGTGCGCCTTGCTTTGGAGGAGTTGCACTTCTTCTCCAGCCATCTGCGCATCATTGGCACCTATCCGGCCGACCCCTTTCGGCGCAATCTGAAAGACGCTGGAACCATCCTGTCCGCCTGAGGCGGATTGACCGCAGTGGCTGCCCGTCCCTGAGTTTCCGGCAATGGTACCGAGAGCCCTTAAATATCGGGACCGGAGCCGCTCTTGCGCTGAAGGGGCGGCGCGAGGGCTGTGACCGGGCCTTGGCTGATGGTGCCGCGTTCTTGGACCTTACCTGCCTTGGTCCAGTGGCTCGTCCGTGGAAGGAATGACAATGACGGATCTCTCCGATCTTCAGGATCCGGCGACGTTGTTACGCCGGCTGATTGCCGCACCCAGTGTCACACCCGATGATGCCGGCGCGCTCGATGCATTGAAAGCCATGCTGACCCCCTTGGGGTTTGCGTGCACGGATCTGCCCTTCGGCGGTGAAGGGCGGCCGGTCATCCAGAACCTCTATGCCCGGTCAGCAGGGGAGGGACGGTGTCTGGCGTTTGCGGGGCATACGGATGTGGTGCCGCCCGGTGATGTCGACGCCTGGACCAGCGGCCCCTTCACAGGGGAGATCCATGACGGGGTGCTGTTCGGGCGCGGGGCCGTGGACATGAAGGGCGCCATTGCCTGTTTCACTGCGGCCCTCGCCCGGATCCATGCCGAGACCGGCACCTTGCCCGGACCGGTGGCCTATATCGTCACCGGCGACGAGGAAGGTCCGGCGGTGGACGGCACTGCACGGATGGTGGCGTGGCTGAGGGAGCGGCGGGAGCGGATCGACCATTGCCTGCTCGGTGAGCCCACCAACCCCACCACCCTTGGCGAAATGATCAAGATCGGCCGGCGGGGCAGTTTCAGCGCCACCATAACCGTGCATGGCCGTCAGGGTCATGTGGCATATCCTCATAATGCGGATAATCCCATACCCTATCTCGTGGAGATCCTCTCCCGGCTGAGTGCCTGGCATCTGGATGACGGCACCGCCCATTTCGGACCGAGCAGCCTCCAGATCACCACGGTGGATGTGGGCAACCCGGCCACGAATGTGATCCCGTCCAGGGCATCCGCCCGGTTCAATATCCGCTTCAACGACTCGCATGATTTCGACAGCCTACGGAAGACCGTGCAGCAGGTGTGTTCCGAGGTGGCTGGCGAGCGGGCACGGATTGAAACAATCGACAGCGCCATGGCTTTCGTCACGGAGCCGGGGCCGTTTACGGAGCTTGTGTCCAATGCCGTGGTTGCTGAGACGGGGCGCACCCCGGACCTGTCGACCACAGGGGGCACGTCCGATGCCCGTTTCCTGAAAGACCTCTGCCCCGTGGTGGAGTTCGGCCTTGCAGGCGCGACCATGCACCAGGTCGATGAGCGGGTTCCCCTGGCGGATCTTGAGGCGCTGACCCGCATCTATCAAAGGGTCATTTCGGACTATTTCGATGCTGATCTTTGATGTGGCTTGAGCCGCTACGCCCTTTGCGGGTTTTCTTCCTGGGGATAATCGACCCGGGTCAGGTAGAGGCCGTGGGGCGGGGCCACCGGGCCGCAGGCTGCCCGGTCCGCGGCTTGGAGGGCGGCGCGCAGGTCATCCGCACACCACTTGCCGTCTCCCACAAGTTTGAGACTGCCCGCCACGGAGCGGACCTGATTGTGGAGAAACGACCGGGCGCTGACGGTGATATGGATCTCGTCCCCCATGGGGGCCACCTGAATGGCATCGATGGTCCGAACCGGTGATTTGGCCTGGCACTGGACTGCCCTGAAGGTGGTGAAGTCGTGGCGGCCAACCAGCACCTGTGCCGCATCATGCATGGCTTCCGGGTCGAGAGGCTGGGGCACACCCCAGACCTGGCCCCGTGTGAGGGTCAGGGGCGCCCGCCGGCTGGCAATTCGGTAGAGATAATGGCGCTGAACCGCATCGAAACGCGCATTGAAATCGGGTCTGGCCGTTTCCGATGTCACGATCGCGACCGGCCGGGGCCGCAGATGGGCATTGACCGCATCGCGCACCGTGTCCGGGGTCGTGTCCTTGGCCAGATCCACATGAATGACCTGCCCGAGAGCATGGACACCGGTATCCGTGCGCCCGGCGGCATGGACCGTGACCTGTTCGCCGCAGAATTTATGGATGGCCTCCTCGATGGCCGCCTGAACCGACGGACCATTGTCCTGGCGCTGCCAGCCCACGAAGGGACTGCCGTCATATTCCACGGTGAGTTTGTAGCGGGTGGTCACGGCGCCCTGCTCCCTGGCGCCTGCTATTGCATCCGGGCGCCCGGGGGGAGGGTGTAGCCCCGGAGGAATGCATCCGCCGCGCAAGGACCCTTGCCCGCTTTCTGGACCTCAATAATGTCCAAGGCCCCTTCACCGCAGGCGATCCGCAGGCCCGGTCCGATCATGGCTCCCGGTTCGCCGCTGCCCTCGGCGAGTTCGGCGTTGAGAATTTTTATCCGCGCGGGCTGAGCCCCTTCGCAAGGTGCCTCGAACCACGCTCCAGGGGCGGGCGCCATGGCGCGGATCAGCCGGTCGATCTCCACATTGCTGCGGCTCCAGTCGATCCGGCATTCATCTTTATGAATTTTCTCCGCGTAGGTGACCCCATCCGCCGGTTGGGGCGTGGCCTCAAGGGCGCCCCGCTCCAGTGCCGGAAGAGCCCGGGTGATCAGGGACGCGCTGATGGCGGAAAGCCGGTCATGCAGTTCTCCCGCCGTGGTCCGCGGGCCGATGGGGGTGCGCTCCGCAAGGAGGACCGGCCCGGTGTCGAGCCCTTTTTCCATCTGCATCACCATCACGCCGGTTTCCATGTCCCCCGCCATGATGGCCCGCTGAATGGGCGCCGCACCCCGCCAACGGGGCAGCAGGGACGCATGGAGGTTGAGGCAACCGTGCCGGGGAGCCTTGAGGATCGGTTCCGGCAGGATCAAGCCGTAGGCGACCACCACCGCCACATCCAGATCAAGGGCGGCGAAGGCGTCCTGGTCCGCCGGGTCCTTCAGGCGCTCCGGCGTGCGCACCGTGAGACCATGGGTCTCAGCAAAAGCCTGGACGGGAGAGGGCTGCGGCTTCTGGCCGCGACCGGCCGGGCGGGGCGGTTGGGCATAGACCGCCGCGACATCGTGTCCGGCGCCCAGCAATTCCGCGAGCACGGGCACTGAAAAGGCCGGCGTGCCCATGAATGCGAGCCTCATCATGGGGTGTCCTCCTGGAAATGCCTCGGGTTCGCGGCCGCTCAGCCTTCGCGCTGGCGTTTCAGCTTTTGCATCTTGCGCACGACCATGGAGCGCTTGAGCTTGGACAGGTGATCAATGAACAGCACGCCGTTGAGATGGTCGATCTCGTGCTGGAGGCAGACCGACAACAGGCCATCCGCCTCGATTTCCTGGGGTCTGCCATCCCGGTCGAGATAGCGCGCCCCTACTCTGGCCGGGCGCACCACCTTCTCGTAGACATCCGGAATGGAGAGACAGCCTTCCTCATAGGAGCGGGTCTCTTCCGATTGCCAGGTGATTTCGGGGTTGATGAACACCTGCGGCTGAGGGTCCTCACCCTCGCGTGCAAGGTCCATTACCACCACTCGTTTGAGGACGCCGATTTGGCATGCGGCGAGGCCGATGCCGTTCGCAGCGTGCATCGTGTGCAACATTTCATCGGCTAAATCCCGGATTTCTGTGTCAACCCCTTCGACTGGGTTACAAACCTGCTTGAGGCGAGGGTCCGGGACGTGGATAATCATGTGCGCGGTCATGATCGCGAGATACGCATTCGCCGCAATCTGGTCAAGGTTCAGCGGCGTATCGAGTGATATAGTGTGGGGGGCCGGGGTTCTCCCGTCACACGCTTCGTTTGATCGACAGGTTTGATAGACGATATCAGCGGACAAGAAAGGAACGACCCGATGGGAGTCTGGGTGTTGGCAGCCGCAATTATATTGGCGGGCGGGATCATTGCGGGGGTCATCGCGCTACGTGTGCGCCGTGATCCTTCTGAGCATGAACTCGAAGGAAAGCGCGTGCAGGAAATGCGCGCCGATAATCTCGAACAGAGCGTTGCAAACCTGATGTCCTCCCAGTCTGAGCTGGCAGGTCGTCTTGGTCAGCTCGCTGAAGCGCAGACGCGCAGCCAGGCCGGCATGATGAAGGCCCTGGAAGAGCGTCTGGACGCTGTGAAGCTCTACATGGGCCGCAGCCTGACCGAGCAGACGGACCGGACGTCTCAGACCCTGCACCAGCTGCAGACCCGTCTGAGCCTTATCGACGAAGCTCAGAAAAACATCACGTCCCTCTCCGGCGACGTGAACTCTCTCCAGGACATGCTGACCGGTTCCAAGAGCCGCGGTCTGTTCGGTGAGCTGCAGATGCAGGATCTGGTCACCACCAGCCTTCCCCCGTCCGCGTACAGCTTCAACAAGCTGCTGCCGAACGGTCGTACGGCTGACTGCCTGATCGAGCTGCCCAATCCTCCGGGCCCGATCGTGATCGACTCCAAGTTCCCGCTGGACACGTTCCATGCGCTGCGGGAAGCCAAGGATGATGCGACCCGCCGTCAGGCCGAGCGCAGCTTCCGTAACGCCGTGCTCAAGCACGTGGTCGACATTGCCGAGCGGTTCATCATCGCCGGTGACACGGCAGAGTCCGCTCTGATGTTCCTGCCTTCCGAGGCTGTGTACGCTGAGTTGCACTCCAACTTCCCCGACGTGGTCGAGAAGAGCTTCCGCGCCCGGGTTTGGATCGTGTCTCCGACTACGATGATGGCGACCCTGAACACCATTCGCGGTGTGCTCAAGGACGCTCAAATGCGCGAACAGGCTCAGGTCATCCATAAAGAAACCGGCCTGATGCTCGACGATGTGAGCCGTCTGCAAAAGCGGGTCCTGAACCTGCAGGCCCACTTCGGTCAGACCGAAAAGGACGTCCGGGAGATCCTCATCGCGGCCGACAAGATCGCCCGCCGCGCCGAGCGTATCGAGGAAGTCCAGATCGGCAGCGACGACGCACCGGCTGCAATCCGCACCGTCCAGCCTGCCGCCATCGACCGGCCGACCGCTCCGGGCGCCGTGCTTGGGTCCGCCAAGATTGAGGCTCCCAAGACCGTCACGCCGGCTCCGGTTGCACCGCGTCCCGTGGCTGCGGTCAGCAAGCCTGCCGTTCCGCCCCATGCGACCCTGAAGCCTGCCATGCCGATCGCTCCGGCTGCTCCGGTTCGCCCGGCTGCACCGCAGATGGCTCCCATGGCAAAGCCCGCCATGGCCGCTGCTCCGGCTCAGAAGACCGCCGCTGTGAAGGCTCCGACCCCGGTCAAGCCTGCCGTGACGGCTCCGAAAGCCGCTGACAAGCGGGACCCGGCTTCTGTGTGGGCTGGCCTGTGGCTTTCCGCCATGACCGGCAAGCCCGCTGGCGACCAGGCCTCCAAGGCTCCGGTGGCTCCCAAGGCGCCTGTCGCGCCGAAGGCTCCCCAGGCTCCGAAAGTGCCCAACGCTTTCGTGCCCACCAGCCCTCTGAAGATGAGCGCACCGAAGGCTCCGGTTGCTCCGAAGATGGCTCCGATCGCTCCGAAGCCGGCCCAGAAGCCGACTCCGATCGTCCCGACTGCCGCTGCCGTCAGCTTTGCTGACATCGCGGAAGATCTGGCCGAATTCGGTGTGCCCCTGGCTCCCCTGGCATTCGACAGCGATTTCGCGTCCAAGCAGCTGAAGCCGGAAGCGCCGAAGGCGCCGACTGCTCCCCAGGCTCCGAAGCCCCTCATGGCTCCGAAGCCGATTGCTCCGGTCACTCCGAAGGCTCCTGTGGCGCCCAAGGCACCGGTTGCTCCAAAGCCGATCGTTGCTCCGGGCTTCATGCCCCTGGCCGGTACTGCTCAGCCTAAGACCACTGGCACCTTCGCCAAGCCTGCTCCGGCTAAGCCTGCCACGCCGTTTGCACCGTTCGCTCCGGTCAAGCCTGTGGCACCGGCCAAGCCTGCCTCTGCGGCTCCTGTCGCTCCGGCAAAGCCGACGGCAGCTTCCCTGAACCCGTTCCTGACCCCGGCAATGCCGCCGAAGCCTGCAACACCTGCAGCTCCGGCCAAGCCTGCCGCTGCTCAGCCGGGCCGGGTTGACCTGCCGAAGGTTGGCTCTCCGTTCCCGCCGATCGCTCCGGCTCCTGTGAAGCCCGCCGCTCCCGCGGCTCCGGCTTCCACTCAGGCACCGCAGACGACGGCTGCCAAGCCCCTCGGCGGTCACGGCCATGCCATCTACTTCCCGGCCATGAGCCTCGCGCCGAAAAAGGCCGAAGCACCGAAGGCACCGGCTTCCAGCCACCCGCTGAAGCCCACCGCCAGCGCTGCCAAGCCTGAGACCCCGGCACCCTATGCCGCCAAGACCACTCAGGAAGCCGAGAAGCGCGCCGCCGCTGACTCTTCCATTCCTGACGAACTCGACTTCGACATCGAGTTTGATGATCGGCCAACCATCTGGCCTCTGGTCTAAGGCAAAGACCTTAAGAAAATGAGAAAGGGAGGCTTCGGCCTCCCTTTTTTGTTGGGCTTGTCGCGATTGTCGGTGGGGCGGCGCGCCGGGTTGTCCCCGCCAGCAAGCCCAGTCCCCAAGCCCCCCTCCAGTCCCCAGGAGCCCCCCAGTCCCCAAGAGCCACAAAGGCCTGCGGCGACGCGGGCCTGGCGGCACAGATCGGCGGCGCAGAACGTCTTCGGTCAGATTTTTGTGAAAAAGGCAGGCGTCAGTCCAGGGACCGGCGGGCCTTGAGGGCAGCGGCAAGGGTGCCGTCATCCAGGAAATCCAGGTCGCCGCCCACGGGCACACCATGGGCGAGGCGGGTGAGCCGAACATGGCAGGCCTCGAGGCGCTCGGTGAGATAATGGACGGTCGTCTGCCCGTCCACCGTGGCGTCCAGGGCGATGATGACTTCCGTCACCGCGGAATCCCGGGCCCGGTCCACGAGACCGCCAATGGCAAGATCCTCCGGCCGGACCCCATCCAGGGCGGACAGGGTGCCGCCAAGCACGTGATACCGTCCCGTAAAAGAGCCGCCCCGCTCAAAAGCCCAGATATCGCTGACCTGCTCCACCACGCACAGCACCGCCGGATCCCGATCCGGATCCACGCAGATGCGGCAGGGATCCGTAGCGTCGACGGACCCGCACACGCTGCACGTCTTGATGGTGTCCCGGGCCGCGGCCAGGGCTTCGGCCAGGGGGGCAAGGGCAGCGTCCCGGTTGGTGATCAAATGCAGCGCGGCCCGGCGGGCCGAGCGGGGGCCGAACCCCGGCAGCTTGGCCAGAAGCTTGATCACCCGGTCGATTTCAGGTCCGCCCATGGTCTCTCACACCTTGTTCCCGTGTCCGGACCGGTTGTGCTCGCCCCGTTCCCGAAGCCCGCACCGGCGACGAGACCTCCGCCGAACCGGTCCGCTTGCCCAATCATATAGTGCTTCGGATCGCGGTTGACGCCCGTTCGCAAGGGGAGCGCGGGGCGGACGCTGAGGGCGAGGGGGAAGTTGAGGGCGAGGGGAACTGAGGCTCGGCGCAACACCGTCCGTCATCCTTTCACGGATCAGTGACCCGCCACCGCCGGACTGTCGCAGCAACCCATGACACTGTCCTGGCCGGGATTCGGCGAGCCATGGCCATGCCGAACCTAAACACAACAGCAAATTTGTCCGCACTCAGAACGGAAGTTTGAAACCCGGCGGCAGGGGCATACCGCCGGTCAGATCCGCCATGGCTTCCTTGGTCTTGGTTTCGATGCGGGCTTTGGCGTCACCATGGGCGGCGATGATGAGATCTTCGAGCATGTCCGCCTCATCGGCTTTCAGCAGGGACGGATCGATCTTGATGCCTTTCAGGGCGCCTTTGCCGCTCATGGTCACGGTCACCATGCCGCCGCCGCTCGTGCCTTCGATGGTGGTCTCTTCAAGCTCCCGCTGCATGTCCTCCATCTTGGACTGCATTTCCTTGGCTTGTTTGAGCATGTTCCCGAGATTTTTCATGGCGATTGGTCCCGCTTTGTTTGTGTCATGGTTCAGAAGTCGTCGTCATCATCGAGGCCGCTTTCCAGCATTGCCGGGCTTTCACCGAGATCACCGCCGCTCCCGCCTCCCGTGGACGGATCATCCAGGTCCGGAATCAGCTTGCGCACTTGCCCGAGCTGAGCGGTGGGAAAGTGCTCAAGGGCTGCGGCCACCAGGGGATTGGCCAGGAGGGCAGCCCGTTCCTCATTCGCTTTTTTCCGGTCGATTTCCGCAAAGGTCGGCGCGCCTTTTTCGTTCGATACGCTGATCACCCAGCGCTGGCCGGTCCATTGACTGAGATTCTGGGACAGCCGCGAGGCAAGATCCTCCGGCGCACCGTCCGCCGGGCGGAAGTCAAGACGACCCGGTGTGCACCGCACAACGTGTACGAACTGACGCATCTCCGTTTCCAGGCGGATTTCCCGGTGTTCATGGGCGAGCGCCACCAGATCCTCAAAGGGAACCGGCTCTGAGCGTTGGGCCGCCGGTTCCGCCTGGGTTCTGTGTTCATGGGTCTGGGGTTGGGGCGGTTCGGTCTGGGGCATGGGCGAGGGCGCGTCGGCCCTGACCGCATTGGCGTTATGGGCCGAAACCTGACCGGAGGACCGCGCGGCATGGCCTCCTTGGGATGATGTGCCCGGTGCGGAATGACCCTGTGCGGAATGCTCTTGTGCGGAATGACCCCGTGCGGATGGGACAGGTGCCGATTGGCCTTGGGCGGATGAACCCTGGGCGCCAGCCGAACCGGCCCCGGCCTGCTGGGGTGGAGCCTGGGCCGGAGATGGGGACGCTGGCTGGCCGCCGGGGGCGGGCGGCATACCACCCTGGCCCAGACTGCGCAGAAGATCGTCCGGCGTCTTGAGGGTGGAGGCATAGCCCAGCCGGATCAGCACCATTTCCGCCGCCGCAATGGCATTGGGGGCATTCTGGACCTCGCTGAGGCCCTTGAGCAGGATCTGCCAGGCCCGGGTGAGGACATGGACCGGCAGTGTCCCCGCCAGAGCCACCCCCCGCTCCCATTCCGCGGGAGATTGGGAGGGGTCCGGATCACCGCCGGGCACCACATTGATGCGTGTCAGCCAATGTGTGACCTCAAGCAGGTCGTTCAGCACCATGACCGGGTCCGCGCCACTGTCATACTGACCGTGCAACTCCGCCAGGGCCTCGGGGACCTTCCCGGCCATGATCATGTCGAACAGGTCGATCACCCGGCCCCGATCCGCGAGGCCCAGCATGTCCCTGATATCGTCAGCGCGCAGATGGGCCTTCGCGCCGGTCTCGCCGCCGGTGCCATGGGCGAGAGCCTGATCCAGAAGGGACATGGCATCCCGCGCCGAGCCTTCCGCCGCCCGGGCAATGAGCGCCAGGGCACCGTCCTCTCCGCTCGCGCCCTCCGCGTCCAGGACCTTGGTCAGATGGCTGATCAGGGCAGGCGGCTCGATCCGGCGCAGGTCGAAGCGCTGGCACCGGGACAGAACGGTGATCGGCACCTTGCGGATCTCGGTGGTTGCGAAAATGAACTTCACATGGGGCGGGGGCTCTTCCAGGGTCTTGAGCAGGCCGTTGAAGGCCTGTTTGGAGAGCATGTGCACTTCGTCGACGATATAGACCTTGAACCGGCAGGCGGCGGGCCGGTAGCGCACGGATTCGATGATTTCACGGATATCGTCGATGCCGGTGCGGGAGGCGGCGTCCATTTCCAGAACATCAATGTTCCGGGACTCCGCGATGGAGAGACAGGGTTCGCATACGCCGCAGGGGGTGATGGTGGGGCCGCCGGTGCCATCCGGGCCGACGCAGTTCAGGCCCCGGGCGATGATCCGGGCGGTGGTGGTCTTTCCCACCCCCCGCACGCCGGTGAGAATGAAGCCGTGGGCCACCCTGCCGCTGGCAAACGCATTGCCCAAGGTGCGAACCATGGCGTCCTGGCCGACGAGATCGGAAAAGGTCTGGGGCCGGTACTTGCGGGCGAGAACGTGATAATCCCCGCCCTGGCCGAGCGCCCCATGTGCACTGTTCTCTTTGCCGTTTCCGCTCTCAGGCCTGTTTGCGCTCCGTGGCCCTGCTCCGTTTTCAGGATCGGGGCCGCTCTTCGGTTCCGCTGAATCCTGGGTGTCCGAAGGGGCCGTCATGGAGCATCCGTTAAGTCGGGCATCGAGTCGGGGATCAGTCTGTTGCGCGGCTGGCAGCCGCCCGACACGTGTCAGGGGCGGAGAGGCGCAAGGGTTATGGGCCTCGCCATCGGTTCCACGCTCATGCAATGCTGAGCGGGATTGGGCGTGGTGGGAGGCTGGACTGCGACCCGCGCCGGTCTCGTTACGGCTGCTTCCTTCCGGACCTGACCGGGTTGGCGAGTGACACGTCCGAGCCAACCTCCCGAAGCGACTATATCAGATGCCGGGAAGGACCTTGCAAGCGGTGTCATGAGGGTTCATGCATCGGCCCAGCCGGAAAAGACCCAAAACCCGGAGAAACCGGGGCTTCTGACTGTTCGCAGATATTTCCCGGTCCGAAAATCCCGGTGCAAAAATCCCGGTCCGCAATTCCCGGTCCGAAAATCCCGGTGCAACGTGAGGAACTCCCGCCATGGCCCTTGAAGTGAACCCGAATACCTTTGCCAACAACCCCCTGGACCGGGCCGCTCACCACCGCAAGGACACGGACTGGCTTGAGGCGCGCCTCAAGGATCCCTCCACACTGATCATGCCCCTCTGGCGCCTCAAGCCGTTTTTCCTGCCTTCCCGGGCAGGCAAGGGCATGCTCGATGCAGGCTGGCTGCGGCCGGGATTGTTGGATGCTTTGGCGGCGCCGGACGCCACGGTCGTCTTTCTGGGCATGAACGGTGACGTGGCCCATTTCGCCATGGAATTGAACCCGTCCAGCAACCCGGAGCAAGAAGGCCCTCTGGCCGGCCTCGGGTCCTTCAATGAATTGCGGGACGTGGCCATGCGGCTCTCTCCAGGGGATGCGGCCATTCTGGCTCAGGCCAAGATGCTGGTGGACTGGCACGCCCGCCACGGCTTTTGCGCCAATTGCGGCGCGGCGACCAAACTGATGGACGGGGGCTATCGGCGGGATTGTCCGGCCTGCAATGCCGAGCATTTTCCACGCACGGACCCGGTGGTGATCATGCTGCCGGTGCGGGGTGAGGACTGTCTGCTGGGCCGGGGGCGGCATTTTCCCCGGGGGATGTTCTCGGCCCTGGCCGGGTTCGTAGAGCCCGGGGAGTCCATCGAAGAAGCCGTGCGCCGGGAGGTTTTCGAGGAAACCGCCATCGCTGTGGAGACGGTGCGCTACCATTCCACCCAGCCCTGGCCCTATCCGTCCTCCCTGATGATTGGCTGCATCTGCGAGGCCAGTTCGGCCGAGATTAAAGAGGATGCGGATGAAATCGAGTCGGCCCGGTGGTTCAGCCGCGATGCCATCCGCGCCGCCGTCGAAGGGCGCGGGGACGGGTCCTTCTGGGTGCCGCCGTCCATGGCCATCGCCCACCAGATCATCAAGGCCTGGGCTTATGAAGAGGGCTGACAGCCCGTGATGGATGTCGCGCCCTGAAAGCAATCCCTTTTTCGTCCTACCCCATTTGCAATGCTCCAATTGGAGGCCTATCCCTTTGGGCGGCACAGGGTTAGGGTTGCGCCCGACCGCAATCCGGTGAGGGAGGGACGACCTATGAGCGAGATGCGCGAACGCCAGATCGAGCGGTGGCGGGCGGCGGCGAAACGGTTGCGGGACCGGGACATCAAAGAGAGTGAAGCCTCCGTCCAAGCCGGTGAGACCAACCTCGCGGAAGAAGAGGGCGAAGACCGGATCCGGACCCGTCTGGCCCGCAAGGGCATGACCAAGGCGGCGGTCGATGCGGTGGTGGTGGAAATGCGCCAGACCCGCAAACCGGCGGTTCTGGAACGAATCCTCAAGGGCAGCCAGCTCCAGGACGTGGACTTCCTAGCCGGGGGCGCGCGCACGTCCCGGATGGTGGGCCGGATCGTGATCCGCAGCGGCGGGTCCGGCATGGACGGGTTCGGCACCGGGTTCATGGTTTCGCCGACCCTGATGCTGACCAACAATCACGTGCTGCCCAATCCGGAAACGGCCGCCTATTCCTTCGTGCAGTTCGATTATATGGAGCGCAAGGACGGCACACTGACCGATCCCCGCAGCTTCGATTTCGACCCGGCGCATTTCTTCGTCACCCATGAGCCGCTGGATTTCACCCTGGTGGCCGTCCGGCCCGTTGGCCGTGACGGGGATGTCAGGGCGGGGCGGGGATGGCTGCCCTTCATTCGCGCATCGGGCAAGGCCCTGAAGCAGGAGCCGGTGAACCTTATTCAGCATCCGGAAGGCGGCCCCATGCAGGTGGCGCTCCGGGAGAACATGGTCATCCGGGCCGAGCAGGACGCGCTCTACTACACCGCCGACACCCTGAGCGGCTCGTCCGGCGCGCCCGTATGCAATGATGACTGGGACCTGGCGGCTCTTCACCGTGCAGCCGCGCCCAAGACAAATGAGAACGGTGATTTCCTGCTGGTGGACGGATCGATCTGGGACGGCAACGATTATGACCTGCCCCGGGTGGATTGGGTGGCCAATGAGGGCACCCGGATCAGCTGGATCGTCGCCTATCTTGACCGGCATCTGATCGGTGCGGCGGAGGATATTCTGTATCAGGAATGTTTCCGGGCGCCCGCCGCCGAGGCATTCAGCGCCCCGGACCCGGTCAAGTCCCAGACTTCCGCCCGTTCCCACGGGCCGGTTCAGTCCGCTCCACCCGACTCCGGGGCGGATTCCCGTATCCCTTCCATGGCTCCCCTGCCTAATGCAAACAATCCTGGAGGCCTGTCGATGACACAGGACAACAACGGCGAATTTTCCTTCTATTTCAAGGTCACGATCACGCCCATGATCGGCGGTTTCGGTCAGAACCCGGTGGTGCAGCATGCTCCCCAGCAGACCGTCCAGCCCCAGCCCCCTTTGATGAGCCTGCCCGCACCCTCCCCGGCGCCTTCCTCAGTGCAGGGTCAATCTGTGGCCTCCTCCGCCACCACGACCACATCCACGCCTGGAACATCTGGAGTGGGACCATCCGGAGCAGGAGCATCCGCAGCGGCCACGCCTGCGCCCAAGCGGCCTGCGCCTGCTCCGGTGGCGCCTGCGACGCCGCCCGCCGCCGCCGCGCCGGAATCGCCGGTGTCTGCGGTCGCGCGCATGCTCTTCGAGGAGCGGCGGAACAAGTCCTATTATGACAAAGTGGAAGATGCCCGCGCCCGCGAGGAGTACTACGCCGGTATTGATTTCAATGTGAGCCCGGACCAGCTTTTCCATGACCTGGCCCAGCTCACGGCCCGTAACCACCGCAAGCAGCTCAGCTACAAGGAGTCCCGCCACCGGCACCTTTACCCCTGGGTCGATCTGCGGCCCAACGGCGAGTTGTTCAGCATCTACTCCGACGATGAGATGGGTGCGGAGAAAGTTCTGCGCCGGGAGCTCGAAGCCATGGCCCGGCGCCGGGCGGGCCCCCAGGAGAACTTCTCAGCAGAGCAGCTTCTGGCCTGGCTCGACGATGATCTCGACGATGAGGATATCGAGGAAAGCTTCGGCCTTCAGGAAGCAATCAGTGGCCAGCATAACTGCGAGCATGTGGTGCCCCAGTCCTGGTTCGACAAGCGCCAACCCATGCGGGCGGACATGCACCACCTGTTTGCCTGTGAAATGAAATGCAACGGCTTTCGGGGCAATCTGCCCTATTTCGATTTCGATCCGTTCCTGGAGGCAGAGCGCCACGACTGCGGCCGCAAGGCGTCCGGCAAGTTCGAGCCCACCTACAATCACGGGGTCGTGGCCCGGGCAACGCTCTACTTCATTCTGCGCTATCCGGGTGAGATCGGTGATCAGGGCCGGGAGCTTCAGTCCAACCGTCTGGACACCCTGAAGAATTGGCACCGCCAACAGAAGATTGATCTGTATGAACTGCACAGGAACGCGGAAATCGCCAAGGTTCAGGGCAACCGCAACCCGCTGATCGATTTCCCCGAACTGATCGACAAGGTGAATTTCCGCGCCGGCATGGGCTGAGCGGAAAAGTGATGCATCTGCGTGAAGAGGGGCCGGCACCGCATTGTGCCGGCTCTTTTTCTATGGACCGGTGATCACGGACCATGTTCGGGGCGTGGGATCAGCCCTGTTTGTATGTTGCATTCAAATGGGCGATCGCGCTGTCGGCGGTCTCGAAAATCGCGCCCGCATTGGGATCTTCCAGCCTGAGGGTCTGGCCGTCAGACCGTTCGGCCGTATGGAGATGATAGGGGATCTCCAGGCTGCAAAGCTGTTCGCGCACCAACCGGGTCCGAGGGCTGCCTTCTATGCCCCAGAGGATGAGGGGCTGGGTTATGTCTTTCGTCCGGGTCTGGACGTACACGCCGCTCTGGAGCCGGAAAAGCAGGCTTAAGGATGCCAGGATGGCGTTGAGGGGGCCGAGGGACAGGCTGACGGGTGCGGCGCGTTGGCCGTAAGTGCGGTAGAGATAACGGGCGATGTCCGCGCTTTCATACATCTGGGTGCCCGTGTTCGGATCGATCAGATAGGGAAACTGGGCCTTGCCGCCGATCCTGATCAGATCCGCCCGGTACCGCTGTCCCCGTTTGGGGCAGGGCCGGAATTCCGCGCTGAGCTGGAGGCCGGTCACCGCCTCCCGGGCGATCCGGCAAAAGGGGCAGCCTTCGAATTCATAAAGAATAAGGGTCTGGTCCGGCTTCACCCGGGCAGGTGTCCCCCGCCAGCCCGCCCAGAAACGGGTGAGCGTGGTGATCCAGGACAAAACGAGGTGGATGGGCATGATCCGGGCTCCCGCCAAAGGGCTGCGCAATCGGTGCAATCTTAGCCCGGGCCGCGGGCGGACGGAATGGGCGCGCCTTTGGCGGTGTGCGACCGGCACACCGCGGGCCCGTCGGGGTCAGCCGCTGGCGATCGAGCGGATCGTGTGCACCACTTCCTTGATGAAGGTACTCGACGACCAATAGCCAAGATGAGTGAGCAAGGGATCGTGGCCGATCCGGATCTCCCGGTCGATGACATGATGATTGTAGTCATCGCTCAGGGGCTGAAGGGGCCAGCCTAGAACATCATCGTCGTCGTAATAGTTGATCCAGCGGAATTCCGGATCCAGCACCTTTGTGGGCAGGGACTGAAAGGTCCTGATATTGTCGTGGTGCATGCCGGACACGAAAAGGGGGATGTTGCATCCGGTCGTATAGAAGGTGTGGATACCTTTGCCCCGGCAGAAGGCAACTTCCTGCTCGTCTTCGGTGAAACCGATGGCGTCCTTCTGCCAGATGCCGCTCGCCGGATAGAAATCAGCCTGCGTATCAACCTTGCAAGCGTCCCACAGATAGTTGGAGAGCACCTGTCCGCCCAGGGATGTGGCAATGATGATGACCCTGGCGCCGTCCTCTCCCCTCAGGGCCCGGTAGCAGTTCTGGAAGGCGCTCCGGATATCGAACTGGGCGAGATAGTAGGGGCTCTCATCCCCTTCAGGCTGGGAAAACAGGCTGGCCGCATCGGAAAAGCCGAACAAAAGCTCCTGGCGGATCCGGTCATATTGGAGCTGCTTCTTCACCTTCTGAAAATAGTAGTGCTGGTTCCGCTGAAGGCTGCGCTGATAGTATATTTCCTCAAAATGGACATCGATCCAAAGATCCGGGGGCAGCTTGCGCTTGATCCGGCTGATGAAACCATTGGCATACCCTTTCTGGGTATTGCCCTGCCCGTGGGCGGTCATGACAACGACTTTGACCATGAACAAGTTTTCCTTCCAGTTCTGGGCCGTTTCTCACGGGCAGCAGGCCGGGCTTGAAGCCAACGGCTCCTGTCAGCGGTGCACCCCGTTCCGTCCGGGCACACACTCTGCCCAACTACCGATCCCCCGTGTTATGCCAAGCGGGCAGAGAGATGCAAATTTCTCGGACGAACCACCAGACCACCGACCAATGAGGGCTTGCCATGACATTCGATCTTGAAACCCGGCTGACCGCCCTGGCGGACAAGGGCGTGGTGCTGATTGATCCCCGTCAGGTCTATCTCGGCGACGACGTGGACTTGACCCGGATCTGCCGCGGCGCTGTCCTGCATCCCGGGACCCGGCTGCTCGGTGCCCGGACCTTTGTGGGGGAAGGGGCCCAGGTGGGGACCGAAGGCCCGGCGGTCATAGACAATGGCGTCCTGGGCGCGGGCGCTTCCATCGCCAGTGGTTATGCCAGCGGTGCCGTGCTGCTTGAAGGGGCCAGTGCCGGGGCGAATGCCCATCTGCGGCCAGGCACCATCATGGAAGAACACGCCTCCACGGCCCATTGCGTCGGCCTGAAGCAGACAATTCTGCTCAGCTTCGTGACCATGGGCTCCCTGATCAATTTCTGCGACGCCCTGCTTGCGGGCGGTACCTCCGGGAAGAACCACACGGAAGTGGGCAGCGGCTTCATCCATTTCAATTTCACCCCCTGGGGGGAGACCGGCGACAAGGCCACCGCAAGCCTGATCGGTGACGTGCCCCGGGGTGTTTTTCTCCGGGAGCAGAAGATCTTCCTTGGGGGCATGAGCGGGATTGTCGGTCCCGGGTCCGTCGGTTTTGGGGCGGTGACCGGCGCGGGTCAGGTGGTGCGCCAGGGCGTGGCGGAGAACCATATTGTCAGCCAGGCCCCCCGGCCCGTGGACATGCCCTTGCGGCGTGGCACACCCCGCGCCTCGGCGGCGAAACGGGATGCCAACCTCACCTATATCGGCCATCTGACTGCCCTGCGGGCCTGGTACCGCGAGGTCCGGCTTCCCCGCATTCCGGACGGGCCTGATTATGAGGGTGTGCGGATTGTCGTGGAGGAGGCTGCGGAGACCCTGACCCTGTGCATCGGGGAGCGGGTCAAGCGCCTGGCCCAGTATCTGGACGGGGTGGGCCAGGACATGCCGGAGCTGTCCTTCGATCTGCCAACCTGTCCCCTCAAGGTCGATGCCGACCAGCCCTACACGGACCATGTCGCCTGGGTTCAGTCCCTGGATCCGGCGGAGGTGGAGCGGGGCACTGCCTGGCTCAGGGCCTGCGTGGCAGCGGTCAGCGGCCTTGAGCCGGAACCCGCCCGGGCAGGATGACAGCGCGAGCCGGCGGGACGGGCGGAGCCCACTGGTCGGCCCCGCCAGCATGGCGGCAGAATGGATCCCCGGATTTCGAAATTGGTGGATTTTGATAATCGCTGGCCGTCCATTCCCCGTTCCGAGGGGGGGGGCACCTACTTGCTGAGAGTGCAGGTTACCCTCACGAGGGAATGTCCGCTTTCCGCATATTTCCGTTCGAAGGGGGTCAGAGCCTCTGCCGGGTCCGTGAGGGTGAATCCCTCAAGGCTTGGAGTGTGGCCGCACAAGGTCAGGGCGGTGGTAAATTCTTCCCCGTAGAGGGGCCAGTTGGTGCGCAGTTCCAGATCGCCACCCAGGTCGGCCAGGAGTGGGAAAATGGGCGAGCCGTGCCAGCGCCGGGCCAGATGGGCCGCCTTGGGCCAAGGGTTGGGGTAGAGGAGCATCTGCTTGGCCACGCGCATGCCAGCCTGGGCCGCCAGGGGATAGAAATCCATCAGATCGATCCGGTGGAAGACCGTGTTGGGCCGGGTCCAAAGGGCTTTCGCCTTGGCCAGTCTGTGGGCGGATTTGTCGAGACCTATGATCAGATGGTCCGGGTACGCCTCGGCGATCCGCGCGCTGCTCATGCCCACGCCGCAGCCTGTGTCCAGAATGACCGGTCGCGCGGCGCGGGTGATGTCTGTGCGGATGGCTTCGAAGGCCGCCGCCCCATGGGGCGGCACCGGGCGGCGGAAGGCGGTGGCCCGGTGGCGCATGACCAGGGCCTCAAGGCCCGGATGGGGCCCATCCTGATTGCCGCTGACAGGGCGCGACGGCGACCGCGGAGATTTGGGAGAGCCTGAACTAGCCGATGTAGTCATTGTGCCGGGACTTCACTCATGCATAGATTCTGGGTTGTGGGGCTTTGACTGGTGCGGCCCGAAGCCTTCCCGAAGCGGGATGTCCAGTACCGGGATGAATCCGTATCGGATTGACGGCGGTTTGCGATACGGAACCGGCGCCGCGCCTATTCGATCAACAAGCCGGTCGGGAAAACCATCCGCTGGCGCACAAGTTTGGGGGCCAGATCCATGGCAAACCGTAACCGTCTTCCTGCAGGTTCTACTTTTCTGTTCAAATCGGGTCCGTTCAATTTGGGCCAGCGCTCCGGTCCTTGGGTGTGCGCGGCGGCACTTGCCCTTGTTCTTGGCGGCTGCGCCACGGTTCAGGACCAGGATGGCTCATCCACCGCTCAATCACCAACCCAAACCGTCGAGCCGGTTTCCAAGCCGGATGTCACCACCAAACCTGCTGGTGACTCCGCCGATGACACGGCGTCCGGTGAGCCCACGGACGGTGAACGCCGGATGGCCACGGAATGGACGGTGACCGATGAGGTCGTGGCGCTCTCCAAGGAATGGGAAGGGTTCAAGGCCGAGGCCTACAAAGGCTATCGGGGCCAGTGGTTGATCGGCTACGGCCACTCCCGCACCGCCCAGGAAGGTATGACGGTCACGGAGGAAGAGGCAACGGCCCTGTTGCGGGACGATCTTCAATTCGAAGGTGCCGCCATCGCACCTTACATCAAGGTGCCCGTGACCCGGAACGAGTATTCGGCCATGGTCTCCGTGACCTCTTCCATCGGCAGCGGCAATTTCCGGAAATCCTCCGTGCTGCGCTTTCTCAATGAAGACAAGCGGCCGGAAGCGGCGGATGCATTTCTGCTTTGGAACAAGGTGACCGTGAACGGAGAGCGGGTCGTCAACCGGGCCCTGATGCGCCGGCGCACCATCGAGCGCGCCATCTTCCTCGGCGAGCCCGCGCCCGCGTCATAATCAGATGACTGAGCGGCCACAAATAACCGGGCGGACCGGAGCCCGCCCAGCCCAGCCCAGCCTTGAGCATGAGGCGTTTAATCCGCATCATGCTCAAGGCCGCGACTGCGGTCCGGCGCCACTGCGCCGCCCTCGCGGAGGCGCCTCGCGCCGTGAGCGAAAAAGACTAGAGCGGCGGCCACCCTGTTTAAAGGTGATCGCGATTTTGCGCCCGCTGCTCTTGGCCCGCCATGATCTGGCCGTTACGGCATCTTGACGCTACGAGGTCATGTCAAACACCAGAACATCCGTGTCCGGCGCGGCTCCGGTCAGCGTGAGGGTGCCTGGATCGACGAGGCCGTAGCCATCCCCCGCCCTCAGATCCTCCCCGTTCAAAGTGACCGCACCCTTAGCCACCTGGATCCAGGCCAACCGCCCGGACGCGATCGTGTGGTTGACCTTATCCCCCTCTCCCAGAAGGGCGGAGTAGAGATCCACATCCTGATGAATGGTCACGGAACCCTCCCGACCGTCCCGGCTTGCCAGCAGGGTGAGCTTGCCTGACCGGTCAGCGGGTGCGAAGTGCTTCTGCTCATAGGCGGGCGCAAGCCCCTGGCGTTCCGGCAGGATCCAGATCTGCAGGAAATGCACTTTGTCCGTCTTGGAGGCGTTGAATTCACTGTGACGGATGCCGGTGCCGGCGGTCATGCGTTGCAGGTCGCCGGGACGGATCACCGACCCTGTCCCCAGGCTGTCCTTGTGCTCCAGCCCGCCATCCAGGACATAGGAAAGGATTTCCATGTCCGCATGGGCATGGGTATCAAAGCCCGCACCCCCCGCGACCCGATCCTCGTTGATCACCCGCAGGGGTCCGAGACCCATGTGGCCGGGATCGAAATACTGCCCGAAAGAGAAGCTGTGCCGGCTATCGAGCCAGCCGAAATCGGCTTTGCCCCGGGCTTCGGCGGGGCGGATTCCGATGCTTTGTCCGTTCATGGTCAATCCCTCCATTGCGGTGTGCCCGTCCGCTTCAGCGTGGGAGCGGGCCTGACGTTCAGGTCTGGACCACATATGGGCGCCCAAGTTGAGCAAGCAATAGTGCAAGGCTCATCTCGAAACATGACTAAGGGCGCGAAGGGGAGGTGGTTACCGTTTGGTGACCGCCTTGTTGAGCTCAAGCACAGTCTTGCATGGGGTCTCAGTATTGACGGGGCGATACTGATCTTGATTGTGCGTTGACCGGTTTCTCGCCGTGTGGGACGCTCCCCACAATCACGGGCGATGGCCCGGGAAATGTGATCATCCGATACCGGTTCGGAGAACGGGAAGGGGAGGGGCGCATGGGTTCGAGAGATTGGGAAGGTGTGGTTTCAGGCAAAAACTCCGCAGTTCTGTTTTTCCTTGGGCTGACGGCTCTTGTGGCGCTGTTGGTCTCCTTGCCCGGGCCTGTGTCCGGGGCTGCCCACGGATCCGGATCGGCGGAAACATCCAGCGGCGAGACCGGGAACAACGGTAGGGAGGTGGCCGCACTGTTCCGTGCACTGGCCGATGCCCAGGCTGGCGGCAACCGGGTGCGCGGCATGGCCCTGGCCCGGCAGGTCGCGGCGCTTTCCCCCGAAGATATGGCGCTTGATGACGCGGGCTACAGGGCCGTTGTGGAAGACATGGCCGCATACCTGGAAGCGATTGAGGACCTGGAGGGCGCCGCCCTGGCCTGGACAGGCCTCATCACCTGGGCGGAGGATCGTTTTGGGGCGGAAGAGTTCGTCCTTGTCCATCCCCTGGAAAGTCTTGCGCGCATCGAAATCCGCCGCGCCCGTGAAGCTGCCGCCCTTGGGCATCTTGAACGCAGTGTGGCCATCGCCCGGACCCATCTGGCTGCGGATGATGCGGTGCTGCGCTGGCATCTTATCCCCCTTGCCGATCTTTATGACCGGATGGGTGAGACGGCAAAGGCCGCCGCTTTGCGTGGGGAAATTGAATCGCTGGAAAGCCGGGGTGAGAAGATCAACATTCTGACCGGCGAGATCGCGGGCAGGGACCGGGATGGAGCAGGCGATGCGGCGGAGTCCGCCATGGGCCGGGACGGGGTGGACCTGAATTATGAGGGTTTCCGGATTGTCCCGGTCTACTACGCCACCCACCGCGTTCCCCGGGAGGGCCGATCCGTGCGGCCGACCGAGTATTTCACAGAGCGGCATACGGATAACTTGCAGTATGGCCGGGCCCTGGTGAGTGTTCCCAATCACCGGCGTATCGGCGCCAGTTCCCTGGTGGCGGGGTTCATCTGGTGGGACCGGGAACAGAATTTCCTGCTGCTGAGGGATGTGGAGTCGGCCCAGGGGCGCGACGCCTTTCTCGATACTCTGCGCGCCATGGTCGGAGAGACAACCTGCCAGGAAACCGTGGTTTTCATCCATGGCTTCGATGTGGATTTCGAACGGGCGGCCAAACAGACCGCCCAGATCGCCTATGACCTGGAATTGCAGGGCCCGGCAGTCTTCTACGATTGGCCCTCGCCGAAAAGCATTGCCGGATATCCGAAGGTCCGCAGCCTGAAGAGCCCGGCCCGGATCCGCAAGCTCGTGCAGTTCCTCCGGGACATTCGCGACCGCACCGGCACCCAGCGGGTAAGCGTGGTGGCCTACTCCACCGGCAGCCAGTTTCTGCTCGATGCCTTGGAGCGAATGCTTGCCGACGGGTCGTCCGAACCGCCATTTCACGAAATTCTGATCGCGGCTCCGGACAGCGAGGCGGCCAGCTTTGGAGAGAAGGCGGCGAAAGTGTCCTCCCTGGCCCGGCGCATGACCGTCTACCTCAACGGCAATGACCGGACCACAAACTGGCTGCGGGACCAGTTCGGCCTGGAGGGTATTGCGGGGGATCTGGACAATCTGGATGCGTTGCTGCGCGAGGTGCGCCGTGGAGGTGGGGCGGGGCGTATCGACGTGGTGGAAACCACGGACGCGCCCCGGCAGGTGGTCCATTTCGAGGATGGCTCCGTGCGGGAGACCTTCGGCGACGTGGATTTCATCGGCGGCTTCCTGGCGGATTTCATGGCGGTGACCTGGCTTGGCCTGACGCCGGAAGCCCGTTGCATGTTGCGCCCACGGACCCGGGCTTCAGGCCGGTTCTGGAGTGCCGATGGCGGCTCCTGCACCAGTGAGGTGTTTGCCAAGGCCTTGACCGAGGTGCGCAAATCCGGACTGGCGGGCGCCCTGCGCTCCATCGAGCTTGCCATCGAGGACCTGGAAGTCCCGCCCATGTCGGCGCAGGATGACCGCAAGGTCGAGGCTCTTACCAAGGTGAAACAGGTGGTCCGGACCATGGACGGGGGGGCCGTCGGCGGCGGGGAGGTCTGTCCTGCCCGGGCGGGCCTGAGATAGGCGCCCCATACAGGGCTTGACCGCAGGGCGACAGCGCGCGTAGCTGGACAGTGCACCGGTTTTGCCGGGCGGGCAGGTGCGCAAGGCGACTGCTCCCACCTTTGCAGCATGTGTGTCCCATGGGCATCCCCCCCTTTCTGTTGCGCCACCGGCGGCTTCCCGGTCTTCGAATGGCTTCACGCCGCGGATACCCCGGCCTCCCAACGATAGTTTGTTGGCTGATGATCATGGCGGGGCCTGGCACCGCCTTCGGTCAGGGCGATGGTTCCGCGGAACGTCAGCCCGGCGATCAGGTCGATGGTCAACCCGCTGATAGCTTGCGGGAAGGGGCGGGTCCGTCCACGCAAAACCCGGCACCCCAGGCTGCCGGAACCACCCTGGCTCCCATCGAAGCGCCCATCCACAATCTCGATGAGCCCCTCTATTCCCCCTTCACCGCCCGGTACATTCTGGATGAAGTGCGCATCCTGCGCACGGATCTCGAGCGCACCCGGGCCGATCTGATCGAGCGGCAGGTGACCCGGGAATATGCCATCGCCAGGGATGCGTCCAGCTATGCTCAGCGTGCGGTGGAACTGTTCTTCTACATCATCACGGCCATCACCACGCTTCTGGTGTTCCTGGGTTGGAAATCCCTCCGGGATGCCCATGAACGGGTCCGGGAGATCGCCGAAAACCGGGTGGAAACCCTGGTGGCCGGATACTCCGAGCGTCTGGACACCATCGAAGCGGAACTGAGGCTGAAATCCCAGCGGCTGAAAGAGGCCCAGGAGGAGATCGACGAGACCAACGAGATTCAGTCTTTGTGGTTGAGGGCGAGCCAGGAAACGACCCCGTCGGGCAAGATCGCGGTCTATGATGAGATCATGAAACTGCGCCCGGGCAACACGGAAGCCATTACCTATAAGGCCGATGCGGCGTTGCAGTTGAGTGAGCCCCAATGGGCCCTGAGCCTTGCGAACCGGGCCCTGGAGTCCGATCCGGAAAACGCCCACGCCCTTTACCAGCGCGCGTGTGCCTATGCCTTTATCGGCGCCCCGGAAGAAGCCTTGGCCGACCTTGGAGCGGCCATTGGCATTCTGGAAGCCTACCGGGAGCAGGCCCGCTCCGATCCGGCCTTTGAGACCCTCATTGAAAATGAGACCTTCAAGGCTCTGACCCAATGGGATGACCATGAACCGCCGGCGGAGGAACCTGAATCCGCTGCCGGCACATAGGTGGGCGGTGCCCAAGCGGCGGGACTGCGCGGAGGCAAGATCCGGGGCAAGATCCGGCTTCATCCGTCATCTGCCGTTCCAGGGAGAGCAACTCATGACCATTCGCGACCGCCTGGCCCGCTTCGTTCCGCGGCTTTATCCAACTCCCGATGCCTTCCCGGAAGGATCAGCGGGGCGGTTCGCACAAGCAGCTCTTGAGCGCCACAAAATGGAGGGCATGGAGCTTGCCTTCCGGGCCCGGCTGGTGGCCCTTGGCGTGTTCGCTGTCATGGTCTGGTTCACGGCCCCACCGGTCATGGCCCTTTACTACGAGGTGCTGATTGTTCTGCTGGCCATTGTCGGCTGGCTACAGCGGCGCGCGGCGAAAGTGGGCCGGTCCCGGCTCGAATTGCTGCTTATTTTCGCGGACATTCTCATTATGACAACGGCGTTCATGGTGCCCAATCCCTTTGAGGCCCGCGACCTGCCCGCGCCCATGGAGCTGCGTACGGAATCCTTCAAGTTCTTCTTTGTCATTCTGGCTTTTGGAACCCTGGCCTATTCCTGGCGCACGGTGCAGAGCATCGGTACCATGACGGTTTTGTGTTGGGCCAGCTCGATTGCCCTTATGTGGTTCGTGTTCTCTCCGGACCCGGAGCTGGCGGAAGCGGCCAAGACCGCATTCGGCCATTCACCAGTGATCCACGGATATCTTGATCCGAATAGCTTTTTGTTCTGGATCCGCATCCAGGAGATCGTGGTCTTTCTGGTGGTTGCTTTCGTCCTGAGCTTGACGGTCCGGCGGTTCTCCCAGCTCTTGATCCAGCAGGCGGTTCTGGAGCGGGAGCGGTCCAATCTGGCCCGGTACTTCTCCCCTAATGTGGTGGAGGAGTTGTCCCAGAACGATGAGCCCCTGAAGCGCACCCGCACCCATGATGTGGCCGTGATGTTCGTGGATATTGTGGGCTTCACCAAATATGCCGCGGACCGTCAGCCCGGGGAGGTGATCGAGACCTTGCGGGCCTTTCACAACCGGATGGAGGCCGAGGTCTTCCGCCATGGCGGCACTCTGGACAAATTCCTGGGCGACGGTCTGATGGCAACATTCGGCACACCCACACCGGGCCGGACCGACGCCTGCAATGCTCTTGCCTGTGCGCTTGGCATGTCAAGGGCAGTGGATGTCTGGAATGTGGAGCGGGACAGGGAAGGCGAGCTGCCCATCCGGATAAGCATCGGCCTCCATTACGGTCCCGTGGTTCTTGGGGACATCGGAGCGAACCGGCTGGAATTTGCTGTTGTGGGGGATACGGTCAATATTGCCAGCCGGGTGGAAGCCTTGACCCGGGATCTGGGCGTGCGCATTGCCGCCACCGAAGCCTCCATCAATCGGGCGCGGGAAGAAGGCCCAGGCGAACCGTGTCCGGCCACGGACTTTGCCCCCCTTGGCTCCCGCACAATCCCGGGACCGGAACGGGAGTTGAGCCTTTGGGGCTGCCGGTAAATCACTGCGAAGGAGGACGTCAATGCCGACACTTTATGTCAGCTTGCTGATTTTATGGGCATGGGCGGTTGCGCCCGGTGTGTGGTCCTCTGCCATGGCCGCTCCGCAGGATGCGAACGCCCAGAAATGGCTCGACGCAGCGTTGACCCGCGCAGAACAGACCCCGGACTACCGCCTCTCCTTCACCATGGCTTTTTCCTGGAAAGGAGGACCGGCGGTCACCACCCGCTTTGACGCCTCGTCCGGTGCGTGGACCCATGTCTCCGGCGATCTGGATGCCATGCCCTCCGAGGCCAGGGCCGCCATGGGCCGGGTGCAGGCATCGGAGGCAAAACCCGGCGGTCTTCTCTATGCGGACTTCCGGCCCTATCTTTCCGGCATCGAAGCCATGGAGGTGACCGGCGACAAGGCGGTCTATTCGTTCATTCCCCCGGAAACAAAACGGCTTGAGGCGGAGGACCCGCCGGTGGAGGCCCGCCTGGTGGTCTCGAAAGCGGACGCGAGGCTTGCTGTCTATTCCGTGGCGGCCCTGCGCCCGTTCAAGCCCAACCCCTTCTCCAAACTGGAGGTTTTCGAGGTCAGGCAGGAATTCGAACGCCTGGATGGGGATGGCCCGGCCGTTCTGGTGCGGCTTGTGTCACGGCGCCAGGGCAGCCAGGTCTTCAGGTCCGTTGATGTGGACTTCACCGCCACCTTTTCCGATTTTGTTCCTCTTGAGGCGGAGTAAATCTCGAGTCAAGGGCCCGTGTCAGCGGGGTGGTTGCTCTGACCCCATGCGCTTGATCCGGCCCGCATTCATCCGGATTTTCAGCCAGACCGAACCGAATACGATCCACTGTTTCACCATCTGGAGCCGGGGCCGGCTGCCCTGCCATTTCTGAAACTTCTGGCGCTGGCGCAGGCCATCCAGATAGGTGATCGCGGTGCCCCGCCCGAACTGGTCCGCATACCAGTTCAAGAACAGGACAATGCCGTAACCGCGCATCATCTCAGCCCATTCCAGACGGCGGGCGAGGGCGATGGCCTTGGCAAAATCCGATTGCAGAATGACCCGCTCGCCGCTGATCGGCCCGAAGAACCAGGCCCAGAACGGGCGGGCGCTTGTCCGCAGCCACCCGGGCCAGTTGGGAGGTGTCGCCCGGGAACTGAGGGATTGGGTGACATCACCGCGCCGGTACCGGGCGATCAGCGCTTCGACATGATCCGGCGTCAGACCGGTCAGGTCGGCATCGCACCATAGGAGAATGGCTTCCTCCTCACCCGTCATATCCAGGTGGTTCATGATGGCCTCGCCAACGGGAACCCACTCCGGCAGAGTGCGGACCGTGGCTCCCGCCGCACGGGCCCTGCCGGCGGTATCGTCCGTTGACCCATCATCCACCAGCTGAACCCGGCTGATCGAGGGGGCCGCTTTCAGGGCCGCCACCACGCCGCCCACGGTCGCCTCCTCGTTCAGTGCGGTGACGCAGGCGATGACCGGCGGACCGGCCCGGGTGTTGTGTTCTGGGTCCATCCCATGCTCCTGGTGCTGGACGCGATGACCAAAATGTGAAACCGCCCCTGGTCATGCCGTGTTTCTGATGACTTCACCGGCGGGGTGGCCCGCCCCAAGAATGCCAGATCCCTGTCTAATCTGGCGCGGTGATCCATCTCATGGGATACGTTTGCGCCAGGATACCTGGGCGCAGACGTATCTTAAGAAAACAGGCCTCAAGTCCATCGGGGAGGGCACAAGGGCTGTGAGCATCCGGGCTTGACCATAGGGGCCTGGAGCGAGGGGTTAGGGCATAAACGCGGGTAAATTCCCGGGTTGGGTGCACAAAGGAGAAGATTTTGGACCAGAATATTAAAGACGCGGTGCGGGACCTGTATGGCGCCACCGCACGCTCCGCCGGCGCTTTTGACCGGGAGGGCGCAAAGCGGGTCGCCGCTGCCTTTGGCTATTCCCCGGAAGAACTGGCGGTCCTGCCCGAGGGCGCAAATCTTGGCCTGAGCTGCGGCAACCCCACGGCGACCGCCCGCCTGCGCCCCGGCGAGACCGTCTTGGATCTGGGCTCCGGTGGCGGGCTTGATGTTTTTCTGGCCGCCAGAGCCGTCGGCCCCACGGGCCGGGCCATCGGCCTCGACATGACCCAGGACATGATCGATCTCGCCCGCCGCAATGCCCAGACGGGGGGCCATGACAATGCGGAGTTTGTCCTGGGCGACATCGAAAACATGCCCGTTGATACAGCCTCCGTGGACTGCATTATCTCCAACTGCGTGATCAATCTGTGCCCGGACAAGGACGCCGCCTTCCGGGAGATCTTCCGGGTTCTGCGCCCCGGTGGCCGGATCGCCATCAGCGACATCGCCCTGCGCCGCACCCTGCCCGACGACCTGAAAACCAGCCTGGAGGCCTATGTGGGCTGTATCGCCGGTGCCATGCTCGTCACCGATCTGAAGGAGGCGATGTTCAAGGCAGGCTTTGACGCGATCGAACTCATCGAGGACGGCGCCGATCTCAATGCCTATTCGGAAGTGGACGGTCAATCCGCATGCTGCGCACCGGCGGAACCCGAGCCCGCCCCCGCCGCCTGTTGCGGCCCGTCTTCCGGCGCAACATCAACCCTGTCCGCCAATGCCCACGATGCCCTGCGCGAGACCATGCATGGCTACGACCTCAACACCTACGCCATGTCCGTAAAACTCTTCGCCGTCAAACCCACCTGACCCCACCCACGGCCCTCCAATGGTGGTGAGGGCCGTGCCGGGTTCAGTCCGCTATCGCCTCTCGAATGTCGGACGGGCTCAAGCAACCGGACTGAGGGATCAACCCCTTGGCCTAACGGGCCAGGGGTTCGGTCCCTCGGCTGAGAATTGTGAGATAATCATCATAGACGAATAGTCGGCCGGACTTTTTGCCGGTGATCTCTCGAACCATGCCGAGCTTTTCCAGATGAGCCACGGATTTGGCGACGGTGGGCGTCGAAATCCCGACCTGTTGAGCGGCATCGGGAATAGACAGGATCGGCTTTTGCTGGAGCAATTGGTGGACCCGTAAGGCGGATGCTGCGGGCCGCCCCAGGTTTTCTATGCGCCGCCGGTCAGCATCGAACAGATTGAGAATATCTTTTGCAGTGTCCGCTGCCTGTACCGAGGTTTCGGCCACCCCGTCCAGGAAGAAGGTAAGCCATTCCTCCCAATCGCCCGTCTCCCGGACCCTTTGCAGGAGATCGTAGTAACGCTGCCGGTGGGTCTTGAAGTACAGGCTGAGATAGAGGATCGGGTCCTTCAGGATGCCTTGAGTGCAGAGAAGGAATGTTATCAGGAGGCGTCCCAATCTGCCGTTTCCGTCCAGGAACGGATGGATGGTCTCGAACTGAACATGAACAAGTCCCGCCTTGATCAGCAAGGGGATGGACGGTGTATCTGCGTGAATGAAGCGTTCCAAATCCGACATGAGGTCTACCACGTGCTGGGGCGGGGGCGGCACAAAGAGGGCGTTGCCGGGCCGGGTGCCACCAATCCAGTTCTGCGACTGGCGGAAGGTGCCGGGCAGCTTGTTCGCCCCCCGGCTATTGGCCAGCAGCTTCTCGTGGATCTCTCGGATCAGCCGGAGGGATAAAGGAAACCCACCCCGGATGCGCTCCAGCCCGTGGGTCATGGCCGCGACATAGCAGGAGACTTCCGTCACATCCTCCAGCGGAACACCAGGCGCCTCATCGCTTTCATGGAGCAGCAGGTCGGACAGGGAGGATTGCGTCCCTTCGATCTGCGACGACAGAAGCGCTTCCTTGCGGACATACATGTAGAGAAACAGAGGCGTGTCCGGCAGGATCGAGGCCACGCCATCAAGGCGGCCCAGCGCATGGTTGGCCCGCTCCAGATGCTGGTAGAGCCGCTCCATTTCGATTGGCGGCTGCGGCGGAAGACAGGGGGGCAGGAAGGCCTTTGCGGTCTCCCCGGCGGTTGAGATGGTGAGCCACTGGCCTTGTCTGGATCGTGGGTGAGGGCCGTGCCGGTTTGGCGGATGAGGCAAAAGAAAGGATCCTTTCGTCGGCGCGAATCAAAAGAAAGGATAGTGGCAAATCCTTTCTTTGTCCTCCTGCCGGAAAAAGGGAAATCCATCCCCCTGCGTGTTGCGCGTCGGGTCTTGCTCGTTCAATCTACGACAAGGAGCGGTGGAGGGGCGGGATGGCCGATTATCCGGATATTTTCATCAGTTATGCGACCGACGATGCGGTGGAACGGGCAGCCTTGGCCGAAGCCCTCGCAGAGCGAGGATATGACTGCTGGTTTGATGCGGCGAAGATCCGGTCTTCCGCCGGATCTATCAATGAGCAGGTGGACGCGGCGCTGGACAAGGCGCGGGTGGTGATTGTGATTTGGTCACCAGCATCGGTGGGGTCCATCTGGGTGCCCGCTGAACTGACCCGAGCGCGGGAGCTGGGCACGCCCGTTGTTCATGTGCGCATCGGTCCGGAGCCATTGCGCGGGGTGCCGACACCCTTCAACACCCATCTCCGGCGCGCCATTACCGATATTGATGGGATCGTCGAGGACCTGCGCTCTGTCTGGACGGGAAAGGCGCCCAGGGGCGTCACCATGGCGGATGTCTACCGGAAGACTTATGGCCCGGATGTCCTCAGCCCCAAGACGGAAGCTCTGCCCAAAGACCTTTCCTTGATCAGCCCTTCGGCCCTCCTGCAAGCGAAATATGGGGCCGTGGGCTATATGGATGCCACGGGCATGCTTGCGGACATGACCGCGTGGTGTGTGGATGAAGCGCCGACCGTCCGAGGACGGCTCATTCACGGTGCGGGCGGGCTTGGCAAAACCCGTCTGATGATCGCGCTCACGGCCAAGATGCGGGAAAAGGGCTGGACTGCCGGTTTCCTGGATACACTGCCTGCAACGGATCCATCTCAACACGCGGATCTGAAACGGGCACTGGAGCAGATGATTGCCCGAACCGCCGGAGGCCATTTCGAGGAGGACGGCCCAGCGGACAAAGGCTTGCTCATCGTCATTGACTATGCGGAAGCCCGAATCGCGGATCTGAAATGGCTGAATGCGCACCTCGCGAAACTGGCCTTTGACGGGACCCGGCAGCCGGTGCGGCTGGTGCTCATGGCACGGGGCCGCGGCTGGTGGGATGAGTTGAGCAAAAGCTCACCGGCCATGCAGACTCCCTTTCGGCCCATGGGTGGCGAGGAAGCAGCCCTGTCCATGGCCGCCTTCGAGGCGAAAGACAGCAGGCTGACCCTTTTTGACAGAGCCCTGGAAGCCTTCCGCCCTGTGATGAAAGAGCAGGGTTTCCAGAAGGTGGACCGACAGCCCCACGAGACGCTTCTGAACCTTATCGAAAAACAGCCCCAATATGCCCGCCCCCTGGCGGTGCAGATGGCCGCCCTGCTGCATCTGGCGGAACAGGCGCCGGAAACCTCTTCCGATGGTCCGGCGGATCTGCTCGACCGCATCCTCGGCCTGGAGCGGGGGCATTGGGGGAAAGTGCTGGACGGGCTTGATAAAGAGCGCCGGGAGGATCTGGAACGGGGACTGGCGCAACTCACTTTGGTGGGCGGTGTCCGCTCCAAGACGGATGCGCAAGCCCTGCTCATGGCGGACACCTTCTACAAAGGCAGGCGGGCGTCTCCCGTTGATGTCCGTCCTGTGCTGAGGGATCTCACCACACTCTATGCCCAGGGGCCGGAGGGCCTTGCGGGGCTGGAGCCGGATCTGGTGGGGGAGCATCTGGTGGCGGGTCTGGACAATCTCCATGAGGCTGTTCATAGCTGCCTGGACTGGATCGGGACGCGCACGGAGAATGCCCGGGATGAGGCCGAGGAAGAAGCTCGGGAAAATGCCAGAAACGAAGCCCGGGAAACGGTCCTGACGGTGCTCCAGCGGGCCTCCCTGACCGACGAGACCCTGGGTCCGGTCCATGGCCCCAGCCTTACGGTGAAGATCGAGACCTGCATGGCCGAGGTTTTGTGCCCCCGCATGGGGGACTTGGCGAAGGCGGCCAGCGCCGTGATGCAGGCCACCCCCGGCGCCCTCATCTCCGTCCTTGAGGCCCATTCGGATCGTTTGTCCGAGGACGGGGCCGCGGGGCTGACCTATGCCTTGCCCCGAATGGATCTCCGGCTCCTGGACCTGGCCCTCCTGGTGACACAGCGCCATGTTGCCGCTCTGCGCGCGAGCGGCGCAAAAGATGAGCAGCACTTGAGCAGACTGGCTGGCGGATTGCACAATCTGGGCGTCCGGCTCTCGGATCTCGGGGACCGGGAGGGGGCCCTGGTCGCCACACAAGAGGCGGTGAAGATCCGCCGCACCCTGGCCGAGGCCCAACCCCAG
>CAZLPU010000018.1:0-69928 GCA_964561475.1 uncultured Alphaproteobacteria bacterium
GGGCGTGGGCTTTGGTCTTTCGTGTCCGCGCCCCGTCCACACCCTCACTATGCCCGGGGCCCTCAAGGACCGATGTGACCCGGAGCACAGGGTGAATTTTTTCTGGAGCATGGAGCATCAGGGAGGCGGGCGGGCTGAGCGCACGCGAATGTTGTCGCCCTCCGTGCGCGGTCATTCCAGCTATTGAACGGCTGACTGGGTATGGCTGCCTGGGTCACGGGGCACATGGGGCAAGGGGTCGGCCCGGGGCTTCAGCACGTTCACCGACGACCTGATCTTTTTGCCGCATAAGTTATATTATGGAAAATATATTGGAGCGTGAGGTGAGGGGTTCCGTGCTGGGACTTGGCGGCTGGGACTTGGCGGAAGACCCTGGGTGTGGTTCACTTTCTGCCATGTTGACCATGACCACACATCACTGGCGCTGGATTTTGCTCCTTCCGTGAAGCAGCCTGTGCCGTGTTGTCCATATCGAGCCGGCTGCGGAGGATCCGCGCGCCGGCTTTTTTGTGCCCCGCCCAGATCCAGCGTCCCACATCTGGCTCCAGTTCTTCAGGATCGCGACGGACGGTCCGTATTGGGGGCATGACCCATGACAGACACTGGATCCCACACCACGAACCCTGAACTCAGGGACTCCAAGCCCAGGGATTCCAAGCCCGGGGATCCCAATCTCACAGACCCTAATCTCAGGAATCCGAGACTTGGCGGCCTTGTCCTGGGCTCGGTCGGGGCTGCGCTTTTCTCCCTTAAGGGCGTGGTGATGAAGCTGGCCTTTGCCCAGGGCGCCAGCGTGGAATTGATGATGGCCCTGCGCATGGGGATTGCCCTGCCGGTCTTTCTCTATATCGGTCTGCGCGCGGCCAAGTCCCGCCGGGATGTCATGGATGGGCGCACATTCATGCTGGCTGCCGGGCTTGGTGTGCTCAGCTATTACGGCTGCACCTGGCTCGATTTTACCGGCCTGCAATACATCTCCGCCCAGCTCGAGCGGCTGATCCTCTACACCTATCCGACCATTACGGCCCTGCTTGCGTGGATCTTTCTTGGTGACCGGATCACCTGGCGCCACACCGTGGCATTGATCCTGTCCTACACGGGGATTGCCGTGTTGTTCGGCCAGGAACTGGGCCGGTTCGGTCCCGATGCGGGTCTCGGAGCGGCCCTGGTGTTTGCCTCGGCCGCCCTGTTCGCCGTCTATTTCGTGGCCTCAAAGCCCGTGATCATGAAGCTGGGTTCCGCGCTTTTCACAAGTGTGGCCATGGCGGCAGCGGCGGTGGCCATTCTGCTGCATTTCAGTGTGCAGACAGTCCAGACGGGTATGCCGGAGGTGACCCTGTCCATTTTGGGCCTTGGTCTTGTGCTCGCGGTGGCCTGTACCATCCTGCCCAGTTTCATGATGGCGGAAGCCGTGGCGCGGATCGGCCCAGGGCCCACCAGCGCCGTGGGCGGTGTCGGACCGGCGGTCACGGCCGGGATTGCAGTGATGGTGCTCGGGGAACCCTTCGGCTGGCCCCAGGCGCTCGCGCTTTTTCTCACGGTGGGTGGTGTGATGCTGCTTGCGGGCCATGGCTGGCCCCGTTTCCTGACCAAGCGCGGGATTTTCGCTCGAGGGACCGGCGTGCGACCCTGATCGCCCGAACATCAAAACAAAACGATGGATAAAAAAAGCCGGCCAAGGTGGTGGGAAAACCTTGGCCGGCCAGTAAGCGGACCCCGCTGAGGCAGCTGTCATGGGCATGAGGGAGGTAGCAGGATCCGATCTCGCATTATGTGGCTCAAATCTTCCGGCGGGGGATCTTATTCCGCAGGGGAATAAGGCACGGAAGAGTGGTGGATGTTGATGCGCAGCTTGCCGTCCTCATCCTTCATGTAACCAAAGGTGTATTCCACCTTCACCTCTTCGGTCTCACCAACGGGGGTGAAGAAGTAGTTCCCCATGGCGGCAGCCGTGTCGCCGGACAGCAGGATGTCCTGATCGCCGAAGCGCACTTCCTGCCACGGACGAATGGCGAAACCGGAGTCTTCGGCAATCTCGCCTTTCACGAAGTATGACAGGGCTTCGTCGAAGGTTTCCCGGAACTGATCTTCAGCGGCCAGAGTGGGCTTGAACAGCACGGTGCCCTGCTCGTAGGCATACAGGGTGCGGATGTGCTCGGCGGCCTTGGCTTTGTAGTCGCCGCCTTCCTGGAACACTGCACCGATTGCGACGATCCCTTCGCCCCAGGCTTTCTGGGCCGCAAGAACCTCTTTTTCGGTGATCATGTGGTCACCGCTTTGCGCGGGATTTGCCAGGGTCAGCGCGAGTGCACCACCAGCGGCGGCCATCATCAGGAAAGAAGTTGTTTTCATGGTCATTCTCCAAAATCCCTAGCGGCAGGTCCCCAGTGGCGCCGCGTGTTGTGATGGAGATGTCGGTTGCCGTTGACATAGTACCAATCGAAAAAAACTTCCGATAAGATAGTTTTAACCTATGGTGTGGAGGAGCCTGTGTCATGCGGCCCACCCTTCGACAACTCCAGTATCTTGTGGCTGTGGCGGATACGGGCCGTTTCGGTGAAGCGGCCCAGCGGCTTAACGTCAGCCAGCCCAGCCTTTCCGCCCAGTTGGCCGACATGGAAGACCATCTGGGCCAGCCCCTGATCGAACGGGGCCGCTCCGGCGCGGTGCTCACACCTTTGGGACAGGACATCACCGCCCGGGCCCGCTCGGTCCTGCGGGACATGGAGGATCTGGTGGCCGCCGCCCGCCAGGGAACCGGTACCGTGGGCGGACGGATCAGGCTTGGGGTTCTGCCCTCCATCGGCCCTTATCTGTTGCCCGACGCGGTGAAGCGCCTGCACGCGCTCTATCCGGACCTGCGGCTGAATGTGTATGAGGAGCGGCCGGGGGAACTGGACCAGCGCCTGAGGGACGCCCGGCTCGATACGGTCATCTCCGCGCCGGAAGACCATCCCGATGCCCAAGCCCTGGCCCTGTTCGAGGAAGATTTGTGGATCTGCGTCGCGCCGGATGATCCCCTGGCGACGGATCAGGGGCCGGTCAGCACCGGCAGCCTCAAGGGACGGCCCCTGCTCAGTCTCGGGTATGGCCACCAGATCAACCATTTGATCCAGGATCTGGCCGCCCGGGCCGGCGCCCATGTGAGTACGGAATATCAGGGCACCAGCCTTGACGCGGTGCGCCAGATGGCGGCCATGGGAGCCGGTGTGGCGGTGCTGAGCGGGCTTTATGCCCAGTCCGAGGCCCGGCGGGATCCGGACCTGATCATCCGGCGGATCGGTGACCGCAAGGCCCGGCGCCGGATCGCGCTTCTGTGGCGGTCAACCTCGCCCCTGGGTCCGAGCTACAGGGCCCTGGCGCCGGTATTGAAAAGTGCCGCCGAGGCCGTGCTGGCCAATTGAGCCCGGCTTTTGCAGGCACCGATCGGCGGCGATCTTGTCACCGGGTCCTTACAAGGCTTCCAGCGCCGCCCTCATATCCTTTGACGCCTTGGCGTACCGGTCCTGGGCAGCCTCCCGCACCACCATGGGGGCACGATCCGGATGGCCTGCCTGAAACGGCGGCGCGGGATTGTACTCAAGGGCGAGCTGTATGCCCTGGGCGGTCTGAGGACCTGCCAGTTCCGCCGCTACGGTCAGGGCAAAATCAATGCCCGCTGTCACGCCGCCGCCGGTAAACAGAGATCCGTCCCGCACCACCCGCCCGGCTTCATGGCGGGCCCCCACCAGGGGCAGCAGATGGGTATAGGCCCAGTGGGTGGTGGCCTTGCGCCCCTCCAGAAGTCCGGCGGCGCCGAGCAGGAAACTTCCCGTGCAGACGGAGGTGACATACCGGGTACCGACGGCCTGGGCCGACAGGAAATCCATCAGGGCCCGATCGCCCAGGGCCGCGGTGACACCGAAACCGCCGGGCACACAGATCAGGTCAGCCTGGGGCGCGTCATCGAAAGTGGCCGTGGGCACAATGGCAAACCCGCAATCGGTGGGCACCGGCTCAAGGCTGCGCGCCGCCACGACGACCTGGGCGTCGGGGATCCGGGACAGCACCTGGGCGGGTCCGGTGAAATCGAGTTGGGTGACCATGGGAAACAGCACGAACGTGATCGTGACGGGCATTGGAGCACTCCACACACGGAAACAGTTTGATCAAACGGCGGACCTGGCGCAGCCGGTCCGCTTGGCCCCGGATCTTTGGCCGTAAATGTCCGGAATGCATGATGGGACCTTGGGCAAGAAAAGGGCCAGGTCCATACTACCATGTCGGGCTAAGGCGCAAATGCCCCATCATGACTGGACTTTTTTCCCCTGGATTTCGGGTAAAGACTTGGAACTGTACGATTTGTAATCGCAAGTTCGCCAACTGCGCCCCTTGTTCAAAACTCATCTTCTCGTAACCTCTATGGTAGTGAGACGTTTTGGGGGATGATTGGCTGGAGGGGTTTGGCCATGGATGCATTGATTTTCTGGGCTGCGCCGGTGGTGATGAGCGCCACCCTGATTTTTCTGTTGTTGAAAGCGTTCTCGCAGTCTCGGGCCGAGAGCACTCCGGCGGAGACCGCCCTGGGTCCGGCCAACAATCTGCACCCGCGGTCGAACGTCTCGCTGAGGGAGTATCGCAGCCTTGTGCGCACCATGCCCCAGGGCAGCCGGTCCAGCTTTGCTGCTCCGGTGCCTGCCAGGGCCCGCGGTCAATGGCCTGAGCCCGATGCCGCAGATGAGATGGACGAACAGGTGTCGGCCCTGCTGAACAGCGTCGATTGCAGCGTGTTCGCCCCCCGCCGGGCCGCACCCGGCGAAACCGTGGTCATCCAGGTGGCGGTGCACATGCCCAGCGCCAGTGATGACCTGTTCGGAGAGGCCACGGATGATGGTGACGACGCGCCCCGGCGGTCCCGCAGCTCGTCCTCGGAAGCACCGTTCCCGGACGGAACCCTTATCGAGGCCCGTTTGAGCGCTCCCGGGCTGCGCCAGCAATGTCCCATTCAATATCTGATCTGGAAAGGTGACCGGGCCATCGGTGCTTTTTCCGTCCGGGTGCCGGACCGGATGAATGACGACGGGCTGTTCCTGCGGGTGTCTCTGGTTCTCGAAGGCGTGCCCCTCGGGTCGGCGCCTTTCCGCATGCCAGTTGAATACGGAGCCCAGGACGACAGCCGCCGGGCCCGGGTGCCCTTCCGCCGCTACCGGAGCGTTTTCCTCTCCTATTCCGCCCAGGACCGGGACGCGGTGATGCGCCATGGCCGGATGCTCAGGTTGCTTGGGATGCGGACATTCGTTGATGTCCTGGAACTGCGCTCCGCCGATGACTGGGAAGAGCGGCTCCAGGAAGCGATTGAGCGCGCCGATGTGGTGTTGCTGTACTGGTCCGAGGCAAGCGCCCGGTCGCGCTGGGTTCTTCATGAGGCGGAATATGCCCAGCGCCTCCAGATGCGCAGCGGACTGCCCCATCCGGACATCGTGCCGGTAATCCTGGATGCGGACGCACCGGGACCTGCCGCCCCTCAGGATCTGGCGGATCTCGAAATACATAATCCGGCCCGGCACATCGTTCTGTCGAACCACGGGCCGTCCCACACCGGACCGGTCCACGAGGACCGGACACCGGCCCGGCGCCCCATGGCCGTGGTGCGTTAGAGCGTCGGGCGCAAAATCACGAACACCTTCAAACAGGGTAGCCGCTGCTTTAGTTTTTTTCGCTCACGGCGCAAGGCGCCTCCGCGAGGGCGGCGCAGTGGCGCCGGACCGCAGTCGCGGCCTTGAGCATGACGCGGATTAAACGCCTCATGCTCTATGCAAATTCAGGGGGCCTTGCCGGGTAGCCAAGGCAAACCCCCATCGATGACGCAATCAGGTTGGATCACGCGCCAGTCGCGCCGATTCCCATTGGACGGAAACTTCTCTAAAGCTGGCTGGTATCGATCCAGCGGTCGATGCGGGCTTCCAGAAGATCGAGGGGCATGGCGCCTTTGGCCAGAACCTCATCGTGGAACATCCGCACATCGAAACCATCGCCCAGAGCGACCCGGGCCCGCTCTCTCAGTTCCCGTAATTTCAGCTCACCAATCTTGTAGGCCAGGGCCTGTCCGGGCCAGGAGATGTAACGGTTCACCTCCGCCTCGATATTGCTCCGGGACAGAGCGGTGTTTTCCAGCATGAACGCGATGGCTTCATCCCGGCTCCAGCCCAGGGCGTGCATGCCCGTGTCCACCACAAGCCGGCAGGCCCGCCACATTTCATAGGACAGGCGGCCGAAATCTGAATAGGGATCCTGGTAGAAGCCCACCTCCAGGCCGAGACGCTCCGCATAAAGACCCCAGCCTTCCACATAGGCGGTGAACCGGGCGGACCGGCGGAAGTCCGGCAGATCCAATTCCTGGGCAAGAGCGATCTGGAGATGGTGGCCCGGCACCGCCTCGTGGAGGGACAGAGCCTCCAATTCGTACAGGGGCCGCTCGTTGAGCTTGGTGGTGTTGACGTAATAGACCCCGGCCACGGTGCCGTCCGGCGCGGAGGGCTGGTAGTAGGCGGTGGTGGTGCTGGCGGCGAAGGTCAGGGGGATCGGCTTGACCGTGTAGGGCACCCGGGGCAGCCGTCCGAACAGTTTGGGCAGTTCGCCGTCCATGCGCTTGGAGATCCAGGCGGCGCGCATGAGCCGTTCGTCCGCGGTCTTGGGATAGAACTGGGGATCCGAGCGCAGGAAGGACACAAAGGCCTTGCGGTCCCCGTCGAACCCGGCCCGTTCCACCACCTGGTCCATTTCCGCCAGGATCCGGGCCACTTCCCGCTGACCCAGTGCATGGATCTCCCGGGCGGTCATGGATGTGGTGGTGTGATAGGCCACCGCGTGATCATAAAGCGCGGTGCCGCCTGGTACGGTGGAAATGCCTGCCTTGTCCCGGCACTCGGGCAAGTATTCATCCGTGAAGAACGTATAAAGCTCCTGGTAGGCGGGGATCACCACGTCCCGAACCGCGGCGAGGCCTTCTTCCTGAAGCCGGGCGCGCTCAGCCGCCGGAATGGTCTCGGGCATGGACTTGAAGGGTGCCATGAAACTGGAGGTGGCCGGATCATCCACCACATAGGATGAAATGGTCTCGCCGTAGCCGTCCATGGGGGCGCAAGCCTGGGCGACGCCTTCGCCGAGACCCTCCCGCAAAAGGGCGATGCCTTCCCGGTTGAAGCGGCCATAGTCATTCAGACGGGCCACATAGCTTTCGTAATCCGCCTGGGTGAAGAAGGGCAACCGCGCAGGCGCACCACCGAAACTCCGGTGCCAGGAGCCGGAGGTCATGAACACGGACAGCCGGTGATAGCCCACTTCAACGCTTTTCGCTTCCCGCCGGGTGATCTGCAAAAGCAGATTGCGGTTCAGGGCCTCGTCTTCGGACAAGGCGTCCGGGTCGATGGCTTCCAGCCGGTCCGCAAAGCGCCGGTTGGCCTCGGCCCGGGCCTGGAACGCCTCGGGGGACTGGGACCCCAGACGGTCGTCATAGTCGCGCACACCGCTGCGGGTGGCGAACAGGGGGTTTTGTTCCAGGGTGAAGGCCCAGTGGTCGTCGATCACCTGGGCGAGGTCCGTACTGGCATCCACCTCCAGAATGATGTCCGCCTGGGGGGAGTCTTCCTCCGGCAGCAATTCCAGGCTTGGCTGGGCATGGACCGGCATGGCGGCCAGGGCCAGGCTCAGGGCCATGGTCGCGGGACCCCAGTGGAGTGACCTTGCGCGCATGGCCTTCGAGGGCCTAAGACGTTCTGACAATTTCCGGGATGTCTTTGCAGGCATTGGGGCCTATCCTCCTTCTGGCTGATTGATCGCGCCGGTGGCTGACGGGTCGTCGGCAAGCGTGCCTTCATCCGGGCCCGACTGCAAATCCGTCCCGACTGCAAATCCATCCCTGGGCGTTCCCGGCAGCGTTATTTTATCCGGGCTCTCCTGTCGCCTTTTCCCGTTTTTGTTGTAACGGAGCTTGGGCCATGGCCATGACATCCCGCCGGATCCATATCACCGGGGCCTCGGGCAGCGGGGCGACCACCTTGGGCAGGGCATTGGCGGACCGGCTGGCGCTCGCCCATCACGATACGGATGACTATTACTGGCGCCCCACGGTACCGCCCTATCAGACAAAGCGCAGTGTGGAAGACCGTCTGCGGCTGATGGAAGAAGTGTTCCTGCCCCGGCTGGACTGGGTCTTGAGCGGCTCTCTCGACGGCTGGGGCGATCCTCTCATCCCCAAATTCGATCTTGTGGTCTTTCTGTCCGTGGAGGCCGATATTCGCATGGCCCGGCTGCGGGACCGGGAAGCGCGCCATTTCGGCGTGCAGGCCAGCGCCCCTGGGGGCTGGCGCCATCAGGCGACGGAAGACTTCATCACCTGGGCCAGCGGATATGACGGCGGCGGCCAGGCCGGCCGGACGCGGGCCCGCCATGAAGCCTGGCTCGATAGCCTGCCATGCCCGGTGCTGCGCCTGGACAGTACAAAGCCGGTCCATGAGCTTGTGGATGCGGTTGCCCGGGCCCTGGGGGAGCCGTAGGCGCGCAGGACGCGGGGCCCCTTGCGCATCTGCGTGTCCGTCAATCAGACCCTGCCTTGGACAAAACCCTGTCTTGAACAAAGGAGAACAATCATGAATGTGCAAGATCTGACGCCGGTGCTGAGAATTTTCGATGAGGCAAAAGCCAAGGAATTCTATGTGGATTTCCTGGAATTCACCGTGGATTGGGAGCACCGGCACGAAGAGGGCCTGCCGGTCTACATGCAGGTTTCCAAGAATGGCTGTGCCATCCATCTCTCCGAACATCATGGGGATGTCTGCCCCGGCGGTGCCGTGCGTCTACGGATGGATGACGTGGATGGCTATCAGCAGCATCTCGCGGCCAAGGACTACAAATTCGCGCGGCCCGGTTCGCCCACGGATCAGCCCTGGGGCAGCCGGGAGGTCGATATCATCGACCCCTTTGGCAATACGCTGACTTTCCACAAGGCCATCGACTGACCGCATCCCGCGCCCGACCAAAAGGACCAGTGCTGATGAGCGTGAAGGCTCCGGAAAACCGCCGTGAGATTGCGGCCCTGTTGCAAATCATGGCGGATCTCCGGCACCCGGACCATGGCTGTGAATGGGACCGGCTTCAGACCTACGAGTCCATTTCCCATTATACGGTTGAAGAGGCCTATGAGGTGGCCGACGCCATCCGGGAACAGGATATGGATGGCCTGCGGAAGGAATTGGGGGACCTGCTCCTTCAGGTGGTCTTTCATTCCGCCATCGCCCAGGACCGGGGCGATTTCACCTTCGCCGATGTGGTGGAGTCGATCACCGACAAGCTGGTGCGCCGCCATCCCCATGTGTTCGGTACGGATGAAGAGCGGGCCGCAGGCGCCCAGCACGGCACCTGGGAAGCGCAGAAGGCGGAGGAACGGGCGGAGGCAGCCCGGCGCCGGGGCCGGGAGCGGGCCGGTGTCCTCGATGATGTGCCCCTGGCCCTGCCCGCCCTGACCCGATGCGTGAAGCTTCAGAACCGGGCGGCACGGGTGGGCTTCGATTGGCCGGACATCCATCCCGTGATCGACAAGATCGCCGAAGAGGCCCGGGAACTGGCCGACGAGGCCCGGGGCGGCGGTACCGCGGAGCGGATCACCGAGGAATATGGCGATCTCCTCTTTGTCATGACCAATCTGGCCCGGCACCTGAAAATTGATCCGGAGTCGGCCTTGGAAGCCGCCAACGCGAAGTTCGAGCGCCGGTTCAGGGGCATGGAAGACCTTCTGGAGGCCCGGGGCCGGTCCATGGACGAGGGCTTTTCCCTGGAAGAGCTGGACAGCCTGTGGGATGCGGTGAAGGACGAGGAAAAGGCAGGCCGTAAGGCGGGCTGAGGCCAGGGGGGGGGTACCGGCGGCCTGGTGATTCACCATGCCATCCGGAAGCGGATCAATCTTTGACAGCCCCCCATGGGCGGGGGCTCAGCCCACGTCTTTTCGGACCTGGGCAAGAAAGACCGTGAAATGGGCGCGGGCGGCCGGATTGGAGACGGCCTCGATTTCCTGGCCCATATAGGCCCGCAACAGGTGGAACCGGTCGCCCAGAGTGGCGTGGAACAGATCGGCGGACCAGAAGCGGATCCGGTGGCCCTGGCGGTCGTCCCGGCGATACTCCGCGGCACCCCGGCCACCATCCAGGGCCGTCATCTGGAGGGGGTCGAAATCCCGCCGGTCCCGGGCGCTCACGCAGAGCAGGCCGCCGGGTTTGAGAATGTACCGGGAGGCTTCGGCGAACCAGTCCACCTCACCCTCATTGAGCAGATGAAGCGCCCGGTGGCTGAGGACCGCGTCCACCGATGCTTCTTCCAGGTCCGGATAGAAATAGGACTCATCCCGGATCTCGGCGCCCGCAATCACGCCATTGGCGGTCAGGTGTTTTCGCGCCGCCTCCCGCCCGCTGGCCGCCGCCTCATAACCCATGATCCTGTGACCTTCACCGGCCAGATAAATCATGTCCCGGCCATAACCGCAGGCAAACTCCGCCACCAGCGACCGGGGCTCGAGCCAGTCATTCAGGATCACCGCCGTTTTGCTCGGCGTCTCGCCCCACATGTTGCCTTCCGACGCAAACCGTCGTTCCCAAAGATCAGCCATCACCGCCCCTCTCTTAAAAATCAGTCTACGTTATATATCCATGTGATGGTGCATCCCAGCTAGTGGAGCGGCTCTGATGCTTGAGTCCCACTTTGCGGCACGCTCATCACTCAAGCGTCAGAGCCAAAAGCTCCACGAGAAACATAACCTTGCTCGTGGTTCTTATGGCCCAGACATTTGCAAACGGACGAGCCGCGAATGGGATGCAAATGTCTGGGCCGAACCACTAGCCCGGAACGCACCTTCCCTTCATCTGTCTTGGCTCACCGCACACCGATCATGCGGTTGCCGGAGGTGTAATTGCGCAGCCCCCGCTCGAACACAAGGACGCTGATCGCGAGGTAGCCCACGGATGCGCCCGCGACCGCCAGGACAAGGGCGGGATTGCCCGTGCGCACGGCTTCCACCGGCACGAGGTTGATGAAGCCGGCCGGCACGACCGTCAGCAGGATCACCTTGGCGGCAAAACCGAAACCGTGAGTGGGATAGGACGCCAGGAGAACAAAGGACTCCAGCAACCGTTCCGGGACCACGCTTCCAACCCGCAGATAGAGCGGCAATGAGTGGGCCATGATGGTAAGGGCAAGGAAGATCCCCGCCCCGCATACGGCCATAAAGACCAGGGCAACGACCTCCACAACCCCATGACCGGCAACGAAGACCCACAACAGCACGCCCGTCGCCATATCGCCCAAACCAGAGATCCGGCTTTCCCGGAACAGAATCCCCAAAAGAGGATGCCGGGGTGTGGCCAGATAGGTATCAAGATCCCCATCCAGAATGATCCGCGCCATGTCCTGGACACCGCCGCAAATGGAAAACGCAAGACCATAGGCAAAAGCCGCCACCCCGAACAAGGTCAGCACTTCTTCAATGCCCCAGCCCCGCAGGCTGGAAAAATTGCCGAAGAACACAACCCACACCAGGAGGTACATGGCGTTCTGGATCACCATCATCACATTCATGGTGATGAAGAGCCGACGATCCCGCATGACCGTGCGCAGAGCCATGGCCATGACCGTGCAGACATAACGGACGATACCGGGCAATCCGCGGACGGAAGTGTATTCCCGAGCCATGGTCAGTCTCCTCTCGTCAGAATGGTCCGCGTGGCCCGGGACTCCACATGGAAAAGGAGCCACAAGGCCATCACCAGCCAGAACACCTGGAGCCCGATCCCCGCGATCATCGTCAGCACCGGCGGATCGAAAACAATCCGGGCCGGAACCGTGAGGATGGCCGGAAAAGGCGTGGCCCAGGCGATGGTTTTCACGGCCTCGGGATAGATCGCAATGGGCAGGATCAATCCGCCCAGGAAGAACATGGCCTTTTGTGTCATCCAATAGGCAGGGCGGGCCTGGGGGCTCCAGACCTCGATCAGGGCGATGCTGCCCATCATGACATGGATCAGCATGGTACTGAGGAGTACGGACACCACCAGAAAGGCACACTGACCCGGACCGAGGGGAAAACTCCCGGTCAGGGTAAATCCGACGATCCCTGCCGTCAGTGCAAAGATCGGCAGATCGAACAGAAGCCGCCCGAACGTCTCGCACAGGTTCACGACGATCATGCTCATGGGCCGATGCAGAGAGCTGGCAAACTCTCCGCGCAGCACCACGTCCCGCAAATCCCGGAAGGCCCGGCCCGCCGCCATGGCGACCAGTTCAGTCAGGGCCACATACCAGGTCATCACTTCAGCATTGAGGGTCAGTGTCCCGTCCAGCTCCTCGAAGGGGGTGATGGCGAAAATGTTGTTGAACACCACCGTCAGCAGAACGAAGGTGAACAGCGGGAACAGCAGCACGAACCGCTCCTGCCGGGCCTGGCGCCAACCCAAGGCGACGAAGGTCAGAAGACCCGGCGACACCTCCCGGCGAACGATGAGCCCCGTGGAGAGCCTCGGCACTGTCAGGTCACGAACATGTCCGGTCATGGTCCGTCTCCGTAAAGCTGGCGGATGATCGACTCAAGGGGTGCGGCCTCGATGGACAGATCCCGCACGGACAACCTGTCCAGGGCGATGCCCACCACCTGATCGGCCCGGATGCGGCTCTGGTCCACACTCAGGGTGAGCCGGTGGCGGGCCCGGCCGGTAACGCGCACCCCTGGCAGGTCCAGGGCATCACCCGGGTCCGGGTGCTCCTCATCCGTCACCAGATCGATCTGACGGGCGGACAGGAACTCCGACCGCAGGTCCGACAAGGGCTTGTCCAGGAGGATGCGGCCGTCATTGATCAGAATGACCCGGTCACAGATTTCCTCAATGTCGCCCATGTCATGGCTGGTGAGGACGATGGCCGTATCCTCCGTGTCCGCCAGATGTTTCAGGTGTTCGCGCAGAAGCGCCTTTGCGGTGACATCCAGCCCGATCGTGGGCTCATCCAGGAACAGCACCTGGGGCCGGTGCAGCAGGCTTCCGGCGATCTCACAGCGCATACGCTGGCCAAGGGACAGGCTCTTCACCGGCCGGTCGATCAGGTGACCGATGCGCAGGACATTGGCGATATGCTCCGTCCGTGCCCGGAAATCCCGGGCGGAGATGGCATACATGGCCCGGAGCAGTTCGAAACTGTCCTTCACCTCCAGATGATGCCAGAGCTGGCTGCGCTGGCCGAAGACCACACCGATCCTGTGGGCCAGCCGCTGACGCTCCGCCCAAGGCACAATGCCTGACACGGTGGCGTCGCCGCCGGTGGGATAGAGAATGCCCGTGAGCATTTTCAGGGTGGTGGACTTGCCCGCCCCGTTCGGTCCGATGAACGCCACCCGTTCCCCCGGCGCGATGGCGAAGGACACCCCGTCCACGGCGGTGAAGGGTTCGGCGTTCTTGCGGTCGAAACGTTTGGTCAGTCCATTGACGGTCACAATCATGACAGGCCTCACGGTTTCCGCCCTCAAGGGAAGAAGCGCGACAGCCCAGATTTACCGAAGGATTTTGGGGGATCTGTCAGCCGCTTCCGTTGGAGGGCTGACAGGGTTGGGAGCAGGTCAGCCTTGGTCGAACGGATTGGATTGCGCCGCATACGCGCCGGAAAGCGCCACGGCCACCGGAAGAACAATGGTCATGGTCACGCTCTTGGCGGCAGACGCAGTCATGCGCGCAGGGCGATAGCCCTGGGTGCAATGGCCGGTGCTGGTCCAACGGGTGGTCATGACGTGTCTCTTCCAAATTCCGGATGACAAGACTTCGATGGCCGTAGATGTACACGCAAAGGCACGATTTGGAAACCGCCTTTTTGGCCAAAATGATTCGTGCCGCGATAGTCCGGGTGCCGGATAAGGCTGATCAGCGATTAGGGGATCAGCGATTAGGGGAAGACCGGACGGATGGGGCACATTGTCTGATCCCATTCCGGGCGACGTGCTCCACATTGCGCACACCGGCCTCGCAGTGATTGACGAAGGTTTCCTCCCCGGGGAAGTCCTTCACGATCTCATCGCCGGAATGTTCCACGAGGACCAGCAGATCGGTGATCACATCCTGCTGGTCCGGCGTGATGCATTGGGTCTGCTTGACCGCGTTCACCAGCCATTCCTCAACGGTTCTGGTCAGCTTGGTGCAGTCTTCCACGACCTTGCTGTATTTCGGGTCGCCCTGGATGCCGAAGCGGTCCCGGCTCGTGCCCACATCCCCGTTCTTGATCCGGTATTCGACACTGTCCAGATGCTTGCGCACCCGGTCGACCACGGTCTCTGCCTGAGTTTGGGCCTGAGTTTGGGCCTGAGTCTGGGCCTGGGTTTGGGCCAGACTTTCGGTCGAGGTGACAGGCATGAGGGCCATGCTGCTCAGGCTCACGGCCAGAATGACGGTGGAAAGACTGGGTAGACGCCCCATTGTTCCGCTCCCATACTGCGCCGTCCTTACGCAGGTCTGACGGCGTCCTCTAACATGACAAAACTATTTCAGGGAGCCGCGTAAAGTCACCCTTCCATACGGTAATGCGAGACCTTGGTCGGGCCATTGCACCCCATCCGTAGGGTGAGCATCACTCGGGCCAAAGGAGTGCTGCCATGGCGGACCAGTTGCCGGCCTGGGCGGTGGAAATCAGACCTGTGCGCTCACGGATGGATGGAGCATAATCCGTGCCGTCGAGAAAGGCCGTCCGGCCCCCCGCCTCCGCCAGGATCAGCGCACCCATGGCATGGTCCCAGGGCTTGGCCTTCCAGAACATGGCCACATCAATGAGACCCCGGGCCACGGCCACATAGGTGAGCCCCGCGCAGTAGAATTCCTTGTTGGAAGCGAAGGTCTCAAGGCCCGGTGCCACTTTCCGGGCGGCGGGTCTGGTCATGTACTGAGTGTGAATCGATGCAGCCATGACCGCCGGATCGCTCACGGTGCTTGGCCTCATCTGGGCCCCGTCGAGGGTCGCCCCCTGACCGGCAACCGCCATGGCCAATTCATTGGAGGTGGGCGCCAGGATCCAGGCAGCATGGGCCCGCCCGCCCCGGCACAGGGCCACCATGGTGCAGAAGGTTTCCGAGCCTTCCTTGAAATTGCGGGTGCCGTCCACCGGATCGATGAGCCAGACCCAGCGGTCGCCGTCGAGCCGGGTCACCACCGTTGGATCCTCGGAGACCGCCTCCTCACCCACCACCTGGGAGCCGGGCAGAAGGTCCACGAACGCCGCCTCCATGACCCGTTCCGCGCCGATATCCGCGTCGGTGACATAGTCTCCCGGGTTTTTCTCCCGGATCTCATGGGCTTTGAGGGAGCGGAACCGAGGCATGATTTCCGTGGCGGCGGCGTGGGTGATGATGGAGGCCGCAGCGGCGGGATCGATGGGCAGGTCGGTCATGGCAAGGTCCTCAAGGCGGGGATGGGATTGCGTATGGTGACGGGATGGCCCAACAGCAGACCCGGGCGGGCGCCTGGGCGGCGGCCAAAACGCGGACCCATCGCCGGTCAGTCGGCGGCAAGACCGATGATGCGGCTATCCCTGGCCTGACTGTCATCCCCCTCGCCTGCATCGCCTGCATCGCCTGGCTGGCCCGTCTCGCGACCGGATTGCCCGTCCTCGAGGCGTTTGCGCAGGCGGCCCGCCGCGGCGTCATCCACACTGATCCGCATACGGATCCGGCCTTCCGGGGTCTCCATGCGCTCGAGAATGTCCGCATTCTCATGGAGCCAGGCCAGCAGGGCGCCATCGCCGAAATTCAGGTCCAGTTCGAGAACCGTCCGGTTGTCCCGCACCAGATGATCAACCAGGGAAAGGAAAGTCTCCACCCCCTCACCCGTCTGGGCAGACATGACCATATCGACATCTTTTGCGCCAGTCACCTCCTGGCTCATGGCGGCGCGGCGGGTGAGCGCAGCCTTGACCTCCGGCTCCAGCAGATCCGACTTGTTGTGGACCGTAATGCAGGGACGCGGATCATCGGAGCCGATGCCCAGTTCCTCCAGCACATGGGCCACATCCCGGGCCTGGGCATCGGTCTCCGGGCTCGCGGCATCCCGGACATGAACCAGAACATCCGCCTCCAGCACTTCTTCAAGGGTGGCCCGGAACGCGGCGACCAGCGTGGTGGGCAGATCGGAGATGAACCCCACCGTGTCCGAAAGGATCACCGTGCGCCTGGAGGGCAGTGTGATCGCCCGCATGCTGGGATCCAGGGTGGCGAACAGCATGTCCTTGGCCAGAACATCCGCCTGGGTCAGATGGTTGAACAAGGTGGATTTACCCGCATTGGTATAGCCCACCAGGGCAACGATGGGATAAGGCACCTTCTTGCGGCTGGCCCGGTGAAGCTGACGGGTGCGGGTCACTGTTTCAAGCTGGCGGCGGATCTTGGTGATGCGTTCCTGAAGCAGGCGGCGGTCCGCCTCGATCTGGGTCTCGCCGGGGCCGCCGATAAAGCCAAGACCGCCCCTCTGCCGCTCCAGGTGGGTCCAGGAGCGCACCAGCCGGCTGCGCTGATAGCTCAGATGGGCCAGTTCCACCTGAAGGCGGCCTTCCTTGGTCCGGGCCCGGTCACCGAAGATTTCCAGAATGAGACCTGTGCGGTCGAGCACTTTGGCGTTCCAGGCCTTCTCCAGATTGCGCTGCTGGACCGGCGTCACCGGGGCGTCCACGATCACAAGGCCCGCGCCCACCTCCTCCACCAGCTCGGCGATGTCATTGAGTTTGCCGCTGCCGAACAAGGTCCCCGGGCGGAAGCCGGACAGGGCGATTACCCGGGCGTCCTGAATGTCCAGGGCAATGGCTCTTGCCAGGCCGATGGCTTCACTGAGACGGGTATCCGGGTCCCGTCCGCCGGCCTCGCCGCTTTGCGCGCGCAGAAAAGGATGGATAACGACCGCCTTTGTGGGCTCCGCCGCCCGGGACACGCCCCGGGCCCGGGCGCCCGCACCGGTGAAATCGATGCTGAAGTCGAGCCCGTCATCGTCCCTTTGCCCAGCCCCAGGGTCCGCCTGAGGGCCGGACCCAGAGCCAGTATCAGGACCGGTGTCAGGCGCACTGTCTTCGGGCGAGCCATCCGCTTGGAGAGGGAGATCCCCATCGTTCGGGGACGCCCCGTCTCCGTGACCGCCCTTGGTTTGGTTCTTCCGGCGCTTACGGCTCACGCTTGGTCACTGCCCTCGGGCTCCGGCTCGAAGAGCTGGACGGGCTGGGAGGGCATGACCGTGGAAATCGCGTGCTTGTAGACGAGCTGGGAATGGCCGTCGCGGCGCAGCAACACACAGAAGTTATCGAACCAGGTAATCACACCCTGAAGCTTCACACCGTTGACCAGGAAGATCGTCAAAGGGACTTTCTGCTTGCGGCAGTAATTGAGAAAAGTGTCCTGCAGATTTTGTTGTTTGTCGGAAGACATGGGTGTGGTCCACCTCTTGAATGTTGGGTTCTCCGCGGTCCGGCCCCTCACGCCTGCCGGATCACGGTCTTCATGCCCCGCACAGCTTGAGCGCGAGACGCACCTAGAGCTATGGCGCTATAGGCACCTCATGGGGAGCCTAACCAAATCGGTTATGCTGCGCATGCGAAAAGATCCGCTCGCGAGAGTTTTTTCCCCCGCTACCCATGTTCAACCGGGTGATGCCGCCATTTCCGGCTGGAATCAAGAGCCAACCCAGGGATTTCACGACAAAACCGGGGTAAATGGCCTGATATTCCGCCGATGAGACCGCCGCACCACCTTGAGCGTTCCTGGGAAGCCTAAGCCTCAGGCCACGCTTTCCCGGATCGCGGCTGCAATATAGGCCTCCCGTATGCGGAGTGCCAGGGAGCCCGGTTCGCCATTGCCAAGCACCGCCTCATCGATCTGGACGATGGGCATGACCATGGCGCTGGCGGAGGTGGCGAACGCCTCGCGGGCAGAGCGGGCCTCTTCGACGCTGAAGGGGCGCTCTTCGACGGCAAGGCCAAGCTCGGCGGCGATGGCCGCGACACTGGTCCGGGTGATACCGCCCAGGATCCGGGTGTCCAGATGCCGGGTCACCAGGGTGCCGTCCTGGGTGATGATCCAGGCATTGGATCGGGTGCCTTCACGGACGAAGCCGTCATCGTCCAGCAGCCAGGCATCGTCCACCCCTGAGTCCCGGGCGTGCTGGATCGACAGAACATTGGGCAGCAGGGAAACGGATTTGATATCGCACCGGGCCCAGCGTAGATCCGGCATGGTGACGATCCTGGTGCCCTTGCGGGCCCGGGCATCACCGGCGGCCATATCCACGGGTTTGGCCATGACCACGACCGTGGGCCGGATGGGACGCTTCGGGAACGGATGATCCCGGGGGGCTGCACCGCGGGTGATCTGGATATAGACCATCCCGTCCTTGATCCGGTTGCGCCGGACCACTTCACGCATGATCACGGTCAGGGCCGCGTTGCTCATGGGGGTCGCGATGCGCATTTCACCGAGGGAGCGTTCGAGACGGGCCATGTGGCCTTCATAGTCCAGGAACCGTCCGCCGATCACGGCGCACACCTCGTAGATACCGTCCGCGAACTGAAAACCACGGTCCTCGGCATGAACCATCGCTTCGTTCACCGGCACATACCGGCCGTTGACATAGGCCTCTCTGGACATGAAAGCGTCTCCTGATCCGTTCCGGCCCCAGGCGGACTGCACCAGCGCGGGGGCTTTTCAGCGCTGCCAGTATGCAGGGTTGAAGAGGCTCAGCAAGGCCAAAACCTCAAGCCGTCCCAGGGCCATGCCCGCGCAAAGCACTGTTCTGGCGCCCCGTGGGAGATCGGTATAATCCGCCGCACCGTCGAGGGCCATGGTGAAGGCGGGACCGCAATTGCTCAGCACCGAGAGACTGGCGGCGATGGCCTGTTCGAAGGGCACGCCGAACGCGGACACGGCAAGGGTGATCGCCCCCAGGGTGAGAAGCACCGCGAGGAACACCGCGCCGGTCTTGGCCAGAACCGACTCGGCGATGACATAGCCGCCGAACCGCACCCGGGTGAGACTGCTGGGATGGGCCAGGCGCGCCAGTTCCCGGTCGGCGTATTTGATCAGGAGCACCAGACGGGCCACCTTGAGGCCCCCGGCGGTGGACAGGGCCATGCCGCCAATCGCCGGGAGCAAAAGCACGAAGGCCATGGGCAGGCCAAGCCCCCCGCCATCGTCCCCGGATAACGCCCAGCCGGTGGTGGTCACCAGGGAAATACCCAGAAAAGCCGCCTCGGCGATCAGACCCGGCCCGGCGGACGTATCCCCCGGGCGCATCCACAGCACGAACAGGACACAGATGCCCGCCGCCGCCACGAGCAGGGCGCTGTAGGCCCGGAACTCCGCATCCCCCAGCACATCCCGCCAGCGCCCGTTGAAGACCATCTGATGGGCCATGGCGGTGGTGCCTCCGGCAACCATCAGAAGACAGACGACAAGGGCCGCACCGCTGCCGCCATAGTCGGAAACCGCATCGCTCCCTGAGAGCATGCCGCCGGTGGACACCGAGGACAGGGCCAGGCACAGGGCCTCGACCGGCGCAACGCCGGTGACCAGGAGCGCGACGAAACCCAGCGCGGTCACCCCCGCATAGACCGGCCACAACATGGCGGCCACGGCACCGAGACGGGCCATCATGCCGGTCTTGCGCACCCAGGGCATGGGTACGGACAGTTGGGGAATGCCGGACCAGAGCAGGGACGCGAACACGGTGCTGGCCATGACAATGGTGCCCAGCCCCCCAAGCCATTCCAGCACCGCCCGCCAGACCAGAATGGCCACGGGCAGTTTGTCCGGATCACTGATCAATGTCGCGCCGGTGGTGGTGAGGGCGGACATGGCCTCGAAATAGGCGTCCCACAGCCGGGGCAGGACACCGGAAACCAGAAGCGGCAGAGCGGCAAAGAACGGCAGGACCAGCCAGCCGATCCCGATGAAGGTCACCGCCACCCAGTGATCCCCCTCATCGGAGATCCCCCGGAGAGACACCACAAGACCGACGCCGCAGAACGCCGTGGCCATGGCTGAAAGGGTGAAAGAGAAGACCAGCCCCTCCTCGCCGGCCATCAGGGCGAAAATGGCGGGAGAGACCATCCCTGCGGCCAGGACCGCCAGGAGCCATCCGACCCGATGGAGCATGGCGCGCACGGGCATCTAGAAATATTCCAATCCGACACGGAACAATTGCTCGACCCTGGGCACCATGGCTCGCGCGGCGAACAGCACCACCCGGTCCCGGCCCCGCACTTCCCCTGCCTGATCGGGCAGCAGGAAAACCCCGTCCCGGACGACGGCCCCCATGATGATCCCGCTGGGCAGCTTGGCATCCTTGAGGGAGCGGCCCACAATGGGGGCGGTCTGGAGGGCCTCGGCCTCGATGACCTCTCCGATACCGTTGCCGATGGAGTGCACCCGCTTCACCCGTCCCCTGCGCACATATTGAAGGATCTTGGAGACGGTCGTGGCACGGGGGTCGAGGAAGGCGCCGATGTCGAGGGAGCGCACCAGATCGCCATAGTCCGGATCATTGATCAATGTGATGGCGCGCAGGGCACCGAGTTTCCGTGCAATGAGGGACGACAGGATGTTGGCCTCGTCGTCATTGGTGACGGTGACCACGGATTCCGCATTGGGCACGTCCGCTTCCCGGAGCACACCCTGATCCAGACCGCTGCCGTGGAGCACCACGGTCCGGTCGAGTTCATCGGCGGCCCCTTCCGCCCGTTCCAGATCGGTCTCGATGACCTTGGTCTTGATCCGGCGCCGCTCAAGCTGCTGGGCCACATAACGCCCGATATGGCCCGCGCCCACGATGACCACCTTGCGGGCCTCATGTTCCTCATGGCCGAAGATGGCAAGAATGGCCTGGACATCCTCCGCGGGCGCAACGAAATAGACATCATCGCCCACCTCCACCCGGTCCGAGCCGGAGGGCACGAAATAGGTGCCCGTGCGGCTGATTGCGAGCACCATGAACCGGCGCTGGGGCAGGATGTCCCGGAACCCGCTCAGGGCGACATCCACCACGGCCGCCCCGTCGCCCACCCGTACACCGATCACTTCCACGGCCCCGTCGGCAAAATCGATGGCATCGAAGGCGCCCGGATGGCGCAGGCGGCGCAACACCGCATCTCCCACCTCGATCTCCGGGGAGATGATGTGGTCGATGGGCATGTGTTCCCGCCCGAACAGTTTCTGGGCGTGCTCCACAAGGTAGGACTGGGCCCTGACCCGGGCGATCTTGCGGGGAACATTGAACAGGGAGTGGGCGACCTGGGTCGCCATCATGTTGACTTCGTCCGTACTCGTCACGGCAATGATCATGTCCGCGTCCGCCGCGCCGGCCCTATCCAGCACATCCGGATAGGACCCATGGCCCAGAACGGCCCGCACATCCAGGGACTCCTGGATCTGCCGGGTCAGGGTTTCGTCCCGGTCGATCACGGTGACGTCGCTGCCGTCGGCGGCAAGGTGACGGGCAATACCCGTTCCCACCCGTCCCGCGCCGCAGATGAGCACTTTCATGGTCCCTGCTCCCTACACAGGCCGGCACCGGCAGACATGGTCCGGCCGGGATAAATCAGGGTGCTTCCCCTGGAACCCGGGCAGCCGGGTTGACCCCGAGCGACTTGAGCTTGCGGTGGAGTGCGGAGCGCTCCATGCCGATGAATGCCGCGGTCCGGGAGATATTGCCGCCGAACCGGTTGATCTGTGCAATGAGGTATTCCCGCTCGAACATCTCCCGCGCCTCCCGGAGCGGCAGGGCGATGATATGTTCCGAACCCGGACCGGTTCCCAGGCTGGGTGTGGAGGCACCGACTTCCGTGGGCAGCATATCCGCGGTCACCTCCTCCTCGCCCTCCTCATTGGCCAGGATCAACAGGCGCTCCACATTGTTGCGCAGCTGACGGACATTGCCGGGCCAGTGGTGGGCCTGGAGGGCCGCCATGGCGTCAGCCCCGATATTGCGCCGGGGCAGTCCGCCGGTGGCCACCATCCGCTCCACGAAGTGATCCACCAGAAGCGGCACATCCTCCCGCCGTTCCGCCAGGCTGGGCACCCGGACGGGCACCACGCTCAGGCGGTGAAACAGGTCTTCGCGGAAATGCCCGAGGGCGATTTCTTCCTGAAGGTCCTTGCTGGAGGAACTCATCACCCGGACATCCACGGTGACCTGGGGGCCGCCGCCCACCCGGGAGAAGGTCTGTTCCACCAGAACTCGGAGGATCTTGCTCTGGGTTTCCGGGGGCATGTCCCCGGCCTCGTCCAGATAGAGGGTGCCCCCGTGGGCCTGCTCCAGGGCGCCCACCTTGTGGGGGCGGCCCGCACCACCCTCGACGCCGAACAGCTCCACTTCCATCCGGTCCGGCGCGATGGTGGCGGCATTGATCGCCACGAAGGGGCCCGTGGCCCGCCGGGATTTCCGGTGAATGCTCCGGGCCACCACTTCCTTGCCCGAGCCGGGAGGACCCATGATCATCACCCGGCTGTTGGTGGGGGCGACCTTCTCGATGTTCTGGCGCAACTGGGTCATGCAGGGGGCATTGCCCAGAAGTTCGGCGTCATCGATGGCCCTGGTGCGCAGTTCCGCGTTTTCCCGCTTGAGGGTGCGCGCCTCAAGCGCCCGTTCCGCCACCAGAAGAAGCCGGTCGGCCTTGAACGGTTTCTCGACGAAATCGTAGGCACCCTGCTTGATCGCCGTCACAGCGGTCTCGATATTGCCGTGACCGGAAATGATAATCACCGGCAGGTCGGGATGCTCGATCTTGACCTCACCCAACAATTCGATGCCGTCCAGCCTGCTGCCCTGGAGCCAGATATCGAGCACCAGAAGCGAGGGTACCCGGGCGCGGATTTCCGCCTGGGCACTATCGCTGTCCCCCGCAAGGCGGGTCTGGTAGCCCTCGTCTTCGAGAATGCCAGAAATCAGATCCCGGATGTCTTCTTCGTCGTCGACGATCAGAACATCGACACTCATTGTTATACCCGCCTGTCTTGTTGCCGACTGATGTTATGTCCGGATCCGTCCCTCCGGCTCCGATCTATTGATGGTGAGCAACCGGGTCCTATCCCTGGTCGTTCGCCGCCTCCCGAATGGCCCGCACAGCGGCTTCCCGCCGTCCGCCCTGCCCGGACCGGTCACCGCCAAGAGTGGAACGGCGGACAGGGAAACTCAACTTGATTTCCGCCCCGGAAGACCGGGCGCCGCCGGGCTCGCCATGCCCCGCATCGTTCAGGCGCAGGCTGCCGTCGTGGTCCTCCATGACCTTTTTGACGATGGCCAACCCAAGGCCCGTGCCCTTCTCCCGGGTGGTCATATAAGGCTCGGTCAGGCGGTGGCGATCATTGTGGGGCAGACCGCAGCCATTGTCCGTGATGATGATTTCCACCCGGCCCTCTTCGATCCCCGCCTGGACGACCACCCGGCCCGGTGTCTTCACCTCGCCATTGTTCATCCGTGTGCTAATGGCCTCGACCGCATTCTTGAGGATGTTGATCAGGGCCTGGGACATCTGCCGGCCGTCGCAGTCGGCAATCATCGGGTCCTCGGGCAGGTCCAGCAGGAAGTCGATATCCGGATTGCCCACCCGCTGAAGGAAGGTGGCCTGGCGCACCAGTTCGCTCACATCCTCCTTGCGCATGACCGCCTCGGGCATCCGCGCAAAGGCCGAGAATTCATCGACCATGCGCCCGATATCGCCCACCTGGCGGATGATCGTCTGGGTGCATTGCTCGAAGATCTCCGGCTGGGAGGTGATCTCCTTGAAGTATTTCCGGCGCAGACGTTCCGCGGACAGCTGAATCGGTGTGAGCGGGTTCTTGATCTCATGGGCGATGCGCCGGGCCACGTCGGCCCAGGCAGACATGCGCTGGGCGGCGACCAGATCGGTAATATCGTCGATGGTGACCACATATCCCTTGGCCTCGTCCACGCTCGGCTCGGAGGTCACCCGGACCAGAAGGTTGCGGACCGCCCCATCCACCTCGAGGTCGACATCCCCCTGGATCAGGGGTTCATCCGCGTTCATGGCCGCCAGCACCAGGGAATCGAATTCCGGAATGGCCGTGCGGATGTTCCGGCCGATCAGCCCTGACTGATCCGTTCCCAGAAGGGTTCCCGCCGACTTGTTCATCAGGGTGACCGTGCCCCTGCCGTCCAGTCCGACGACCCCGGCCGTGACCCCGGACATTACCGCTTCCATGAACCGGCGGCGCTGTTCGGACTGGCGCCCGGCATTGCGCAACTGGTCCTGCTGATACTCCATGTCAGCGGTCATCTGATTGAAGGTGTGGCCCAAGGTGGCGATCTCGTCGTCGCCAGGACGCACATTCACCCGGGCGGTAAGGTCCCCGTTTGAAATGACATTGGCCGCATCCACAAGATCCGCCAGCGGTTCGGCAATGCGCCGCGCCGCCATGGCACCCCAGCTCGTGGCGACAAATAAAACCACGAGGGCGGACGAACAGAAGGTGATGACATAGAGGAGGGACAGGGCCTCGCGGCTTTCCTCCGCCTGGAAATATTCCTCATAAGTCTGTTGGGTCTCGCTCTTCAATTCCACCAGGTTGGGGTCCACCCGTCTCGCAATGACCAGAAACGCGTCTTCGAATTGCGCAAGGCGGATCATCGCAACGGTCTGGTTTCCCGGGCGCGCGTCATAGATAACGACCTGCTCGCTGGCCTGGATGAAGCGGACGGTCGGCAACTCGATATTGTAATCCCCGCCATAGTTTAAGGCGTTGGCGAGGACCTGGTTTTCCGAAGTGATCACAACCGCTCCGACAAGCTGCTGAAGCTCCACCTGATCCCGGAGAAACTGCTCAAATAGGGCCGGATTGGAATCGTAGAGTGGCTTGGCCTCGTTCAGGTTGCTGGTCAGGGTCCGCAGGAAGCCCCGGATCAGCCTCTCTTGGTCGAAGGAATAGGTGTCGGCGACGGTCTTAGAGGTCTCCAGGGCGCGACTGGTCCGCTCGCTCAACCAATTGTCGACGCTCATGAACAGGCTGAAGGCCAGGATCGCGCTCATGCCGATGGGCATTAACGCAATGATGATGAACTGGAACATCAACTGGCCGGACATGCGCGATCCGGGCCGGTCCTTGCGCCCGAGGTAAAACCGTGCCACGACCCAGCCCATGACACCGACCATCACCAACAATGAGACGGCGCCTAACACAATCATCAGATTGAGTTGCCGTTGAGGATTGTCTCCAACCTGAACCGTACTGATGACGAGAAAGCCGACGAAGTAAACCGTGCAGAAAAAGGCGGTGAGCAGAAAAAACAGCAACAAAGAAAGGGCCTTGCGCCGGTTCATGCGCTCCCGCCATTCCGTGAACATTTCACCGCCGAACAGGCCTACACCGAACAACCCCTTGCGCCTGCGCGGTTCCGGACGCGGCTCACGAATGCGGGGGCGGGCCGCGTCCATGGCCGCCCGCAAGCGGTCCATGTGTTCGGCTGGTATGCGCCCGTCATTATCCTGATCAGTGGATGTCACCGGGTCTCTGGGACGCCCCGATGGCCCATCGGCCAGAACGTTTGGCAGCCGCCGGGGCAGACCCTCGGGCATGCCCCGGGCCATGATCGCCGGGCTCACACTGTCCGGTCGCCGGCCGTGCTCACCCTGTCCATGATTGTCCGCATCCCGTTGGCGTGACGGCCCTGCGCCCGGTTCGGAGGATCGGGCGGCTGGCGGCACGGCTGAGCGGGGACGATCGCCCGGGAAAATGCCGGGGCCTCGTCTGCGGTCTGTGTCTTTTTCGTTGAATGCCACGATCTGGCGTCCCGGCGGATTGCGCCCTCCGGCTCCCTTCCCCTCAGGCTGCACGGTCTGCGACGCAGGTCCAACGGAGCAAGATCTGCACCGTCGCCGGCATCGCGCCTGCTTTCCCGAGCCAGAACCCTCCGGCTTGATCAGGTGAGCGCGAGACCTTGCTTCCCCATTAGGGAAATCTGCGAACGGTGCCGGTTCCTATTGGCAACGGCCAGCCCATGCTGAAGTCATGATTGGAGTTAAGGCAGCCTTGGCCTCAAGCCGCAGCAGCCCCCTGCCCATTCCGAACACTGACTGGAAAGTGCGATATATGCAACACACATGTTGCCCAAATGCGACACAATCGAGTGTGAATGTTGCAAAAAATCAACCAACGCCCTTGGAGACCGCAATACCCAGATCCTTGATCTTTTTGCGCAGGGTGTTTCGGTTCAGTCCGAGAACGAAAGATGCCTTGAGCTGATTGCCCTTGGTCGCGGCCAGACACAGCTCGATCAATGGCCGCTCAACTTCCTGGATGATCCGGTTGTAAAGCCCGGGATCCGGCAGATCCGCGCCGTGGCGGTCAAAATAGCGTTTCAGATGGGCCTCCACCGCCGCTGCGAGACCGCCTTCGCCACTCAGGGCACCACTGCTTGGCGAACCGGCACCCGCATGGGGCCCGGCCAGACTGCCCTGGTTCCCTGACCCTTGGTGTCCCAGGGCGTCCCCGCTTGGACCGGAGGGATGGTCGCCACGATTGCCGGAATGGATATCTCCCGCGCCGGCACTTCGTGAAGCGCCCGCACCCTCAGTGCCGCCCTTGTTCTGCATGGAAACATCGGCAAGGGACGCGTGAAGCTCCATTTCGACGATCAGGGAGGTGATGGTCTCATCGGGATACAGAACGCAAACCCGGCGCAGGAAGGTCGCCAGCTCCCGGGTGTTGCCGGGCCAGGAATAGGCCGCAAGGGCGGCCAGAGCGGAGGCGTCCACCCGCTTGGCGGGCAGACCGTCCCGTTGCCCCTCCTTGAGCACTTGGCGCACCAGTTCCGGCAGATCACCGATCCGGTCCCGCAGGGGCGGCAGGCGCACCAGGGTACCGTTGAGCCGATAATAGAGATCCTCCCGCAGACGCCCGGCCCGGATCAAGGCCACCGGATCATGCTCACTGGCCACCATGACCCGCGTGCCCCGGCCCGTTCGGGTGCCCGCCTGGGCCGGATTATGAGCAAGCGCCCCAGGGGCGGACTGAGCGTTGTCCGCCTGCGGATTGACGCCGCCCGCCCCGTACTCGTCATTGACCATGGCTTCCAGAAGGCGGTTCTGGGCCTCCTGGGAAAGGCTCGCGATCTCCGTGATGAAGATCGTGCCCGCACGGGCGGCGGCAAACCGGCCCCCGGCCGCGCCGCTGCCGAACAGGGTCAGTGCAGGGTCCATCCCGGTCTGGGCACTGGTGTCCACGGTGATGAACGGGCCGTCCCGGTCCGGACCATGGTCGTGGATGGCCCGGGCGACAATGACCTTGCCGGTGCCCTTCTCGCCGGTGACGATGACCGGCAGGCGCGCTGGGGCGGCACGGGCCAGGGTCCGGAAGATTTCCTGCATGGCCGGGGAACGACCCGCCAGGACCCAGGCGCCGTCATGGACATCCCCTTCGGGCTCATGGCCGTCCTGATGGCCGCCGGAGGTCCCGGGGACACCGGCCCCACCGACAGGGGTGTCATGATGCCCCGCGAACGCACCGGCCACGGCTTTCAGCAGCCGGTCGAGATCAAAGGGTTTGGAGAGATAATCCGCGACCCCCAATTCACCGGCCCTGACCGCCGTGTTGAAGGTACTTTGGGCACTGATCACCAGGACCGGCAGGTCTGGCCGTGCCTTGCGCAACGCTGGCAGAAGATCCAGCATATTGTGGTCGGGCATGACGATGTCACAGATCAGCAGATCGCCCTCCCCACCTTCCACCCAGCGGGCCGCCACCGCCGCCGTGCTGGCGAGCTTGACCCGGTAACCGGCATCGGTGAGAGCCTGGTGGAGCACAGTCCGGATGGACCGGTCATCATCGGCGACCAGGATCGTAGGCTGGTGCGGGGTGGCGGGCGCGGCGGCAAGATCGGGGATCATCGCGACACTCCCTGACCTGAGGTTCTGGTTTCATCGGAAGATCGCGACGGGGCGACCATGGGCCAGCGGGTGGAGAACACCGTTTGTCCCGACTCGGATCGATAATCGATGGTGCCGCCGTGGTCCGCGACGATCTTGGCGGTGATGGCAAGCCCCAGACCGCTCCCCTCGGGACGGGCACTGACGAAAGGCTCGAACAGGGTCTCGCGCAGATGGGCGGGCACACCGGGGCCGCTGTCGATAACGCAGACTTCCAAGGGCAGATGGGGCCGGGGCTGACCGCTGGCACCGATCACCCGCAAGTCATTGCGAAAGCCCGTGGTCAGGGTCACCGTGCCACCGGGGCCGGCAGCCTCGCAGGCATTCTTCACCAGATTGAGAAAGACCTGCACCAGCCGGTCCCGTTCTCCCGACAGGGGCGGCAGGGAGGGATCGAACCGCGTCTTGATGGTCAGGCCCGAACCGAAGCCCGCCTCCGCGATCCGGCAGACATGGTAGAGCACCTCATGGACATTGACCGGCTGGGGGGTATGCAGACCATCACCACGGAAAATATCGATCCGGTCGATCAGGGCACAGATGCGGTCCACCTCGTCCCGGATCAGACCGGTCAGGCCCTTTTCCCCCTCGCCGACTTTGGGATGGAGAAGCTGGGCCGCACCCTTGATGCCGGACAGGGGGTTCTTGATTTCATGGGCAAGCATGGCCGCCAGCCCGCTCACCGGGCGCAGAATGGTGCGCACCTGGTCCGGCTGGTCGATCTTGGGACCGATACTGTGTTCCTGGATGGCGACGATGACGCCATTCTTGATGTCGTCGAAGGGAGCGAAATAGGCATCGATGGTATGGGGGGGCAATTCCGGGCCTTCCACGGTAATGCCGCTGGCCCGGAAGGACTGCCCCGCCGACCGGGTCCGGGCCACGAAATCCAGAAAGACACTGTCCTGGGCCAGAACCGTGCGCAGGGGGCGGGTAGCCAGGGCCGCGGCACTCAAACCAAGGATCATTTCCGCGGGCGGGTTCGCGCCGATGACCCGATCCTGCCCGTCGAGCACACAGACGGGATGGGGCAGAACCATCAGCATACGCTGGGCACCTGCACCCAGAACCGACTCCAGATCCTGGTCTTGATCACTCACGGGCGCTTCATTGTTCATCGATGCTGGGTCACTCATGGATGAAAGCGACCAGAGGGACGTATCCTGGCCAGGGCGCACTGACATAACCACCTCATGCCGCCAGGTCGAGCGCCGGCCCGGCGGAGAAATACCGGTCCAGACGGTGGCGGACCTCATCGGGATCCTTGAGCCGGACCACGTGGTCGCGCACGGGCAGGCCGCCGGGCAGGCGTTCAAGAGTCCAGGCCAGATGTTTGCGCGCCGCGCGCACGCCGACCTTCGGGCCGTAGTGATCCAACATTCGGGCATAAAGGTCCATAAGGCAGGCGCCTTTTTCCTCAAATTCCGGCTCCGGTCCCATGACGCCAGTCTCTAGAAAGCCGGTCAGCTGGGACAGAAACCAGGGCCGCCCCTGGACACCCCGGCCGACCATGACCGCGTCGGCGCCGGACTGCTCAAGGCATGACAGGGCGGCCTCGGGGCTGGTGATGTCACCATTGGCGACCACCGGGATCGACACCGCTGCTTTGACCCGGGCGATGAAGGCCCAGTCCGCCGTGCCTTCGTAGAATTGACACCGGGTGCGGCCATGGACCGTGACCATGCGCACGCCCGCCTCTTCGGCCCTGGCCGCCAGTTCCGGCGCGTTGAGGGAGGTTTCATCCCAGCCCATGCGCATTTTCAGGGTCACGGGCACGCTCACCGCATCGACGGTCGCCTTGATCAGATCGAGGGCGTGATCCAGGTCCCGCATGAGCGCCGAGCCGGACTGGCCGCCGGTCACCTTGCGCGCGGGGCACCCCATATTGATGTCGATGATGCGGGCGCCGCCATCGGCCACCAGTTTCGCGGCCTGGCCCATCCAGCGGGCTTCCCGCCCGGCAAGCTGCACGCTCAAGGGCTCCATCGCGCCGCTGCCGGAGGCCCGGCGCAGGCTTTCACTGCCATCCCGGCACCGTTCCTCGCTTGCCACCATTTCCGTGACCACCAGTTCCGGGCCGTACCGGCGGACGGTTTCCCGGAAGGGCAGATCCGTGATCCCGGACAACGGCGCCAAGATAACCGGGCTGTCCAGGCGCACGGGCCCGATGCGCACGGGCGCATTGCTGGTGTTCCCAGGGGCGGACGGGCCAGGCTGGATCGGTGATGGTTCGGGATCTCCGGGGTCCTGGTGGATCGGCGGCTGACCGGCGGCACGCACGGGTTTCAACTCCAAACTGAGGATAGGGTCCGGCTGGCCTGCCCTGACAGAGGGGCCATGGACCACTGGGATACATGGCTGCCTATTGGAGCGCGCTTGCCCACGGGATACAAGGGTGCATCCGCGAGATTAAGCGCCGGTTCTGGGCCCCGCGTGGGCTGGAATGACGGCGGGGACCGGTGGCTGACGGCACCGGAACCGCAGATGGGGCACGCCAGAGGACCATGGGCCAGAGCAACTTGGGCAAGACAGTGGCATTGATTGTGGCCGCCGGACGGGGCATGCGCGCCGGCGGCGGTATTCCCAAACAATATCGGGATGTGGCCGGGGCGCCGGTTTTGCGCCGCACCATTCAGGCCTTTCTGAACCATGACCGGATCGCCGGGGTGCGGGTGGTGATTCATCCCGACGACCGGGGCCTTTACGATGCGGCGGTGGCGGGCCTTGACCTGATGGACCCGGTGATGGGCGGGGCAACCCGGCAGGCTTCCGTGTGTAATGGTCTGGAAAGCCTGGAAGCGATGGGGCCGGATGCGGTCCTGATCCAGGACGGCGCCCGTCCCCTGACCGATGGGGCCACCATCAGCCGGGTGATCGATGCCCTCGAGACCCATGACGGCGCCATTGCCGCCCTGCCCGCCTCGGACACGATCAAGCGCGCAGCCCCTAAGCGCACGGCTCCAGATACCGGTCCAGGCGCGGATCTGCCGGAGATCGCCGAGACCGTGCCCCGGGAGACCCTCTGGCGGGCCCAGACCCCCCAGGGCTTCCGGTTCGGCGCGATTCTGGCCGCTCACCGGGCTGCTTCGGGCCAGGGTGCTGCTTCTGGGCTGGGCGCGGCGGCGGGAAAAGAATTGACCGATGATGCCTCCGTGGCGGAAGCCGCGGGCCTGAGCGTGGCCCTGGTGCAGGGCTCTGACACCAACATCAAGATCACCAGCCCTGGTGACTTCAAGCTTGCGGAGCGCCTGATGAGCGAGACCGACCAGACCAAGACCGCCCCCTCGACTGCCTCCACAGGTCCGGTGCACGGGTGGGAGACCCGCACGGGCATCGGCTTTGACGTCCATGCCTTCGAGGCGGGCGATGCGGTGATCCTCGGGGGCGTCACCATCCCCCACACCGCCAAGCTCAAGGGCCATTCCGATGCGGATGTGGGGCTGCATGCCCTGACCGATGCCCTGTTCGGGGCCATGTGCGACGGCGACATCGGCCAGCATTTTCCGCCCTCTGATGAAAAATGGAAAGGGGCAGCCTCGGACCAGTTCCTGATCTACGCGGTGGAGCGTCTGCGCGCCCGGGGCGGGCGGCTGGTGCATGTGGACCTGACCCTGATCTGCGAGCGCCCCAAGATCGGCCCCCATCGGGAGGCCATCACGGCCCGGGTCGCCGACATTGTCGGCCTGACCCCGGATCGGGTCAGCGTGAAAGCCACGACCACGGAACAATTGGGCTTCACCGGCCGCTCCGAGGGCATCGCCGCCCAGGCCGCCTGCACCATCGAACTGCCCCGGTCGTTCGCTTGAGGGGCGCAGGAGGGATGCGGGGCGGCGCGGCGGCCTGCCCTCATTCCCAGACGGGCAGAAGGTGCTTGAAGTAGCGTCCCAGGTCTTCGTTGAACCGGTGGTCCCCGGCGAGATGGCTTATGTGTTCACCGAGCCGGTCATAGGGGGCGAGATAGGGGGCCAGGAGCGCCAGGCCCTGCGCCTCGAGGTTCTTTGCAAACCGCCTCTCGGCGGTGAGCAGGCAGAGTTCGCAGGCCACGGCGACATCCGCCAGGGTGACCTCGTCACATGCGATGTAGGCTGAGGTTCTGAGCGCCCTGTCCAGGCCTTCCGCGAAGGAAGTGAGGGACCCGGCCATTCTGCCATGGGCGTCCGCGCTCAGATTGCCGCCGCTCAAGAGATATTGCTGACTGTCGCGGGCAAAGATCAGGGCGCGGTCGAGAAAGCTTTCCACCCGGCACTCTTCCATGACGCCATTGCCCAGAAGAATGGGAGCGTTCGGACCGCTTTTGGCCGCTGCCCGCATGATGGCGTTCGATTCGAAAATGCCCACTCTTCCGTCACCGGAAAATCCGGCGGGAACACTGCCGAAGGGGTGGAGCTTCAGGAACTCATCGGTCTTGTAAAGGGCGCCGGAGAAGCCGGTGGCCGCCTCGCGCCGGTAGACCGCCAGGGACTCCTTTTCCGCATCACTGAGCGGCCGGGCCTCGAAGTCCCAGAGCCAATCCCCCAGTTTCGGTGGGTCGTCGCCGATGATCTCGATCTCGGCGCCGGAAAAGCGGGCGGCAATCGTCGCCTTGGCGAGCCGGGGATTGGGCAGGTAGGAGAAAATGCGCAGATCGGCCATGGGGCATGCCTTGAGATATGCTGACAATCGGTATGCTTACGAATATCGGGGACGGCTCTGGACCGCAAGCGCCACGAACCTCAATTGCGCTGGTCGGACGGGTCTTCCTGATTGAACACCGGCGGACGTTTTTCGAGAAAGGCCATCATGCCTTCCCTGGCATCAGGCGTGCGGGCATTCAGGTGCACGGCCCGGCGTTCATCCGCAAGGGATTCAAGCAGGCTCTTGGACTCGTGACCCACGATGCAGTCGAGCACGCTTTTCACCGCCAGCCGGGGCATGGCGGCCAATTCCTCGCCCAGAGCGATCGCCCGGTCCTTCAGTTCACCGATTGGCCATACCTCGCTGACAAGGCCGATGCGCAGGGCCTCGGGGCCGGAAATCCTCTTGCCCCTGAGGATCATGTCGAGCGCATGGTCCCGGCCGACACATCGAGCCAGCCGGGCGGTGCCGCCCCAGGCGGGTACCGTGCCCAGATCCATTTCCGGCAGGCCGATCTGGGCCCCCTCTTCAGCCGCGAACCGGAAATGGCAGGCCAGGGGCAATTCAAGCCCGCCCCCGAGACAGTATCCGAACAGGGTGACCACGGAGGGCTTGCCCATGCGTTCGATCTTGTCGAGCACCCGCAGGCGCTGATCGAACACCCCGTCAATGCTGCCCTTGGCTTTGACCCCATCGGGGATCTGCTTGAGGTTCATGCCGACGGAGAAGTTGTCCGTGCCCTCCCCGGTGATGACCAGGGCGCGCACGCTCCGGTCCGCTTCCAACTCCCCCAGCACCCGCTCGAGTTCATCCATGAAGGCGAGGGACATTCTGTTGTAGGGGGCGTCGTTGATCGAGATGATCGCCACGGCACCGCGGCGTTCGACCAGCAAAGGCTCGGCCATCACTTACACTCCCAGACGCGGGTCATCGCCCATGGAACCCGGACGAAGAAACCGTTCCCAGTCGCTTCGTTCCGTAAGGGTTCAGCCGGATCCGTTCCTCAGGGTTCGACGCCCAGCTTCCTTAAATTCTCTTCGTGGGTATCACGGTCGATCCGGTAGGTGGAGATCACGGCGATCATGGTGAGCCACAGGACCAGGACCGTCGGCACGTAATAGACGCCGAGGCGGAAGAGTGTTTCTTCCGACACCTGGGTGGTATCCCCGCCCGTCGGGAACTGGGCCAGTGCCAGCACTAGGGATGCGGCCATGACCCCGAAACCCTGAACGCATTTGCGGATGAAGGTCACCGACGAGGTGAACACACCCTCCGAACGCCGTCCGGTCTTCAACTCACTCTGTTCCACCAGATCACCGACCATGGAATTGAACAGAATCTGGAAACAGATGATCAGGCCAATGTCGATGATATTGGTGATGAACACGAACCAGAATGTGAAGGCCGTTCCGTTCGGGGGCAGAAGATCCAGCAGGCGCAGCATGATCGGCATCGGCGCCCCGAGAAAGGCGATGAGACCCACGATCATGGCACCCTTTTTCTTGCCGATGGTCTGGGTCACCAGCGGGGCGAGGATCAGCCCCATGAAGGCGGCGACGAAGGTCCCCAGGAAGATGAGCCCGGTCTGGATTTCCGTGAATCCCCAGAAATAGGTGAAGAAGTAGAGGCCCAAGCCGCTGGCAAGCCCGCTGGCGATGGCTCCGAAAATCGCGGCAATGAACAGGGCGATGAAGGACCGCTCCGCGAGGGTCTCGAAGATCTCGCCGAACACCCGCTTCATGGTCATGGGCCGTGGCGGCGGCGCCGGCTTGAGGTGGATGATGCGGGCATGGGTGCCCAATGCCGAAATCAGGATCGTGGTGAAGATGACCGCCGACCCGATGATACCGAACAGAGCATAGGCCTCGCGGTTGAACCGTCCGTCGGGAATGGTGTCCGTCACAAAGAGCGGAAACAGGAAGAAGAACATCATGACGGCCATGGCGTTGCCGCCCATCCAGCCGAAGAAGTAACGCAGACTGTAAAGAGCCGTACGCTCGTTATAGTCCGGGGTGAGATCAGGCGCGAGGGCGTTACTCGGCGTCTCGAAAAAAGTAATCGCTGTGCGGATGATGACCGAGAATGTGAGCACGTGCCAGAAGAGGTCCATCTGGTCTGCATCGACGGGCGGGTTCCACAGCAGGAAGAAGCTGAGGGTGACGGGAATGACCGCCGCATACATGAACGGATGGCGCCGCCCCCAGGACGACCGCAGATTGTCCGACCAATATCCGACAATCGGGTCACTGATTGCATCGAAGACCAGGGTGATCAGGAACGCCAGGCCGACAAGCCGCGCATCAAGACCGATCACCTGGCTGTAGAACAGCAGGAGGAAGAAATCGAAGGCGCTGGTCTTGACCCCAGAGGCCACCGCACCAAGACCGAATGCCAGTTTGGTCCCGCGTGACAGAGGAGGCGGCGCGCCATCATATGTTGCGACAGTTGCCTCCGTGGAGATTGGATCCCGCACCATAACCCCTCCGGACCGTTCGGTTCTTATGTGTCTGCAAAACGTGAAGCATAATGAATATCATTAGAGCGTGTGCGGGCGCAAGGTGAGATCGAACCGGGACGGGTATGGGGTCCAGCACGGGAAAAGGTCAGGGCGGAAAAGGGCGAGGGTATGCCGGGTTGGCCCACGCCCTCCGGCGTGTGGCTCTGATTACAGAACCCACGCTCGAAGGCCGTGCGGTGCCTCTTTCACGGGCTCCAGGATCAGTTGCTTCGACTGTCCTTGAACTCTTTCAGTGTCACGATGCCGTCATTGTTGGCGTCGATCCGATTGAACATCCGGCGGGACGGCCCGCTGCGCAGCAGCAGCGGGGGAATGTTCTCGCCACTGGCCGCCTGGGCGCGAAGGAAGATGCGGAATTCCTCAAGGTCGAGGCCACCGCTGCTGTCCACATCCGCGGCCCGGAAGTTGCGCAGGGCCTGGGCCGCTTTCGGATCCACCGCATCGGGCTTTGGGGTTTCATTGTTGGCAGGCGGAGCAGTTGGAGCCGGGCTTGCCGGGGCCTGGTCTGCTGGGTTTGGGGGCGTGGAAGCCGGTGCGGCGGGGGCCGGTGCGTTCGTGCTGGAGGACCCGGTGTTGGAGCCGTCGGATTGCGCCGCCGCGAATTCAGCCACGGTGATCTGCCCGTCCTTGTCCGCATCGAGCTGCCCGAAAGCGCGGCCATAGGCATTCATGCTGACGACCTGCTGGGCAGATCCGATGCCATCCTCGGCATTGGCCCGCATGAATGTCTCGAACTCCGATCTGGAGAGAGCGCCATTGCCATCGCTGTCGGCCTGCTCGAAGTTTTCCCGGGCAAGGTCAGACTGATCATTCCCAGCGGGGGCCGGCGTTTCTTCCTCTGTCGGCTGAGGCGCAGCCGTGGTTTCCTCCGCCTGGGGATCACCAGCCGCTTCAGGCGCTTCAGGGGTCTGCTGTGTCTCCGCGGGCGGTGTGGCCTCTTCGGAAGGCTTGGATTCCTCAGCGGTTTGGGATTCTTCAGCGGTTTGGGATTCTTCAGCGGGTTGGGACTCTTCGGTGGGCTGGGTCTCGTCTGCCGGCTGAGGTTCCTCAGCCGTTTCGGGCTGGGCCGGTTCCTCCGTGGTGCCAGAGGGTGCATCGCCCTCGGCTCCCGCGCTTTCGCCGGGCAGATCCTCGGTCCCGGTCGGGGTCTCTGACTCAGCCGCAGGCTCAGCCTCTTCCGCAGACTCGGCAGGCTCTGCCGGTGTTTCCTGACCAGAGCGTTCGCCGGCGGTCTGCTGGAACTCCTCGAGAGTCACTTCGCCGTTTTCGTCCTTATCCAGTGTGCGGAAGGCCCTGTCAAACGCGTTGAACCGGACGATGCGCTTGGTCGAGCCGATATCGTCCTCCGCATTGGCCCGCATGAACACTTCGAATTCCGCCCGGTTCAAAGTGCCGCTTCCGTCCGCATCCGCCGTGAGGAAGTTTTCGCGCACCAGCGCCCGTTCATCTTCATTGACTTGAGCATGGGCCACGCCGGCCACACCACCCCAGGCCAGCACAAGGGCATTGGCGGCCAGAAAAGTTTTGAAACTCATCGTTCTCCTCCAGGGTTTTTGGGTCCAGGGACTGTGCGCGCTCTCGCATCGATGAGACACACTGTATGACGACAGCTTGCAGCAGCGCCTTTCATCAGCGTCGGGAAACGCACACAAAGTGAGATCAGATCATACGTGTCGATCGCATCACCGTTGCGGATGTGGGCGATAACAGCCCCTGCCCCGTCCCGCAGAAGCTGAACCGCGCCTTGAACCAACGGCTGAGTTGCTGTTTGGGAACCAGGTCTTGTAAATTAGGACTAGGCCGTCATAATTAATGGCTATCATTAGACGTGCGGAGAGACAAGAGAGAATGCGTCAGAACACCAAAGCCGCCTTGATCCGAGCCGCCGAACGGCTGTTTGCCGAAAAGGGGATCGGAACCGTTTCCGTACGGGATATTACCCGCGCCGCAGGCGCACGCAATGAAAGCGCACTCCACTATCATTTCGGGGGCATTGAAGCCCTGATCAAGGAGATTTTCACCAGCCGCTATCAAGCTATTGAAAAGGTTCGCCTTGCGCGTCTGGCGGAGTTTGACGCGGACAAGGACCGTCAGGACATCCAGTCCCTGATGGAAGTCGCCGTGGGCCCTCTGTTTGAGGCGTGTGCGGAGGAAGACGGGCGGCTATATGCCTATTTCCTCGTCCAGCTTGTCTCCGACCCCCGTTTCGATTTGACGGAGCTGGTCAACGACTACGCACCGGAATGCCTTTTGAGCATCAAGGAGCGGGCCCTTGTCGCCCTGCGGCATTTGCCGGAGGAGACCGTGGTGCGGCGTCTGCGCCAGAATTTCGCGGTATCCGTTTTTCTGACTGCGGATTATGCCCGCCAGATTGATGCCGGGCGGGCGCCGCCGGTGGATGAGGCGGTGCGCGAAGCGGCGGCGTGCATGGGCGGCTTTCTTCAGGGTGCACCGGCTTGAGCCCTGCCTGAGGCACATGCCATCCCCTCCGGCAGTAGCGAGACCCATAATCGCGCGCCCCGTATTGCCAGCGCTTGCGCCAACCTGTATTAATGAAATCCATTAACGCTCCATGGCCGAGCCCATGCACGGATTCACTGACCGCCGACCATCCGATATGGCGGCGGTGGGTGTCGCATGGCCTTGCCGCCGTGCGCAAACGCTGTCCTGCCGTCCCTGTTTCCAGACCCGTAGACGGTTTCAGGCATGCTTGGCGGCGGACTGGGATGGGCCGTGGAGCCGGATCAATGCACGCAATTGGGTGAGACAAGGTAGAATCATGAGCTCAGCGACCACGACATCCACGACCGACCGCGACCGCGAGGCCCTGCGCGCCCGTTACCGGCAGGAAAGAGACAAGCGGCTGCGCTCCGACGGGATCAATCAGTACATCGAGCCGTCGGGCAAGTACGCCCACCTCCTCGAAGATCCCCACACACCCAAAGTGGACCGTGCGCCGATTTTCCGCGATGTAACAGTTGCCTTCATCGGCGGCGGGTTCGCGGGCCTGTGTGCCGGTGTCCGCCTCAAGCAGGCCGGTATCGATGACATCATGATCATCGAAGGGGCCGGGGATTTCGGCGGTGTGTGGTACTGGAACCGCTATCCCGGCGCCATGTGCGACACGGCGGCGATGATCTACCTCCCCCTGCTCGAAGAAACAGGGACCGCGCCGAGCAAGAAATATGTGTTCGGCCCCGAGATCCTCGCCCATGCCCGGCGCATCGCCACCACATTCGATCTTTACCCCAATGGTCTCTTTTCCACCCATGTCACCCGGATGGACTGGAATGAAGAGGCAAGCCGCTGGATGATTCAGACGGACCGGGGGGATGTGATCCGCGCCCGTTTCGTCGGTATGGGGACAGGCCTGATCCACCGTCCGAAACTTCCGGGGATCCCGGGCATCTTCGATTATGAAGGACACGCCTTCCATACCAGCCGCTGGGATTATGAGTACACAGGCGGTACGCCGGAAGGCGCCCCCATGGAGAAGCTCAAGGACAAGCGCGTCGGCGTGATCGGGACCGGGGCCACGGGGGTTCAGTGCATTGGTCCCCTCGCCCGGGATGCAAAAGAACTCTTCGTTTTCCAGCGCACACCATCATCCGTTGATGTGCGGAACAATCAGGAGCTGGACACGGAATGGTACCAGTCCCTGGAGCCGGGCTGGCAGAAAAAATGGCTGGTCAATTTCGCGACCCTGCAAAGCGGCGGCTTCGCGGATGAGGATTACGTCCAGGACGGATGGACCGACATCTCCAAGCGGTACCGGGATCGCGCGATTGCCTATGCCAGCGAAGACGGGGCGGAATTCAATGTCCAACTGCTCCAGCGGGCCATCGAGGATGCCGACGACGAGAAAATGAACGATATCCGTGCACGGGTGGATTCCATCGTCACGGATAAGGAGACCGCGGAGAATCTGAAGGCCTGGTATCGCCAGCTCTGCAAGCGACCCTGCTTCCATGACGACTATCTGCCGTCCTTCAACCTTCCCAGCGTGCATCTGGTGGATACGGACGGCAAGGGCGTTGAGGGCATGGACGCGACTGGTGTCTGGGTGAATGGCCAGCACTACGAAGTGGACTGCCTCGTCTTTGCGTCCGGATTTGAGTTTGGTACGGAGCTTGTGCGCCGGTGCGGATTTGAGACCTACGGCCGAAACCATGTCTCCCTGAGTGAACGCTGGGCCGACGGCATGCAGTCCATGCATGGCATGCATGTTCACGGGTTCCCCAACCTGTTCATCACCAGCGTCTGGCAGGGCGGCGCGTTCATCAACAACATCACCCACAATCTCAGTGAATCCGCCGACACGTTCGCATCCGTGATCCGCCACGCCCTCGATGTGGACGCCGTCGAAGTGGAAGTCGCTCCGGATGCGGAGCAGGAATGGGTAAAGTTGATCGCGGGTGGTCGCAGTTCCGGCTCGGCCCTGAGCAATCCGGATTGCACGCCGGGCTATTACAACAATGAGGGCCAGCCCATGGGGCAGCGCGAACGGTTGAATTTCGGCAGCTATCCCGAGGGACCCGTGGCCTTCTTCAATTTCATCGAACAATGGCGGACGTCCGGCGACTTCAAAGGGCTCGAGTTCCGGACCTCCGGCTCGCTCAGCGCCAGCCGCTAAGGGGCAAAAGACGGTGCCACTTTCCGGAGATCCGGTGAGTGGCACCGCAATCGCGCCGGCAAGACGGAATGGACCTGCGCCGCCGCTGCTCGGCTGAAACTTGCGGAGCGAATGCGCCCGACAGGTCCCATAGCTCCACAAGACACTATAGCTCCACAAGACACTAGATCCACGAAACACTGTGAGGCATTCCAACCATGGCGATATGCAGGGGACTGACAGTAGCCATCAGCATCGTGATGACGGGGCTTGTCATGGCGGGCTGTGCCTCGAACGCGGATGTCCAGGTTCTGAAACCGGTCAAAAGCGACACGCTCTCCCAGAAAACCTATGCCTGGGCCAGGGGCAGTGTCCTGAGGATGGCCCCCAAGGGTTTCGGCGAGGTCAGGGCCACCGCCTTGAGCGAGGCCATCATCGATTCCCTCGCGGCGAAAGGCTATGTCCTCACCGGTAATCCGCATCAGGCCGATCTCCTGGTTTCAACCGATGTGGACGGAGAGTTCGACGTGGAAGTGGGGCAATCCTGGACCCACGGCAACCTTGCAAACACCAGACTGGTCAACACCCCCTATCAACGCAATGTCCCCGCAGCCCGCCGCCGGGCCGCCGCCGACCGGGTGAATGGGGGATACACCGGTCAGCATGCGGGAAAAGTGATCGAGCCGGAGGTTGAAGGCACGGTGATCATCGACATCCGGGACCGCGCCACCAGAACCGACCTTTGGCAGGGGCGGATCCGGAAAACCATCGCCTTGAAAGACGCGGAGGCATTCGGTGCAGAGATCGGGGACGATGTCTCGAAACTCTTCAAGGACTTCCCCGTTTCGGCAGCAGACTGACAGTCTTTTCGCCCTGGACGCCGTATGAACGGTGCAGGGCGTGTCCAAGAGCTTTTCACGAGTTCGGAGCAAATGGCTCAGGACATGGGCCGGAATCCAAGGAGTGCTGACATGCGCGTTGCAATACCCTGGTGGCTGACGATCATCCTCATTCTTGAAATCCTGCCCATGTTCCTGGGCCCCGTGGCGGCACTGATGCTGCCGGGCTTTATGGGGGGACCGGGGGCCGAGGAAATCAATCAGGCCGCGTTCATCTACACCGCACGCAATCTCGCCGTCGGGTTCGCGCTCATCATCGCTCTCGCGCTGAAAAACGGTCCGATGCTTTTCATCCTGATTTTCGTCCGGCTGTTCACCGATCTGATCGACCTGCCCACGCTGCTCTATTTCGACCTCACCTCCAACGCGATCAGGACGATCTCCATCTTCGTTTTCCTCTATTACATACCCGCGGTTTACGCCTTGTGGTATCTGTGGAAGCAGATGAGGAAGGATCCGCAATTCACGGGCGCAAATCCGGCATGATGCCGATCGCCGGGATCGCCGGACAGACTTGAATTGTCACGCTCTCCGGAACCATCAATTGTTTGGAAACACCAAATCAAGGAACGGATTCATGGCTGATTATGTTGTCTATGGTGTGCCCCTCTCGCCCTTCGTGCGGAAGGTGCAGGTCTTCATGGCCCATACGGGCACTGATTATGACTTCGAGACTGTGAACATCATGTCCCTGCCGGACTGGTATGTGGAAATCAGCCCCGCCCGGCGGATCCCGGTATTGCGCGACAAAACCGTGGGTACGGAAGGCATTCCCGGCACCATCCCCGACTCCTCCGCCATCTGCCTTTATCTTGAAGGCAAGCTGAATGCGGGCCTTTACGGAACCTCCCCCTTCGAGGCCGGGCGCGTGGCCTGGTTCGAGGAATATGCGGACACAGCCATGGCAATGCCCTTCGGCATGGGCATTTTCAGACCGATCCTGTTCCCCCGCTTTGCCGGCAAGGACTCCGATCTGGAAACCGCCAGAAAGACCTGGCGGGAACAGCTTCCGCCCCTCTTCGACTATCTGGAAAAGTCCCTTGACGGAGGCGATTACTTTGTCGCCGGACAATACACCCTGGCGGACATCGCCGTGGCGGTCCAGATGGTTCAGATCGATCTGATTGCCGGTCTTCCCGATGCGAACAAATGGCCGTCCCTCGTTAAGCACACCCAGACGATGAAAGAGCGGCCAGGCTTTGTTGAAAATCTGGCGGCTTGCTCCGCCATGATCAGCGGCATTCTGCCGGAGAAAGTCGACCTGACCTGACCAGAACAGGGGTTGCACCCCGTTTCGACGGGCAAAGGCCGGGAGACCGCCTTTGCCCGTTTTTCGTTCTACGGCTTGCCTTCCCGTTCGGTCCCGCGCCTCACAAGGCCTTGAGATTGTCATCGGAATTGCGGTCGATAAGCTTGTTGTAGGGGTCGATGCCCACAACAGCCGGGCGCCGATCCACGGTCACCGTCACGGTCTGGGTGCGTGAAACGATCGGGCGGCGTTCCAGGAAGAGGACATGATCATCGCCTTCGTTCACCGTGTCGGGATGAGCCGTAAACAGACCGATATCGATGGGCATGTCCAGATCCAGCGGTGTTTCCCGCCCGACGCCATCCGCCTCCACCTTCGCCGCATCGATGGTGAGTGTGACATCGAACCGGCCATCAGCACGCTCCTCGACGGACGTGTCGCTCACCTTGAGATCCCACAGGACAATCCGTTCAAACAGGTCACGGATCAGTTCCTCGTGCTCCGGCCCCGCTTCTTCCCGCAGCAGACGGAGGAAATCGAGAGTGGTGGCGAAGGGCCGGCTGGAATACCCCCGCAGACCCACGAGACGGGACAGGGCCGTATTGACCACATCCTCCCCCACATAATCCTTGAGGGCATACATGGCCACGGCGCCCTTGCGATAATGGATATAGGGCTGGTTCTCGACCCGGTAGAGGGGCAGCTCTTCAATCTGTTCCCCGCCCCGGGAGCGCAGATAATTGTCCAGTTCGTATTTCAGGAATCGGCGCATGACATGGGGTCCGGCCTGTTTTTCCATCACCATGAGCGCCGAGTACTGGGCAAAGGCCTCGATCAGCATGGTGCCCCCCTGGACATTGGCCGAAAGCACCTGATGGGCCCACCATTGGTGGGCCACCTCATGGGCCGTCACATAGGTGATGATGTCGATATCATCCGGATCCCGTACATCCGCGATGAAGCCGATACCTTCCGAGTACGGCACGGTGTTGGGGAAAGCCTGGGCAAAGCTGGCATAGTCCGGAAATTCCAGGATCCGCATCTGCCGGAACTGGTAGGGGCTAAAGGCCTTGGTGAAATAGTCCAGGCTCAGTTTCATGCCATCCAGCATACGCTGCACGTTCATCCCCGTGGGAATGGTGAGGTTCACATCATTTAGAGCGGCGGGCGCAAAATCACGATCACCTTCAAACAGGGTGGCCGCCGCTCTAGTTTTTTTTCGCTCACGGCGCGAGGCGCCTCCGCGAGGGCGGCGCAGTGGCGCCGGACCGCAGTCGCGGCCTTGAGCATGATGCGGATTAAACGCCTCATGCTCTAATGCCCTCACGCCATTGCCGTAGGTCTTGGTCAATCCCTGAATGGTCAGCATGCCCTCAAGGCCTGCCTGGCGGGCTCCCCTGTTCTGGGGGTCCCCCTAAACGTGCAACATTCATTGATTGACTGCGGGGGGACCCGATTTGTCGCAACCCCCTCAGCTTGACCACAGTCCCGCCCCTCTTCCATCAAAATCCGGAGCGGTGTTTGAGGCGCAAAAGCGTTCCATGGTCTCCGGTTTGTTCCCTCAGCGGATCCGGAGACCGCGGCGATCAGAACCGGGTGAAACCATAGAGCAGCAGGGCCAGGGCCAGGCTGATGCCCGCCAGGCCGGTGAGCAGGAAACCGATGACACTGCCCACGGCCTGGGGTTTCTCCTTATCCCGGCTGGCGACCAGGGTGAGCATGATCGTCAGCACGCCAAAGACCCCGGCGGCAAGCCCGGCCCAGGTGAACCATTCCACCCAATAGAAGGCTCCCAGCAGGGGCATGCTTTCGATCGCCTCAAAGCTCAGATAATAGCCGACACCGATGCCGAACAGCGCGCCACTGCCACTCACGGCAGTCAGCCAGGCAATGATCCGTGCACCACCGGTGGGGTTGGCATCCTCTCCGTCGATCAGCCGCCCGATGGGGGCGAATGTCAGAACCAGGGCGCTCAGGATCAGGATGACCGCACTGAAGGCCAGCATCCCGCCGGGCACTGCAACGGACCGGGGTTCCTCCAGGAAGGAGGCCGCCAATGCCGGCAATGCACCGTTCACATAGAGCGGACCAGTGAAGTCCGGACGGTCCCGCCCATCGGCGCAGCTCGTGTCCACGGGCACCGTCGGATTGTCGAAAAACGCCGTGAGCAGATCACCGGCACACTCCACGGAGCGGGTCGGTCCGTGGCCCGCATAGGGGAACACGATGACCGAGCCGGTGTTCAGGTTGGCAAAGCCCGGTGCGATTTCCTCGGCGAACTCGGGCGGGGTGATCGGGTCCATATCCCCGTTGGCAATCAGGGCCGGCACGTCCGTGGAGATGGGACGATAATCCGCGTCAGGCCGAGGCGGGATCCCGGCGGCCGCGCATTCATCGCTCAAGTTCCGGAAGGTATCGGCACCGGGCATGCGCAAGGACAGTTTCGGATAATCCACCTGATCCTGGCGCACGGCCTCGCCATAGGCCATGGCCCAACCGTCCCGGCACAGAAGAGCAGCCTGCATTCCGGGGCTGGAGCTGGCGGAATAGCCACCGCTCGCGGTGAGGATCCGGAACCGCTCATAGTCACGGGTCTCAACAATATCCGCCAGGGCACTGATGAAAGCAGGCATGGCCGGATAGTGATCCTGCTCATACAGCATCAGGAAAGGCAGCCCACCAACCAGTTCGGCAAAGTACCAGGCGCTCCCCTTGGGAAACAGCTCCGTATCCACCGCCTGTACGACGATGGGATCGGCATTGACCGCGACCAGGGCGTCCCGGAGGCGTTCGACGAAATTGGGGAAGTTCGCGGCGCACTGATCATCCCGCCCGCAGGCTCCGGCGAGTTTCTCCAGAACCTGGCTGTAGCTGCGGGACGATCTCAGAAACTCCGTATTGAAATCCCGGTCCAGGGGCACGATTGCGTCCAGCACGATCGACCGGATCCCGCCTTCGTCTTCCTTCAGATAGGCCTGGCCCAGATAGGATCCGTAGGAAATGCCCCAGATATTCCATTGGAATTCGAAGGTGGGATCATTGCGGTTCGCCCGCTCCCGGCGCTCGAGGGCAAGCCGCAGGGAACGCACATCCCGGGCATTCTCAATGGTGGAATACCCATTCAAATCCACGCCCTTGGCGCTGGCGGCTTCCAGGCAGGCCTTCATTTGAGCGATAAAGGCCGGCCCCCGCTCTTCCACGGTCTCGACATTGCTGACCATAGGGTTGCGGGCGCCAACAAAGGGACAGAAGTCCCCGGAAAAGCCGATGCCACGCTGCTCGAGAAGATAAAGCGCCCGGTGTTTGAGGACGCCGTGGTCTTTCAGACGGCGGACATAGGGATCCACTTTCACGCTGGGTCCGCCGGTCAGATACAGCACCGGGTCTTCCCGGACCGCAGACTGATTATCGTCTTCCGGTGTGGCCTCGATCTTCACCACATGCAGTTCGATCATCCGGGACGCCGGATCTTCCCGGTTTTCCGGAACCCTCAGCAGGCTGCAGGAAATCTCCCCCGGCTTATAGTCGATGGTCTCGTTGAAGGGGCAGACAATGTTCGTAAGCGTGAGCGGGTCCCGGGCATACAGATCATTGGCCGGGTCAAGGGCGAGAGCCGGCTCGCCGGTACCGGTTTCCCCCGAGCCCGGATCGCCCGCCTCTGGATCATCAGCCTCCTCCTCGTCGAGAAGCTCCAGGGCGGGCTCGTCTTGCGCGGTCTGTTGCAGGGCCGCCATGCCGGGCAGGGGCACCGGCGCCCGCTCCTGCTGGGGCCAGTAGAGGTAGCCCAGAAAGGTGAGACCGGCCAGAATGAACGCAGCCAAGAGCGCCCTGATGAAAGCAAGCATAGCGAGTATCTCCCGGGGAACCGACGCAAATTTGGAAAAACGCCAATAGTATAGCGGATTGGCCCGGATGACGCGAATACTCCCATTCGGTTCTTGCCCCCGGTCACCGGGAGGGGTCGACGGTGCCCTGTTGGAGACCTAAGCTCAGGGCTCGCGGGCGTCGACCGGCCAGGAAAGGTGTTGAAATGGAGCCGCAATCCCAAGGCACACGGGCCGCAGCGATCCTCCGCTTCGTTCTGTTCTGGGGACTGGTGGCCCTGGCGGTCTACTGGGTCCTCCGCCCGGGACTGAATGATGTGTTCGAAACCGAGGCCTATGCCTTTCCCCTCGAACTGCGGCCCCCCGAACTGCGGCCCCTCGAATTGCCTGGGGCGCAGCCAACCGTCCGGATTTCCGGGCGCGCCTTCGCGGAGAGCCTTGGGGCAAATCTTTCGGCCATTGGCGTTGCGGTGGAGGGAGAGGATGCGGTCCTGACCCTCTCCGAGCCGAGCCCCACCCGGTTTGGCATCATCCGCTTGACGGGCCTGCCCGTGACCGAGGCCTCAAATTTCATCTTCACCCTGGATGTGGCACCGGTCTCCGCCGATGGCGGTGTCATCCAGAAATACCACGATCTGCGTACGGATTTCCGGGCTCTGGTCCTGGGGCGCAATGGTGATGTCTGGATGGAAACCCGCTACCGGGAAATCGGCGACACGGACATGTGGCACCGCTCCTCCCACCGCCGCTCAGGCCCTGACCTGGGGATCGCCGGGGAAAATCCCGGCGCGTCCCTGGCGGTGTGGAATCGCAACGGCACGGCGGGCTTTTATGTCAACGGTGCGCTTTACCACAGCTTCCGGCATATGCCTTTGGCGCCGGTGCCGGACGACCCCGGCGCCATCGGGATCTATATCGAAGGCGGCGCAGAGATCCGCATCAAGAGCATTTCCGTGTTTGATTTGGGCCGCGATGAGACAGACCCCTCCGCCCATATTTCAGTGTCTGACACGCGCGCCCCAACCGACTTGTCCCTCACCCTCGAGTTTGTCGAATTCGACACCGGCGAGAGGTGATCTGGTGCATGGGCAGGTTCAAGCGGACCGATTCAGGTCCGTGAGTTTCAATTCCCAAGGATCTGGCTGAGGAAGAGTTTGGTGCGCTCGTGTTCGGGGGCCTTGAAGAAGGTCTCCGGCGGGGCGGTCTCAATGATTTCGCCTCCATCCATGAAGACAATCCGGTCGGCCACCTGCCCGGCAAAGCCCATTTCGTGGGTCACCACCACCATGGTCATACCGGTGCCCGCAAGGTCGATCATGACATCGAGCACCTCACGGATCATTTCCGGATCGAGCGCCGAGGTGGGCTCATCGAACAGCATCACCCGGGGTTCCATGCACAGGGCCCGGGCAATGGCCACCCGCTGCTGCTGACCGCCCGAAAGCTGGCCCGGAAATTTTTCCGCCTGTTCCGGAATATACACCCGCTCCAGATAGGCCATGGCCCGCGCGGCCGCATCCTTGCGGCTCAGGCCCAGAACATGCATGGGCGAGAGGGTGCAGTTTTCCAGAACGCTCAGATGGGGGAAGAGATTGAAGTTCTGGAACACCATGCCCACGTCCCGGCGCACGGCGCGGATCCGGGCCGGACTGTCGGTGACTTCCACACCCTCGACGCTGATCCGTCCCCGTTCAAAGGATTCAAGCCGGTTGATACACCGGATCAGGGTGGATTTGCCGGACCCGGACGGCCCGCAGACCACGATCCGTTCCCCCCGGTCCACGGTCAGGTCGATGGCCTTGAGGGCGTGGAACCTGCCGAACCATTTGTGCACCCCCTCAATCTCGATCATGGGTCGGCCCTGCCTTGGATCCTGGACTTGAGCCCCGCCTTGCACCATTGCGTTATCCGATCCCGTTTTTGTCATGGACACGCCCTTCCCTTTCACCGGCCCCATCACCGCAGTTCACTTTGGGCGAGCCGCTTCTCAAGCCAGAGGGAATAGCGGGACATGGCGTAACAGAAGACCCAGAACACAAGCGCCACGAAAGCATAGACTTCGAATTTCCGGCCGAGCCAGTCCTGGTTGGTCAGGGTCTGTTCGCCGATGCCGACCAGATCCAGAAGACCGATGGCATAGAAGACGAGGCTTGTGTCCTTGAACAGACCGATGAAGGTGTTGACGATGCCCGGGATCGAAACCTTCAGGGCCTGGGGCAGCACAATGAACCCGGTCACCTGCCAGTAGCCGAGCCCCAGGGCGCGGGCCGCCTCCGCCTGCCCCCGGCCCACCGCCTGAAGCCCGCCCCGGATCACCTCCGCCATATAGGCCGACGCAAACAGGGAAATGACGATCAGGGCCCTGGTGAGTTTACTCAAGGACAGGTCCTCCGGCAGGAACAGAGGCAGCATCACCGAGGCGAAAAACAGGAGGGTGATCAACGGCACCCCCCGCACCAGTTCAATGAAACCGGTGCACAGCATCCGGATCACCGGCAGGTCGGACGCGCGCCCAAGGGCCAGAAGGATGCCGAGGGGCAGGGAGAACAGAATGCCGGTGAACCCGATGATCAGGGTCAAAAGCAATCCGCCCCACATGCTGTCAGGGACCGGCGTCAACCCCAGGCCCCCGGCAATGAGCCAGTAGGCGAGAAGAGGATAGACGGCTGAGAAGGCCAGCAGGAGGCGGCGGGCGGGCAGCTCCCAGAACAGAAGGGGCGCCAGGGCCAGGGGCAGAAGAAGTGCCGTGAGCAGAAGCCGCCAGCTTTCTTCATCCGGGTAGAAACTGTACAGAAACAGCCGCCAGCGTTCCCCGATCACCGCCCAGCAGGCACCATCCGTCTCGCAACCGAGCCGGTTCTCAGCCACAAAGTCCGCATCGAACCAGGCCCATTGGAGAAATCCCGAGGCGATCCAGACAATCAGGATCAGGAGGGACGCGGTGACGAAACTGTTCACCGGAGCCGCCACAATGGCCCGCCACGCCTGCGCGGGCAGCCCCGCCGTCTCCCGGGGCGGCGGCAGATCCGGGAACCGGCCCGGATCATGGCGGGCGCGGCTGTAGACGTCGTCGTCAGCCGCGCCGGACCTGATTGCTGAGGATATGCCGCCCATGGTCTCAGCGCTCCTTCAACCGGATCGCCCGGTTATAGAGGTTCATCGCCAGGGCGATCAGAAGGCTGATGGTGAGATAGAACAGCATGGCCAGAAATATGGTCTCGATGGCCTGCCCGGTCTGGTTCAGGGTGGTGCCGCCAAAGGTGTTCATCAGATCAGGATAGCCGATCACGACGCCCAGGGAGGAATTCTTGGTGAGGTTGAGGTACTGACTGGTCAGGGGCGGGATGATTACGCGCAGGGCCTGGGGCAGGACCACAAGACCCGTGACCTTGCCCGGCGGCAGACCCAGGGCCTCAGCCGCCTCCCGCTGACCCCGGTCCACGGCCTGAATCCCGGCCCGGACGATCTCGGCAATGAAAGCGGCGGCGTAGAAGGTAAGAGCCGCCAGAAGGGCCAGGAAGGCAGGCACAATGGTGATGCCGCCTTGAAAATTGAACCGTCCCGCCTGGGGCACTTCCCAGGCCAGGGGCGCACCGAGAAGCAGGAACACCGCTATGGGCAGACCCAAGACAAGACCGGCCTGTCCAAGGGCCATCCGTATCCGGAGAGCAGTGCCCGCGGTGCGGGGCATAAGGGTGCGCAGCCACAGGGCACCGGCAATGCCCAGGGCCAGTGCCAGCCAGACCCAGCCAAATCCCTCACCGAACAGGGGCCGGGGCAGTTCAAGGCCCCGATTGTTCAGAAAGATCACATCCCCAAGGCTGATACTGCCAGCCCGCACCGTGGGCAGAGCCTGGAACAGCGCATACCAGACCAGGATTTGCAGCACCAGGGGCACATTGCGGATCAGCTCCACATAGCCAGCCACCAGCCTGGACGCGAGCCAGTTGGGCGACAGGCGGACGATACCCAGGATCACCCCCAGAACCGTGGCCAGGACCACACCCAGGACCGATACGAGCAGGGTGTTCAGGACCCCGATGAGAAAGACACGGCCATGGGTGTCGCCGAACTCGTAATCGATCAGGGTAAAGGCGATGTCATAATTGGCGGGATCGGAGAGGAAACCGAACCCGCTGGCAATCCCCCTCGCCTCCAGATTGGACACCGCATTGGTGGCCAGGATAGCCAGACCCGCCATCACCAGAGCCAGAACCAGGGCCTGCACCGTCAGGTTCCACCAGGAGCCCGCGGAAAGCCGCCACCAGGGCCGGTCTCCGGGAGGGCTCCCGGAAGGAGACTGGGAAAGGGCCATCACCTCAACGCACCGGAGGGGCGTACTGGAGACCGCCGTCATTCCACGGACGGTTCAGCCCCCGCTCCAGTTTCAGGATGCTGCCCTCGCCCAGATTGGCCTCGAAGATCTCACCGTAATGGCCCACGGCAGCGATGATGTCATAGGCCCATTCCGGGCGCAGGCCCAGTTCCACGCCCAGGGCGCCTTCCGCGCCCAGGAACCGGCGCACTTCGGGATTGGTGGCATTGGCCCGCTTCTCGGCCACGTTGTCGCGGGTGATCCCGTGCTCCTCGGCGATCATCAGGGCAAAGAGGGTCCAGCGCACCACATCTTCCCACGCGGCATCCCCCTCGCGTACCGCCGGGCCCAGGGGCTCCTTGGAAATGATCTCATCCAGGATGACATGGGCCTCCGGGTCGGGCAGGGTCGTGCGCAGGGAGGCGAGGCCGGAGACATCGGTGGTGTAGGCGTCGCACGCCTCAGCCAGATAGTTGGTGCGCACCTCGTCGATGGTGCGGATGACGATGCTCTCGAAGGAAAGCCTCCGGGTCCGGAAGAAATCCGCCAGATTGAGTTCCGTGGTGGTGCCGGTCTGGACACAGATCCGGGCCCCGTCCAGATCCTTGATGGTGGTCACGCCCAGGGCCTTGGGCACGATGAATCCCTGGCCGTCATAATAGTTCACCCCGACGAAGTTGAGCCCTAGGGTGGTGTCCCGGGACAGGCTCCAGGTGGTGTTGCGCGACAGGACATCGACTTCCCCGGACTGGATGGCGGTGAACCGCTCCGCGGGGCTCAGGGTCGTGAAAGTCAGCTTGTCCTTGTCGCCGAACACCGCTGCGGCCAGGGCCCGGCAGAAATCCACATCAAAGCCCCGCCAGTTGCCGTCATTGTCCACCTCCGCAAAGCCGGTGAGGCCGGTGTTGATCCCGCATTTCAGGCTGCCCCGCTCCTTGATCACCTCAAGAAGATCGGCCCGGGCCGGGAGGGTGGCGGCACACAGGGCCAGGATACCCAGCGCGCAGACGCGGAGGATGGGGCTGGGGGTCGAACGGCTCAGAAGGCCGCTCCAACGGCTCGAAATCGTCATGGGTCTCTCCCCTCTCAGCCATCCCGGTCGGTTCCGGCCAGCTCCGTGGCGCCAAATCACCACTCCGACTTTAAGGACCGGTTCGAATTGGTCAAAGGGGCCGGGCGGTTCTCGGGTGCTGACATCCCCCCCCCAACACCCCCACACCGAGCCATTGGGCAACCCCCACTGGTCAAGCCCCTCGCCTCCCGATAGCAATCTGCGCCATAGTGGACATGGTTACGGGTCAGGGAGGACGAAACCGGCATGGAAAAAACACAGACCACGGAGCCGGAGGCGAGGCCTGGGACCGAACCAGTGCCGTTGTCGGGGCCGACCCGGGCCGCCCTGCTTTTCGCCCTGATGACCTTGGGCATCGGTATGTCCATGATGTTCGCCGTCGTGCCGCCTCTTGGCCGGGAAGCGGGGCTTTCCGAGCTGGAAACCGGGCTGGTGCTGGCGATCTCGGCTCTTTTCTATGCGGTGACGACACCCTTCTGGGCGCGGCTGGCGGAGCGTGTGGGCCGCAAGAAGGTGATGGTGTTCTCTCTCATGGCGGCCGGCCTGAGCAATCTGGCCTTTGCCTGGGTGATCAATGCCGCCCTCCAGGGGCTCATCGCCACGGGCATGATCTTTTTCACCTTCACCGCCGTGCGCCTGAGTTTCGGTCTTCTGACCCCGGGATTTCACCCGGCTTCCATGGCCATGGTGGCGGAATCCTCCACGGCCAAGGCCCGGGCCGCCGCCCTGGGCGCCCTGGGGGCGGCCATGGGCGTCGGGGCGATCTTGGGTCCGGCCCTGGCGACGGTGCTCACGCCCCTGGGCGCGGTCGCGCCGATCCGGGGGGCTGGCGCCCTGTCCCTGACCGCTGCCCTGGTGGTCATTGTTCTGGTCCGCGAACAGCGGCCCGTGGCGAGCGAAGACGTGGCCCGTCCGGCCCTGCCCCTGTTCCACCCCTCCATCGCGCCTCTGATGGTGCTGCTGGCGGTCTATTTCGTCGGGCTTGCGGGCTTTCAGCAGACCTTCGCCTTCATGCTCCAGGACACCCTCGCCCTGGACACCATCAAAGCCGCCCAGCTTGCAGGGATAGGGTTCATGGTGATTTCCGTGGCGTCCCTGGCCACCCAGTTCGGGTATGTCAGCGTGCGCAAGCCCCCACCCCGCACCATGCTGCGCTGGGGTCTGGGTCTCGTGGCGGCGGGCTATCTGGGCGCCGCTTTCGCGCCTGAGTTCTGGATCCTGTGTGTCTGTCTCTTTCTCATGGGCACGGGCGGTGCCCTCGCGGTCCCCGGCGCCAACGCCATGGGATCCATCAGGGCACCGGACGGCTATCAAGGTGCGGCGGTGGGCCTTATGGCCAGCGCGCCGCCCACGGGGTTCGTCGCAGGCCCGGTCCTGGGCGCCTGGCTCTATCAGATCGACCCTCACCTGCCCTTGCTGAGCGCCGGCGGCGCGGTCGCCCTTCTGGCGGTGGCCAGCCTGAAACTCAAATCCACCATGCCCGGGGGCGACCCTTTGGACGGGGGACCGATCCAGCGGGTCTCGAATCACGGGCGATCCTGGAGCGGGCGCATATCCCGTCCCTTTGCCGGTGGCGGACGGCCCGGCGAAGCGTGGGACCTGGGCGGACTACAGGCAGCGAAGAGCTTTGACGGCAAACATTTTGATGGCAAACGGGGAGACCAGGGATGGGATCGGACGAGGAGCACGGGAGAGGCGCAGACAACACCATCCGCCAAGACCGGGACGGAGCCCCAACCGGTGACCAGCCCCAGCCCGCGACCCGATCCAAAGCCCAAGCTACCCGTCTAGCGGTCAGCGGCCGGGATCCCGAGGCCCATGGGGGCACGGTGAACCCGCCGGTCTCCCGGGGATCCACCATTCTTTTCGAGACGGTGGAGGATTTGCGCAATCCGCCCCGGCCCGGTTACGGCCGACGGGGCACCCAGGGCACCTTCGCCCTTGAGGACGCGGTGCTGGATCTGGAAGAGGCGCCGGACGGCAGCGCATGCCGCCTCGTGCCCTCGGGACTGGCGGCGGTGACCCTGGCGATCCTGACGGCCACGGGTGCGGGCAGGCATCTGCTGGTGTCGGACTCCGCTTATGATCCCACACGGATTTTCTGTGACGGGACCCTGAAACGGTTCGGGGTGGAGACCACCTATTACGATCCCCGGATCGGCGCGGGCATTGCCGGCCTGATTCGGGAGAACACCCAGGCCATCGTGCTGGAATCCCCCGGCAGCCGCACCTTCGAGGTCATGGACGTGCCCGCCGTGGTGGCCGCGGCCCAGGCCCGGGGCGTGACCACCATGATGGACAACACCTGGGCCTCCCCCGTCTATTTCAAGCCCCTGAGCCACGGCGTGGACCTGTCGATCCAGGCCGCCACCAAATTCCTGGGCGGTCATTCCGACGTTCTGTTGGGGACCGTTGTGGCCGCACCGTCCAAGGCCGGGCTTCTGGTCAAGACCCATCGCCAGCTCGGCCTGTGCGTCAGTCCGGATGACGCTTATCTCGTGTTGCGGGGCATGCGGACCTTGGATGTGCGGATGAACCGGCACTGGGCCTCCGGTCTGGCGCTCGCCCAGTGGCTCCTGGAGCGTCCGGAGGTTTCCCGGGTCCTCTACCCGCCCCTGCCCCATGACCCGGGTCATGCTCTTTGGTCGAGGGATTTTCTGGGTGCATCTGGCCTGTTCGGGGTGGTCCTGAAGGGCGGCAGCGAGGCCCAGATGGATGCCTTCTACAATGCCCTCGACCTTTTCGGCCTGGGCTTTTCCTTCGGCGGCTTCGAAAGCCTCCTGGTGCCGACAAAACTCACCTGGGAACGCAGCGCCACGGAATGGGCGCCGGAAGGCCCGGTATTCCGGGTGCACACAGGTCTTGAGGATGTCGCCGATCTGGCCCAGGATCTGGCCGGGGCATTCGAGGCCTACCACCGGGCCGCATGACCACACCTGGAAATCCTCAAACGGGCGACCCCACAGGCGGGCGACCCCACAGGCGGGCGACCCCACAGGCGGGCAAATCCTCTCGGGAGCAAAGACGATGGTAACACGGATGAATGTGGTCAGCGACGTGGCGGGCAAGGTCTGGAAAATCGAGGCTCCCGTCGGCACAGCCGTATCCGAGGGGGACGTGATCCTCATTCTCGAGAGCATGAAAATGGAAATCCCCGTGGAGGCGCCCGCCTCCGGGACGGTCGCGGACATTCTGGTGGCGGAAGAGGACGCGGTAGCCGAAGGCCAGACCGTCGCAATTCTGGAAAAGGGCTGAGCCTCTCAAGGCCCATGCGACCCGATTTTGACAGGAAGACAGGGTAAAGACGATGCAGCAGTCCTGGCCCGTGAGACTGGACCTTGCCGACTCCTTCCGCTTCGTCCACGAACCCCTTGGCCTGCCCCTTCAGGACGGCGCTCCGCCCACGGAAGGGGATCGGCGCACCAAGGCCGCGGTCCGTGCCCGGAAGCGGGCCATCGATCAGCTCACCTCCCGCATTCTCCTCTCCCAGGGCGGTGCCTATCTGCTGGCGGGATACCGGGGCGTCGGCAAGACCACCCTGGCCAATCTGATGATTGCCGAGCTGAGGAGTAGGCTCAAACAGGCCGACGAAAAGGCCGGAGGGGGTACCAGCACCCGCCTGATCCACATCCCCTTGACCCTGGCCCGGCCGGTGGCGCCGGAAAAACTCATGTGCCGGCTGATCATCGCCCTCAAGGATGAGTTGGACCGCCAGGGGCTCACCCGGCTGTTGCCCAAGGCGCTTCAGGCGGACCTGCTCCTGGCGGCCAGGCGCACGGTCATGTCCCTCAAGATCGAAAATCAGCAGACCTCGGAAGTCAGCAAGGCGGTGGGGGCCTCCCTCAATTCCTTCGTCACGTCCAATCTGAGTTCAAAGGATGCCCGCAGCGTCACGGAAGACGTGACCTATCTGGCCTATGACGATTCCGCAGCGGAACAGGACCTGATCCGGATTTCCCGGGCCCTGACCCGTCCAGACACTTTCACCTCTCAGATGCCCTGGTGGGCGGTCTGGCGCAAGGCTGCCCCGGCCCTGAAGCTCAAGCTGGTTTTCGTGCTGGATGAGCTGGACAAGCTCGATGATCAGGACGCAACGGTCAACGATATCATCTGTACCTTGAAGACATTGCTGACCACGTCGGGCATTACCTTCCTGTTCATCGCAGGCAAGCCCCTCTACGACCGCTACCGCCAGGACGCAGCCCGGGGGGACAGTGTCTATGAGAGTATTTTTTCCATGGTGGCCTATGTGCCAGTCCTGTGGACCGGTGTGGATACTCTGTGCCCGCCCCTCATGGCTGAGAAGGTTGACGCTCAGAAGGCGGAGGACCTCAAGGCCGTCGTCTGGCAGGCCTTTACCGGTTATCTGACCTACCGGGGCCGGGGCATTCCCCGGCGCATCCTTCAAACCTTCAATCGCCATGTCAGTTTCCATGGGGATGGCCGGGCCATCCTCGAATTCGGCCCCGAGGACTGGCGGCGTTTTCAGTTCTTCGCCGATCTGGAAGCAGCCGTCGAGGAAGCCCAGGACACCCTGATCGAGCCGTCATTGCTGGAGCGGGACTTTCACCGGATCGACCAGAGCCGCCTTGGCCTGCGCTATATGGCGGACCTCATTGTGGCCCGGCCCCTGGCCCAATTCAGCCTTGAGGATATTCTGGACCAGTCCAAGACCCTGAAGGCTCGGGCCGCCACAGGGGAAGGATCGGCGGCCACGATGATCCAGGGGCTGATCGATGTCCTCTGCCGCCATAATCTGCTGGAGCGGGTCGAGGACAGCGAAGCCACGGTGGCCCTCGATGACGAACGGGTCGCCATAGAGACCTTCCGCATTCCCGAACGCCGCCTGATCGAACTGGGCTGGGACCAGACGGAAGCGGACCCGGAAGATGCCGCCGTGCCCGCCGATGAGCGTCTGGGTCTGCCGGAGCGGTTCGTCCTGGGGCGGATCCTCTCCCGGGGCGCATTCGCGACGGTCTACGAAGCCCGGGACACGAAGCTTCAGCGCATGGTGGCTGTGAAAGTGTTCCCGTCGGATCTGCCCCGGGAGTCCAGGGATCAGATGGCCCATGAAATCAAGGTCCTGCCGTCCATCACTCACCCCAATCTGGTGCGCTTCCTGGAAGGGGTCGCCGATGCTCCAACCCCTTACATCATTACGGAGCTGATCGAAGGGGCCACGCTTTTCGACATTCTCCAGACCGTGGGGCGGATCGAATGGCCGGAAGCGGTTCACATTGTCGACACCCTCCTCTCCACCCTGACATTCCTCCATACGACCGGGATCATCTGGGGCGATGCCAAACCGTCCAACATCATGATCACCCGGGACGGAACGGTCAAACTGCTGGATTTCGGCAATGCCGCATTCCCGGCCCAGGCGGATGACGAGGCGGAGGACAAGGAACCGGCAAGCCGGATCATCGGTACACCCCGTTACATGGCGCCTGAGCGGATCCGGGGCGTGAATTTCGATGGGCGGGCGGATCTTTTCTCCGTCGCGGCAATCCTGTTCGAGCTTGTGGAGGGCATACCGGCGTTTCGCCCGGTTTCCGAAGAGGGGAGCGACCAGGTGGCCCCGGATTCCGTGGAAGGTACATTGAAGGCCATCCTGGAAGGCAAACGGGCGGCGCTGACGGTCTCTGATCTGCCGGCGGCCATCCACGACATCATCGAAATTGGCCTGGCACGGCATGCCAAGGACCGCTTTGAGAGCGCGGCGGAGATGCAGAGTTATCTTCCCGGTACGTCCGTGGGCGAGAAAGAACTCGCGGCCCTGGTGGCCTATGTCCGTGCACCCTCCGGGGCCTCCGCTGGCAGCGATGCCGCAACGGTGGTCGCCGTCTGGGACAAGGATGAGGATCCCTTTGCCGAAATGCACGAGGCCGAACTGGACGACGCCGATATGGACGATGGGGAGACCGAGGACGAGATGCGGGATGAGAGTGATGCGCAGGGGACCATTGCATTGCCCGGTGCCGCACCTGCTCCCACGGCGCCGCCCGGCGCGCCCGCAAGTCCTGACACCGCGACACGGGTTGTCATTACCCGTCATATCGTCGACGAAGAATGGAGTGAGACGGCTGAGAGAGAGGATGACGCGTCTGAGGATCTTTTGAAAGAGTTTCCAGGCAAGTGGTTTCGCGTGTCACCCAAGCTGGAGAAGGCATCCAGCCCCCGGGCGATCCCGGTATCCATCAGTGTGGAGAGCGGCAAGACCTGGGAGCAGTATCTGATTTTCATCGGCACGGATCCGGTGACCCTGGGACGGGACAAGGCCAATGATATCGTTCTGTCCGATACAATGGTCTCCCGCTACCATGCCCAATTGCGCCTTGACGCCGACTGGATGAAAAAGCACCCGGAGGATACGGCACACCCGCCGCTGATCCTGGATGTTCTGACGGCCGTGAATGGCATCCAGGTGGATGACGCCATGGTGTTCAAGAATACGACCTTGACCGAGGGATCCGAGATCGTCGTCGGAGACATTCGCCTGAAAATACAATTCCCCGAAATCAACTACCGCTCCGACGGGGACTCCAAGGTCCCGGCCCCGCCATCCGTACCCAAATCGTCGAGCAAGCGGATCGTAAAGGTGAAACATGAGGTGACCCGGGACACGAAGGTCACGGAATAATACTGCCCGGCTATCTGGACCGTTTCCTGCCCTGGCGGGGCGTAAAAGAACAGGACCTTCGGCAGGCTCACGCCATCCCCACTCCTCAGGATCACGCGGGCCCGGTCGTCCCCGTAGGTCCGGTCCAGTTCAATGCTCAGGGTACCCTCGAACAAAGGGACAATGGCTGGTCCGCATCCCCCTTCCTCCCGGGACAGACTGATTTGTGCCACCGGCGCAGAGCCCGACCCCTTGTCGGAACCGGTGCCCAGAAGCCCCAGGGTCAAAAACACCGCACCGGCGGTGATGGCTGTCACCGCAAGCCCCCTCAAAGCCCAGTTGCGCCATGGTCTGTACCACCGCCGCCAGATCCGGACCGGATGGGAGCGACCGGCATGGGGTGGCGCCCGGTTCTGCTGTGTGTCCGCACCCGGAGGTTTATCCAGAAGCCGCTCCACCCGTGCGATCAGGCGGCGCCAGACCGGATCGCTCCTGTCCCCATGCCAGGAACGCAGATCCAGAATGTCCTGAACCCGCAGGCGCAGAGGCGGCTTGACATCATCAAGGCGGGCGGAAATCAGCGTGCCGACATCCAGAGCATAATCCGCCTCGGCAATCACCCACTCGCTCCGGACCGACCGGCTGGTCCACAGAACGAGAATGGCCTTGGCCCTTGCCAGCTCCCGGTCGATTTCAAGGTAGAATGACTGGTCCGCCCGGCTCTCGAGATCATACCAGACCGAAAAGCCTTCCGCTTCGAGAGCATCGATGATGATCCGGGCCCGTTCCAGGTCTTCCCGTTTGTAGCTGACAAACACATCCGCCATGGCATGCCCCCTCCCCCGGCACTCCCGCTCCATGGATCACTTTTAGCACGAAAGACGCCTTTACAGGGGCCAGAAAATCAAAAGGGCCGGTACGGATACTCCGAGCACCACTAGTTCCAGGGGCAGGCCCATGGGCCAGTAGTCCCCGAAACGCAGGCCCCCGGGCCCCATGATCAGGGTATTGTTCTTGTGGCCGATGGGGGTCAGAAAGGCACAGGATGCTGCCACCGCCACACCCATCAGGAACGTGTCCGGATTGGCATCCAGACGGCGAGCCAGCTCGATCGAGACCGGGCCAGTGATGACGATGGTGGCAATATTGTTGAGCATGTCCGACAGGGTCATGGTCACCACCATGATCGCCACCAGCGCCACGACAGGGCCGGCTTCCGCGGTGAGATCCGCCATGGCGCCGGCCACAAGGGCCGTTCCCCCGACACTTTCAAAGGCCTTCCCGATGGGCAGGAGGCAGGCAAGCATGACCACGATCGACCAGTCGATCGCCTTGTAGAAGTCCCGGGCAGGCACAAGTCCGAATGCCCCGTAAAGGGCAACGGCAATGGCGATGGACACGGTGAAACTCAGAAGCCCCGCAGCGGCGATACCCACCGCGACAGCGAAAATGCCTGCCGCCAGAACCGCTCTGCGCTGGTCGGAAGGGGCGACACTGACGGTTGCCACGGGCATGAGACCGAGGGCAGCCAGACTGTCCGCCAGGTGATGGTCCGGACCGCTCAGAAGGAGCACGTCCCCGGGATGGATTTCCATATTCGGCAGATGGTCTCTGGTCAGGGTCCCGGACCGGCTGATCCCCAGAAGCGTCAAGCCATACCAACTGCGCAGGCCCACCCCTTCGGCGGAGCGCCCGACCAGGGCAGAGTCCGAGCGGACAACCACTTCCGACATGACCGGCGCTTCCCGGGAAGCCTTGCCCTTTTCCTCGTTTTCATCCAGGGGCGGATGATCCGGATCACCTTCTTCCGGCTGGAGCCCGGCGGCCTTGATGAACTCCGCCAGACCGTCCGTCGCCCCCCGCACCACCAGCCGGTCCCCCGCGGCCACCTGCCGGCCATTGAGCTGCCATCCGGTGGAGATCTGACCGTCCCGGATGAGCCGGATGATCTGAACATCCGCCTTCTTGGCCGCATCCTGAAAGGACCCCAGCACCTCCCCGACCATGGCACTGTCCTCGGGCACCACCAGTTCCGCATCGAAAGAGGTGCCCTCCAGGCGCGCGGTGTTATCGGCCCTGGACGGCACCATGCGCCAGCCGACAAGGGCAACGAAGACGAGACCGACCAGGGCCACCGTGAGCCCGACGGGCGTAAAATCGAACATGCTATAGGGCGCGCCCAGTTGTTCGTCCCGGATCGAGGATGCGACCAGATTGGTAGGCGTACCGATCAGCGTGACCATGCCGCCCAGAATGGTGGCAAAAGCCAGGGGCATGAGTGTACGGGCGGGCGGGCGGTCGTTCCGGCGGGAGGATTGGACATCGAGGGGCATGAGAATGGCCAGGGCGGCCACATTATTGATCAGGCTGGAGAGCCCCGCACCGATCCCGCCAATAATCGTGATATGGAGCGGGACGGACGATCCGGTACGGCTCAAAGGCTTGGCCAGAACCGAGAGGGCGCCGGAATTCTCAATGGCGCGGGAGGCGACCAGCACAAGGGCAACCACGATCACCGCTGGATTGGAAAAGCCTTCAAAGGCGCGCTCGTCCGGGATCAGACCGAAGATCACTGCCAGGAACAACCCGCCCGCCGCCACCAGATCATGGCGAAACCGGCCCCAGACCAGAAAGACGAGGATCAGGCCGATCAGGGCAAAGAGCATTCCTTGGTCAAAAGTCATGCCGGGGCGGTCCTGTGTCTGCGAATTTATCGAGAGACAAGCATAACAGGTCCCATTGCCGGAACCTACCAAGCCGGACCAAATTCTCCCAACCCTCCAAAGCAAGAACAAATCCTATACAACCACAAAGTTAGACACGAGTAATCGAGAAAAGTTCCATGTCTTGGTAAAAATAGTCTGCCGCAAACGGTCGCAAGCCGTCTGTAAGACCTGGATCGCGCAACGCGTGTAGCGCCCCCGGGTAGGGAACGTATGCAGCTTTTCGGATATGCTTGGAGGATAATATGCAAGTCAGCATGGGAACCGCCTGTCAGCCACGGCCACCCGACCGTGGTCTGACAGGCGGTGATCACCCCTGATCACTCACATATTCACACAGTTCACTCACGAGTGAAACGCAACAAAACGTGTAGTGACGTGCCGTGTACGCTCCCATCGCGCTCAATCAGTCCCGGTGCCAAAGATCCGGAAACTGAAGGGCCAGCCAGCGCACCAGGGCTGCGTTGACATCGGTGGGCCGTTCCTGGGCCATCCAATGGCCGGAGGGCACCACCACCTCGGACAGATTGCCGCAATAGTTCCGCATGGGATCGGCCAGCTTGGAGTCCATGGTCTCGCAGACATAGTCATAAGCGCCGTGGAGAAAGAGCACCGGCATGGGCAGGTGCCACTGCTCCCGGACCCGGGCGGCGTAGGCCATGTTGGCCTGGGCGTTCATGTACCAACTGTCCGGGCCGAAAAAGCCGTTTCTTTTCAATGCGGCGGTGTAACGGCTCTCGTCCTGCGCTGTCAGAACGGTGTCATCCCGTGGCAGATCAGGCACCGGCTGGCCCTCACCGAACCAGCCCTTGTTGGCCCGCACAAAGGCGGTCAGGCTCGGCTGGCCCCGTCCTTCGGGGCTGCCCGCGCGGAAGAGGACCCGCACGGTTGCGCCGGGATCGGCTTCGAACGCCTGGCGGGCCGCGTCAAAGTTTTCCCGGTAAAAGAGCATGTAGTCCCATTGTGCCGCGGGAAACTGGTCCTCCGGATACACGGACCGGTCCGCCAGCGGAATGATCACCTCTGGCGCAAAGCCATCCGGGTTGTAGGGCACACACAGGGACGCCACGCCCAGGCACCGGTCCGGATGGTGCTGGGCCAGGGACCACACCACGGGCGAGCCCCAGTCATGCCCCACCCAGACGGCTTGCTCCGGGCCCAGATGATCCAGCAGCTCGATCATGTCCGTGACGATATTCTCGAGCGCATAGGACTCGTGACTGTCGTATACGGAAGACTGGCCATAGCCGCGCATGTCCGGTGCCACCGCCCGGAACCCCATTGCCCCCAGGACGGGAAGCTGGTGGCGCCACGAGATGGACAGTTCCGGCCAGCCATGGACGAAGATGACCAAAGGCCCCTCCTCCGGACCGCAGGCAAGGTAGAAGCTCGTGTGGCGGCCGCTTTTGGCCACATGCTCCGTAATGGGAAGGGTCATGACGGTCGTCTCCATAAGGGCAAGGCGTCAGGCGGGCATGGTATCAGGCAGGCATGGCGTCAAGCGGGCATGGCTTTCCAGAAATAGCGCCGAAACCCTCTTGCATGGTCGAAATCCTTGATGCGGAACACCATGCGCATGGCCATGCCACTTTCCACCGTCCCCGGATCGACATCGGTGAAGTCGGCCATGAACCGTCCGCCTTCATCGAAAGTCACCATGCCGTAATGCTGGGGCGGATCCATGGAATAGGTCAGGAAGTCCGCGGACCAGGACAACACCCGCGCTTCCCGTCCGGCGAAATTGTAGGGTTCCTGGGTGTCCACCGCGCCGCAATTGGGGTTCACGCAGATGCGGGATCGCGGATATTGGACCGTGCCGCATTGGGAGCAGCGCCCACCCACAAGCCCCATGATCATGTCGTCTTTCCGGTAAAGCACGGTGAGCGCGGTCTTGCCGTCTTTTTCCGCCCGCATGCCCTTTTCCCAGTCCAGCATGTCCTTGAAGGTGAGCAGCTTCATGTAGTTCTGCTCTTCCTTCCGCCGGCTGAGGGATCCGCTCACGCCCCGGCGGGCAGGCAGTGCCGGCCGGGCGCCGGTGACCTCGAACAGCATGGCATTGCAGCCCTGGCCGAACTGGGCCACCAGGATCACCTCCCCGGGCTGGGCGTCCTCAAGGGCATGGGCCAGCATCACCAAGGCGTGGGCCGCGCCGGCTTCCCCCATTTCCATGGCGAGGTTGGAGCGCACCCCATCGGGATTGATGCCGCAGGCCTTGGCGATCCGCTGGGGCACTTTCGGGAACAGGCAGGGCAGAATGAACCGGGTGACCCGGGCAGGATCCGTGTTGGTCTTTTCAAGAACCCCCTGGACCGCCTGGGGCACGATCTTCAGATAACCTTCATCCCGGATCCAGCGCTCTTCCCAGTTATAGTCAAAGTCCTGATTTTCGCCCCGGAAATGGTCGACGAAATTCAGAGTGAGGCTGTGACCGCCCAGATAGGTCGCCACCGGATTTTCCGCACCCACCAGGAACGCTGCTCCGGCGTCGCCGAAATCCATCTCCTGGGTACTGGCAGCTTTGGCCTTGCGGGTGTCGGCGGCACAGACCAGGGCCGCGTCCGTGGCCCCGCCCCGCACACTGTTCAAGGCATCCATGAGGGCGGTCGTGCCTGCCTTCTGGGCGCCGGTGACGTCGCTGGCGTGGACCGCATCCTGAAGATCCAGGGCCGAGGCCACGATGCTCGCATTCAACCGGTCCGCGAAGGGAAATGTTGTGGAGGCGGCATGCACGGCGCCAATTTTCCGGTGGTCGAACCCGTCCAGACAGTCCCGGGCCGCCTCGACCGACATGGTCAAGGCATCCTCATCCCAGTTGGCCAGGGCCCGCTCCCCCTTGGCCCGGCCCATAAGCGCGGGATTGAGCCATGCATGGGCCTTGGCGATGGCGCTGCGCTGGAGCCGCAGCCGGGGCACATACGCGCCAAAGGAGACGATGCCAACCATAATTTCCTCCTGATTGTATGTTTATCTTTGATCCGTACTCTTGGCGGTTGGGGACCTTTTCAGGAACCCAAATGGACATGGATCCGGCCAAGTCAGGGCGTATCACTGTTCCCGTTGAGTTTACCCGAGCCTTCCCCGGCGGCAATCGGCGTTTGGCCCGCGCCAATCCGGTTGCCCCAAGACGCTGTAAGGCGCTGAAGGTTGCACAAACGTGCTTCGGGCGCGTCGCATCCGGGCAAGGCTTTCTCACTCAGGCAAGGAGTGGCACCATGACCACGTCAGACCCCAGCAAATCCGCCCCTGATAGCGTCACCCTCGTCCGTGGCGCCGTTCACAACCCGAAAGAGCCCCGCCACTTCATGCGGGTGAAGCCGGTCCCCGGCCGGGTCCGGGTGTTTCTGGGCCAGGACCTGCTTGCCGACAGCGTCAACGCCCTGCGTGTGCTGGAAGCGGGCCGGGACCTCTATGACCCGGTGATCTATTTCCCCATGGACGATGTGTCCGCCGCCCTGACCGGTTCGGAAAAATCCACCCGCTGCCCGATCAAGGGCCGCACCGCGTATTTCCATGTGGTGGGTGAGAATGGCGTGATCCGGGCGGAAGATCTGGCCTGGAGCTATGTGGAGACCATCCCGGAAGCCCTCGCCCTCCAGGACCGTATCGCTTTCGACCCGGCCCGGACCGCCATGCTGGAACTGCCTGCCGGTCAGGCGGAGTAGACCCGCCCGCATCCAGCACCCCAGTCCCTTCGTGCCGGTATCACGTGTGGCACAAACAAAACGGCCCCGGACACTGTCCGGGGCCGTGTGCATTTTCGTCCGCATCAGGACCGGATCAGCCGGCGCCATTGCCTTCTTCGCTCTGGGCCAGGGCGGCGAGTATTGCGTCCGGGCGGATCGGCAGATCGCGGATGCGCACACCCACGGCGGCGTGGATGGCGTTGGCGATGGCCGGGGCCACAACGGACATGGGCGGCTCACCCAGGCCCGAGGGCATCTCGGTGCTGTCAATGAGTTCGATATCCATCTCGGGCACCTGGTTCATGCGCAGGGGCGTGTAGGTGTCCAGATTGCGGTCCTTGGGTTGTCCGTCCACGAAGGATGAGCCTTCATAAAGCGCCAGGCTCAGACCCCACAGGGTCGCCCCTTCCGTCTGGGACATGGCCCCTTCCGGATGAACCACCTGGCCCACATCCACCACGGACCAGAGCTTCTCGGCGGTCACCTGACCGGTCTCCCGGTCCACGGACACAAGTGCGGCACAGCCGGTCCAGGTGGGCATGTTCCGTTCCTGGCCGAAACTGGTGGCAATGCCCATGCCTGTATCGTCGGGCATGTCCGCGCGGTTGTCCCAGCCGCATTTCTCGGCCAGACGGCGCAGCACATTGGCCTGCCGGGAGGCCCCGCCCACACTGGCCGGCGCCGTGCCGGCGTTTTTGCCCGCCCCGTCCAGCAGCGCCAGACGGAAGGCAACCGGATCCTGGCCGAGGGCAAGGGCCGCCTCGTCCATGAAGGACTCCAGCGCCCAAGTCGTCCAGCCCGGCCCCACGGCCCGGAGCCAGCCGGGCAGGAAGGTCTCGTTGGCCAGGGGATTGGTGATCGCCCGCACCCGGTGGGCACCCACCGTGTACCAATGATCCGTTCCCGCAATGGAGAAGGTATCGATCTGGCCCTCCGTACCGTCAGCGGAGGGCGCCAGGAAGCCCGGCGCCATGTTCAGGGTGGGCCAGCCCGCCGCCGCTTCGTGGGTCATGCCCTTCACGGTGCCTTCCCCGTCGGCGGCAAGGCGCACCCGCTGGACCGAAGGGGAGCGGACACTGTCGAACCGGGTATCGTCTTCCCGGGTGAAGACCATTTTCACCGGCACGCCCAGGGCCTTGGAGGCCAGCGCCGCCGGGATCATGTAATCCCCATAAAGACGGCGTCCGAACCCGCCGCCCAGATAGTATTGGTGCAGAATGATCTTGTCTTCCGGCACCTCAAGGGCCTCAGCCAGCACCGGCAGGATAAGGGACTGCCACTGATTGCCCCCATGAATGTGCCAGATGCCGTCCTCGAAAGTGGCCAGGGCGTTGACCGGCTCAAGCTGCATGTGGAGTGCGGTGGCGGTCCGGTAGGTGGCCTCCACCACCTGCTCCGCGCCCTCGAAGGCCGCGTCCGCGTCACCGTCATCCACCCAGAGGGCGCCGGTGCTCGTGTCGTCGATCAGGGCCTGGCCCCGGTCGAGAATGTCCTGTTCACTGACCGTCGCGGTGGGACCCGGCTCCCAGTCCACGGAGACCAGATCCGCCGCTTTCATGGCCGCCGGATAGGTATCGGCGATGACCGCCACCCAGCCCTGGATCTTGTTGCTGGGGTCGGTGATCTGGATGGACTGGCGGTAACCGGGCACCTCTTTCGCGGCGCTGTCGTCAATGCCGTTGACCTTCGAGCCGTAACGGGTCGGCGGCAACAGGGGCCGCGCGAACACCATGCCCGGCAGTTCCACGTCGATGCCGTAGACCGCCTCGCCGGTGCTCTTTTCGCGCACGTCCAGGGCGCGGACGGGCTGGCCCATCTTCCGGCGCTCTTCCGGAGCCTTGACCGGCAAGGCCTCCAGTTCCTCGGCGGTGAACTGACGCTCGATCCCGCCCTTGGACACGATCTCCCCGTAGCTCACGGACTGGTCGCCGTAATGCACGGCACCATCCCTGGCCTTACAGTCAGCAGGCTGAGCACCGAGCATGGCTGCACCCGCCTCGAGAAGGGCGATACGCCCTGCGGCACCGGCCCGGCTCAACTGGAAGAATGTGGTGTGGACGGACCAGCTTCCGCCGGTGACCATGTAGCCCCATTTCGGGTCCGTATCCACATGGACGATTTCCACCTTGTCCCAATCCGCTTCCAGCTCATCGGAAATGACCCGCGCAAGGGCCGTGCCCACATGCTGGCCCATCTCCGCCTTGGCGATGTGGATCAGGGTGCGTCCGTCCGGATCGATCTTGAACCAGACGGTGGGCTCGAAACTGCCCGCGGCTAGCTGCTCGGAGGGCGCCTCCGGGACGGCTGTCTCTTCCGGGGCCTGCTCCTGGGAGCAGCCCGCGAGGCCGACACCGGTGAACGCCATCATCAGGCCCGTGCCCGTGGAGCCGATCAGGAAGCCCCGGCGGCTGGTTTCTTTCTCGGCAATGCGTTTTTGAAGAATGCCCATGGATCACTCTCCCCCTTGGCTGGCGGCGGCCCGCTTGATGGCCTTGCGGATGCGGACATAGGCCATGCACCGGCACAGATTGCCGGACATCTGCTGGTCGATATCCGCGTCCGTCGGGTTGGGGATGTCCTGAAGCATGCTGGCGGCCTGCATGATCTGGCCGGACTGGCAGTAGCCGCATTGGGGGGCCTGCTCTTCGATCCAGGCGGTCTGGAGGGGATGATCCCCGTCACTGCTCAGCCCTTCAATGGTGGTCACGCTGGACCCGGCCACGCTCTCCACCGGGGTGATGCAGGAGCGCACCGCAACCCCGTCCACATGGACCGTGCAGGCGCCGCATTGGGCGATCCCACAGCCGAATTTGGTGCCCTTGAGGTCAAGCTCATCGCGCACCACCCAGAGCAGCGGGGTGTCCCCTGGGCTCGTCACGGTCACCGTTTTGCCGTTGACGGTTATCTCGGTCATGGCGGCTCCTTTGTGTTTGGATTGCCTTGTTTTCAGGCTCTGCTGGCCTTCTGAACTGTGCGGGTCCTGGCTCTCACGGGCCAAGACCGGGATGTCTGCGGCCTATATCTCATTGGCCCAGATTACAGTGGCCTGGATATTAGCGGCCGGGATTTCAGCCCGTGCTCTGGACAACGGACACAGGTGCCCGAACCGGGGACCCTGCAACCGGAATGCAGCCTATCGCGGCGACCCGGTGAGGGAAAGAGGCCCCCTGTCCGCGCTCGGACCGGGGAAAGTCGTGACAAACCCTCACAAAATGCGCATGAGGTGGAAACGGATGGTGATCCGCTCCCCACTGGCATCGCAGCCGGCCAGCCGAACCCGTGGGTCTTGACCCGGGTTCAGGCTGCGCCGGGTCACCGCTGAGACGGATCGATCAGGATCTTGATGTGCTCGTCGGGCCGGGCCAGGGCATCGAACGCGCTGGCCACGCCCTGGAGACCCACCATGCCCGTGACCATGGGGCCTGCATTGATCAGCCCTTCCGCAATCCCGTGAAGACTGCCCGCGAACTCCTCCGCCGAATAGCCTAGCACGAAACGCAGATCCACTTCCTTGGTGATGGCGAACAGAGGTTCGAAATGATCCGTCTCCATGCACACCCCGGCCACGATCACGCGGGCATCCAGGGGCGCGCCCTCAAGGATCTGCTGAATCACCCCAGGCACGCCGACACATTCGAAAATCGCCGCCGGGCGGGGCGTCTCCCCGGTCAAGAGGGCCGTGAGCTTTTCCCCGGCGGTCATCGGAATGCCGAACTCCGCCCATTTGGAGAAAGGCGAGACCCTGGCCGGATCAATGACACTGTCCGCCCCCAGATGCTCCGCCATGGCCCGGCGACCGGCGGAAAAATCAGCGGCGATCACCGGACCGAAGCCCTGGGCCTTCAGGGATAAAAGCACCGCCAACCCCACCGGCCCGCAGCCGATGATCAGGCTCACATGGTCCTTGGTCAGCTCCGCCCGGGCCACCGCATGGGCTCCCACGGCCATGGGTTCGGTCAATGCCGCCAGCTCCGCAGGCAGACCATTGGGAATGGGCAGCATCAGGTCCTTCTGGATGACCATGTACTGGCCATAACCGCCGGGATAGCGGTTGGAGTATCCCACGGTCTCCGGTCCGTGAGAGCCGAAAGCGATGGGCATGGCACAGACCTGGGTGCCCTCGGCCAGGGTTTTCTCCGTTCCCGGACCATACTCCACCACTTCCGCGCTGAATTCATGGCCGAAGACTACTCCCTGATCCAGGTCCATGGTCAGGGGTGTGCCCGTACGCTGATAGGTCTCCCGCATCCGGTCCGCATGCTGAAAGGCATGAAGATCCGACCCGCAGATGCCGCAGGCCAGGGTCCGCACCAGCACCTCCCCGGGGCCGGGCACCGGCTGGGGCACCTCTTCCACACTCAATGTTCCCCGGCGGGTCATCACAGCACGCATGACATGTCCTCCATCCTCTCAGGACCGTGATCGCCCGGCCCGGTTCTTATGGCCCCGTAATGGGCTTATGGCCCAATCATAGGGTCACCCCCCAACCGGACGAAACCTCAATGGCACCCAGCCCGGATGGCCCTTGGCCCGGCGTCCCATGGTGGGCGTTGCAAAATGGGGCGAACCGGGCCACATCAGCGGCTTGCCCACGAAAGCCTGATGGCCCGAAGTACCCAAAGGCCCAGAGTACCCAAAGGCCCAGAGTACCCAAAGAAAGGACCTGCCATGAGTGACCTGCCCCATTCAGCGCCCCGGGCGCCGGATCCTGCCTCCTCTCACACGGGCGCTGCCCGGGAAGTGTTGCGGGTGGAGGCAGAAGGGCTGGCGGCCCTCCATGGGGCGCTGACCGGTGCCCTGGGGGCGGCCTTTGACGCGGCGGTCAATCTTCTCGGGGCCTCTCAAGGACGGGTCATCGTCACGGGGATCGGCAAGAGCGGCCATGTGGGCACGAAGATCGCCGCCACCCTCGCCTCGACGGGCAAACCCGCCCAATTCGTCCACGCGGCAGAGGCAAGCCACGGGGATCTGGGCATGATTACGCCCCAGGATGTGGCTCTGGCCCTGTCCAAGTCCGGTGAAACCTCGGAATTGCGGGATCTGGTGGCGTTCACCCGGCGCTTCTCCATCCCCCTCATTGCCATGACCGGCGATGGGGACAGCACCCTGGCCCGTCAGGCCCAAATCGCCCTGGTGGTGCCGGACGCGCCCGAGGCCTGCCCCAATGGTCTCGCACCCACCACCTCCACCACCATGATGATTGCGCTGGGGGACGCGATCGCCGTGGCGCTGCTCAAGATGCGGCAGTTCTCCGCCCATGATTTCAAGCAGTTTCACCCGGGGGGGAAGCTCGGCGCCCAGCTCATGCTGGTGCGCGACGTGATGCATGGGGGGGAGCACCTGCCCCTGATCGGCGCGGAGACGGTCATGTCCCAGGCCCTGATGACCATGAGCGCCAAGCGTCTGGGCTGTGTGGGCATTGTGGACGAGGCCGGTCTTCTTGCGGGCATCATCACCGACGGGGACCTGCGCCGGAATATGAGCAGTGACCTGATGGATCGGCCCGCCGGAGCCCTGATGACACGCAACCCCAAGACCGTCGCGCCTGACGTACTGGCGGCGGAAGCCGTCCGTGTAATGAATGACAGTGCGATCACCTGCCTGTTCGTCGTGGAGGACGGGCGGCCCGTGGGTGCGGTGCACATCCATGACATGCTGCGCATCGGGGCCGCCTGAGGGGTTTGGTGTGGTGTCGCTCGCGGTGCCTAGCACCTCCGCGGGGGCGGCGCGGGAGCGCCGGGCCGCAGTCGCGGCCTTGGCATGATCCGCCTTCGTTGGTGTGGTGTCGCTCGCGGTGCGCGGCACCTCCGCGGGGGCGGCGCAGGGGCGCCGGGCCGCAG
>CAZLPU010000019.1:0-68753 GCA_964561475.1 uncultured Alphaproteobacteria bacterium
GAAAAGCAGGCAACCGCCCACCACGCTCCCAAAATACAACTTGTCAAAGAGCAAACAGCACTCTTTGCGCGCTTAACCGCGCAAAAAGCTCCGGAGGCTTTGAAGCCGATGTTCCCGGAAATGCGAACTCCACCGCAGTGGCCCGGCCCGGAAGCCGTCGCGTTCGCCGCTGGTGAGGCGGGCTTATACCCAGCCCTCACAGGAGCCGCAAGACCCTAATTGGGATTTCTTGAAAAAATTTTAAAGCCCTCCTGGAAACAAACGGGAATCGGCGGTTTGCGCCATGGGCGGCACTGGCGACGAACCCACAGACCCGCCCCATCCCCACCACTCTGAGACCTTGGCACCCCAAGACCTTGACCGGGGGGCAGGAACAGGGTTCGACCATACCCGACGCGGTACACCGCCCGGCGGCCCTGCCCTGCATCGCCCTCCCAAGGATCGGGCTTTGCCGGGGGAGCCCGGAACGGGTCAACCAGGAAGGCGAAGGCCATGCTCAGAGGCGGCAGGAACCGCAAATCACTCAAGCCCCAAGACCAGTCGGCCCCAAAAGACCAGCCGCGGAAAGGCGCGCACGGGAACGGCCTGCCTCCGACAGGCCACCCCCCGGACCCGCAAACCCATGACCCGCAAGCCCATGACCGGCAAACCCATCCCTTGGATGATGGAACACCCGGGGCCAATCCCGATTCTGGCCATGGGGCGGCTATGGAGCCGGGCCAGAGGCCACAGGACAGGGCCGATGCGCCAATAGTCCCGCCTGAAAAGGGCCGTCCCCCTGAAAAATCGGGCCTGGGAAACAGGCTGGTGCGCCCGGGACCGGTGACCGGACGGAAATCCGGCGGCCCGTCGGGCGGCGCGCCGGGACCCGTCATCGGGCTTGCCCTTGGCGGCGGGGTGGCCCGGGGCTGGGCCCATATCGGGGTGATCCGGGCGTTGGAGCGGGCAGGCATCCGCCCCGATGTGGTCTGTGGCACCTCCATCGGCGCCCTGGTTGGCGGATGCTACCTGGCCGGGCATCTGGATACTCTGGAGGAATGGGCCCGGGGTCTGACGAAACGGCGTCTCCTGAGTTATCTGGACATCATGGTCAGCGGCAGCGGTATTCTGGGCGGCCGGAAGCTCGCCAAAATGATGGACACATATCTTTCCGACGTGCGGGTCGAGGACCTGGAGCGCACCTTTGTCGCCGTCACCGGAGAACTGGCCACGGGCCATGAGGTGTGGATCGATGAGGGTCCCATGGTGGAGGCCATCCAGGCCTCCTATGCGCTGCCCGGTGTTTTCACTCCGACCATGCGGGAGGGACGCTGGCTGATCGACGGTGCCCTGGTCAATCCCGTTCCTGTTTCCGTATGCCGCGCAAAAGGCGCCCGGCTGGTCATTGCGGTGACCCTGAATGCGGACGCATTCGGCAAGCACACCCTCAATGAAACGGATCTGAATGTGGACCTGGATCTGCTTACGGAAGATGGAGAAAACACCGAGACCTCCACTCCTCCCGGAGGGCCGGCAGGCCGGTCCCGCGGGCGGCCCAAGGCCCCGGATGCCCAGCGCATGATGATGCGCCAGCTATTCGGACGGGAACAATCCGCACCGGGAATGGGAACAGTGATGCTCGGGGCCCTGAACATCGTCATGGACCGCCTTGCCCGCTCCCGCATGGCCGGTGATCCGCCCGATGTCCTGGTCTGCCCGAAGGTGGCCCATGTCAGCCTGCTCGCCTTCGACCGGGCCGCAGACCTCATTCAGCTTGGCGAGGACGCGGTCGCGGAGCAGCTTCCGGCCATCAAGTCCGCCATGGCCGTGCTGCGGTGACGGACGGGCGTCTTGGTCTTCCGTCACACAGGCAGCGAATATTTGTTGGATACTTCGGCCAGGAGAGCGGTCCTGAGTTCCAGTCCTTGTCATCGGAGGAACCGCAAGGACTGATGATCCTCAGTCGGCCGATTACCCCGCGCCCATATATCCGCCCCCTGAAGGGTTCAACCTGAAATATAGTCCTTGAGGGCTTCCGCCTCCGCTTCGACCCGGGCCATACGGGCGCGCACCACGTCGCCGATGGAGACAAGGCCCACCAGCCGGCCGTTCGTGATGACGGGGACGTGGCGAAACCGTTTTTCGGTCATCAGGGCCATGATGGACTCCACCGTGTCGGTCTCGGCACAGCTGATGACCTTCTCGGTCATGAAATCCGCAACGGGCTGATCCAGCACCGAGCCGCCGTGGACCGCAAGCGCGCGCACAATATCCCGTTCCGAGAGGATGCCCACGGGCTGGCCATCGCTATCGGTGACCAACACCGCACCAATGGACCGGTCCGTCAGGATCAGGACCACATCCATCAGGGTCTGCCGGCTCTGGGCGGTGTGGACCGTTCCGCCCTTCTCTTTCAAAATGGCACCGACGGTCATGAACGTCTCCTCTTGCTGGTTTCGTATTGTCGTCGTTCCGCACAGCCCCCTTCATTGCGATGTTATAAAGTGACCACATTAAGAAAAGGCCAGCCTTTGACGGTCCCCGCCGCCCGTCGGCTTCATCGGAGGGAGCCTTTGCATCACCAGTATATGGCCCAGGGGCACAGCCCAGGGCAGAATTCTGCCTGGAAAATTTCGTGATTGAAGAGTGAAATGCAATTTAAGGCTGTGGGCCGGCTGGCGCGTTTTTGGTGTCCCGTGGGCATGCGCCTCAGAGTACCGGGCGGTCCGGAAGCGGTCACAGGCGCGCGTGGGCATAAAAAAGCGGACCCTGATTGCTCAAGGTCCGCTCGAACACTCTTAAACTCGCGCCGTTGTGGGGCTTATTTCGGGAAGGTATTGGAGAAGGGGAAAGGCTTTTCGTCCCGGACAAAGCCGATATAGGCCAGCAATTCGCTGAGATAGACGACCATCCGCCGGGTGAAATTGCGCAGTTCCTGGTTCAGCTCATTATTCAGCAGGCAGATAAAGAACTGGAGCAGGGACAGGAACAGAATGGTCCAGAAGCTCACCCAGGCAATGACGCCGAACAGCACCATGTGGAGCAGCCTGACATAGATATTCTGGCCTTTCTCCGCCCCGTCCTGGGCATCGGCGCCCAGGGGCGGTACACCTGCACCACCGCCGGAACCGGAGGTCTCGTTGCCATCGCCGCCGCCTGATTTGGGCTCGTCCTGGCCACCATCGTCATTCATGCTGGCGTGACGGGGTGCGGAGGCTGCATCCTGATCCTCCTCAGAGACGTTGGATTGCATAGTCCCTCCCCTAGTATCGGCCTCTGGCGTGTTGGTTGCTGTCTCGTCGGCGTCCCGGTCCCACGTCCGGTCATCTTCGGCATTGGAAGCCATGTCACGGTCCGCGCCGGTCGCCTCATGGTCCGATTCATTCAGGCTGTCGCGGACATCGTCATGCCGGTCTGCCCCCCGGTTGTCGTCCCCGTCGTTTTCACGGGCTTCAACGCTTTGCTCGCGCCGGTCCTGGTCGTCGATATCATCCTGGCGGTTTGTGGCCATCTCATCGGTCTCCTCACGGTCAGCGGTCTCCTCACGGTCAGCCGCCTCGCGGTCGTCCTCGTCACGATCCGGTTTCAGATCCAAGGTCACGGGTTCGTCGCGGGTGCTGCGTGACCGGTCCGGACCATCCTCGTCCAGAATCCGGTCCTCGCCCTCGGCCTCCGTCTGATTTTGACGCCGGTACATCCAATTCATTTCACTCATCTCAACCTCGTTTCCTGATCGGAGCTGTCCAGGGAGTAAATGGGGGACTTGGGCTCAACTCAATCATCCCGCCCACAATCCCCACGGGCGGGGCGGGCTTCAAAATCGGCAGGCGGGCCAATTCGGCAGGTGGACCGGTCCGGGCGGGTATACCGGGCGTGTGGAAAAACCGGCCATCCGGGAAACAGGACCACGGGTCAATCACCTCAGGTTGGGCAATACCCCAGGGCGCGGTCCTGCACCAGTCCCTTCAGCCTCTTACGCCACCGGGACGGAAGGGATCCATGAGCGGCATGATCAAAAGACCGGCGAAAAAGCCGCCCAAATGGGCGTCCCAGGCGATCAACTGGTTTTCGCCGAAAAAACTCATGCCCGTGAAGGCAATGACCAGATTGATGGCGGTCCACACCGCGGCAAACCCAAGGACCCGGCGATCCGTGAGCGGGGCCAGGGGAACAGCAACGGTTTGGGGCCACCCCAGGGAGGTCACCGCCCTGTGGGCGAACATGAACCGGGCTGCCGCCCCCATCAATCCGGAAATCGCGCCGGAAGCTCCGACCACCGGGATGTCCCCCCGGGGATCCACCAGCAGGTGGGCCAGAGCCCCGGCAGTGGCGCAAATCAGGAACATGAGAATGTAGCGGAGGGCACCGACACGCCGCGCCACGGGCGCTCCGAAAGCCAGCAGAAGAAACGTGTTCCCGATCAGGTGCATGGCATCGCCATGGATCAGGGTGTGGGTCACGAAGGACAGCCAGCGCCCGGCCTCACCGAACAGGAACGGTGCCGAACCGAACACCCCGTCCCCTTCCGTGATGCGGATTGGGATGAAGCCGAAGGAAAACAGCACCTGGAGGTCCCGGCCCTCGGGCAACATCAGACGCAGGAAATGGGCGCCGGCGAGAACAGCCATGGTCCACAGCACCACCGACGGCGCATTGATGGCCGGTTCCCTGGGGCCACGACCTCCGGAACGCCGACCTTGATATTGGGATTCCGGGTATTGGGACTTCGGATACTGGAACCCCGGATCCCGGGACACAAGATCTCGCGACCTGGGGTCCTGGGGCTGATCCCCAATCTGATGCGGCTGCTGCCAGCCGGGCCGCCGCAAGGGTTCCGGTGCCGGTCCCGGCGTTTGGGCCCGGGGATCGTTACCCTGTTCGTCGTCCTGCTCCCGGTCCGACCGGATCATGGGGGCCAGCTCCTTCGTGTTTTTCAGGCCTGGGGTGGTCAATCCACCTAGTGGTCCGGCTCGGACGGGTCACTGCGTGCCGAAAGCGCCCAATCCACCAATGGCAACCGGTCATTGCCGAAATACATGTCGGTTCCGTCAATGAACATGGTTGGCGAGCCGAAACCGCCTCGGTCGATCAGGTCCTGGGTGTTCGCCTTGAGCGTATCTTTGACCGATGGGCTGGCCATGGCCTTATCCATCTCCGCCGGATCGAGGCCCGCGCCCGTTGCCAGATCATGCAACACCTCAGGCTGGGAAATGTCCCGGTCCGCCCCCCAATAGGCTTCAAAAGCCAGTCTGGCATAACTGGGGAGCGCATCCCTCTCCTGGGCGGCGACACAGCCGCGCATCACGGAGACGGCCCGGACGGGAAAGACCGTGGGCCAGTTGATGGTGAGACCATAGGCCCGGGCCCAATCCCGCAGATCCTTGCGGCTGTAGGCGGCCTTGCGGGGATCGGGATTGGCGCGGGCTTCATAAACCCCGGCATTGACCGCATTGAACACGCCGCCGACCAGAATGGGACGCCAGACAAGGGTTACCCCCCGGCGGTCGGTCAGCGCCTCGATTTGGGAAAAAGCCAGATATGTCCAGGGGCTGGACACATCGAAAAAGAATTCCAGACGCGCCATCCGGTCCTTCCCGTGTTCCCGCGCCGGACCCGGTGTCGGCCTTGAGGTCGCCTTGTGCCGGTCGCGGGACTGATCCTGCCGGGCACCTTAGGGCATGCCCCCGATGGCGTCGACCGTATTGGGCCGGGCGGCCCCGGCGCCTCTCCATCCTCCAACCGGATTTTGAGTCCCAATGCGGCACGCCGGGGCTGGCATGGTTCGTGCTGCATCCGGTGCGAACCTGTGTCCTTGGGCGCTCGGGAACGTCAGCCCGGCCGAGGACAAGTGATCGGAAAAGAACGGTTTGAGGCATGGCATCGGGCCGGGCGGCGTTATCGCCCTGTCCATGCCTCGTCCTCATAGTAGGACGCGGGATTGAGCAACGGTGCGGGTCTTCGGGGACGATGCAGAATACCAAAACGAAAACCGTTTATGACTATTGGACGGGCTTGAAGGGGGACCGGCCAGCGCCCGCGCGCCGGGATGTCTCCCCCCGGGGCCTGAGGGCGACCCTGCCCTTTGTCTTCATCGCCGAGCGCCTGGAACCGGATCTGACCGTGTTCCGCCTCGCGGGCACGGGTCTGTGTGAACGGTACGGGCGGGAGTTGCGGGACCACAGCATCGAGGCCATCTGGTCCCACGCGGACCGTCCGGCGGTCCGGGAACTGATCGACCGGGTGCTGACCAAGCCGGCGCCGGGATTGATCGCCTTCCGGGCCGAGACCGTCGACCGGCGCGGGATCACCGGAGAAATGCTGCTTCTGCCCCTCAGTGACGATCAGACACCCCCTGACCATCAGTATCATGAGGGGTTTGCATCCGGCATGCACACCGGTCAGACCTGCCGGAAGCTGCTGGGCTGCGCCTTCGCCACCCAAAGCACGGCCTCCCTGGGTCAACGGCCCCTGGTCCACCAGACCGTCGTCAGCGCCCGGCTTCTCCAGGATGGAGAACCGCTGCTCCACGCCATCCCCCCATCTGCCGCCGGGGCGGTGACCGGCCCCCTCAACCGGGCGGGTCCCCATCCAAGCCCTCAGCCCCACATTGCTGTGAACCAGCCACAGAACACTCTTGCTCCTGCAAAACGGACAGGCGCGCCGAACCATCTGCGGTTGGTCGTGTCGAATGACTGGATCGAGGACGCTGATCCTGGCCAGTCCCAGGAATCCTGTTCCAGGGCCTGAACGGTTGCGCCTATAACGCCACAGCGATGCCCATCAGGCCGAAATTGTGGCGTCCTTCCTGGCCTTTGAATTCATCGGACCGGCTCACATAGCTGTAGCTGAACCGGACCCTGCCACTTTCCACCACGACGCCCGCACTGACATCATGGACGAACCGTTCCGGATCCACTCCGGGGCTGTCCCTGAATGTGTTGCCCTCGATGAACAGATTGCGCCCTACCCCTCTGGCGTGGGCGGAGGCGAACACATACCAGCCAGGACCGTCTTTTCGCGGTTCGAAAAAGCCCGTGGACAGAGCAGCGGCGCCGTGGCGGGGCGCGCCCCCATCCACCCGGAGGTTATGCCCAAGGCGCAGTTCCGCTCCGGCGCTGGCTTGAACGAACGCATTGCCCAGGGCCACCCGGGTCACGGGACGCACATCTGCGGCAAGGGTGCCCCGCTGGCCAGAATCGGAAGGGGCTTTGAACAGGGACCAGGCAGGCCAGGTGCGCTGCCAGGCGAACTGGAGCGTCACTTCGTTGCCAAGCTGATTATCCCAACCTTCCGGAAGCGGATCGTCGATGAACCGGTGCCATTCCCTTTGAAGGGGTTCAGCCTGGGCCAGGGGGCCGACCACGCCAAGGGACAGGTGAAGCGTGTCGACCGTCTCCCTATGACGGACACTGATGTCGTAGGAGGTCCGGAGCCAGCCCGCCCACGGATGATCCTTGGGCTGGGACTCGGCGACGGTGATATTGTCCGGCGTGAAAAAGGAGTGGGCGATAGCGAACCGTTCCGCGGTGAAATCTCTCTGCCCCTCATCGCCGAACAGGGACCGGCCCAGCCAGAGACCCAGGACCGAGAGGTCTGCCTCGCTTTGTTCGAAAGACACCTGGATCGCGGAGGAATAATACCGGTCCGTGACGCCTCCTTCCCGGGGGGCGAAAAAGTCGTTTTCCACCGTCACGTTGACGGCCTGGCCCGCCCGGGCGGGGTCAGCGCCCGTTACGGTTACCGTTGCGAGGGCGATGATGAAGCCGATCGCCAGGAATTTGGGAAAAATCAATGAACCGGAAGCGCGTAAATCTGCGGCCGCATCCATATACTTTGGTGAGCCAGCACCGCTGACCATGGTTTTGCCTCCCGCCCCGTAACCTTTCCAATGGTTGGTAGCACAGTGGCTTAGCCTTGTCCCTGCCTTCCATGGCGCGATTGTGCGTTGCCGGGGGCGGAGGTCCTCGACACCATCGCCACATTCATCGCCAAATTCATCTCCGCTGGCCATGAAACCACCGCCGGCGCGCTCACCTGGGCCTTCTATGTACTGGCCCAGGACCAGACCCTTCAGGACGCCCCCAGACCCTTCAGGACGCCTTGGCGAGGGAGACGGATGCCTTCACGGATGCCTTCACAGGGCAGAGAGCAATCCGGAACCGGTCCTGCCCCTGACCATGCGTGTTCTGAAGGAAGCTCTGCGCCTCCTTCTCTCTGCGCCGGACTTGATAGAGGACGGGCCACGCGGGACCGCATGAGTTGAGGAGTAGGGGCCTTCCGGCACGCATGGCCCGACGCCCGATATTTTTATCAGTGCAGAGATGAAATGAGTCGGGATGGAATGAGCTGGGATGAAATGAGCCGGGACGATGGGGCCGCCTGCCCCGCGCCCGACATAAGCCCTCGGGTCACTCCTCCCTGCCACCTCCGGCTGCCACCACTGGCGGCATTTCCGATGCGGGGGGAGCCAGGGCCGGGGCTTCCGGCGGCGGTGCGGTGAGGATCGCGGGCATGCGGACCCGGCGTTCATAGGCCGGCGGCATGGGCAGGCTCTCCCCGGCCACCGGGTCAAGGACATCCCGGCTCAGGTCGGCGCGCAGGCGTAGCATGTCCATCCGGGCCATGACGGCGTCCCGGTCCGCCTTGCTCAAGGTGTCCCGTTTCTCAGGCCCTTGGCCGAGGGCGGGATAGGGATCCTCGGACGGGGGCACCTGGGCCGCCGGATCCAAGGTCTTGGAGCAACCAGCCAGACCCAGGGCCAGACCCACGGTCAGACCACACAGGATGGCCATGGGGGTAACGGAACCCGTCAGCCGTCGGACAGGGGCGACCATGGGGTCCCGGTGTCCCGGCTGAGTGGTCGCACGGCAAGAGAGGCTTCGCGTCACAGCACTTCCTGTTCGAGATCGTCAATGACAAGCAGCACCCGGTAACCCGGTTCAACCACCAGCCGTCCTTCATCATCGCGCATCATCACACCATCCTTGCGCGTATACCCCGAGACGGGATGCCGAGGAAAGTCCGGGACATAGCCCTCATAGCCCTCGCGGACCCGTTCGAACAGTTCCTCGGCATGGGCGAGAGACAGGCGCACACAGCCACCGGAGGCCCTCCGGCCCAGGAACCGCTCATACCGCCGGCTTGCCGCATGAATGGCGTAGCCGGATTTACGGGTTCTGTAATCGTAATCGAAGAACATGGCGAAAGGCATGGGCGCGCCGTTCCACTGATAGGACCGCACGAACCGGTACATGCGGTTCTCATCAAGACGGAACAGGCCCGTGGGCGTATTGGTGAAATAACGCTCCCGCCGTTCCCGACCGGTGGACACCAGCCAACGGTCGGTGAGTTCCACGGTCATGGGGGTCAGGGCAGGCTTGACCTCGTCCGGCGCCACCCCGGGAAAGCCCGCGAGGGAGACGGCGGATGGGGTGCTCCCCCGCTCAAAGGGCTCCGGCTCTTCGGTTGGCTGGGGATCCTCACGGGGCTCGGGTTCTGCCGCGGGCTGGGGCTCGTCAGCGGCTGCTGGCGCTTGATCCGCCGACCCCGCCTCTTCGGGATCGGGCGATTCGGGCTCCGGTAACTCGGGGTCCGGCTCAGGCGTGACCGGAGCCGGGGGCGGTGGCGGAAAGATCCGGGTGCCGGCGCGGCGTTCGAAAATGAACATCTGCTGCGCCCAGATGCCGCGCTCGGCCTTGTTCACGTAAAGGAAGAGATCGAAGTACGGCCGCAACTCTTCGGGAACCAACTCCAGCATGCGCGACTGGGGGCTGTAGGCCAGATCGTCCGGACCGAATGGCAGGGCGTAGGGTTCCTGCTCCAGGAACCGTTTGGGCGGATAGGGCTTGAGATCCGGCTCGGCAATGAGATTGGCGAAAATCTCGTCCCGGGTCATGAGGTCTTCCAGGGGCGGCGGGGCTTTGCGGCGCCCCTGTTCCTCCTGGGTCGCTCGGCGCTCTGATTCGGCTTCGAGCACGGTCTTCTGGGCTACAACGCTTCCACTGGTTGCAAACCAGCAGACGGCCACCATTATGCCAAGACGATAGCCTAGAAGTCTGGGTGAAGCAGAGGATGAAGACGCTGTGGGATCTGTCCGCCGAGCCATCGTACCGTTTCTCCTCGTGCCGCTTAGAACCAAGCATTGACCGGGTGATCACCGTCTGGGCGGCAATTGTAACCCGGTATCAGACCCTCATGATTGCGCGCGAAGCGCCGGCAAACGTCAAGGGCATTAATGAATTGGTGATCTTCCTGAACGGTGATCCATGTTGTGACATAATCAAAAGCGTTGGGCTGGGCCGTTCAGAACGGGATGGGAACGGTCGGCCCAATGCGGGCCACTGCCCTTGGTATCTGGGGTTCTCCGCACCGGGCAGGCCGCCGAAGAAGGAACAATAAGCCGTGCAGACACGCAAACGGTCAGCCAGCAGTCAGGACAGCCCCGGAAGGCCAGCCGGTCCCTCCGGCAAGGCGGATTACTCTTTGCAGGAACGGCCCATCGGACAGGAACGGCCATCGGGTCAGACCCGGCCGGTGCATGACTCCCTGGTCCATGATTCCCTGGCTGACGACTTCCATCTGGCACCACCCCTCAGCCCCGCCCAGCCTTTCGCGGATTACCAGGGCACGAAAGCCAAGCAGGCCGCTCCAGTTCCCCGGGCACAGGATGACGATCTGGGCTTTGCCCGCAGCGCAGGGGGTAAAACCCCGCCAGTGATGCCCGCCCCGCCCCGGACCAACCCCATGGCGGAATGGGCCCGCCGCCTTGAACGGCCCCACAAGCACAAACAGCGTGCTACCGCGCTGCAGGGCGAGAGTTCTGTTTCCCCACCGACCACGGAGGCAAAAAGGACGGACACGGCGGAAGAACCGGCCATGGTCCCGCCCCTGGCGCCGCCCGCTCCCGAACCCAAAACCGACACACTGTTCGGCGGGCCAGACGAAGCCTCGGTCTGGACTCTGAAGGCCCCGGTCAAAGACAGCCCCGTCAGCCAGTCGCCCGAAACGGGCAAGGCGACACGGACCGAGCCGACCGAGACCGCCGCCGCCCCCAAACCGCAGCAAAAGGCGCAAAGCCAGGACGGGGCGAAGACACAACCGGGCACCACGCCGTCCCCTGCGGATATTCCCCTGCCGGATCCTTTCACTTTCGCGCGCAATCTGGGTGCGGTGGCCTACCAGGCCCAGTCCCTTCTGCGTGATGTCCTGGTCCAGCAGCAGGAGCCATCCCGCCGGGCCAATACCGATCCCTTCAATATCAGCGGGCCGTTCACCGACTTCATGGGCCAGATGATGGGGGACCCGGTAAGACTGGTCCGCTCCCAGATGGATTTGTGGCAGGCCCAGGCCGGTCTGTGGCAGTCCATGTGGTCCAGGGCCCTGGGGCATCCCACGGAACCGGTGGTGGAACCGGAGCCGGGCGACAAGCGCTGGAAAAATCCGGAATGGTCGGAAAATGCCGTTTTCGACTTCATCAAGCAGAGCTATCTGATCACGTCGAAATGGATGGTGGACACGGTGTCCCAGGCGGACGGTTTCGAGCCCCACGCCAAGGACCAGCTCACCTTTTTCACGAAACAGATCACCGATGCGCTGTCCCCGGCCAATTTCGCCCTCACCAATCCGGAAGTCATCCGGGAGACCATGCGCACGAATGGGGAAAACCTGGTCAAGGGTTTCTCCAATCTGATGGACGACATGGACCGGGGGAACGGGCTGCCCTGGATCCGGCACACGGATCTCGGCAGTTTCCAGGTGGGCGGCAACATCGCCGCGACGCCCGGGTCGGTGGTCTATGAAAACGAACTGATGCAGCTCATCCAGTACAATCCGTCAACGGATGAAGTGCACGAACGCCCCCTGCTGATCGTGCCGCCCTGGATCAACAAGTACTACATTCTTGACCTGCGGGAGGAAAACTCCTTCGTCAAATGGGCGGTGGACCAGGGTCACACCGTGTTCGTGGTATCCTGGGCCAACCCCGATACGGGCCTGAGCGGATGCACCTTCGAGGATTATCTGCGCCTTGGCGTCCTGGATGCCCTCAACGCGATCACCGAGGCCACCGGCGCCCGGCAGGTCAATGCCATCGGCTACTGCATCGGGGGCACGCTCCTGTCGGCGGCCCTTGCATGGCTTGCGGCCCGGAACAGGGATCCGATCGCCTCGGCCACCTTCTTTGCCACCCAGGTCGATTTCTCCGAAGCCGGAGAGCTGAGCGTCTTCATCGATGAAAACCAGATCCGCGCCATTGACGAGCAGGTCAAGACCGAGGGGGGGTGTCTGGAAGGGGTGCATCTGGCGACCATCTTCAACATGCTGCGGGCCAATGATCTGATCTGGTCGTTCGTGGTGAACAATTATCTCCTGGGCCGGGATCCGCGCCGGTTCGACCTTCTGTACTGGAACGCGGATCAGACCCGCCTGCCCCGGGCCATGCTCTTGACCTATCTGCGGGACTGTTACCTGGACAATCGGCTGGCCAAGGGGGAAATGACCCTTTTGAATGAGCGGATCGATCTGTCGAAGGTCAGGGTGCCGATCTATATTCAGTGCTCGAAGGATGACCACATTGCCCCAAGCCGCTCGGTGTACAAGGGCCGGTCGGCCTTTGGCGGACCGGTGCGCTTTGTCTGCGCGGGCAGCGGCCACATCGCCGGTGTGATCAATCCGCCCCAGGCGCAAAAATACCAGTACTGGACCAGTGACGGCGACGCGGCGGATTTTGACACTTGGCTCGAAAACGCCGACTGCACGCCTGGATCCTGGTGGCCGGACTGGAAAGCCTGGATGAGCAATCACAGCGGTCCCATGGTCCCCGCGCGTATCCCCGGCGAAGGCGTGCTCGACGTGATCGAACCGGCGCCGGGCTCCTACGTCCGGGTGCGCAGCGCCTGGTGAGGGCCGGCTTGACTTGATCCCTCCGTGGGCGGCCTACCAGGCGAGAAAGACAATGAAAACCGCCAGGGCGATGACGATCCAGAATGCCAGTTCACGGATCATGAGCCGGCGGCTCAGCGTCTGAAGGGCGCTGGGATCCTCAAGCTGCCATTGGGCCGCCTGCTCCTTCGACAAGGGGGCATGGCGGTCGCGCCACCGGTTGACCTCATCGGCAAAAGCCTGGGCGGTGTCGTACGATCCGCCGAGAGAGAATGTGCTCAGGGGAATGCAGACATCCGCGCCGGGAATGTGGGGAATGTCCTTGCGTCCGTGATGAGCCAGCCGCTCGGAGGCTTCCCGGGCATAGGCCACGGCGAAGCGGCGGGGGAACAGCCGCAGACGGACTGTCGCCACGCCGAACCGGCCCAGAGATTCCCAGGCCCAGATCCGGCGGCGCATCAGGGTCACCACCGCAAGACCTTCCGGGGCGAGGATGATCATGGGCAGCCCGGCGACAATACTGACCACGGGGACGATCAGCGCACCCGCGCACAGGATCAGCGCACCATAAAGGGCCAGCCGCCTGTCCGGGTCATCCCCCAGCACAAGCCAGACCAGCAGGGTCAGGATCAAGGCACTGATGATTTTCATCACCTGGCGGCGGACAGGAGCACGGATGATATGCTGATGGGGCGCGCCGGCCCTTTCGGATCCTGTGCCGGTGATGGTGTCACTGGGCACCAGGGGCGCTGTCGCGGACGGCATTCCCGGCATGGACAGCCCCTCGCCCGCCCAATCAGCCTCCCGAACCTGCGAACCTGTCTCCGGAACTTGAGTCCCAAGCGACAGGCGTGGCGCCCGATCGTCCATTGCTCCGCCCTCCCTCTCATGGGCTCCTGGTCCGGTCTGCCCCGAGGGCACACGACCCAAAAGGACAGACTGGCCCGGGGCTGGGCCCCCACCCAGCCGCTCAGTCTATACGAGCCAGCCCGCCTTCCAAGCCCCGGCATTTTCCATCCCGCCTTTGAGCCTTGCTTTCAGACGTGCCACACTCTCTCGTTATGTCCGGCACACGTTTATGTCAGGCAAGGGGACAATAGCGGCCCTCGTCGTCTTGAGCGTGCACCCTGGTTCCGGCAAATCTTAAGCAATGACATAAGCCCCGCGAGGCAGGCGGCCATCTCCCAGCGACAGGCGTGATGCAGACAGGAGAGACGGAATGAACAAAGCAATTGACCGGGTCACAGCCGAAGGGCGGCGGGACCGGCGGGGTCCACCTTTCGGCACATCCTTGTCCAGGATGCTTTGCCTGACCCTGTCTCTCGCGATCCTGCCCGTGGTGAGCGGCTGCGCGGTCCAGCAAGGGGACCAGGGCGCGGCCTCCCGGGCCATGGCATCATCCGAGAGCACAGAGACGGGCACAGCCGCCGTGGCCATGCCGGACCGGTTCTCCGCTGACGCGGCCCGGGCCATTCTGGAAAAGGGCGGTAACGCGGTGGACGCGGCCATTGCCGCGTCCTTCGTGCTGGCCGTGACCCTTCCGGAAGCGGGCAATATCGGCGGCGGGGGGTTCATGACCCTGGTCATGGATGGCGAAGCGGACTTTCTGGACTACCGGGAGACCGCACCGGCGGCCGCCGACCGGGACATGTATCTCGACGAGAACGGTGAGGTGATCGAGGACGCCAGTGAAATCGGCGGCCTCGCCTCGGGCATTCCAGGCACTGTGGCGGGCATGGTCGCGGCCCACGAAAAATATGGCAGCCTGCCCTGGCGCGACCTGGTGGAGCCTGCCATCGCTCTCGCGCGGGACGGATTTGAGTTGCCGGAGGGCCTTGCAAGCCGGATCGCCCGGAGTACACAGAAATTCGCGGGCAAGACCAATTTCGCGGACTACTTTAAAGGTGAGACCGGTGATCTCCTGGTCCAGACGGAGTTGGCCGAAACCCTGGAACGCATTGCCGACAAGGGCAATGCGGGCTTCTATGAAGGGGAAACGGCCGCCCAGACTGCCGCGACCATGGTCAAGACCGGTGGCCTGATTACGCAAGAAGACATGGCGGGCTATGAAGCCCTCTGGCGCACGCCCCTCACCGGTCAGTGGCGGGACTATACGGTGGTCAGCGCACCGCCCCCCAGTTCCGGCGGCGTGGCCCTGATGCAGCTTTTGGGCATGAAGGCGGAACTGGCCGCTGATTTCGAAGGTCTGGACCATAACAGCCCCCAATACATTCACCTGATCGCCGAGATCGAAAAGCGGGTCTTTGCGGACCGGGCGGAATATCTGGGAGATCCGGACTTTACCGAAGTCCCAGTCACCGAGCTTGTGTCGCCTGATTACATCAAGCGCCGGGCAGGGGAAGTGAGCCCGGATGCCATCTCCTCCACGCCGGATGTGAAGCCGGGTCTGCGGGAAAGTTTCCAGACCACCCATTTCTCCATCCTGGATTATGACGGGAACGGCGCATCGGTGACCACGACCCTCAACACCAGTTTCGGGTCCGGTGTCGTGGTGGAAGGCGCGGGCTATCTCATGAACAATGAGATGGACGACTTCTCCATGAAGCCGGGTGTACCCAATGTCTATGGTGTGATCGGCGGGGAAGCGAATGCCATCGCTCCCGGCAAGCGGATGCTGTCATCCATGACGCCGACCATCCTGATGGAGGATGACGCGGTGGCCATGGTGGTCGGCACGCCGGGCGGACCCACCATTTTCACCTCCGTGTTCCAGGCCATCGTGAACCATGTGGAGTTCGGCATGACAGCGGCGCAGGCCGTGGGGGCCGGACGGTTCCACCACCAGCTCCTGCCGCCCAACATGGTGTTCTTTGAACGGCGTATCGAGAATTTCGACGAAACAAGTGCGGCTCTGGAAGCCATGGGCTACAACCTGCGCAGGATCCCTCAGTATGGGGATGTGCACGCGATCACCATCGTGGACGGCGTGGTCGATGCTGCGGCGGACCCGAGAGGCAGAGGCGCCTCCATGGTGTTCGAGCGGTAGGTTCCGCCGCCAGATTCGGTCTTCCGTGCCGGGAAGAAGCGCGACGGGCCCATTTGGGACCTCCCGGAACAGGCATAGAACGTGGCATCGGTGCCCTGGAACCGTTTCGGCTCGAACAGGTTCGGCTCTTGTTTGGTGTCGCCCAACCCGCTGCAGGGTCAGCGGTGCTGCGTACCGAAACTACAAGACACAAGAGCCGATCCCGTGTGAACGGAACCGGCTCTATAGGAGCTTTTGACGCTCGTGGTTCCGCCCGGACGGATGAAGCGGGCGCAGGTCGACATCCGTCTGGGCCGCTGGGTAAACAAAAACTGAGCCAGGGCAGCCAAAGTCGGCCTGTAGGCGATTGTTTTACTGGGCAGCCAACGCGCGCAGTTCACCACGGCGCAGAACGCTATCGCCATTCACGTCCGCTCTCATGAACTGTTCCCGCAAGCGTGCTGCATATTCATCGACAATGACAACACCATCACTGTTGACGTCCAAATGGGCAAACCGCAGGGCGGCAAGATCCGAGACGCTCTGTCGGGCCAGACCATTCTTCGCGCTGTCTCCCATCACACCCGAGACGCCCCGCCATTCGCCCCGGCGCAGGACACCATCACCGTCCTTGTCTGCCTGATCGAAAAGGCCGAGCCAAAGAGTGGCAAATTCCTCACCGATCACGGCACCGTCGCTGTTTGTGTCGTACTTGCTGAAGGTGTTCCCCACCCACTGCGCATGCTCCTCGATGGTCAAGCCGTCCTGGGCCAGGGCCCAAAGGGTGTTGGCATGGGCGGTGGTAAAGCTAAGAATGGCAAAGGCAATACCTGCCAGAGCGGTTCGGGACATGGCGATAGCTCCTTATGCTTACGATGTGTGGCAGGCTGGCCCACGCCTGGTGGTTCAGTCTCTGGGATCCAGCATGGGGTCGGCCTGCGCTTTTCAGTCCAAGTCGGGATAGCGGTTCGGATTTATTGAGGTTTTGCGGTGATCGTGAAGGGCACACCGCTTGCGGTTTGCAGGGTGATGTCCACGGATCCGTCCGGATTGGTCTTGGTGACGCTGGCGCTGCCGAAAGTGCGTCCCCCGGGTCCGGTACAGGTGAGGCCGCCGGAACGGCCACCATTCCCATACTGAGCACCCCGGTTGCAGCTGTAGCTGCCGCCTAGAAAGGTGGTGCCGGAAATGGAGGACTGGACGCCATTGCCGCTGGCCTTACGCTCAACCTGGTGTCTACCGCCAAGGAAGGTACGACGCTCTGCCTTGGTTGCCACGCCGTCAGAGCCCGCTTCGCGGGTGTATGCTCCCTCACCGCCGAGGAAATTGCGCCTCGCCCCCTGGGACTGAACGCCGTCAGGACCGGTCACCCGCTGGCCGACGGCCTCGCCGCCAAGAAAAGTGCGCCGCTGTCCCTGGGTCGCCCGGCCGCCATCGCCGGTCGCCTCACTGGACCATGCACCGGAACCGCCAAGGGTGTTGCGATAAGCACCGCCTTGCGCCGCGGGCCGTGACCCAAGCCCGGTCACACCCCAGGACCGTCCCATGGGCCCCGTTATGGTGCGTGACGGCTCAGTCTGTTGAGTGGTCTCTTTACCGTCTTTATCATCCGCAAGGGACGGAGCAGTGGCAGCCAATGTCAGCACCAGGGCGGAAAGGCCGATCAGATTCACTTTGAGCATGTTCAACTCCTTGGCTACAGCACGGAGGTTACTGTGGTTGGTCGGTCCGAAGATTTGCGGCCCAGGCGGATCGTTTCCGCCCCGGCAGGTTCTGGTTTACGTCTTCAGGGACCCAGGAACCAGGAACAGTCCGTCTCTCTTTGTATCCAGTTGTATCCAGCGCTGCACGAACCGCCGCAAGCGCTATACTGCATTGAACGGACCAGACGACCCTGCGCCTTCATGGTCCAATCGGGGCCAAGTGAAATGGTTTTAGAATGATTGGGACGATGCCGGATATACCGTCTCCTCCTGTGCAGATCCTGGTGGTTGATGACGACCCGGAGTTGCGCAATCTCATTTCTCATCAGCTTGCTGAGTACGGGTTTACTGTGGAGACCGCAGGGAGCGCCGCGGAGGGCCACCAACGTATCATTGAAGGCGGACTCGATCTCATTCTGCTGGATCTGGGGCTTGGAGATGGTGACGGCATGGACCTGTGCCGGGATCTGCGCCGCGAACGCACTGAACCGATCATTATGCTGACGGCGAGGGATGATCCCATAGACCGGATCATGGGGATTGAGGTGGGAGCGGACGACTACATTACCAAGCCCTTTCATACCCGTGAACTTGTGGCCCGGATCAGGGCAGTGTTACGCAGAACCGGAACAAGCGGTTCAGCGGTGTCCGGCCGCACTGTCACGGCCTACCGCTTCGCTGGATGGCATCTCGATCTGATACGCCGGGAACTGCGCCGGCCCTGCGGTACCTTGATCCATCTCAGTGATGCGGAGTTTGAGTTTCTGGCGGTTCTTGCGGCCCGAGCCGGACGGGTGGTAACCCGGGACGAGGCCTACCAGGCGCTTCATGGTCGTCTTCCGGATCCGGAGGACCGCAGCCTGGACCTGAGATTGAGCCGACTGCGGCGCAAGGTTGAAGATGATCCCAAGCAACCGGCCTTGATCAAGACCGTTCGCGGCGGTGGCTATCTTCTGACTGAACAGGTGGAAACCCTATGACTGGCAACCTTCGTCTGCTTCTTGACGGTTTGCGTAGCAGCGTGCCGCCAATCACCGCCGGCATCTCACTGGTATGGGTTACGGTTGGCATGGTCACCGTGGTCTACCTTCTACAGCTTCTCATGGTCTACGCATACAGCGTTCAGCGGTCGGAGGTAGGCATCGGCGTACGCTACACTGTACCCGATCAGGTTGCAGCGATCATCGAAAGCGCCGACAATCTGTCTGGAACAGACCGGAAAACCCTTCTGCGCGCGGTGAATGGCGTAGGCCTGCATGTGGAGATCATGGACGATTTTCCGCGTCCAGAGGAAGATGGCAGCACACGGGGGATCCCTCAGGTCATCCAACGCATGGCTGACTATCTGCCACCGGAGAAAATACACCTGATCAACAGTATGAGGATCTGGCTCTATTACGCCCCCAATCAGCCCGCTGTTCTGGACGAGGCGCGCATGGCCCTGCGGCTCAGTGACGGAAAAGTGCTCTATTTTCTTGTATCCGATAATCTGACCGAGCGTTTCGCAATGGTGTGGAATGTAATGGCGGCTGGTGTCATTGGCCTGATAATCATGGTGGTGATGCTCGTGGCCGTGCGCCGGGTGGTCGCGCCCCTTAAACACATAGCGCGGGCGGCGGAAAGGCTTGGCCAGGATTTGGCCGCGCCTCCGCTGGAAGAACGGGGCGTCGGCGAACTGCGCACCGTGGCCAACGCTTTCAATACCATGCAACATCGCATTCGATCCCTGGTGGATCAGCGCACCCATCTCCTGGCGGGGATCAGTCACGACCTGCGCACAACCCTTGCCCGCCTGCAATTGCGTCTTGATGATCTGCAGCCCTCTCCCACCAGAGACAAAGCCCTGCGGGAAGCAGACTACATGCTGAGAGTTTTTGATCAGCATATGGATTTTGCACGTTCGTCGGATCTGCGCGAACCCAAAACACGATTCGACATTGCCCATTTGATCCAGGATATCGCCGATGACGCGCGGGAGGCGGGCAGTGAGGCCGGCTACAGCGGACCGGATCGAATGACCATCCAGGGCAGGCCCGATGCTCTGCGCCGGGCACTCACCAACCTGGCGAATAACGCCATCACCTATGGCGAACGAGCCGATCTTGAACTTGCTCAGGGTATGGAGGGAACTGTGATCCGGATCATGGACCGTGGTCCGGGGATCTCGCCTGAGAACCGGACAGTCATATTCGAACCCTTCCAACGCCTTAGCCGGGAAACACCCCCGGCGGGAGCGCCACGAGTTGGGCTTGGCCTCGCCATAGCGCGCGCCATTATTCAGGGGCACGGTGGGACAATCACTGTCGGGGACCGGGAGGACGGAGGAGCTGTCTTCGAAGTAACCCTCCCGGACCTCTCATAAACACGCGCTCCATAGCCCTCACTTCACCCGGTTCAGGGCCTCATCAATGACGACTTCGCCGTCTTCCTTGGTGAAGGGGGCCTTTTGGGGGTCGGGGAGGATATCAAGGACCGCCTCAGATGGGCGGCAGAGTTTCGTGGCGATCGGTGTCACGACGATGGGGCGGTTGATCAGGATCGGGTGCTCCAGCATGAGATCGATGAGTTGATCGTCCGTCCAGTCTGGATCGTCAAGGCCCAGATCATCATAGGGCGTCCCTTTCCGGCGCAGGAGATCCCGCACGGGGTTGGGCATGGCCATGGCGCGGATCAGATCCACCAGCCGGTCCCGGGACGGAGGGGTTTTCAGATACTCGATGATCGTGGGCTCCACGCCGCTATTGCGGATCATGGCCAGCACATTGCGGGAAGTGCCGCACTCCGGATTATGATAGATGATGATGTCCGTCATTTCTGCCTCCTCGCTCCGATCCAGGGCCTTTGGGAGTCCCGCTCGATATTGGGGGAACGGGCGACAAGCCCCAATCCATGGACACTGAAGCACAGGCCGGACGCGGAAAACAGCCCTGGGGGCGTGCCTTGTCTTGAAGGGCGGTGGGATTTACCGGTCCAGGATCAGTTTGACGCCGAGCCCCGCGAGGACGGCCCCCGTGAGCCGGTCCAGATAGCCCTTCAGACGCCGGTACCGCTCCTTCATGGTCCCCAGGGTCAACGCATAGGCGACAAAGCCGTACCACAGGGTTTCGATCACCAGCACATTGGCCAGGACGATGCCGTAGAGTGCGAACGGTGCGCCGGCAGGGATCAGCGTGATGAACACGGACCCGAAAAAGACCGCCGGTTTGGGATTGGACAATTGGGTCACCAGCCCTTTGCGGAACCCGTTGGCCCTACCGGCCCCGCCTCCCGGGATCGCATCAGCCACCGGAAGCGGATCATCCGCATGGCGCCAGATCTTCCAGGCAATGTAAATGAGATAGGCTGCACCGGCGATCTTCAGGACCGTGTAGAGCCAGGGCACCGCCAGAAACACAGCCTTCAACCCAAAAAGCGCTGCCGCCGCCCAGACCGTGGCCCCGACACCGGCCCCCACCGCAGATGCAAGACCCGCCCGGCGGGACGCGGCCACCGACAACTGCGCCACGACGACAAAGGTCGGCCCGGGGGATATGGCAGCCATGAGATGGGCCGCCGCAAGACCGGTCAGGATCAGGACAAATTCCATCGCGTCGTTCCTTCAGCAGCTTGACCGGACCGTCCGTTCACGCCCAGTCCTATCGTTACATCAAGTCTTGTCGTCACGGAAACAGAGGAGGCTGGGTCAATGCGGTGGTTTCGGGGAGGTCCATCATGAGGTTGAAATTCTGGATGGCCTGGCCGCTGGAGCCCTTCACCAGATTGTCGATGGTGGCGATCACGATGGCCCGGCCCGGGATGCGGTCGGCGAAGGCGTTGATCATGCAGTGATTGGAGCCCCGGACATGGCGGGTGGCGGGAACCTCCCCCTCCGGCAGGACGTGGACGAAGGGCTCATTTTTATAGACCGTCTCCAGCGTCGCGCGCACATCCGCGATGCTCTGGCCCGGGGCAAGGCGGACATGGCAGGTCACCAGCTCCCCCCGGCTCATGGGCACCAGATGGGGGGTGAAATTCACGATGACATCCGTACCCGCCGCTTTGGAGAGTTCCTGTTCGATTTCAGGCGCATGGCGATGGTTCGCCACGCCGTATGGGCTGAGGCCCTCCCCTGCCTCACAGAACAGATTGGCCTCCTTCAGTCCCCGCCCGGCGCCGGAGACGCCGGACTTGGCATCGATGATCAGATCCTCGGGCGCAACCACCCCGGCCTTGAGCAGAGGCGCCAGAGCCAGCAGGGTGGCGGTGGGATAACAGCCCGGACAGGCCACGAGCCGGGCGGATTTCACCTGGTCCCGGGCCAGCTCCGTCAGCCCGTAGACCGCCTCGCCCTGGAGCGCGGTGGCCCGGTGCTCATGGCCGTACCAGCGGGCATAGGTGTCCGGGTTGGTCAGCCGAAAATCCGCCGACAGATCGATGACTTTCAGTCCCTGGGGCAGCCCGGCGATGATTTCCTGGGTGGTGCCGTGGGGTAGCCCGCAAAAGACCGCATCCACCCCGCCCCAGTCCGCATCCTCCACGCTGAGCAGTTCAGCCGCGACCAGTTCCGGGGCGTTCACCAGACGCAGATGGGGAAAGACCGCGGTCAGGGGTTTGCCCGCGTGGGAGTTTGCCGTCAGCACACGAAGGGAAACATTAGGATGCCCGTCGAGCAGGCGCACCAGATCAGCGCCCGTATAGCCGGATGCACCCAGGACACCGACCCGAATGGTCTGAGTGGTCATGGCGGTCTTTATCCTTGTTTCTTGCGTGAACAACACGTGTTGCCTGAACGGGACGGACACCGAGGGCACTGGGCCGAACCACGAGATAAAGCCGATCCGCCCGGGTCAGCCCCCTTTGTACCAGTCCGGGACCGTGAGGGGACCCCTTTTCCTGAAGGCCCCTCTGGCCGCGCCTTTTTCCCCCGGGATTGGACCAGCCGGGGCCAAGGAAATTCCTTACCTTTCAGGGTTATGATCCCGCTCCATCAGGGGAGGCAGGAATGCTCGGATGGCTCGGAACCCGGGCGGTACAGAACACGCCCGGCGTTCTGGACCGGATCAGGCACTTCAACAGTGAGCTCGACAGGCTCATGCGCATCCATACGGAGCAGCGCATGGCCAATCCGGACTTTTTCCGGGAGGTCACCAAGACCGCCAGTGCGAGTCTCCAGGTCGCCAGGGCCGCGATCTGGGAACTGACGACCGATCCCCTGGCCATCACCTGTTCCGACCTTTTTGAGCGGGAACAGAACGCGCATACTCAAGGCGGTCTACTTTGGGGCGCCGACTACCCGACTTATTTTCGTGCACTTATGAACTGCCGGGTGATTGATGCCTCCCACGCCTTGACGGACCCAAGGACCCGGGAGTTCGCGCGGGCCTATCTGAAAGACTATGACATCCATTCCCTGCTCGATGCTCAGATCCGCTCCGCCAGCGGCCCGAGAGGGGTGGTCTGCTTTGAGAGCGTCGGTGTTGCGCGGACCTGGACACCGGATGAGATTGCCTTTGCGGCCTCTCTGGCGGAACTGGTGGGGCTTGCCATCGACCGGGAGGAACGCAGCCGGGTCCTGGCCGCCCTTGAGGACTCGAACCGCCAGCTTGAGCAGGCAGCGATCCGGGCGGAGGCCGCCAGCACCGCCAAATCCGCATTCCTTGCCACCATGAGCCATGAAATCCGCACACCGATGAATGGCGTGCTCGGCATGGTTCAGGCCCTCGGCCATACGGATCTGACCGGGGACCAGCGCCAGATGGTGTCGGTGATCGAGGAGGCCGGCGCCTTCCTGATGAAGGTGCTCAACGATGTGCTGGATTTTTCCCGGATCGAGGCAGGGCAGTTCGAGATCGAACAGATCCCCTTCAGCCTTGCGGACATCGGGGAGCGGATCAAATCCCTCCAGGGTCTCAGGGCAGACGAAAAGGGCCTTGACCTCGTGGTTGACGGGTTTGACACCTGGCGCATCGGTGATCCGGCCAGGATCCTTCAGATCGTCAACAACCTCACCCACAATGCGGTCAAGTTCACGGACACCGGGTCTGTCCGGGTGCGCTGCATACCCGGTGAACTCGAGGACGGCACGCCGCTGGTGACCTTCGAAATCGCCGATACGGGAATTGGCATGAACCCGGAGCAACTGGGCCGGATCTTCAACCGTTTCACCCAGGCCAGCTCTTCTACGACCCACTGTCACGGGGGCTCGGGCCTGGGCCTGACCATTGTCCGGGGGCTGGTCGATGCCATGGACGGACAGGTGGATGTGGACAGCGAGCCGGGCCGGGGGTCTGTCTTCCGGGTCCGGTTGCCTCTGGCCCCGACGGCGGATCTCCAGCCGGCGCCCCGCCCTCACCCGGCCTCCCACAATGGGGATTGGCTGAAGGACCTGGTCATCCTGGCGGCGGAGGACAATGAGATCAATCAACTGGTGCTCCGGTCGATGCTGGAGCCCTTTGGCGCCCACCTCACCATGACCAATAATGGCCAGGAAGCCGTCTCCTATTTCCGGTCAAACCCGGTGGATCTTGTGCTGATGGATATTCAGATGCCGGTCATGGGCGGGGAACAGGCCTTCAAGGCGATCCGGGCGGTGGAAGCCGAGGCGCGGTTACGCAGTACAGACGCACCGGGCCGGGCCATGGTGCCGGTGATCGCCATGACCGCCAATTCCATGACCCACCAGGTGGATCATTATCTCACGGCGGGATTTGACGGGCATGTCGCCAAGCCGATCGACCTCGCCACCATGCTCACCACCATCAGGGAGGCGGTGGACCGGGCACGGATCAGGATGACCCCGGCCAATGACGCGGACAGGGATGCGGCGGGCACGGATGCTGGTGTGCAGGAGCAGGTGGCGGCGGGTAGCCGAGGCAATGGGCCCCGCATCTGGAACGGGGCCCACTGAGTATCGGGATCGTCAGCGTTTGGAGAACTGGAAGCTCCGGCGGGCCTTGGCGCGGCCGTATTTCTTCCGTTCCACCACCCGGGCATCCCGGGTCAAGAAGCCATGCTTTTTCAGGACCGGGCGCAGATCCGGTTCGTAATAGGTCAAGGCCTTGGAGATGCCGTGGCGCACGGCGCCCGCCTGACCGGAGAGACCGCCACCCACCACCGTGCAGATGATGTCGTATTGGGAGTCCCGCTCCGCCACCTGGAGGGGCTGGCGCAGGATCATCCGCAGCACGGGACGGGCGAAATAGCGCTCGATATCCTTGCCGTTCACGGTCACCACGCCGGTGCCCCGCTTGATCCAGACACGGGCGACCGCGTCCTTCCGCTTGCCCGTGGCATAAGCCCGGCCATGTTCGTCGATCTTAGGTTCCCGGGAGGCGCTTTCGTCGGCGGCAACGGCGTCCTGGCGCTCCCCATCGGCCAGAGTACTCAGATCCTTCAGTGTACGGGGTTCGTCAGCCATGGTGCTCAGGCCCTCACGGAATTCTTGGGATTACGGCTCTTGAAGTCGATCGTTTCCGGCTTCTGGGCCTCATGGGGATGGTCGGATCCGGCGTAGACGCGCAAATTGGAGAACTGCTTCTTGGCGAGCGGTCCTTCCTTGGGCAGCATCCGCTGCACGGCTTTCATCAGCACACGCTCGGGAAACCGTCCGTCCAGCAGCTTGTCGGCGGTGCGGCTCTTGATGCCGCCGGGATAGCCCGTGTGCCAGTAATAGGTCTGCTGAGTACGCTTGTTGCCGGTGAAATGGACCTTGTCCGCGTTGATGACGATGACATGGTCGCCGCAATCCACATGGGGGGTGTAGTCCGGGCGGTGCTTGCCGCGCAGGCGCAGGGCGATGAAGCTCGCGAGACGGCCGACAACCGCATCCTCGGCGTCGATCACGATCCACTTCTTCTCGACATCCTGGGCTCTGATAAATTGTGTCTTCATAACACTCACTGCCCCGACCCTTGGCGGGACGGGATCCTCTGGTCGGTCATCACCGATGGGGTGATAGGAGATGGGTGGTGATACTGCCCCCCGCCCCGCCCGTCAAGGCACATAAATGGATATCTGTGACGAAAGATCGTTTGAAATCAATTGGTTAGTTAAGAGGTATCAAAATACCCCATATTCAAAAGTGGTGATCGTGCTTGTGACGAACGTCTTGGACCGGGCGGAGATCGGATTGCCCGGGCTCACGCCTCTGATGATGCGGTTTCAGGCTGTGTACTCAAACGCGACCGCATCGCGATGCAGATGCTTGTGGGCGGGGTGCCGAAGTTTCTCGGCGAGGCGGCCTGGGAAAATCTAGCAACGCCATGGGGTGGTGTTGATATGGGTCCGGCTCCATCTGTGCCGGACTTCGGAAACGCCCAAGACAGTGTAGTAAGTCCGCACAGGGATTACGATCGAGACCTGCAGGACTTAACCTGCACGATTCCGGCATTGAGGACCGGGACCTGAACGCGCATTGCGGAGGATGAAGATGTCAGCAGAAGATATTGAGTTCACGTTCTATATCGTTGTGATTGTCGCTTTATCAGGGACTGCTTTCGGCCTTTTCATCGTATCTAAAGTCTTCAAGCCCCGCCCGGGCCGGCAAAAATCCGGCAGTGAGTATGCCCGCATCCGGGATGTGTGGGACATTCAGTCGGATGTCACGACTGCGGTCGACGCCCTGGGCGGGGAAATCCGTGCACTGAACGCCCGGATTGCCGATCTGGACAAGCGCCTCGAGCGGGTCGAAAAGGCCCTGCATCTGGATTGACCTGCATCCGGATCGGCCTGAATCCGAAGCAAAGCCAGGAGCACAAACGACGCGCCGCCCCTCCGCGAGGGCGGCGCAGGGGCACCGGGCCGGAGTTTGATCCGGCCCGGTCGGATCACGCTTTAGAAATCGGCCTGGACCCGGACGCCGATCTCCCGGGGCGCGCCGAGACGCACCCGCTCATCACCGCCGGATGAAACATATTCCTCATCAAACAGATTGGTGGCCACGAAGGCCAGGGTCACGCCCTTGTAGCGGTAGCCGGTGGTCAGATTGACCAGAACCCGGCTGTCATTGTTGAGGAAGGTGCCCGAGGCGCTGTTGGCGTTGTTGACGAAGGACTCGCCCTCATAGGTCACGCCCACGGTGCCGAAGAGACCGTTATCCGCCTCGTAAGTCACCCGGAAAGCGCCGGACCAGTTGGGCGCAAAACCGAATTCCTGGCCATTGAACGCATTGAGCACTTCATCGAGATCGATCGGCGCGGTCTGGTTCTGGGCCTCGATCAGGGCCTCGGCCAGAGCGGTGTCGAAGTCCTCGAACTCGGTGTCGGAATAGCCAAGCACACCCTGGATGGAGATATTGTCCGTAGGCTGCCAGAGGGCATCGATCTCGAAACCGAAGACCCGGGAGCTGCCCACATTGAAACCGACTTCATCCTGCTGGAGGGTGGACAGGCCCACCACCACCTGCTGGTCTTCCCAATCCGTATAGAACGCATTGGCATTCACGAGCAGGCTGCGGTCGAACCAATAGGACCGCAGGGCCAGTTCATAGTTCAGGGTGAATTCGGGATCGAACTGGGAGACGAACTGGCGGGGAATGTTCAGGTCCGACCCGCCGGCCCGGTATCCCCGGCGCATGGAGAAGCTGACCGACCGGTCCTCGTCAATGTCATAGCGGATGAAACCGGACGGAAGCCAGGCATCGAAACTCTGGGTCGCGCTGGTGCTGGCCTCCGCCAGGGTGGCGTCAAAAAACCCGTTCACCAGGGCAATGGATCCCTGGACCACAGGAACCAGCAGGGGCTCGAAGCCCTCGGGCAGGGCCGGTGCGGCCGGATTGGGCAGGCCCAGGGGATCACCGCTCAGGGTGAGGCCCTCTTCCTGTTCTTCCGTGTCATAACGGATGCCGAAACCAACGGTGAGGCGGTTGGTGACATCGTATTCGCCGCGCACATAGGCGGCGAAATTCTGCACGTCCAGGGGCTCGCTGGTCAGGGCGATGAACGATCCGATGTCGGTATAATTGTTCAAAATGACATTGACCGTCCCGTCCGTGGCCGCAGCGATGAAGGCGTCGAAAAAGGCATCCCCTTCAGGACCCGGCGGAATGGCCCCCACCGGGTTGCCCGGGAACGGCACGCCCCGCAGAGGGGCGAGTTCCGCGACCAGGGTCGCCTCGACGCCGGGGCGGGTCGCGCCTTCCACAACACCGAGAATGCCGGTCTGGATGCCGGGAGTGAAATTGAACTCTTCCTCGCTGGAGTCCACATAGTAGAGACCGCCCAGGGCCCGGAACCGTCCGCCTGCATCATAATAGGCGGTGATTTCCTGGGTGAAGATGGTCTGTTCCTCAAGCTGGGTGCCCGAGGGTTCGTACTGATCCACCATGGAGGGAACCGTGGGGATGTTGAAGGGGTTGTTGATCTGAACCGGCCCCTGGGGAAAACTGGAGGGATCCAGATTGGTTCCATCCGTATCCAGACGCTCGTCATTGGTGGCATCGCTGTAGGCGGTGATTGAGGTCAGGGTGATGGCATCGTTCACGTCCCAGCTCACCCGCAGGGAGTAGTTGTACTGGGTGTTTTCGTTGAAATCCGGCACGTTCACATAGGTCTGGCGCAGGCTTTCATTGCCGGGCACCACATCGGTGAAATTGACGAAGCCGTTTTCATCCCGGGACCGGCGGTCGGACAGGGCATCGGCGACCGTGGCCTGAACATAGTTGAACGTGAACAGGGCCCGGACGGAGTCGACGGGTTCGAACAGCAGTTTCACCCGGCCCTGCCATTGATCGTAGAAGTCCGCGCCGTCTTCGCCGGTCACCGGATTGGAGACGTACCCGTCGCTTTCCCGGCGCTCGCCGGAGACCCGGAAGGCCAGCACATCGTCGATGATCGGGCCGCCGAGGGCGAATGCGTAGGAATACTCATCCCCTTCGTCCGAATTCAGATAAATGGAGCGGGCCTTGCCGGTCCATTCATAGGTGGGGTCGACGGTCCGGATGATGATGGCCCCGGCCAGGGCGTTACGACCCTGGACCGTGGACTGGGCGCCCCTGAGCACTTCCACCTGGGCCACATCCCAGATCGCGTTGGCACCGAACCGGGTGGTCTGGTCGCCCAGGGTCACGTCATCCACATAGATCTGCGCGAGGGGGGCGGATCCGGCGCCCAGAAGGTTGTCAAACGGGATGCCGCGGATGGAGAAGCCGCCTTCGGAGTTGCCGAGATTGACGTTGGCGATGTAGTCGAAAGCATCCCCCAGGGAGACGATGGCGTCCTGTTCCAACTGCTCACCGGTCACGATGCCGACGGAGGTCACGGTTTCCTGGAGGGAGCGGTCCACCTTTTCGCCGGTGACGATGATCGTCTCGATGCGATTGCCCCGCTCGTCGGTGACAGCCGCTTCCGGGGCGCTGTTCTGTCCCTCTTCCTGAGCCCCGTCCTGGGCGAAAACCGCACCGGCAGGCTGCAAAAACGCCAGGGCGGCGGTGAGCGCCAATGTTGAACAGGTCGCGCGATAAACGTGTTTGATCGTCATTTCAGCCCCCAGATCGCTTGATTCCGCTGGCCCATTACGGGGCCAAGATCCCATTCCCAACTGGATTTGATACTGGAGGCCCGGATCCTTATCCCGTGAACTTTTTGTTTCGCGCCGCAATACCCCCGTCATATTGACCCGGTAAGGGGCACCGTCGAGGTGGTTCCGTTCAACGGGCATCGGTTCTGCCGTTTGGTCGATCACCGTGCGCAGCACCTGCGCGGGGGGCGGGCCAGGGACGCCATGAAACAGCGGCGCCATGAAAGAGGTTGAACTGATGAACGCAGATGTCCGGATCCACACCCTTCGCGCGGCGTTGTGCGGCCTGGGGCTGGTTGCCCTGGCGGGATGCGCCATGGACCGGGACAGTGCCCGTATGGCCCCGGGCGGCTCAGAGTGTCCGTCACCAACCGTGGCCGAGGGTTCCTGTACCGGTGCGCCCGCCGATGTGAAGCTCAACGACCTCCAGGCGGTGGGCTCCCACAACAGCTACAAGAGATTTCTGCCCCCTGCGGAACAATCCGCCCTGTCGCGCAGGGCATTCCGCCTCGCCATCGGCATCGATTACGGTCATGTGTCCCTTACGGAGCAACTGGATCTGGGCATGCGCCAGATCGAGCTGGACATTGTCCACGACCCGGAAGGGGGGCGCTATGCCGATCCCCTGGCCCCGCGCCTCACCGCCGGTCAGAAAGGCTCACGGCCCTTCGACAAAACGGGCCTGCTGGAGCCCGGTTTCAAGGTCCTCCACATTCAGGACATTGATGTCCACAGCACCTGCGCCACCTTGATCCTTTGTCTGACGGAAATCCGGGACTGGTCGACGGCCAATCCGGACCATGGCCCGATCCTCATCATGATGAACGCCAAGGACGCCCCGATCGACCTGGATGGCGCCGTGGTGCCCCTCCCCTTCAATGCTGCCGCCTTTGATGCTCTTGATGGGGAAATCCTTTCGGTGTTTGCCCGTTCCTCCATCGTCATGCCCGACGATGTGCGCGGTGATGCGCCAACCCTGCGGGATGGTGCCCTGTCGGGCGGCTGGCCGGTGCTGGCAGAGGCCCGGGGCAAGGTGCTGTTCGCCCTGGACGAGGGCCCGGCGAAAGTGGAGGCCTATCTACGGGGCCGGGCATCCCTGGAGGGACTGCCCATGTTCGTGAACTCGGTCTCCGAAGATGCGCCCCATGCGGCCTATTTCACCATCAACAATCCCCGCCGGGACCGCAAACGGATCCTGGACGCGGTCAAGGCCGGCTTTCTTGTGCGCACCCGGGCGGATGCCAATACCCTTGAGGCCCGGGGCGGGACGACAGGGCGCCGGGACGCGGCTTTTGCGTCAGGGGCCCATTATATCTCCACGGATTATTACGAACCCAGGACCGAATGGAGCGATTACAAGGTGCGGCTTCCCGGACGGGGGCCCGTGCGCTGCAATCCGGTGAGACGGGACGAGAAGTGTGCGCCCATATCGGAATAGACCGGCACCGGAATAGACTGCTATCGGATTAAATCGGGGCAAGCGTCACTCAGGTCTGGGTCTCCTTAGGCAGAGTCAAAGCGCTCAAAATCAGCGCGGCGATGACACCGCCGCAACCCATATAGGCCACGAAGTAGGATCCGGTCTGATCATAACTCAGGCTGAAGAGGAACGGCCCGATCGCACTGCCCAGAACCTGGAGAGACGCTGCGGTCCCGCTGATCTCCCCCAGATACAGTGTGCCGAAACTGCGGACAAAGGCGAGGTGCACCAGAACGGCCCAGAACCCGGACCCCACACCAAACCCGCCGATCATCACCCACTTGCCCCAGTCAGCCTCCAGGCGGGTCAGACCGAATGTACCCACCAGTAAAGCCATCAGCATAAGGATGAGAAAGGGCTTCAGGGCAACCCGGTCCGCGATGGGCCCCAGGCTGAGGGTCAAGATCAACGCCGTCAGGGCCTGGGGCAGAAAATAGGTGTAGGCCTCGCCGGCGGGCCGACCCGCTTGTGCAAAGACCGACACGATGTGGAAGGTCACAGCCGTGCCGAACAGGGCCCACATGGCCAGAGACAGACCGTAAATCCAGAAAACCGGGCTGCGCCGGGCCTCCCGGGCGGTGGCGCTGGGCCGCTGGGACAGGCTGCTCTGGGGGGTGCCCGGCACCGGCCCGCCATCGGGTTCCAGGCCGCACTGCTCCGGCCGGTCCCGCACGGTGACAAGGGCAAGGCCCGCGAACAAGACGCCCACCACCAGAGCCATGGTCCACAGCGCGCCCTGCCAGCCCAATGCGCCGATGGCCAGGGCCAGAACCAGGGGGGCCAGGGAAAACCCCACGGAGGTGATCGGACTGCGCAGGCTGTTCACGAGACCGCGCCGACGCTCAAACCACAGCATAAGGAGATTGCCCGAGGCATTGGGCAACACCCCCTGCCCGGAAAAGCGCACACCGAAATAACCCGCAAGGATCAGGGGAAAAGTCACACTGCCCACGGACACCCCCAGCCATCCGGCGAGGGTCTGCCCCATGATCCCGATCATGCTGATGTAGACCAGGGTGCCAGCGAGGGCGAGACTCGCGGTGATCAACATCACCCGGGCGCCGAACCGGTCGAACAGACGCCCGGCATAGGGTAACAGCGCCGCACTGGTGGTGGTGCCGACGAGATAGGCGAAGGACAGTTCCGAGCGGGTGAGATCGAAGGCCCCGATGAAGACATCCGTGAACACCGCAATGCCCACGGTCTGGCCGGGCAGGCTCATCAGGATACCGGTGGTCGACACCCCCCAGATCACCCATCCGTAGAAAAAGGGCCAGTTGGTGACGCCGTAAGGCCAGTCCGCCGGTAAGATGGAGATCCGGCGGGGATGTTGGACGGACATGGATGTTTCCCGAGATGGAGCAGAGCCTGCATGGGCGCGATCATCGACCGCGCTCAAGTGTAGCCATGTCCCGGCGCAAAGATCCAGAAAACCCTTTCAGGACAGGGGTGTAGGTCCCCGCTCACAGGGAGAGCACCTGCCGGTAGCCACGGAACGGGCCCTATATGCGCACCAGGAAAGCAATCTGGAAGAGGTAATAGCACAGTGCCACGACCAGAAGGATAAGCGGGACAGCCAGAAAGGCGAGTTGGGGTGAAGGCCGGTCGCTCACCACCATGGTCATGAACCAGAACAGAAAAAAGGTGATCAGCATGAAGATCCGCCCAAGTTCGCTGGAGGCGGTCAGAGCGATGAGACCGGCAATGACCAGTGCTTTAATCAGCAGAAGGAACACATTTCTCATTTTTCAATCCGTCCTGTGGCCGGGCGCCTGCTCTCGGCTATTCAACACCGGGACCCGGGTGTCAAAACAGTGTGGCAAGGGCTGGAGCAGATTGGGGCCGGGTCATGATCCGGTACCGGGACAGGTGGGGCAGGCCGATGAACCGGCAGGCGGTGGCATCCGGCCCCTCACCCACCGAGCCATGGCCCACGGCCGCCGTGACGTTACCCCAGCACAGGGGGATCCGTTCGACGTGCTTCACACGGATGAGTTGGGATACGGCCTTGATGGCGACACCGCCCATGGTGACAATGGTCTTCGGTCGGGCACGGATAAGCACATCCCGCCACAGATCCATGCCGAAGCCAAGGGCTTCATTTCTGTGTTCCAGGGTTTCCCAGGAGGGGGATCGGAACGGCACGAGGTTGCCCGCCAGCACCTGCGGCGGCAGCGCGCCAAGCCGTTCGAACAGGGCGCGGACCTGGATCTGGAGAGGACTTTTACCGGCCGGATGCCTCGCCCAGGCTTCATGCACATAGGCGCTTTGCCCCTCAGCCATGGCAAAAGCACCCTGCCCTGCTTGCGCTTTCGTACCGCCTGGGTTCAATCCGATAAAGGCACAAGGCGCACCGTCAAGAACCGCCTCGGGGCTGTAGAGAAAGCGCCAGCCCAAGGCGTGGCCCTGGCGCTCATAGGCGGTCTCGATCCTGGCCGCCAGACCGGCCTTATCGGCGGACAAGGCGCATCACTCCAGGGTCTCGGACTGGTCAGTCGTCTGACGATCTGCGCTTTGCTTGACCTGGGACTGGGCCTCTACCTGGGACTGGGCTTGGGACTTAAGGAGCATCCGGCGCCTCAGTCGCCGCCTTGGGGAATGAAGAAGAAGCTGCCGTAGTCGTGACGGGCGGCGGTGATTTCCTGGAAGGTCGGCTGCTGGGCGGAGCCCGACACGGTGGAGGTGTCATTGAACACCGCTTCCCGGACCACAGGGGCCACATCCTCGATGCTCAGAATACGCCCTTCCGCGATGCGCAGGATACGCATGAAGTTTTCCGTGAACACCGAGTGGCGTTCCGAGCCCCCATCAAGAACCGGACGGTTGCCGCCGGAGGTGAGCACCAGACGCGACCGGCGCCGGGCCCGGTCCCGGTACCATTCCGTCAGGCGGCGGCCCTGGGCGGCACTGCGGGGCGACACCAGACGGGTGGGATCGCCCGTGCCTGCGTAACAGGAATCCACCACCAGCAGCACCTGGCTTGCATCGATCGCACCCAGAATTTCCGAAATCTGCCGGGAGTCAATCCATTCGGATTTGGCGCTCTCCCCCTGGCCCGCTTCCGCCGGTACCCAATAGGTGGTGCTCGCATCATCCTTGTCGTACATGCCGTGGCCGGCATAAAACACCAGCAGGTGGTCCCGGCGCTGGAGCCTCTCCCGATAACTGTCCAGGGCCCGGAGGATTTCCAGCTTGGTGGCATCCCGCAAGGGCGTGACCTCGAAGCCGAACTCCTCGCGCAGCATATCGCCCACGGCCTCCGCATCCCGCAAGGCCGACGGCAGGGTTTCCCACTGGGCGTAGCTGCTGTTGCCGATCACCAGGGCGTGGTAGGTGCCAAAATCGATGTTGGAGAGATCGCCTACACGGGGCCCACGGACAACCTCGAGGACCGGTGCGGCGTCCTCGTCCCCTCCGCCCGCGGAAAGCTGACCGTTGGAGCGCCAGACCAGAACACCGCGCCGGTTTTGATTGTCGATGGCCGCGATTTCCACCACATCATCGGCGCTCACCAGACCGACCCGTTCATCAAACCGTCCGTCATCGGCGATATCGACGGGCTGATCGTTGATGGTGAGCAGAACAAGGTTATCCCGGCTGAACACCCGGCCTTTCAGGCGCACAAAGAAGGATACGGAGGTATCCGCACCGCGGAACACCCGCTTGGTGGGGCCTTCCACACTGAGAATGGTGATCTGGGGCGCGGACAGGGTCTCAATTTCCCGGTTAAGGTCCGCCAGTTCCTGTTCATAAGCGGCAACCCGGCCCCGCTCGGACGCAATGGTCTGCTCCAGCTCCTCCATCTTGCGGCGCGCGTCCGCAAGGCGGCGTTCCGCTTCTGCCAGCCGGGCCCGCATGGCTTCCAGTTCTTCCCGGCTGTTTTCCAGGGCCAGGCGGTTGGCATCCCGCTCTTCCGCCGCCGTACGCAGATCGTCTTCGAGGGAAGTGATCCGGGCCTCCCGCTCCACAAGAGCGGTCTGCAAACGGGCAATTTCCCCCGCCTTCTGCTCCACACTCTGGCGGCGTTCCTCCACGGCGCGGGTCAGAGAGGCGACCCGGTCCTGAAGGGTGCGGATTTCAGCGCTGCTGCCTTGGGCACCCGCCTGGGCCGCTGATCGGGCTGCTTCCAGGGCGGCTTTGGCGGCAGCCAGCGCCACCTGGGTCTCGTTGTAGCGTTTCCGCTCCTCCGCCAACTGATCCTGGAGAGATGTGAGAGACTGACGGGCGTCGTCCCGCTCTGCCCGGAGCCGGACCAGGGCAGCGTCCCGGTCGGCAATCCGGGCCTCAAGAGCCGCGATGCGCTCACGGAGCTTTTCCGTCTCGCCGGACTGCTCCAGGGCCAGCGCCTCATCCACAATGCGGATCTGCTGGTCGTGGTTCGTTAGCCGCTGGCGCAGTCCTGCTGCCTCTTTTTCCAATGTGTCGAGACGGGTTTCCGCCTCAACCCGGCGACTTTCAGCGGTCTCCCGGGCCTTCTCCGAGGCTCTGAGCTGGTCGCGCACCGTGGAGACTTCCTTGCGCAGACGCTCGATCTCCTGTTCGAGAACGGCAATTCGCTGTTCTTCCTTGGACTGAAAAACAAGATCACCCAGACCGGTCGCCTTGCGGTACCAGAAAAGCGCCTGTTCGGAATCCTGCTCCACACCCCGGCCCAATTCGTAAAGCCGCCCCAGACGGAGCATCGCCGTGGTGTCGCCCTTGTCGGCCGCCCGGCGGTACCATTTCGCCGCTTCGGCATAATCCTCGAAGGTGTCTTCGTAAAGCTCGCCTACGGTGCGGATCGCTTCCGGATCCCCTTTCTCCGCCTGGGTCTTCCAGGCCTGAAGCACCTCCCGGTAGCTCCCCGGATCGCTGGCGATGAACCGTCCGCCCCGGATGGCGCAATCCCGCTGGGACGTCTTGATCACCCGTCCGGGGATCATCCGGGTCTGACGCTGCCCGATCTGACGGACACGGGGAGGAAGCTGGCAGGTGACGATCAAATATTGATCAGCAGGCGCAGCACTCGCTGCCCCGGGTACCGAGACGACCGCCGCCGGGGTCGCCACCAGTCCCGCCAGAAAGAAAAGAGACCAAAGAAAACGGTGTTTTTTGCTTTGCCGGTTGGACATGCCGCACCTGTTTTTTTTAAGGAGGGTCAGATATCGCGTTTCCGAACGAAAAGAAGGCGCCTCGTTGTACCACGAGCGCCTTCCCCTCATTCATACCAATCATTCACGAACCAGCCCGGGCATTCAAGAAGCAGATTGGGCTGCTGGCCCCAAGGTTCAAAACCCAAGGTTCAAAACCCACGGTTCAAAACCCATGGTTCACAGATTGAATGGCACCCGGATTTCAGCGCTCACCGCGTGGCTGCTCAGACGATCGAGCCCCAGAACGGTGCCGTAATCAAGGGCTACATCGAAACGGTCCATGACATTGCCGGACACGCCGAAGCCGACAACAAAGCTGCTCCGGTCCGGCTCGTCGGTGATGAAGGTCCCGAAATCGCCGGCGGTGGAGGAGACACCAGACTGGGCCGTGTACTGAGCGCGCAGGGCCCGGCTGTCGTCGCTGAATTCCCGGACCCATTCACCCCGGGCATGCACCACAAGGATCGCAAAAGGGCCGTAGCCGGAGGCGTAGACCTTCGAGCCATGGGCGCCGACGGCCAGCTTCACCGATGTGATTTCCTGATCGCCGAAGGTGATGTTCAGACCCTGGGCCCCGGTTTCCCCGTAGCCGTCAATGTCTGCATTCACATAGTCCAGCCGCAGGGACGGCCCGAAATAAGTGGCCTTCGCAATCCGGAAATCGTAATCGGCGCCGACACTGACGGCGATGGTGTTCCCGTCGGTCTCCCCGTTCGCCGTCCGGCGCAACTGGCTGCCGCCGTTCAGGTTCAGGTCGAAGATGTTGATGCGCCGGTTCGTTTCGAAATCAGCGGCGGAGTACTGGAACATGCCGTAGACGGAGAGCGCTTCGATCCGCGCGGGCTGATAGTACGCATACAGGGTGCCGGTCAACGCGTCCGTGTTGAACTCACCGCCGGCGGAGGCAGAATCCGCGCCCAGATCGGTGAAATCGGAGGACAACTGGCTGTAACCGAAGGACGCGCCGAGCCAGACGCCGCCATTGAAGGCGTAGTCCACACCGGCGGTAATGGCGAAACCGTCGAACTCGAACCCGTTTTCCAGGCGGCTGCGCTCATAATCGCCGAAGAAGAAGCTGCCGTTCAGGAAGGCGCCCCACCGGCTGATGCCCAGGTCTTCGAATGCATCATCCTGGGCAGCGGCGGCCGCCGCACCGGCCACGAGGAAGCTCATGGGCTGGGCGTCGGACTGGATCTGACCGGATGCGGCCAAAGCCCGGCCGGTGTCCGCGCCCGGAGCGCTGGCAATCCCGGTCACGGAGCGGATCTGCTGGATCCGGGAATAGACATTGGTGAACTGCTGGGTGTTCAGTTCCGTGAGGCTGGAGCCCTGGGCGCTGAACTCTTCCGGCGCCACCTGCTCGAAGCCGTTGGAACCGCCCTGACGAAGCAGGGAGTTGCAGCGCTGGAACAGGTCCTCTTCATCGGAACTCAGCCCGCCACCGCCGCTCAAGGCTGCCAGATCCGGACAAATGGCCTGGACGAGCTGGCGCATTTCGCCGGTATTGCCGTCCTCGGAAAATCCGTTCGTCTCCTGAGCGGACACCGGTGCCGCCAGAGCGAAACACGCGGCGGCGAATGTGACCGCCGCGCCCCGTGTGCGCTGCGGCATGCCGTTGATCAGCTTCACATGCTTACTGAAAATCATGGCCCCTCTACCCTTGCTCCCCATGCGCGCTATGCACGTCTTAATACTACTCTGAACGCTGCGGCATTATGGATAAGTGTGCAGTACCGGGTCAAGCCCGAGAAGAGTGTCATGATGAAGACTGTATTGGCGCGCGGATCAAGGTCTCAGCGCGGTCGAACCCACTGACATTGCCATAAGCTCATGTGATGGCCCGTTGAATCCATTTTCCAGGTATGGCCCGCTGACGAACACGGGGGCGGAGCAGAAAAAGAATACAATCCAACCTGGGGGTTATAGTTTTCAGACCGTTGCCTGATCGATACATCACAAGCCGGGTCCCATGGCCCCTTATCCCGCTTTCCAAACCAGATGAGGCCGTCCCATGCGCACCAAGACCATCTCAGGACCCGACCGCTTCCCCGATGGAGCGGAGCAGGTCAGCGGGACCATCATCATCCGGTTTGTCTCCCTTTTGATCCTGGCGGTGACCATCCTGGCGCTGTCCCGCGGCGCACCGGCCCTCGCCAATGAAGGGGCCGCATACGGCGGTGCCCAGGACAGGGACATAGACCGGGAGCGGGACCGGGAGCGCATCGCCCTGGTCATCGGCAACAGCAATTACCGGGATGCGCCCCTGGCCAATCCCATCCAGGATGCCCGGGTGATGAAAGAGGCCCTGGAGAAAGTGGGGTTCCAGGTCAATCTGCTGATTGATGAAGACCAGAAGACCATCAAACGGGCGATCCAGCAGCTTGGCCAGGATCTCCGGGCGGCCTCGAAGGATGCCATCGGGTTCTTCTATTTCGCCGGTCACGGCATCCAGTCCAACGGGGTGAACTACCTTATTCCTCTGAATGCGGAAATCACCACGGAAGCGGACCTGGAGATCGAGGCCGTGGATGCCAACTGGGTGCTGCGCTACATGGAGCAGGCGGGCAATTCCATCAATTTCCTGGTGCTGGATGCCTGCCGGAACAATCCGCTGGAACGCTCTTTCCGCAGCGCCACCAGGGGGCTTGCCCGGATGCGCGCGCCCACGGGCAGCGTGATCGTCTATGCCACCCGTCCCGGCGATGTGGCCCTTGATGACAGCGACTTCGCCGGCGCCCTGGCCGAAGAAATCCAAAAGCCCGGCGTGGCCACGGAAGAAATGCTCCGCAATGTGGGTGCCAAGGTCTATGAGACGACCCGGGGCCGCCAGCAGCCTTATGTGGAATCCTCCCTGATCGTACCGTTCTATTTCGCCGGCCCGCCGGAAGAGACCACCACGCGCCCGGCGGAACCGGAAATCGACTACCGGGTGGGCATGACGTTCCGGGATTGTCCGAACTGCCTGGAAATGGTCGTGCTGCCGGCGGGACGCTTCACCATGGGCGCGGCCCCGGACGAACAGGGGGCGACGGGCTGGGAACAGCCCACACGGATCGTCACCCTGTCCGAGAAGATCGCTATGTCGAAATACGAGGTCACCTGGGATCACTGGGACCGGTGCGTTGCGGACGGGTTTTGCCGACGGATCGCCAACGGACCGGTGCGGGATCAGGCTGCCCATCCGGTCAGCACGGTCCGGTGGCGGGACATCACCGGGCAAGGTGCTCAGTACAGGGGCTTTCTGGAATGGCTGAACGCGGCCCTTGAGGACAAGCCCTACCGTCTGCCCAGCGAGGCCGAATGGGAATACGCCGCCCGCGCCGGCGCCCAGAGCCGGTTTGCCTGGGGGGATGAAGACCCGGTCTGCCTCACCGACGCAGCGAATGGGGCGGCCTTCAGCGCCTGCCAGCATAGCCGGCCCATTGAGGTCGGCCGGTTCCAGCCCAATGGCTTCGGTCTCTACGACATGCACGGCAATGTTGAGGAGTGGGTGCAGGATTGCTGGCACCCCTCCTACCGGGGTGCACCCCGGAACGGTTCCGCCTGGATGGGTGCCTCCGGGGGCGAATGCTCCCGGGCCGTGGTGCGGGGCGGCGCCTGGAACCACACCCCTGCCCTCCTGCGCTCGGCGGACCGCAACTGGGCGGAACGGGGGGCGGCCTATGACAGTCTGGGTTTCCGGGTGGTGCGGGACCTGCCCCGCTAGGACACGGACTCGGTGCCATGCTCCGCACACCACATTCACGGCCCTATTGACGGCCACACTTACGGTTTGGGACGCACACTGTAGTCCTGGGAGGCCAGTGACCAGGCGATGGGCCGATTGCGGTCTCCGCCGCGCCAAACATCGGAAAGGGCCTTGACCACCTTGGCCAGTTCCGCCTGCCCGTTCTCGGCGACCTTGAACGGTTCATCCCCTTCCGGATCAAGCAGGGCACCGAAATCAACCTCGTCCTCGGTCAGGATGGCAATGACCTGGCCCTGGCCGTAGGGCTCACCGGCCACGAACTCGAAACCGTAGAAGGGTTCCGGGAAGGTGATGGTTTCGCCCGCGGCAATCCGGCTGGTGCGATCCTCCCGGTTCAAAAGCCCGTTGGGAAAGATCTGGGTCAGTGTTCCGTCCGGGGCATAATCCAGCAAAATGAGCCAGCCCGCCTTTTGGGTGGAGACCCGCATCCGGATCACCTCTCCGGCCCGATAATCCGGCCCTGCCATTGTTTCAACCGTGAGCCCCGCCGCATTGGAGGCCACCACAATATCCGTCACGTCGTTGACCGAGGCCAATCCTTCCTCGGTGAGAGTATCCGCCTGGGACGTATTTTCCTTGGACAGAAGCAGCGAACGCATGGCGTTGGCGGAGGCTTCCAGGGTGGGCGTGAACCCCAGGCCCAGGGTGCGGCAGGACTCGTTTTTCTGGCACCAGGCTTCGGTCTTCTCCCGGGAGTAGCGCAAGAGTTCGGCGGTGCTCACATGGCCGTTCAAATTGAAATCAGCCTTGAAATCCCGCAGACCCTCCAGGAAATGCCGGGTGAAGATCCCCCGCCCGTTTTCCTCCCAGGACATTTGGAAGGAGGCCGCGGCGGTCCAGATCTGATGCTCTTCCTCCCCGAATGCGAAACTTTCCTCGCTCCGGAATGCGGTCACCGTATCCGGCGCCACGTCCCGGGCCTCCCCGAACAGGGTACGCGGACGGGCATCTGACGTTTCGGAGACGGACAAACCGATAGAACGGGAAATGGTGCCTGAATGGCAGGCGTCCACAATGAGAATGACCCTCCGGCCCTTCAGCTTCTTGAGGGTGGCGTAGATGTCATCATCGAGGATCTGACGGGGCTGGCGGCCTGCCTCGAAATCGTAAGGGACCAGGGTCTCATCAAGCCCGTCCGTTTCATCGTCATTCCTGTCGCGAACCTGTGATCCGTGTCCGGCATAATAGATCACCACCCGGTCACCGGGGTTGGTCTGGCGCACGAGGCCGTTCAGGGCAGCCCTGATGGAACTGCGCCGGGCCCGCCGGTTGATGAGCCGTTTCACTTCATCCTGCTTGAAACCCCACTGACTGATGAGAAAGTCATAGACTTCTTCGGCATCGTTTTTGGGGCCCATGAGCGGGGTCACCGCCTTGTACTCGGCAATGCCGATGACCAGCGCCCTCTGGCCTGCATGGCCCGTTCCTCCGAGGAACCACAATGTGACAGCACATATCGTCAGAGCAAGGACCAAACGGGCCATCAGGGCCTCCCCGGTTGATAGGTGGTGAAGGCGAGAACACCCAGCCTGTGGGGCATGTCCTCCAATGCTGCGATCAGGAGCGAGCGCAGATCCTCCAGCCTCTTAGTGTCGTGCAATCTGGCGAATTGGGCGCCCATGGGTCCCATGCCGGGACCTGCGGCAATGGCAATGAGGTGGTCAGCGCCGAAAGGAGGCACCACCTCGATATCATCCAGACTGAACCCGCTGCCGATCACGGATCCAAGGCTCTCGATCACCTGAATGGTGCCGTCGGAGGCCAGATTGATCAGGGCAAGGTGTTTTTCCTCCAGACCCTGCACATTGACGGTCACTTGATCCTTGTGGAAATAAAGGCTTTTGCGAGGCCTCAGACGCATCTCCACCGTCCGCCCCAGGGCCGACAGGATGATATCCTCGACAAGCTGCCATTTTTCGATGACCGACTGGAGATCTTCAGGTTTGTCCGGGCGGATCGTGGCGATTACATCCCCATTGGACACCACCGCACCCGTGGCGGTATCCCAGATGAGATCGGCGGTGGTGATATCGTCAATGAGCCGCGCCAGGGGAATGCGGGCGGCCGCGTCCGGCGGAACCTCCGAGCCCAGAATGTAGAGGGTCACCGGTCTGGGCTGGGAAATGGGTTGGGGCCGGGCGGTGCCCGCGCGCAACACAGCCTGCCCCCGCAACACGGGCTGGAGGTCGAGCCGGGGCAATTGCCGCCCGCTTGAGACCATACGGACGGTTTCCAGAACGAAGGCGCGGATTTCGCTCGTGGTCAGAATGCCGTCCTGGTCCTGGTCCGCCTGCCCCCTCAAGGCCCGGGCAAAGGCCCAACTCAGTGCCCCTCTGATTTCACCGTCGATTTTGAGTTCCGGGGAAAGCTCATCATCCTGAACGGCGGCCAGGTGGAAGACATGGCTGAGATCCACGATATCGCCATCTCCACCGACCGGCTCTGGACGCTCCAGGTCGTCCACGGGAATGTCCCCGTAATCGGTGTAGCGGGAGGCCAGCCTGGGCGCGCGGGGATCAAATCTGCGGGTCAGGGTGCCGGAATGGCAACTGTCCGTCACCAGAATGACAAACCGGTCCTTTGCCCGGATGAGCATCTGAAAAATGTCATTATCGACGATCCGTTCCCGGCTGGTCACACCCTCCCCGGCCAATGGCGAAAAGGCCGCCAGCAGAAGGGTTTCATCCCGGCCATCGACCTCCTCACCCTTGTAGAACTCCGGTTCCTGGCCGCCATGCCCGGCATAGGAGAAGATGATCGTGTCACCGGGACTGGAAGCCTCGAGAAGATCGTCCCAGGCCTGAAGAATGGCATCCCTGGTGGCGTTATGGTTCAACAGAAGGACCGTCTTCCGGGCGCCGATTTCCGCAAGGGAGGCGGCGATATCCTCCGCGTCCCGGACAGCACCGGCGAGGGGTTCCAGGACTGCATAATCGTCAATGCCGACCACCAGACCGAAGGTCTCGCTGCGGTGAGCCTCTTCCCTTTGATTGTCACTTCTGGCCGGTCCCGGCGCAATCACGATAGCGAGGAGAAGCGCCAGAACCCAGGAAGACCACCCTGAAGAACCTGTGACCATGCTTTTCATCCATACACCTGTCCGTGTGCCCCTCATCAGCAATCCTGCCGTCCGTAACAGATCTCCACTCGACGGTCCATGCGCAGCCGTTCCTCCCGGGAGTAGCGGTCGGGATTGTCCGGCTGATAGGGTTCGGTCTCGCCTTTGCCGGTGACCGTAATCGCGCCCGTATAGCCCTTGTCCTTCAGGAAATCAGCCACGGTCCGGGCCCGTCGGATTGAGAGGGTCATGTTGTAGCCTGCGGGTCCGGAACTGTCGGAATGGCCGATCAGGGTAATGTCCGGCGTCCCGATCAGGCGCAGATTGATGAAGAGCTGCTCAGCATTCCTCAGGCTGACCCCGGTCAATTGTCTTGAGTTGCTGCCGAACCGAATGGGAACGGCCACCCGGCGGATCTTGATCCCCCGCACCTGGGGGGCGCCCAGTCCGGTGGGGCGCCCTCCCCTGGTGGGTGTCGCCACGAAGTCCGGTGCGAGCAGGCGGGCCGTTTCGGCGTTTTTCATCAATCTGCGGACGATTTCCTCGCTGGGCCCCGGTTCCGGGGTCAAATCCGGATTGTCCACGGCATCGAGGGCCTGTTCGAAATGGAACTGGGCCGCGCCATAGTCCTTGCGGTCCAGGGCAATTTCGCCAAGAGTGGCGGAAATCTGCCACAGTCTTGCATAGGTCAGGGTTTCTTCAAGATAATCCGCATACCGCTCCCGCGGTTTACCGGCGCGAATCTCCGTCAGAACCTTCTGATAGCGCAGGGCAGCCACCCGCTTGCCCAAGTCCCGGACGAATGACGATGAGCAGGTCTCATCCCTGAGGGCCTCTTCATACAAGACCTCGAGTGCCGCCACATCCCGATCCCGCAAGGCCCGCTGGGCCTCCTCAAACAGCACCGCGCAATTGCGGATCTCCTGCGCCCTGGTCTGGGACGGTGCAGCGATCACGGCGCTCAATATTGCGCCCCCGAGCAGGATGGCTCCAGTCAAGATCCTCATCATGACCATTCTCCCATTCGGTGCCCCGTTCAGCCGGCCTTTGGGACCGGCCCCATGTCCCCTCAGACGGACCACTGGTCCAGCCAGGATCGGTCCAGTCCATGTTTCCCATAATAGGCCTCGAGACGCTGGCGGTTCTTGCGCCCTTGAGACAGACCAAGATAATCGACCGCATTGTGGTGGAGCAATTTGCGGAAGTCTTCCATGCTCCGGCCGGTGCTCTGGAAATGGCTGGTCAGGGCCGGGATGTAGGTTTCGTGGTCGGATTCCCGGCCCACCATGATCCAGTCGGTACCGAAGAGCAGCCGGTTCGCCGCATTGGGATAGTTCGTATAGAATGCAGATAACTGAGCGGCCAGGTCCCGTTTGCGCCGGGCTGGGAATTCCCTGGAGAACACGCTCTCCAGATAGCTGAGATCGGAATAGACCCGGGCCACATCCTCCCGTTCCATCATTTCTCCGACGGTGAATTCCCACGGCTTGCCCGGCGGGTTCCGGAAGGCCTCCTGAAAATCGCCGAAATGCCCCATATTGATGCGCAGTTTCGGATAGCGGGTGATCACCGGCTCCCAGAACCGGGGATGGGCGCGCCGGGCGAATGCGTCGCCCGCGCCCTGGCTGTCGTTGGTGTGGGTGATGATAGGTACTTCGTGCTCGGAGCACCATTCATAAAGCCGTCTCAGGGCCTCATCGATCCGCTGGGGGAAGCGGTCATGGGCCTGGGCCCGTTCCGGATAACAGACCGTTCCGTTCTGATTGCCCCAGGGATAAAATCCCATGGGCGGGTAGAGTTTGACGCCGACAAACCCGCGGTTCATGACCGCGTCTTCGACCATGGGCATCGCCTCGCCGGTGGCCAGTTCCCGCCAAGGGCAGAACGGCACCATGGTATGCATCCGCGCCCCCGACTCCTCGGCCACCCAGCGCTGGAGCCGGTCCATCAGGACAATCTGATCCGCCAGGGACGAGCGGGGCCGGTCATCGAGCCAGTAATCGAAATCCACGAGAAAGGGGGTGAACAGACGGACACCATCTGTCCGCCCATAGAGTTTGAGATACTCGCCAATGATCTGCCTGCGGGGTTTCAGCAGGAGAAGACCCCAACGCAAGGTATTGCTTATGGTCCCACGGGCGGCCAGCGCGCCTTCCGCAAGCCGACCCAGATCCTGATCGGTCATGCCGTCCAGGCTGCGGGCCATGGCGGTCTGGCCCGTCTCCCTGCGAAGGTCATCCAGAAAATCCTCAGCTCCCGGATCCCGGGCCAGAGCATCGTTTGACTCTCTGGGGCTTTCCGGCGAACCGGTCCGTGTGCTGCGGGCCCGCTCCTGGGCACCGGCCAGAACGGATTTGAGAATGTCGACGTCGCTTTCGCTCGTGGTCTCCACCCGGGCCCCGTTCAACCGGGCCAGTTCCTGGGCGGCGGTGAGCGAACGCCTGGACAACAGATCCACCAGCGCCCGGCCCACTCCGCCGAATACGGAGCGCCTCGCCTGGGCAAAGCAATAGGGATCCTCGAAATCCTCAAAAACCACCCGGCGCACAAATCCGCCGACGGGCAGGTCCGAGGCATTGAAGACGTGGGCGTGAACGTCGATGGGAAAGGATGTTCCCTGTGCCTGTTGAACCCGGGAAATGTCCGGCGGTGCCGGAGTGCAATTGGTCAGCCCCAGGAGTGCAAACCCGGTCATGCCCGTGAGAACGGATCGACGGTCCCGCAACGGATGGCCCCCGCTTCCAACCCCTGGAAATCCGTCCCCGCTGTAATTTTTGTCCGGTCTCGTCTTGGCCATACCACCCCCCCTGCCCGGCTTCTGTCCGAGGAAGCTGGCACACCCGGTAAGGATGATCAAGCAGCCTGATGTACCTATGCTTGTCACTATACGCGCTGCGTGCGGACCGCCTCCCTGGCCTTGAGCACGATCACTTGGAGCCTCCAGCGCAGACGGGCTCCGGACACATCAGTCTTGCGCTTGAAACAAGCGTTATCTCAAAGACTTGGAGAATGTTGCCGATCCCTTGGATGGATGCTTCCGCCCCAGTGTAGACCTACGGGCCAGGTCTTGGTGCCTTGTCGCGATACGGATGGGAGGTTTCGTCAAGGGTGTGTCGGCGCTGTCACGCACCCAGATTGCTCCCTGTTGGTGGTGCACAGGATTGATGTTGCAAAGGGGGTGAGAGCAGGACCGACGCAGTGCCAGCCCATACCGGGCCATCCAAGACCTCGACCAGAACGCACGACAGTATCGAAAAACCGGAAACCCTTCCGGAGGACCATACCCGATGTGGCGGAGACACGCCCCTCGCCCCGGCCCCTCGCGGTTCGGGCCCTCTTGGTTCGGGCCATCGCCGTTCGGGACAGGCCTCCCAGACTGCAATTGCAGTCCGCACGGCTTCGACCGGACCTTCTTGCGCGACCCCGGTTTTCCTTGAAACGCCCGCCCTTTCTGCGCTGACCGTCAGGGCACCCTTCTTGCGCCCACCGTGCCCATGGAGGTGGCGACGCCCGATGCTTCTCATGTCAGCACCGGCTTTGTCACCGGATCATTGGACCCATAGACAGAGCAAGAGGTGAATGATGGCCAGCCTGCCAGCAACACGTCCCATTATCGGCACCAACACTGACGATCTCATCCACGGCAGTAAGCACTCGGATGTCATGTCCGGCCGGGCGGGGGACGACACCCTGACCGGTCAGAACGGCAATGACGAAGTCTGGGGCGGCAGCGGTGATGACAGCCTTCACGGTAACAATGGTCATGACATCCTCTACGGTTCCGGCGGCCCGAGCCTCGTGCAGGTCACGGGTATCCAGATCAAGGATGATTACCCGGTGTCGGTCGTGTTCGAGGGCGAGACCGCCGGGTACCGGAACACCTTCGGCTACTACAAAATCGACGAGGATGGCGGCATTTATGATGTCGAGTTCATCTGGGAAAATGCCTCACTCCAAGGCAGTGGCGGGTCCCTGATTCAAGGAGAGAGCCGCGAGTATCTGGACGTTGCCCCGGGAGAGACCATCGCGTTCTTCATCATCTCCAACGGCTACAACCTCAACAATCAGTACCGGAACATTAATCTTGAGACTGGCACTCTCGCCTTTCTGAATTCCGACGGCACCCAGGCGACCATCAACAGCAAGGCCCCCCGGCTCTATCACATCGCGGAGGATGGCACGCAAACTCTCGTCCAGATCAATCCCTACCATACCGCCGCCTACGGAGAGACCGTTGGCCTCAACCCGGACAGCATTCTCCATACCACCGGTGTTTTCAAGGCGGACAAGGGCACGATTACCCTTGGTTTTGAGGATCTTTACGGCGGTGGCGACCGGGACTTCGATGATAGTGTCTTCACGGTTGATATTGGCACAGTGAACGCAAATGTACTCAACGCCCACTACCGCACCCAGCAGAAAGGTGAAACTGTCAATCGTGGCGAGGGGATAGACCGGCCCGTGGTGGTCACGTCCGACAATGACACCCTCCATGGCGGCACAGGCAGCGACGAGCTCCATGGCCGTTCCGGTCATGATCTTCTGTTTGGAGACAATGGTGATGATGACCTCCACGGAGGCAGCGGCTCAGACACTCTGGACGGTGGCTCCGGTCACGATGAACTCTTTGGCAATTCGGGAAATGACGTGCTCAAGGGGTGGATGGGCAATGATGAACTCTCAGGAAACTCCGGTGACGATACACTTCACGGCGAACGGGGAGAGGACACTCTCTATGGCGGTTCAGGTCATGATGTCCTGAATGGCGGCGAGGACAACGACCTGCTGAACGGCGGCAGCGGCGATGACCATCTGGATGGTGGTTACGGGTCGGATGTTCTGAAGGGTGGTGGCGGCGCCGACACTCTCACCGGCGGCAATGGGGACGACCGGCTTTATGGCGGCCACGATGACGATACCTTCCTTGGTGATGCCGGTAACGACTATTTCCACGGCGGTAAGGGTCTGAACACTGTCGACTACAGCGACTTTGACGATGGCGTCCGCTTGTCCCTTCACAACAAGACCGCCCACGGAACAGGCCTCGGTCGCGACAGTCTGTTTCATATCCAACGGGCCATCACCGGCGATGGCGACGATCTTCTCAAAGGATCCGCCAGGGATGACATCCTGGAAGCTGGCGGCGGTAACGACGATCTGCGGGGCCTGATCGGTGCCGACACCATGACCGGCGGTGCGGGTGAAGACCGGTTCATCTGGCGCAAGCACGATCTCAACGCCCTGGACGTCATCACGGATTTCAATTTCGATGAGGATGTTATCGACTTCACCGCACTGGGTCTTGCCGGCGACACCCTCACGTCCACAGGGAGCCAGATCATCCATCAAAATGGGAGCTACGAGATCAATGATGCCATACTGCTCTCCCAACTGGATGGCTCACTGATCCTCAGTGTCGATCTGAATAAGGGGTCAGGGGACTACACTGACGTCTGTGAACTTGAGAATGCGGCATCCTTCTTCACGCTGGAAGAGCCGGGCTTCGACTGGCTGCACTACTAATCAATACGGGCCTTTCACCCATAGGCATACGACGCGCACGCACAACAATTCGCCAATCGAGCCGGCCCTGTTCCAACGGGCCGGCTTTTTTGCTTCGCACACCTCGTCACAGTACTCTTGATCCGCGCCCTTGCCCGGCGGCAACCATGGCCAGCAGCCGCCATTGCTCCCCTCCGCAAAACCGTCGATTCATAGCATATCACTGCGCCTGATAGGATGAGCACGATCCCGATGACCGAGGTCAAAGCGCATGATCGTGACTTAAACCACTCTGCCCCGTTCCGCTGATTTCTCCCCACACAGAGGAGCCAAGGATCCGGGTGCCGGGCATTGCCCCATAGAAACCCACAATGAACAATGCAGTAGGGCGTAAGATCGTCCAACCCGCTCCAGGCCCAGAATACCTGCCCCATGGGAGTCGCCAGAAATGGTCTGAAGAAGTGACCTTGCGGAGCATCATCCAATGATCCAACATGCTCAATGGAAATGGAAATGGAAATGGAAATGTGAGGGGACATGCAAAAAGCCTGTGGAAGCGCAACGCTTCCACCGGCTGGTCACCTCAGGAATGATGACAGGATCAGAAATTGAAGTAGATGAACTCGGTCAGATCGCCCAGCCGATAGAGCTGGATGATCGCCACCAGCCCCATCATCCCATAGGCCGTCGCCCAACCGGCCGTAGGCCGCCAGATCAAGATGCCCATCACCCGAGACCAAAGACCCGAAACAGTGCCCCCAGCACTGCGGCGAACCTTTGCCACCTCACCGATCACAGGGCGATACTTCGAAACAATCTCGATACTGTTGGGTGCCAGCAGACAAATCATCCCAAGACCGATCAAGTGCAACCACATTTGGTCCGTACCGGTCATGGCGGATGCCCAGCGCGCCGGCTCAAGCACCTCGGATACACCAACCATCCCTTCAAGAACCTCAAGGGCACCGCCGACGCTCTCCGCCCGGAAGAACACCCAGGCCACCACAACGGCAGTCAGGGTCAGAACACGGGCCACGGTCTGGCGCAACGAGGCGGGAACGGCGCCCACGATGGCTGAGCCCTTGGCCAGGTGGTTCCAGGCGTGGTTGATGATCAGATAGGTCCCGTGAAGCCCGCCCCAGATCACGAAGGTCCAGGCAGCGCCATGCCAGAGACCGCCAAGCAACATGGTGATCAAGAGATTGGCATAGCGGCGCACCTGCCCCTTCCTGTTCCCACCCAGAGCAATGTAGAGATAATCGCGGAGAAACCGGGACAGGGTCATATGCCACCGGCGCCAGAAGTCACTGATGCTCGCCGCCTTGTATGGGGAGTTGAAATTCATCGGCAGACGGATACCAAACAGCCTGGCCAGACCCAATGCCATGTCACAATAGCCGGAAAAGTCGAAATAGATCTGGAAAGTGTAAGCCAGAGCCCCTCCCCAGGCCGCCTCGAAGGGGACGCCCCGGCCCGCTTCCGCCATTTCAAACACCGTATTGGCGTATGGCGCAATTCCGTCCGCCAGAACGATCTTCTTGAACAGGCCGATCGCGAACAAGGTGAAGCCGACAGCGAGGTTCATCCCCAGTCTGGAAGAGAAGATCCCCATACGGAACTGAGGAATTGTGTCCTTCTGCAGTACGATCGGACCGGCGATCAGCTGAGGGAAGAATACGATGAAGAGCATGTATCTCGGGAAATCGCATGGCGCTGCCTCGCCGTTCCAGGTATCGCACAGCAGGGAAATCTGCTGAAAGGTGAAAAATGAGATGGCCAGGGGCAAGATGATGGTGGGGACATCAAAACTCACACCGCTAACCGCAGAAATGTTCCCGAGAATGAACGCCCAGTACTTGAAATAGGCGAGAGCCGCAAGGTTCCCGGCAATGCCCAGGATCAACAAGGCCTTTGACCGGCGAACGATCAGGATCCGGTGCACGATATAGTTAAGGACGACGGAACCGAGTAGCAGAACCAGATAAGCAACACTCCACCAGGCATAGAAAGCCAGGGAGGCGGCGATCAGCCAAAAGATGACTCCCTGCTCCGCACGCAAATGACGCAGGATCAGAAAGCCGATCAGCACAACGGGCAGAAACAGGAACATGAACTCGATGGAACTGAAAACCATGACAGTGTTTCCTTTTCTCCGGCGGGAGCCCTAGAGTTTTGCGCTGAGATCAGCAAGAAGGGAACGGGAGCCGGCATGGCCCAGGGCGGAACCAGCCGTGGCCAACTCGATTGCTCTGCTGACGTCTTTTTCAACAAGGTCGCCCTGGGCATAAAGCCGTCCCAGCTCCTCCATGGCTCCGGCATGGCCCAGGGCCTTTCCCTGCTTCAGCAGCGCAATGGCCCCCTCGCGCTTCAAGCCCCCCTCCTCTTTCAAGTGGAGCCTCGCCAAGGTGACCATGGCACCGCTATGACCAAGATCGGCGGCATGGCGCAGCAGATTGACTGCTCCCGCCACGGTGTTTTTCTCCCGGTCCTGGAGGAGCAACTTGGCGAGTTCGTGAACCGCCCCGATGTCACCAAGCTGAGCCGAACGGCGAAACCACACTTCCGCCTCGAGACGATCCTGGGGCAGAAATTCTCCGTCTCGGCCCATACGCGCCAGTGTTTTGGCAGCGCTTGAAGAACCCTCCCTGGCTCGTGTAATGAAGGCGCCAATGGCCCGGTCGGCCCAGTACTGGGCATCCTCCGGATGACCAAATTTGTGCTGGATTCCATCCCGAAGCAGTCGCGCATACTGGATCGTCGCCGTCGGGAAGCCATGGATGGCCGCCTGCCGGTAATGATGAAGAGCTCTGGTCATGTCCGCATCGACGCCGATACCCTTGCGAAAATGAGCAGCAAGCTGAACATGGGCTTTCGGGTACCCCCATCCGAGACTCTGCTTGAACCAGGCAAGGGCAATGATCTGGCAGTCCACGCCGGTCATGCGTTGGTAGAGACGTCCCAGTTCATAGGCTGCTTCCCCCCGTGCCTCGAAGGTCTGCTCAACTGCACGTTCGAAAAGAACCCGGGCCTGGTCTAGATTCGCACCGGACCAGAGCTTCTTCCGGTGGGCGCGACCCAGATGGTACATGGCTTCCGGATGACCGGCCTCAACAAGCCTGCGCAGCACCATCACGGATTCCTCCACATCACCGGTTTTCTGCAGATCCAGAGCCACCTTAATCATTGCTGAATCCGTCCCCCTGCCTTCATTGATTTCTCCGCAGGCAGAGAGGCTCCCAAGCAGGAGAGCCGCCGCCGCGACAGCCGTGGAAAAGCGCACCGCCCGACCAACGCGAGCTCTCATGGTCTTGGCCTTACTTCTGGTCATGGCTCGCCCTCCACACACGGCAGTTGCGTCCCTGGTAAACGTGGACGGACTGATCGGACCAGGCGGGCTGCTGGCTCCGGATTCCAATTGGACAGCCAAGAGGTACATCCCGTCCGCGCTCCGACGGTTCATCGGCCCCATCAAGGTCAGCCACTTTGCTCAGCTCAAATACCATCTTGCGCGCGAGCCGGCTGTCGAAATGATAGGCATCCGTGAAATAGCTGAGGTCGCGGGTCAGCTCATTGTCGAAGTCCAAATCAACCACCGGTGCCAGACGAGCGAGTTTCCGGCGAAATTCCATGCTTCGCAGGACAATGCCGTAATCCACCGCACGCCATTGCATGTCTGCGATCGTCGGTGGAATGACAAAGACCAGTTTCACACCGCTTTGGTGACACCACCGGGCTATCTCCTCGACGAGCCCGAAAAGGCTGTCGGAGAAGGTGAAGGAACCCCAATCATTCCGTGCACTTTTGCGCACCTGCCGCTCAAATTTTCCCGTAAGGTCACGGTCGGGACGTTCCGTATGCCAGAAACCTCTCCAAGGACCGAAGGTGATAAGATCCGATGCGGAGTGTTTGGTGCGCGGCCTTCTTTCAGGCGGGAGGATACAACCGGCACACAAGTCAGGATCAAGCAGATTCTCAAGACTTGGGTCATTAAAGAGCGTCTGTGCTTTCGCACCAGCCACAGACCAAGGTAAAAGACCTCTGAGGCTGTCCAGGGTCTCTCCGTGCTGCTCCTCAATGAGCCGCCATCCCACACCAGCAACAAACCAGCTTGTGTAATAGGAAAGCGGATTGCGGGCCATGTGAACGGCTTCCGGAACACGGTTCAGACCACCCCTGTGCCCATCGTAAAAGCTGCGCAGGGGCAGGCTGACGATCAGGGTTTTGATGGGGACGTTTCTTTGTAAGTGTACAAATGTATCGTAAATCTCCGGGATCGTTGCACCGCCATAGGCGAAATTGTAAACGCCGTCGACGCTCAGTTCTTTCCAATACCGGTCCTGGAGAGCTCGCGCCCGGCTGTCTCCCAAAACAAAGTGCTCCGCCGTCTGCCGGGGAAACTCTATCATCTTCCACAAGGCGTAATGGGCCTTTTCGCTTACCGTTTTGCGGTCCAGACCGAGGCCGAACCGCTGGTTCATGGCGAATGGATCCACAAAGAAGTTGAAGGCTGCGGGTGCCGAACCCGCAACCATCAGAAGTATGATGATCACCATATACGGTGTGACGTTGGGTCTTCTCGGTTTCACAGGCCACTCCCTGATCAGTAAGATTGGATCCAAAGGGAGCAATGCCTGCGCCACGGTCGACAGCGCAAAGGACAAGGATCTCCGCCCCTTTTCCGCTACCGGAGGGGTTTTCCGGAGGAGGGTGACGCAAAGTGCAATGGCAGGTGTCGCAGATGGCTCGACAGGTCAGAAGAACAGAGAGCGGATCAGTGGCAGACCCGGTGCCGGCATCAGGCCGGTCAGGAGAATGACCAACGCGAACAGGGCGGTGACATAGAGGGTGGTCAGATAGACCGCCATGGAGTCCCGGAACAGTTTGAGCAGCCTGCCCCCATCCACATCGGATTTCTGGTTCCCCCGGTTGGACCACCGCTGGGTTGCCAGCCGGAAAAAGCAATAGACCTTGACCGACGCATTGATAAGTTGATTGAGATACAGAATAATTGGATAGGCAAGGTGTATCTTGCGGGAGTAGGAAAACAGAAACAGTGACAGGAGCATCCGCGTGATGGCAATAAAGACCGTATACCCCAGAAGATAGCGCCAATCGATCAGAACGGCAGTCGAGACAGCCAGAACGGGGCTCACTAGCATTGTCCACATGGAGATGCGCTGATCCACCAGGCACCACCAGATGAAAAAGGGCATTCGACCCGGCCCCAGAGCGATCGCCCGAGAACCGTTACGAAGCATGTTGCCCGACCATCGCCGGAAGTTCTGAACCATGCGATCCAGACCGGAACCCTCAATGATTTCCACCGTGTAGCCAAGGGCATCCGGCACATAGAGCATCTTGTGACCGCCTTTGAGCAGGTAATACCAAGTGCTCTTATCGTCGCCCGAGAGAAAGCGGAAGGTGCCCCATAACCAGTGCTCCAGATGATCCGCTTCCAGAAGGCGGATAAACTCCAACTGGAGTAAATGACGGGCACGGAATACGGACATACGCCCTGTCAATGTGAGAACACGGCCCGAGAGCGCGTGGGATTGCATGGCAATCCGCCGCTGGGCAAATCGCATGGTCAGCCACACCGCAATCCAACGGGGACCAATGCAGAGGACCTCTTCATCCGTGGTCACGGCCTGAAGCTTGGGATAGAGGGCAAAGAGCGGGAGACAGCGGCCGACACACCCCACATCCAGTATGAAGTCACCATCCATGAAGATGATCAAATCATCAGGCTGAACACCGCCACGGTTCATTGCCCGCAGCACCAAACCGATCGCCAGACGCTTCCCTGGCTGGTTCTGGCGAATGATCCTGAGGGTGATATCCAGTTCGGACATTTCCCTGCGGAGTAGTCCCTCGATCAGGTCCTCATCATACCGGTCGCCGGAGCCGAGCCAGATTGTTCCGGGAACACCTGCTTCCCTCACCTCCCGGCAAATGGACCGGATCACCCGCTCCGTGATGGTGCGCTCCTCCTTATAAGTGGTCATCATGAAATGGAGATGGCGCGGGCGCCAACCCTGCTGCCATAGGGCCGCACCATCCTTGCGCATTTTCGGATAGACGAAAGTCCCGTAAATTGCTGCACGGATTGTATGGGTGAACCACCAACCGTAGCGCCAGATCCCAAGAAACCCAATCACCAGGGTAATTGTCTGGGTCCGGTTATCCCAGAAAACAGTCTCTACATACTGGGTGGCGACAAAGCAAAGGCCAAAATAGACGAACAGGCTGAACAACACCGTAGGCGTCCATTTGGCAAATCCCTGCGGCCTGAACGTGATCTCGTCGACCGGGTAGTTCTGCAGAGTTGCCCGCGCGACCTGATCCTTCGACATCAGTTCAACCAACTCTGGAGCAGGCGGATCGGACCCAGACTGGTTGATTTCTCGAAGATGACCAGTGCCGGTTCACCGGTCTGCAATACACCCACTTCCGTAATCCCGATCTCGACGATTGCCGTCGGCGTTTCCTTATCCCGCCACTGATAATCACCCGAGACCTCATCGAAGAATGCTTCCGTGCGATTGATCTCTCGAATAACGCCGTCCACCCAGGTGTTCTTGGCACGCAGGAAAACCCTTGTGCTGTCACCAATCCTCAAATCGCCAACAACGGTTTGCGCCACGAATGCCCGCACATGCTCCGTACCGACCTGTTCCAGGGTCAGGATCGCGTCTCCCTGCCTCGTGAAATTGCCTTCCGCTGCCGTGACGGCGACAACCCGTGCAGGCCAACTCGCGCGAACAATCAATCGGGCCTGACTTTCCTTGAGGAGAGCAAGGGTCTGTCTCGCCGCTGCCACTTCCCCCCGCGCTCTGACCACGGCAGCGGTGGTATCGATCTTTTCACCAACGAACCGCCCGCCGGTGAAGAGGTCGTCCCCCTGAGTTTCCTGGTACAGTGTCTCCAGCTCATTCAGATGAATGTCCTTGCGTTCCAGTTCAGACTCCAGGGCAGTGATCTTACTGCGGATGATATCCACCTGCGACTGGGTGGTCCAACCCTTGCGCCGAAGCTCCATCTGTGCGGCAAGCTGGCGTCTCGAACCGCCGATCTCGCTTCGCAGGGCCCGGATCTGTGACTTCATCTGGGCAATATTGTTCCGGGCAATCAGGTTGTAGCCCTTGGCCCTGGCGGCGGCCTGGCGGGCCAGGATCTCCTGCTCCTCCAACTCCGCTTCTGCCAGGGCAAGAGCCCGCATGGCATCACGAACGTCCTCGTCCAGATCCTGATCCTGCATGCGCATGAGGATCTCACCACGCTTGACAACCTGTTGGGGCACAACCCGAATATCCAGAATCCTGCCCCTCGACGGCGAGGTCAGGTCAACAGTCTCCGCACTGATGACTGCAGTATCCACCTGCATGTGAAACAGGGCTGAGTAGATTGCAAGCCCGACATAGCTGAAGACGAAAGCCCCGAGAAAGAGGTAGAAGACCGACATTCCAATCGTCTTCAAGGGCCACCGGCGTACTGGAATTTCATTCTTTGGATTGGTGTCGGGCTTGGTTGATACCGGCGTGACTGGAACATCAATACGCTGAATGGTGTCTTCCACCGGAACCATGGAGCCACGGACCAGTTCTTCAATAAAGTGGCTCATCAGGGCTTTCTGCCGGTCGTCCAGATCCAGAAATTCAACCGCAAACGTCCCTTCCGGTACATCAACGCGAACCGTCCGGGCAATCACCCGGTATGAAACAAAAAAGCCTTGGAATGGAATGGACAGATGATATGCCGCCTCCTGACCCAATTCGATTTCCGGACCGGCAGGGGTATCGGCGAGGAATCCACCAAGGGACCAGTTGCGAATCCGAATCCGGCATCCCTCGCGCGTTGCTCCGATCGGGGCCGTGACCCGATGAAAACGACGCTGACATGGACGTTCACGGACTACCTTCATGGACTCATTCCGCAGCAGAGGTATCCGTGCCCCGCAGGGATTATACCGTTGAGTGCCAGGTCAAAATCGAAGGGAACGCTTCCCTTCCGGCCTGGCGTGAACACCGCCTGGCTCCCATTCTGCGGCACTTGCTCGTGCATTTCGGGAGGCTCACAGGAGGCCGTGGATCTTTCCAAGACCGACAGCCGCCACATGATTGTTGAGGCAAATGGCACCGGACCGGACAAAACCGCAAATCTCCTCCCCTGTCCGCCGCAACACCGCAATCTCTTCCAATTCATCCGGCTCCACTCTCTCGACCGGTGTCAGGTTCTTCGCATGAAAGTAGTGTCCCGTGCCCGCACCAAGATTGCCATGCACACCCGCACTGCCCAGCGATGTCCAATCGGCGGCATGGAACCCGGTTTCTTCTGCCAGTTCACGCCTCGCCGCGGCCAATGGCGTCTCGCCTGGCTCCACAAGGCCGCCCTGAAGCGTGTAAGTATACCGCCCGATACCATGCTTATACTGACGGTTAAGGAGAAATCTCCCACCCTCGCATTCTGCCAGGATCGCAACAAAGTCCGGAAGAATAAGACGGTGAAAGTCTTCAATCTCCTTGCCAGAAGGTAAAGACACCTTCTGAACCCTAAGCTCCATCCACGGGCGGGAGACATAGACGGTGCGTTCGTCCAGCACCCGCCACGGCACTTCCCGGTCCCTCTCCGTCATGGCCCATATCCCCCATCCTGCGCGTTCACGGACGTTACCCCTATCAGGTTAGGCTTAGCTGAAGGTAAGCTTGGTCATCACCATTGCCTCATCCGCACCACTCCATGGCCGATCCGTTCTTGGTCAGGATACCCATCAGTCCCTTTCACACTCCGTAACAGGACGGTAACAGGTCCGGGATCGGCTGGGGATGTCTGCCATTTCGGAAGGGTCTCCCAAAGTGCAAAAGCGGAATGGGCGGATCGACAGACAGCAACCCCATAAAACCCTATAATATACTGTTTTTATTGAGTTATTTTCTTGAGATAGTTTGGCTGCAGCCCTGCATCCCTCTCTGCCCAGTACGGCGAGACGTCAAATGAGGGATACGGACGATGGACAATGTCATCACACTGCAAGCTGCTGCCCTGACTTCTTCTGTTGCAAATCGGTCGGCGGCAGCCCCGTCACCCCACCGCCAGCCGCTCAGCATCTTTGGTCTGGGTTATGTCGGCTCCGTTTCCATGGCCTGCTTCGCGGATCGCGGTCATGGGGTGATCGGGGTTGATCCGGACCACCGGAAAACCGCACGGATTGCCCAAGGTGAGTCTCCGATTGTGGAAAAGGACCTGAACGAACTGCTCCACGACGGTGTCCAGGAAGGCCGCATCTCGGTTTCCGCAAGTGCCGCCTATGCGGTCCTCAACTCCAACATCAGCTTTGTCTGTGTGGGAACACCAAGCACGCCTGACGGACGGTGTGACCTCAGCTATCTGAAGGCTGTCTGTAATGACATCGGTACAACCCTCGCCGATAAGGATGGCTTCCACGTGATTGCGTTCCGGAGCACTGTATCCCCTGGCGCGTGCCGAAAAACCCTGATCCCGATCCTGGAAGAGGCGTCCGGCAAAACTGTCGGCGTTGACTTCGGCGTTGCATTCCACCCTGAATTTCTGCGGGAGGCCACCGCCGTCGATGACTTCCGCAACCCGCCGAAAACGGTGGTAGGTGCAACGGACCTGCGCACCGCACGGATGATCGGTGATCTCTATGCCGGCATTGATGATGAGCCGATCTTCACCAGTGTTGAAGCAGCGGAAATGGTCAAGTATGTGGACAATTGCTGGCACGCAACCAAAGTGGCCTTTGCGAATGAAGTCGGGCGTCTGTGCAAGGCCCTCAACGTGGACAGTCACGATGTGATGGACGTATTCGTTCAGGATACCAAGCTCAACTTGTCCGCGTACTACATGAAGCCGGGTTTTGCCTTTGGTGGTTCCTGTCTGCCGAAAGATGTGCGCGGCCTCGCCCGGGTCAGCAGCGATATGGGCGTTGAGGTGCCATTACTCGACAGCCTGATTCCCAGCAACAAGGCACACATTGACCACGCCATGGGCCTCGTCAAGAAAGCCGGAGCCAAGAAGGTCGCCATGCTGGGTATTACATTCAAACCGGGAACGGACGACCTGCGGGAGAGTCCCATGCTGACCCTCCTCGATCAGCTTCTCGCCAGCGGCATCGATGTTCAGGTCTATGATGCCAATGTACAGTGTACGGGCAAACTCGGCCACTACCTTCAGCACGCCAAAGCCGATGACGGCCAGGGCGCACGGATTGAAGCTGTCATGGAGGACCTTCTCCACGAATCGGCATCAGACGCATTACGCGGTTGCGACACAGTCATCATGGCCCATGGGACACCGGATATGAAGAAGGCCATCGCCCGCCTGCCCGACCGGGTCACGGTTATCGATCTTGCACGGGTGGACCGGCAAAAGGAAGCTCGCGGCAGCTATAAGGGGCTCTGCTGGTAACCGGTTCATCTTTGGAATGAGTACCTGAAGCAAGACCGCCGCCGGCAAGGGCAGGTCTTGCTTTACTTTTCCATGGCATACAAACCCCGTGGGGTGGCAGCCGGGAGAAAGTGTATCGTGCCAGAAAAAGACGCGTTCAGCGGAGGCGGCGGAGAGGGGGCACGCCTCGCCGCTCTGCACAGTTACAATATCTGTGACACCGGACCCGAAGAGGTCTTTGACCGGATCACCCGTACAGCGGCAATGGTGTTCGATGCGCCGATGTGCGCGCTTTCCCTGGTCACCGAGGACCGGCAGTGGTTCAAATCCCGCATTGGCATTGATGCTTCCGAAACACCCAGGGATCTTGCCTTCTGCAGTCATACCATTTTGAGTGATGACGTGCTGGTGGTCACCGATGCCAAGACGGATACGCGGTTCAAGGACAATGCTCTTGTTCAGGGGCCGCCCTATATCCGTTTTTATGCTGGCGCCCCAATCACCACGCCCGACGGTTACAGATTGGGTGCCCTATGTGTTCTTGACCGCAGAGCCCGCGCACCGCTCAGCCCGCAGCAACGCCAGGCTCTGTCGGATCTAGCCGGAATGGTGGGAGACGCCCTCGAAACCCGGAGGAACAATACCGGTCTGAGGAGAGCGCGGGATTTGATCCGGGATGTGGTTGATCTCATTCCAGATGAAGTTCTTGTCTTCGATGCCAAGGGTGATTTCTTGACTGCGAATGTCAGGGGCAGCGCGTGGCTTGACCAGACCCTGAACAAATCCGCATCTCCCCTGACCTATTCAAGAATTGTCGCCACGCTGGCTGAAAACTGGACCTTGACAGAAGAGACCATCAGCAAGTGTGATACTGATTTTCAGAGTGCCCTGGAAAGGATCTTTACGGAGACCACCGGTCAGGTGGACCTGAGGTCGGCGCAGGGCGTTTACCTGCGCACAACCATGTGCAGGACCGCGGGCGGTGAACGGGTCATGGTCCTGCGTGATCTAAGCGAAACCGCTCGCAGGCTGCGGGAAACGCTCTGGTCCAAGACGGTGATTGATGAGGTGGAGCGTCTGGCCCGAATTGGCTATTTCGTCTTTGAAGCAGAAACTCTGGAAACATCGTTTCTGTCACCGGGGCTCAAAGCCCTGGCGCCGACGCTGCCAAGCCACGATCATGTTCAGGGTCTTGATGAACTGCTGGAGCGCGTGCATCCCGATGACCGGGAACACGTTCAGCAGGCCGTCGCCGATACGCTGAACGGGCGGACCAATCTCAACCTTGAACTCCGGACACTGACTGCCGATGGAAAGATTGAATATCTCTGGCTTTCCGACGCCAGAATTATCGATCCGGAGACGAACCGGGAACACAGAATCGGTATCGTACAGGACATCACGGAACGGATCGAAAAGGAGTCCGCCCTCCGGCGCAGTGTCGCCATGCGGGATGCCGTCCGTGAAAGCGCCCTGGATTGCATCATCACCATCAATGACTCCGGTGATATTGTTGATTTCAATAATGCGGCATCCCGTGTTTTCGGCTATCCGATCCCCTATGCCATTGGCCGACGGTTGAGTGATCTCATCATTCCTCCGGGATTGCGTGCGCTCCACGATCGTGGTTTGAGCCACTATATGGCAACGGGTGAGCATAAAGTCCTTGGCAAGAGAATTGAGATTACGGGAATGCGCGCGGACGGCTCCGAAATTCCTGTGGAGCTGGCCATCACCCCCTTCGAGGTCGACGGGACCCAGTTTTTTACTGCCTATCTTCGTGATATCTCTGAGCGGATCAAGTCAGAAGCGCTGTTGAGGAAGAGCGAAGACAGCTTGGCCCAAGCCCAGGAAATCGCCCAGCTTGGCAGTTGGGAATGGGACATCATCGAGGACAAGTTCGAATGGTCCCGACAGGTGTCAAAGATCCTTGGTCTGCCTGAGGATCAATCCCTGACATTTTCCGATTACATCGGCAGTATCCATCATGACGACCGCCACAAGGTGGAAAGCCTGATCGAAACCCATATCAGGCGTGGCCGAAATTACGAGATCGAGCACAGGATCTTGCAGCCGGATGGTGATGTCCGAACGATATTCGGGAAGGGCATCCCGAAGTTCGACGAGACCGGTGCGCTGATCAGGGTGTTTGGCACTGTCCAGGATGTGACAGCCATCAGGGATAGTGAGATCGAACTCAAGGAGGCCAAGGAGGCCGCCGAGGCGGCAAGTCGGGCCAAATCCGGGTTCCTGGCGACCATGAGCCATGAAATCAGGACACCCCTCAACGGTATCATCGGTGGACTGAACCTCCTGAGAGATACGGAACTCTCAGTTGAGCAGCGGGGCCACACCGAACTGGCCCTTCAGTCCGGGGAGAGCCTCCTGACCTTGATCAACGACCTGTTGGATTTCTCCAAGATCGAGGCAGGTCATCTGGAATTGGAGTTCATGCCCTTCGAGCTTCGGGATCTTGTCTATCGTTCGGTGGAAATTCTGGGCCCCCTTGCCCAGGCCAAGGGTCTGCCAATCTTCTCGGATATTTCCAATGTCCTCCCCTTCGGCATCCGTTCAGATCCATCGCGGATCCGCCAGGTACTGATCAACCTGTTGTCCAACGCCATCAAGTTCACGAATCAAGGACGGGTGGTCGTCCGTCTTTCTTCCAGAACCAGTGAAGAAGAAGAAGACGGACAGGTCTGGCTTCGTTTCGAGGTCGAGGACACGGGCATCGGGATTCCCGCAGACCATCAAAATCTTCTGTTTTCGGAGTTTCAGCAGCTTGATACGTCGTACACCCGGAGATTCGGGGGAACCGGACTTGGCCTCGCCATTTCCCAGCGTCTTGTGCACGCTTTGGGCGGTTCCATCGGGGTGAACAGTACTGAAGGCAGAGGAAGCTGTTTCTGGTTCGAGATCCCGGCGGAAGTGACCAAGATTGTGGAGCCCACTGGGACCGATGCGGACGGTGTGGAACCGGACGCCTTGGATGGCCGGATCCTTCTGGTTGAAGACAGTCAGACCAATGCCTATGTGGCGCAGACCCTTTTGCGGCGCAAGGGGGCGATTGTCGATCATGTCAGCAATGGGCTCGAGGCGCTCCGAGCCGTCGGCGAACGCTCTTATGATATCGTGCTGATGGACCTGTCCATGCCGGAAATGGATGGGCTGACCGCCACACGCCGGATCAGGACCTGTGCATGCTCCCAGAACAGCATTCCGATCATTGCCATGACCGCCAACGCCTCCATGGAGGATCAGGCCCGCTGTTTTGAGGCGGGTATGAATGATTTCGTGGTCAAACCAGTCAGGCGCGGTCCGTTCTTGAGAACCGTGTCACACTGGCTGGCCAATGAACCCGAGACCGAACAGACCACCGCCACCGACAGCGTGATTGAAGGCAAACCCGTGCTCGATGAAGATCACTTGCGGGAGTCCTGGTCAAACCTGGGCGATGATATCTGCACAGAGATTATCGGTCTTTTCCTTGAAGAGGTGGATTGTCGTCTCGACACCATCAGGCACAATGCCGCCCAGGACCGGATCGACCTCCCCGCCATGGCCAAGGAAGCCCATGCGCTGAAAAGCGCCGCGGGCAATGTGGGCGCGCGCCAGCTTCAGTTTCTCGCGGAATTCATTGAACGTCACGCCACCCAGGGCGGTTTTGAACCAAGGGAATCGGTCAAGGATCTGGAAATCGTCGCCCTCCGGACAAAGGAAGCATTGGGCCGCGACCGGGCGGCCATGCCATCAAAGGCTGTAACTGGTGAATGATCGCAAACACATATTGCTGGTCGAAGACAGCCCTTCACTTGCGCGCACCTATGAAGCCGACATGCTTCAGGCCGGGCACAGAGTGAAAGTGTGCCGGGACGGAGGCGCTGCCCGCAACACGGATCCTTCCGCCTTCGACCTGATCCTGCTGGATCTCGGCCTTCCTGATGCGGACGGGATGGACCTTCTGGGCAACTGGCGGGAAGCGGGCCACACCACGCCGGTCATTGTGATTACCGCGGACGGGTCCATCGGCAAGGCCGTGGATGCCATGCGACTGGGCGCCAAGGATTTTCTGGTCAAACCCTTCAACAGCACACGCCTGCTCACGACACTGAAGAACAGCTTTGAGCAGGAACGCCTCGCCACCCGTGTGGCGGTCTATGAAGAAAAGGTTATCCGCTTCCAAGCCCACGGCATGATCGGCAGTTCCATGATCATGCAATCCATCTATAACACCCTTCAGCATGCCGCCCAAAGCAGTGCGACCGTGTTCGTCACGGGAGAAACGGGTACAGGCAAGGAACTTGCGGCACGCTCCGTCCACGAATTAGGGCCGAGGGCGAGCAGGCGGCTCCTGGCCCTGAATTGTGCCGCCTTTCCCAAGGACCTGATCGAAAGTGAACTCTTCGGCCATGTGAAAGGAGCCTTCACCGGCGCGAACACCGACCGGGAAGGGGCCGTCAGCCTTGCGGACAAAGGGACCCTGTTTCTCGACGAAATCTGTGAAATGGATCTCAGCCTCCAGGCAAAGCTGTTACGCTTTCTTCAACTGGGTACCTTCACCCGGGTTGGCGAGACCAAGGAGCGGCAGGTGGATGTCCGGATTGTTGCCGCCACCAATCGGGATCCCATCGGAGAAGTCCGTGCAGGCCGCTTCCGGGAGGACCTGTACTACCGGCTCCACGTCATTCCTGTTCACCTGCCGCCCCTGCGCGACCGGGAAAGCGACGTGGTCGAGATCGCCCGGACCTTTCTCAAGGCCATGGCCGAAGAAGAGAACAAGCAGTTTGCGGATTTCACGGATGAAGCCATCGACTTCATGCTGTCCTATCCCTGGCCAGGTAATATTCGTGAGCTGAATAATGTCCTGCGGAATATCATTGTCTTGAACGATGGTCCGGCGGTGACCGATACCATGCTGAAAACGGTTCTCGATCCCAACCGTCCGCCTACGGTCTTAGGAGGTCCCATCAGGCAGGAAACGGCACACCCTGTTCCTGCCCCACCCCAGGGGACATGGAACGGACTGGCCTTGTCCATTCGCAGTCCTGGAGACATCCGTCCCCTCTGGCAACTTGAACGGCGCATCATCGAAGATGCCATCGCCGCCTGTTCCGGCAACATCCAGAAAGCAAGCCGGCTCCTTGCCATCAGCCCCTCGACCATCTACCGCAAACGGGACGGATGGGCCGCCAAGGAACGGGAAGCCTCCTGAACCGACCCCGCCCCCGACACGAGCCATGGATCCTTTGCGAAACACATCAAAGAAGCGAAATATGCGTGGATGGAGCTGAGCGGACCCTGCGACCCCAAGCGGCCGACCGGCCGCCGGGCGGTCAGCCCGCCCCGCCGGAGGCGCCACGCGCCGTGAGGCCAAAAATGGTGGAGTTGGTGGAAGAAACCGTGAACCACCCGAACCCGCAGGGTTCGCAAGCGCGACCGCGCGTCGGCCGGTCAGCCGCCCCATCGGAGGCGCCGCGCGCCGCGATATCAAACGAATGGTGGGCACGCTGGGACTCGAACCCAGGACCGCCAGATTAAAAGTCCGGTGCTCTACCAGCTGAGCTACGTGCCCGATCGGGGAAAATCGATCAAGAGAGGGGGTGTTTAGCCCAGGGTCCGGGCCATGTCCAGTGCAACATGGCCAAAAAGGTCCCCGGGCAGAAATCCCGGCAGAAATGGGTCCGGCGGCCCGTCCGCAGTGCGCTGGGATCAGAGGCCGAAAAAGCCTTTCTTCCGGTCCTTGCCGGACTCTTTGCCGCTGGCGGCGCCTTTGGAGACCCCTTTGCCACCCTTGGGTCCGCCGCTCGGCCCGCTGCCCAGGAACCGCCGTCGGGCCTTGGGCGCGGAAAGTTCGTTTTTCAGGTCCGCGGCCGCTTCCTCCGCTTCCATCTCCAGGCGGGAATCCTCGCCGTAGCGGGCGGCCAGCACTTCGGCCACGATGTTGCGCTGATACCGGCGCGGGGGCTTGCCGCCGGGAGGGATGGACCGGCGGGCGGTGTCGGGCCGGTTGACGGTCACGACGGCCAGCTTTTGGGGCTCACGGGTCGCATCGGCGGTTCCCTGGCGGGAGTGATCCGAAACGGAGGCCGCCCGGGCCAGAGGTTTCAGCGCTAGGTTTGTGGTCTTGAATTCCGAAGCCATGGTCGTGCTCCTCTTTTCCGCCGCGCTCAGCGCACCACCTCGGTGGTATGTTCGCGGATCTTTTCGCCTTTGCGCGCCCAGTGGAATTCCTCGTTGGTCAGCAGGGCCACATCAATATCGCCGCCCACGGTCTCGATGGTCATGCCCACATGCTGCTGGAAGGCATTGATGCTCACCAGCATCTCGGCGGTCTTGGCCAAATCCGCTTCCGGAAGGCTTTCCACGGCCATGAGGATCGGATGGGTGTGCACGTCGTATTGGTAATCGTCCAGCCGGCTCATCACGTCCTGGATCAGATCGACGATCTCGTCTTCGCTATAGCCTTCCGCAAACCGTTGACGCTGGGACCGGTTCAACTGAGGCATCTGGGCGATGGTGCGGTCGCGGATGCCCACGGCCAGATCGACGATCTGTTCCTGGAGGAATTCATCCAGTTCCCGGTCGATGCCCGTGAGGAATGTGTGGATCATCCGGTCATGGGCAAAGGGCGCGATAACCACCGGTTCGTCCGTGTGGATGCTTTTCACGTCGGACAGACGGCGGCGCAGCTTTCCGTTCACGGCGAAACCCACCAGATAGGCCACCATTTGCGGGGTGATCTGGTGCTCGCCATAGCCGGTGAAGACGATGCCGGTGTTCGGGAAGAAATCCGGGAAGAAATCCTTGGTCACCGCCAGCGCGGCAATATCCCGCAGCTTACGGACCGTATTTTTATCAGGACGGGCCTCGCCGAACGTTTCGTCGATCAGGTTCTGGATATCGACGGCGAATTTGCGCTGGAGTTCCTTGGCGAACCCGGCATCAAAGCCCGGCAGGTCAGGACGGGGCTCACCCTCGTCATACTGGATCACATCTTCGTAAACGAGGTCGGTTGCGACCCGAACCACCTCTGCCATGGTCCGGGGGCCGTCCTTGCTGGGTTCCTCGGTCTCCGCCTCGACGATGTGGTTGACGTTCTGGCGCACCCAGTCGAACAGGACAGCCACGTAATGCTTGTAGGCCTTGGCCTGGGCGTCCTCGTCGAAAATTTCGTCGTAATTGTCCAGGAAGGACAGGAAATGGTCGGCATAGGCCTCCACCGAGGGCAGCACCAGGTCGCCGTACTGGCGCCGGTAGCGCACCATGATCGGCCCCCAAGCCATGTTCATGATTTCCGCTGAGTCGTAGATCATCGCGGAAATGGGGCAGCGGTCATTGAGCTGGAAGAGCTTGCGCACACCCATGCGCACCCGAGTGTTGCCGTAACCGTCGGTCACGGTCATGGCGCTGTCGGCAGCAACGGCGGCGGCCTTGTTGTTCATTACGACGACTAGCGACGTCATTGGTACACCACTCCCCTGCTTTCCCAGTCCGACCCAAGGCCCGAGGGTTCTGCCTTGGGGCCACCGGTCAACGCGCCTGCGGCTCGCCGGCCCGAACCCCGAACGGCCCGAACCCCGAACGGGCTGAAACCCCAATGGGCTTAGGCCCCAGTTGACGTAAGCCCTAGTTGACTTGGGCCATTAGCCTTGCCGGCCTTCCGGAGATGCCCGCCAAGCTGTGCCCAGCGTCTTCTGCCCAGCATCCCACTCTATATAACAGTGTATGGTAGCCGAAACCGGGCGCAAGCCAAAGTCACCCGATCACACCGGACCAATTGGCCCGTTCGGGTAGGCGCTTCGGCTCGGAGATATCCCGGTCGAAAATGCCCGGGATAGGGGTGATCCGCGAGTTTGGTTGCAACGGGCGACAAATATCGCACCGGTTTGGGTTATGGCGCCTTCGGGGCAGAGGCGGATTTTTCCGTGCTCTGGCGTGCCTGGAAGGCAGCCTGAAACGCCGCGAATTGTCCTTGCGCGATGGCCGCGCGCATACCGGCCATGAGGGATTGGTAATAGGCGATGTTGTGCCAGCTGATCAGCATGGAGGCCAAAATCTCATTGGCTTTCACCAGGTGGTGGAGATAGGCCCGGGAATACTGGCTGGATGCGGGGCAAGGGCTGTCGGGATCCAGGGGCCGGGGATCCTCCGCATACTTTGCATTGCGCAGATTGACGGTGCCGTCCGGCGTGAACGCCTGACCGTTGCGGCCTGAGCGGGTGGGCAACACACAGTCGAACAAGTCGATACCGCGGGCCACAGCGCCCACCAGATCCGAGGGCTTGCCCACACCCATCAGGTAGCGAGGCCGGTCCTGGGGCAACAAGGGGGTGGTGGTCTCCAGGGTACGGAACATCAACTCCTGTCCCTCGCCCACGGCCAGACCGCCCACCGCATAGCCGTCAAAGCCGATATCCGTCAGGGCCTTGACAGACCGGGCCCGCAGGTCCGGATAGACACTGCCCTGAACAATACCGAACAGGGACTGGCCCGGACGCACGCCGAAAGCCTCCCGGCAGCGGACCGCCCAGCGCATGGAAAGCTCCATGGACGTTGCCGCCTCTTCTTCCGTTGCCGGATAGGCGGTGCACTCATCAAAAGCCATTACGATGTCAGAGCCCAGAAGGCACTGGATCTCCATGCTACGTTCCGGCGTCAGATGATGTTTGGAACCGTCGATATGGGACTGGAACGTCACCCCGTCTTCCGTGAGCTTGCGCAGGCCTGCGAGGGACATGACCTGGAACCCGCCGGAGTCCGTGAGGATGGGATGGGGCCACTGCATGAACCGGTGCAGACCGCCGAGCCGGGCAATCCGCTCCGCTCCGGGGCGCAACATCAGGTGATAGGTGTTGCCCAGAACAATGTCTGCACCGGTGGACCGCACCGTCTCCGGCAACATGGCCTTGACCGTCGCGGCGGTGCCCACGGGCATGAAGGCCGGCGTGGCAATGTCCCCGCGCGCAAGACGCACCCGTCCGGTGCGGGCCATCCCTTCCGTCGCGTGGATCTCAAAGCCAAGCTGACCGGAAATGCCTTGATTGGGGGGCGTGGCCGTCATGCAGCGTTTCTCCGCCGCCAGAGCAGGGAGCCGTCGCCGTAGGAATAGAAGCGGTAGCCTGTGTCGATGGCATGGGCATAGGCGTTGCGCATGGTCTCGATGCCGGAAAAGGCGCTGACCAGCATGAACAGGGTGGACCGGGGCAGATGGAAGTTGGTCAGCAGGCCATCGGCGATGCGGAACCGGTAGCCGGGGGTGATGAAAATGTCCGTCTCCGCCGAGAAAGGAGTGATCCGGCCTTCTTCCGGCGCCGCACTCTCCACAAGGCGCATGGAGGTCGTGCCCACACAGATCACCCGCCTGCCCTGCCCTTTCGTCGCGTTGATCCGCTCGGCCACCTCTTCACTGACCGTGCCCCATTCGCTGTGCATGGCATGGTCTTTGGTGTCCTCGGCCTTGACCGGCAGGAAGGTTCCCGCACCCACATGCAAGGTGACGTGGCACCGCTCGATGCCTTTCGCATCCAGGCGCTCCAGGAGATGCTCCGTAAAATGAAGACCGGCGGTAGGGGCGGCCACGGAGCCGTAATGGCGGGCATAGACGGTCTGGTAATCGTCCGCGTCCTTGGGGTCCACGCCCCGGCGCCGGGCGATATAGGGGGGCAAGGGGGTGAGCCCCGCCGCCTGGATGGCCGCATCCAGGGCCTCCCCTTCTTCCTCGAAGGCCAGGAGGACTTCGCCCGCATCCCCCTTTTCCTTCACATAGGCCCCGAGCTGGCCCCCGAGGGTCAGACGATCCCCGGTCTGAAGTTTCTTGGCCGGGCGCGCGAAAGCCCGCCAGACATTGAGGCCCGCCTTCTTGTGCAGGGTCACTTCCACTTTGGCCGCGCCCAGGGAGGGCTGAGTGCCCGCCACCGAAGAGCCCGGCTCACCGGCCCGGGGGGCGCGCAGGCCGTTGAACTGGGCGTTCAGCACCCGGGTGTCGTTGAAGACCAGCAGGTCCCCTTCCCGGAGCAGATCCGGCAGATCACGGAGGATCCGATCCTCCAACAGACCGCCATCGGGCGCCCGCTCATTTGGCGCCCCGTCTTCTCCCGCCCTGTCACCCGCGCCGCTTTCGTTTCCGGGATCAACCACAAGAAGCCGGGCTGCGTCCCGCGGTGAGGCGGGACGCAGAGCAATCCGGTCTTCAGGCAGATCGAAATCGAAATCATCGACGCGCATGACGGTCAGACCCGGGCGCTCAAAGCCCGCGCGCCTCAGGCGGCGTCGGCCGCAACCTTCAGGGAGACGATCTTGTCCGGGTTCCGGGGCGGCTCACCGCGCTGGATCTTGTCGACATGCTCCATGCCTTCGACCACTTCCCCCCAAACCGTGTACTGACCATCC
>CAZLPU010000020.1:0-66872 GCA_964561475.1 uncultured Alphaproteobacteria bacterium
GCAAGGGCGGCGATGAATCTCCCGATAAGCCCGAACCGCCATGGTGATCGTCCTCCTTATGCCTGTGGCTTCAACTGGCTTATGCCTGTGGCTTCAACTGGATGACCGCCGCACTGGTCGACGGGCGCACCCGCCAGGACGGCATCCGTTCGAAAATCCGCGCGGACCGCAGGGCTCAACCCTTTCATCCAGCATGAGCATCTACCCCATCCTGGCGCGCGGAACAATCCGCCCACGGCATTGTATGCGTGGTTACAAAATGTTTGCGGGGGTTACAAATTACTTGCGTGGGTTACTATCGGCGCAGGCTGACGATTTGTGCGCGAATTGATATGATAACTTATAGGTATGAAAGGCCATGTTGGGTCTGTTGAGGGAAGTGGAAGTGCCGATTTACAAGCATCCGCCTCGCATCCGCCCTATCGTCCGGTTCCGCCCGGTTCGGTGGCCGGACATGCCGGAAACGCCCGGGAAACCTTGGCTTTGCTGGCTTCGGCCTCATCCGGCGGAAGTAAGTTTTCGGGGTGAAGCATCGGCGGGGTTTGTGCTTTTCACGGCACTGACGGTGATTTTACCCGCGAAGCTCTTGTAGTGTTCCGGGCACTTTATGATATACCTCACGCCCAATGCAGTTATGGAATATTCGGTGGGGCGGTCAGACCGTGTTCACGACTTGGCGAGCGGTGACCGACCTTGCAGTCACTTTGGTGATGGCCCTGGTCTTGACCGGCCCGGGGCATAGGGATAGCGCAGGACCATGGTCTGGATGGTTGGTGGAGGCGCCCAGCGGATTGTCGAAATCCAGTTGTGGTGAATCCGGACAATCCGCGCCAGCCTGATTGACGGGCTCGGTCGATCCGTTTTGGGCCAATCCGGCGTGATCCGGGGCAAGCCACGGGTCCTCCGAGACGGATCCGAGACCGGTCATGGGGCCGCCCGGTTGGTTTGGGCCGCCATTTGAATTGATGACATACGGGTGCGGCGTGGCGCCTGAGGCAGTAACCGCGGGAGCGTTGAAGCAATGGGACAGGCAGGGGAACAAGCAGGAACCATGCTGGGAAATGGTGGCACCGGGGAGGTCTCCAGCCAGCCGTTGCGGGTCGTGCTGGCCAAGCCCAGGGGCTTTTGCGCCGGCGTCGAGCGGGCCATCGACATCGTGGAACGGGCCTTGGTGAAATACGGCGCCCCGGTCTATGTCCGCCACGAAATCGTGCACAACAAGCATGTGGTCGAAACCCTGAAGGCCCGGGGCGCGATTTTTGTCGAGGAAGTTGATGAAATCCCGGTCGGCGCGGTCACGGTGTTCAGCGCCCACGGTGTTTCGAAGAAAGTGGAAGACGGATCGGAAGTCCGCAGCCTTCAGGTCATCGATGCCACCTGTCCTTTGGTCACCAAAGTGCACAAGGAAGGCCAGCGTTATGTGGGCAAAGGCTTCGAAGTGGTGTTGATCGGCCACTTGGGTCACCCGGAAGTGGAAGGCACCCTTGGCCAGATCCCCGGCACCGTCCATGTCCTCTCGGAAGTGGAGGAAGTGGAACGGCTGGAAGTCTCCGATCCGGAGCGGGTGGCCTATGTCACCCAGACCACCCTCAGCGTCAACGACACTAAGGACGTGATCGACGCCCTGAAGCAGCGTTTCCCCAAGATCGTCGGTCCTGATACCCGGGACATTTGCTACGCCACCCAGAACCGCCAGACCGCAGTGGTCGAGCTGGCCGGGGAAGTCGATCTTCTTTTGGTGGTCGGCGCCGAGAACAGCTCTAATTCAAACAGACTGAGGGAAATCGGCGCGCAGCTCGGTATTCCCAGCTACCTGATCGCTGATCGGACCATGCTGGATCCGGAATGGCTGAACGGTGTTGAGACCGTGGGTCTGACTGCGGGTGCCTCCGCGCCGGAAACCCTGGTGCAAGGTGTGATTGATGCCCTGCGTGAGCTGCGGACGGTTTCCGTGGAAAACCTTCAGGGCGTTGAAGAGAACGTGCATTTCAAGCTGCCTCCCGAACTGGCGGAAATCCCCCAGGTGGAAGGCAGCGCGGCCGCCTGGAGCAGCGAATAGGCTCCAGCCGGTCAGCGTCCCAAGGGAGGGGGCGCACGCGGGGGGATCATGCTGGTTCATGGGCCCTCAACGGTCCGCGCAGGTTGCACCCCATGAGGGGCGGGCAGCATACGGACCGCTAGAACGATCCAAGCCAAGCCACCACTCTATGGCCATTCACAACTGAAGGAGGCGCATGTGGGCGTCCCACTGAAGCAGCAGATCAAAGTCGGTTCCTACATCATGTCCCAGAAGCTCCGGGGGCGGAAACACTATCCCCTGGTGCTCATGCTGGAGCCGCTTTTCCGGTGCAACCTCGCCTGCGCGGGCTGCGGTAAGATCGATTACCCGGATCCGATCCTGAACAAGCGTCTGTCCGTTCAGGATTGTCTGGACGCGGTGGACGAATGCGGCGCGCCCATCGTCTCCATTCCCGGCGGCGAGCCGCTTCTGCACAAGGAAATCGGTGAGATCGTCGCCGGTATCGTCAAGCGCAAGAAGTATGTGTCCCTGTGCACCAACGCCCTGCTCCTCGAGAAGAAGCTGCACCTGTTCACCCCGTCGGAATATCTGTTCTTCTCCGTCCACCTGGATGGTCTGAAGGAAGAGCATGACAAGGCCGTATGCCAGGACGGCGTGTTCGACCGGGCCGTGAAGGCGATCAAGGCCGCCCAGGAAAAGGGGTTCCAGGTCAACGCCAATGCCACCATTTTCGATGGTGCGGACCCTGAGCGTGTCGCGGCCTTCCTCGATTACTGCACGGAACTGGGCGTGAACGTCTCGATTTCTCCGGGCTACGCCTATGAGCGTGCTCCGAGTCAGGAACATTTCCTCAGCCGTCAGAAGACCAAGACCCTGTTCCGGGACATCCTGCGCAAGGGCAATGGCGGCAAGAAATGGTCCCTGAGCCACTCTTCCCTTTATCTGGATTTCCTGGCCGGCAATCAGACCTACAAATGCACCCCGTGGGGCATGCCCACCCGGAACATTTTCGGCTGGCAGCGTCCCTGCTATCTCCTCGGCGAAGGCTATGCCAAGACCTTCACGGAGCTGATGGAAACCACCGACTGGGACAATTACGGCACCGGCAAGTATGAAAAGTGCGCCGACTGCATGGCTCACTGCGGATACGAGCCCACGGCTGTCGCGGACGGCACGTCCAATCCTCTGAAAATGGCCTGGATCAGCATGCGTGGCCCCAAGCTCGACGGCCCCATGGCACCTGAGATTTCCCTGGAAAATCAGCGTCCGGCAGAGTTTGTCCACGAAACCATCGTGGAGCAGCAGCTCTCAGACATGCATGATCCCAAGAAGGGCCGGGATGAGGTGGCGGGCGCCGCGGCGTAAGCTTTTGTGGGCGCGGGCACTGTCCCGCCCCACACTGATCAGATCGACAAGGGTTCCGGGCTGCCTTGCTGCGGCCCGCAACACCGGCAACACCCGGACAGATCCGTCTTCAGCCACAGCCTCGCTGGCGCTGTCCGGCAAAGCCCGCTCCACCGGATCGGCAATGGCGCGGATGGCGGCAAAGGGGACACGGGACCGGGCTGCGGCCCGGGCCACCGCATGACTTTCCATATCAACCGCCAAAGCGCCCAGCCGGGTCGCCATGGCCTGCTTGGCCTTGGGGCTGTCGATCAGCGTGTCACTGCCCGCAATGGGGCCTGAGATCACCCGAATACTGTCGGCGGCGGCCCGGGCGGACACGGCATTCACCCAGGACAGCGGCACCTTGTATTGTTCGTCCTCGGAGCGCACTTCCGTGGCACAGACCAGGGCGCCCGATGTCAGGTCCGAGGTCAGCCCGCCGGACACGCCGAAACTCAACAGGCCACTGGCGCCCTGCTCGATGAACGTGTTGGCAAGCTCTTCAGCCCGCGCCGCATTGGCCCCGGAAACCAGGACGCGGATCTGAATACTGCTGCTGATCTCCTTCAGCGCATCCGCCTCACTCTTCAGCCCACAAACGATCCCGAGGAAATGCGCCTTGGGAACCTTCTTGCGCCGTGGTTCCGGTTTGGACCACTTGAATTGATAGTTCTTGGCCATGCTCACCCCTTGTTCCGCCAGCGTCCTAAAGCGATACAGCCATCCCGGTTGTTGACGCGGGTCCTACCCGGCCCGTCCTGAGCCTGCAATCGCTTGCGCTGCCCGTTCGCCAGACCGGATCGCGCTTTCGATGGTTGCCGGCAGGCCGGTCGCCGTCCAATCCCCAGCCAGAAAAAGGTTCCTGTAGGGACCATGGGGGCCTTTGCGCTTCGCGATCCCGGCTGGAGTTTCATCAAAGGTTGCCCGTTTCTCTTTCACGATCCGGGCGGCCTGGAAGGTCGTATCGCCGAGGTTCAGGGCTTTCGCCGTCTCACTCCACAGCATCGGGATCAGCGCCTCCGCGGGCTCATCGCCCAGGGATCCGGCGGCGCTGATGGTCAGGCTGACAATATCTCCCCGCAGAAAAACCCAGTGTACAGGGGAGCGAATCAGTCCGATGAACGGCATTGTTTCAGACTGCGGCAGGGAATGGTCAAGCCTGTAATGGGCATTGACGATCACCCCGCCATCCCCCGGCGGATCCAGTTCCGGCAACACCTGCCCTGCTCTGGTGGAGGGCAGGGCAAGCACCACCCGGTCCTCGGGGGCCAGGGTTTCGGTGCCGTTGTGGAATTGAAGGCCGGTTACCGTGCCGTTTTCCCGCTCCAGGGCAACAAGGCGCCGGGCGAACTGGGGCTCGCATCCGGCTCCGGCCAGAACCTTCAGGGCCGGGTCGATGAAACTCGGACCAAGACCCTCCCGCGCGATCAAGGGCCGGCAGGCGGCTTCCCCCTTCAGGAATGTTTCCATCAGGACGACCCGCAGGAGCACGGCGGCACCCAGATCGGCGGTGGTGTTCAAGGCCGCAAGGACGAGCGGCTCCCAGAACCGCTCATAAAGCGGCCCATCCGTGTCCAGCACATCGGCCACCGTCTTGCCTGCGCCGGCAAGGGCCACATTCAGACCGCTCAGATAGTCTCCCGCCTTGGTGTCCGGGACCCGGCGCTTGGGGTCGAGCACCCAGTAGGGCACCGGGCCGCCATTGGGCCGCAGGGTCCAGCGGTCTCCCGACGGCACATCGACAAAGGGAAAGACGGCTGCTGGCGGCTCGATCATGGTGTCCCTGGCGCCGATGCGCTCTAGATAGGACACGGCGGAGCGGTTGCCGCTCATGATCAGATGGTTGCCGTTATCGATCAGGGTGCCGAGGGTCTTGTCTTCATAGGACCGGCAGCGCCCCCCCGCATGACCCGCCGCATCATAGAGGCGCACTTGGTAGCCCTGATCGATCAGCCGCAGGGCCGTCGACAATCCCGCCAGACCCGCACCCACTATATGCACAACACCCATGGACCTATCCCGTATCCTGAAATTCGAACCTCAAACCCGCTCGCTGTCACGGCGCCCGGGTCAGGGGAGGGGCCAGAGCATAGCGCATCGCAATCATGATCTTGGTGGTCTTCGACAGGGCCACTGGATCCCCGGTCACCTGGAAGCCCCGGGCCTCGAGCCGTTTCAGGGTCTCTTCATAGACACCCATCATCAACAGGGCCGGGCGCAGCACCCGCCAGTCCAGGTCCTTCAGGGCGGCCCGCGTTTCCGCAAAGCGCTGGCGGGCAATCCGTCCCAGATCCTCGCAGGCCTCCGGCGTTGCCGGATGATGAAGCACTTTCTCCGGGATCGTCGTTGTCACACCGTGACGTTCCAGGAATTCCACCGGCAGATAAAGCCGGTCCATGGCCGCGTCCGTGCCCACATCCCGCAGGATGTTGGTGAATTGCAGCCCATCCGCAAGGGACAGGGCAAACCGGTCCGAGGCCTCCCCCGGCGGGGCGCCGAAAATCGGCATGGACAACATGCCCACCGCGCCCGCCACCCGGCGGCAATAGGCGGACAGGACCTCCAGGGTGGGGCCCTGGACCGGACCGTCCAGGTCCATTTCCATGCCTTCGATCAAGAGAATGAACTCTTCCCGGTCGAGAGCATAACGCTCGATTGGCCCCGCGAGGGCGACCGCCGTCGGCCAGGTGGGACGGCCCTCGTAAAGCGCGTCGATTTCCCGGCGCCAGCCATTCAACGCCGCCCGCTTTTCTTCCGTCGTGCTTTTGGCGTGGATGCCATCCCCATCGGCGATGTCATCGATTTCCCGGCAGAAGGCATAGACGGCAAACATTCCTTCCCGGCGCGGTTTGGGAAGGATCTTCATGCCAAAGGCGAATGAGGTCCCGGACTGTTCCACAACCGCCCGGGCATGGGCCGCGGCGGCGTCAGGCGTGAGTTTCAGTGCGGGCGCAGAAGGGGAATAGGTGTCCACGGGGCATGTCCAAACGCTTGATGATCGGCAGCGCACCCTACCACCAAGCAATCCTATTGCGTAGATCCTATAGGGCGGGGCGTAGACCCTAAGAGATGGGGCGTAGATCCTATGAGGCGGGGCGTAGATCGGCGAAACGGGCGCAAAACCCATAAAGAGGCCCAAAACACTCGGCCGGGACCAAGCCATCTGCACACTAATCGAACGGGACTAGGACACAAGAACCGAGGCTACCGGTGCGCCGTTACCCAGACCCGATCCATGCCGGACCAGGATCAGAGCCGGGTGCGCCGGGAGGGTTGGGCGCTGAAAAATCCGGTCACGGCGCCGGTCACGCCGCTGAAGGCAAAATCCACCTTGGACAAGGCCACCCGCCCGGCCAGGGGATCTCCCGCCCGCAGCCGCCTGGTCAGACGGTGGGCCAGATGGACGATCACGGCGCATTCCATGGCAAATCGGCGGCTGGCCAAGCCTCCGGCCAAGTCGTCGGCCTGGACCAGCAGCTTGTCCACCTCATCCAGGCACCGGTCGATGACCCGGCGCATGCCCGGTTCCAGGGCCGGGGCCGCAAGGTCGGCGACGCTCACCCCCTCCGCCTCCATCCAGTCGCTGGGCAGATAGACCCGGTGCATCTTCCGGTAGTCCTCTCCGCAATCCTGGAGGTGATTGAGCACCTGAAGAACCGTGCACAGGGCATCGGATGCCCGGTGGGCCTCTTTGGGTTCGCCGTGGAGATCGATCAGAAAACGCCCCACCGGATTGGCCGAGAGGGTGCAGTAGTCCACCAGCTCCCGCCAGTTCGCATAGCGCAGTTTCACCGCATCCTGCCGGAACGCAGCTAGCAGGTCCCGGGCATGGCGGTCTGTCACCCGGGTTTCCCGCAGGCTTTCCCGTAGCGCCCTGGCCTTCTCGTAACCGGCGTTATAGCCGGGAGCACCGTCAAGGGCAGCTTCATGGGCATTCAACAGGTCGATTTTCTCTTCGGCGGAGAGTTCCGTGCTGTCGGCGATATCATCCGCCATGCGTGCGAAAGCATAGAAGGTGGCCACATGGGGTCGCAGGTGCGCGGGCAAAAGGAACGAGCCGACGGGAAAGTTCTCCCCATTGGCGTCCCTGGTCGCGGGCACTTCTTCCGTCGGCACAGCCCCGTCTTCCCTGGGCACAGCTCCGTCCGGAGAGGTGGTCCCCGGCGATCCCGTGGAGCCGCGCTGCAGGTCGGTATGTTTGATGGGATCCCGGTGTTGCCCGGTGGGGGAATTTTGTTGAGACGTGCCCGTTTTCGGGACGACCGTGCCAGCGCTATGGTCTAACGGTGTAATCGGTTCCATGACGTCCCGGTTTGTCGAATTCCCCAGCAAAAATCTGCCAAAAATCCTATAGGCTGGACGGGACAATGACAAGCGCCGCGGCGTCGCCCCCTGCCCGCAATGGCCGGTAACCGCCACCCGCTGATCCCCATAACGGGACACTGGTTACCGCCGGTTGATCCCTTCGAGTAAACACATTTTCACAATGATTACGGTCTCGTTATTCTTGATCTGGTTTGCTGGGGTGTTCGCTGCCGGGGCCTGGAGCTGGCTTCTGCTCGTCCATGGGCGGTTCTGGCGTGCGGACCAGTGGCTGCCTGCGGAACGGGGCGAAGAGGATCCCCTGGCGGAAGGGGCCACGGCATCCTGGCCCCCGGTCGCGGTCATTATCCCTGCCCGGGATGAAGCGGCGGTGATTGGCGACACCATCGCGGCCCACCGGGCCAGCACCTATCCCGGTCCCTTCACAGTCATTCTTGTGGATGACGGCAGCAGCGACGGCACCGCAGATCTGGCACGGGCAGCCTGGACAGCCGGCGCGCCCTCCGTCTCTCACGCCGGCGCAGCAGAGCGGGCCTTCCATGTCCTTGCCGCGCCCCCACTGGCGCCCGGATGGACCGGCAAACTCGCCGCCCAGCACGCAGGGCTTTCCGCCCTGGCGGATCTGGCCCCGCAGGCCACCCATCTGCTGCTCACGGATGCTGACATTCTCCACGGGCCGGACACTCTGACGGGCATGATGCATTTCGCCCTGACCCGTGAGGCCGTTCTGGTCTCCCTGATGGCCAGGCTCGATTCCCGGGGCTTCTGGGGTGGATTGCTGATCCCGCCATTCATCTTCTTCTTCCAGAAGCTCTATCCTTTCCCCTGGTCCAATGACCCTGCCCATCCCCTGGCCGCCGGCGCCGGTGGCTGCATGCTCGCCGACCGGAAGGTTCTGGAAGACCAGGGAGGCATGGCGGCCATCAGGGGGGCCTTGATCGATGACTGCACCCTGGCGGCGCTCATGAAAGGCGCACCGCCGCGTCGGCGCATCTGGATCGGCTTGACCAGGAAGGTTCTCAGCCTGCGGGATAATCGCCGTCTTGCCTCCGTATGGACCATGGTGGCCCGCACCGCCTACGCCCAGCTCCACTACTCCCCGATCCTTCTGGCGGGCACGCTTCTGGGCATGATCCTGGTCTATCTGGCCGGACCGCTCCTTGCCCTGACCTTTCCCCTCCACGGCCTCGCCGGACCTGCACTTCTGGGCATCAGCGCATGGCTGGCCATGGCCGTGACCTTCGCGCCCACCGCCCGCCTGTACGGCCAGTCCCGGCTCAGGGGCTTCCTCCTCCCGCTCGCCGGCGCCCTCTACACCGCCATGACCCTAGACTCCGCCCTGCGCACCTGGCGAGGCAAGGGCGGCCAATGGAAGGGCCGCACCTATTCCGCCCCGGGTTCATGAACGGCAGAGTTTAGTAAAAGCCTTTGATTTTAAATCGAATATCATTCGAAACAGTCAGGTTGCCCGTTGACCGTGAGCAGGCCAAGCAGGGCCCTGTAAAAACTTTAAGGTGAGTTTAGGCTTTACACTAATCTATGCTTTGATCGTATACTAATTCACAAAACATCAAGTCACCAAAACCTTCATCTATCTATTCACTTTTGCCGTCCGGCAAAATCCCTTGGGGGGTATTCGGACCATGATGCCATCTCAACAGGCAGAAGTGCTTGCGCCGCGCGCGTTTGCCTTTTTCTACGCCCTCACAGCCATTCCCAGAGCCATAACCATTGTCAGCCTGCTTGTCCTGGCGGGGCTGCTGATTCAGATCCCCAATATCGTCCGCGAGACAACGGTCGATGTTTTCGTTCCACCGGACAATCCGGCCCTGCTCTATCGCAAGGAAATCCGTGAGGTTTTCGGTCTCCAGGACCCCCTCGTCATCGCAGTGATTCGCGACGGGAAGGATGGCATCTTCACCCCCGAGTCCCTTTCCCTCGTAGAGCGTCTGACCCGTTTACTTCAGTCTACGGAGAATGTCGATCCGGATCAGGTTCGCAGCCTTGCCACTGAAAACAACATCATTGGGAACGAAGGCGGCCTGTCCATCACCCCCTTTCTCGATCCGCTGCCGCGCTCCCGGCCACAGGCGTTGGCCGTAAGAGCCGCCGTTGGCGCCATGCCTGTCTATCAGGGTACCCTTGTTTCCCGGGATGGCACCGGCACCTTGATTGTGGCTGAACTGCTGAACCAGCCCATTGCAGGTCTGACCTATGGCAAGGTTGAGGCTGCCATCGCCGCCATGGACTTGGGCGAGCACCGGGTCTTGATTGCCGGAGAAGGCGCAGTCAGCGGATATCTCGATCTCTATCTGGGAGAGGATTCCTCGCGCCTTCAGCCAATCGCCATCACAATCATCTTGATCGTGATGCTTATTGCCTTCCGCACAAGACCCGCGTTCATCATTCCCGTTTTGATTATCGCCGCCGCCGCCGGTGGCGCCATGGGCCTCATGGGCATGCTTGGTGTGCGCTACTACACGGTTACCGCTGCCCTGCCGGTCATCCTGGTGGGGATCGCGGTGGCAGACTCCATCCATTTGTTCAGCCGATACTACGAAGAAGCAGCCATGGATCCGGGCGCAACCCAACGCACTTTGGTTGCGCGGGCCGCTGCGGTCATGTGGCGGCCCGTTGTGCTCACGACCCTGACAACTGTGGCCGGATTTCTCGGGATTACCGTCACCGCCAATCTGGTGCCGATGTTCTGGTTCGGTTTCTTCGCCATTGTCGGCACGGTTCTGGCCCTGGTTTACTCCCTCATCGTCTTGCCCGCGGTGCTTTCCCTTTTCAAAGTTCGGCAGAGCCCCGCTTTCCATCCAGACGAGGGCGGGCGCAGCCATGATCTTGTCGCCCGCTGGCTGGGACGGATCGGCATCGCGGCGGTACGCCACCGGTATTGGGTTCTCCTATGCGCCGGCGCCGTTATTGTCCTTGGTATCGCCGGGGCATCCCGGATCGTGATTGATGAGCGCCGAATCGACAATTTCGCCAGCAATACCCCGATTTTCCAGGCGGATGCGGAAATCAACGCCCGTTTCAATGGCACGGCCTACCTGGACATCATGGTGGAAACACCGGAACCGGAGGGCCTCTACGATCCAGCAGTCCTGGCCTACATGGACGACCTGGAGGCTCATCTCGAAACCCTGCCCAACCTGACTGCGGCGATCTCCATTACCGACTATCTCAAACAGATGCACAAGGCGCTGAATGCGGATGATCCGGAGTTTTACCGCCTTCCGACCGATCCGGATCTCATTGCCCAGTATTTCCTTCTCTTTTCCGCATTGGGTGGTCCGGACGATCTGCGCGATGAGGTGGATCATGACTACCGCCGGGCCCTGATCCGGGGCATGGTCAATGACAACTACTTCGACACCAATCGGACAATCTACGACGCCGTCATGGCCTATGTGGACACAACTCCACGGCCTGAGGGGCTCACCATCAAGATTGATGGCCGTGTCCGCATGGACTACCACACCGTCTCGCCCCTGGGACGGAACCATTTTCTCTCTGTGATCGTCTCCCTTGCCCTGGTTTTTCTCATGGCGGCCGTGCTCTTCCGCTCCATAGAGGGCGGCGTCATAGCCGTGGCACCGGTGGTGGTCAGTGTGCTGTCCGTCTACGCGGTGATGGGCATGTTGGGGATCAGACTGGAAACAGCAACGTCCATGCTGGCCGCGATCGCAATTGGACTGGGCATTGATTTTGCCATCCACATTATCGATCGGCTGCGGTTTCTGATGCGGGATCAGGGATTGAGCATGACCGACGCCATGGCCGAATTGCACCCGACCGCCGGGCGTGCTCTGTTCTTCAATTTCATGGCGGTGTTTTGCGGGTTCGGCGTCCTGGCCCTGAGTTCCATGCCACCGCTCTATCGCTTCGGTGTGCTCATTTCTGTCAGTATGCTGGCCAATTTCATAGCCGCCGTGATCATCCTGCCGGCCTTGATCGCCACTCTGCGGCCGCGATTCTGCTCCCCCCGGCAGCAGGACTAGGCTGCCCGAGGGATATGACCCGCCGTCAGGTGCGGATCCGGCTTCGCGAGCGCCCTACCAAGTGGCCATCAGGGTTTTTACGCCGCGCAGGGTGATGGTTTCCTTCCAGTCCGGGTGCTCCGGGTCCGTCAGTTCCAGGTTCGGCAGCCGGTCGAACAGAATGGCCAGTGCCTCCGCCCCTTCGATCCGGGCGAGTTGGGCGCCCAGGCAGAAATGGATGCCCCCGCCAAAGGACATGGGCCTCACGTTGGGCCGGCGAACATCGAGCCGGTCCGGATCATCGAACATCGCCGGATCCCGGTTTGCCGCCCCCAGCAGGCAGAGAACACGGTCGTTCTCGCCGATCACCGTGCCGCCCAGGGGCACGTCCTCAAGGGCGGTGCGGGCAGTGAGCTGTACGGAGGAATCATAGCGCAGGAATTCCTCGACGGCGCTGGGGAACAGGGACGGGTCATTGCGCAGTAGGTCAAGCTGGTCCCGGTTCCGGTAAAGGGCAATCAGGGCATTGCCCATGAGATTGACCGTGGTCTCATGGCCTGCGCCGAACAACAGGGCCACATTGGCGCTCAATTCTTCCGGGGTCAGAACACCATGCTCTGTTTCCGATTCCACCAGGGCGGTGAGCAGATCATCCTTGGGCCGGGCCCGCCGTTCATCGAACAGGCCGCAGAAATAGGCCTGGGCCTCCAGGGTGTTCTGATTGGATTGAGCCATTTCCTCATCACTCATCGGTGTGGGATCGATGATCCGGCCCAAGATGCGTCCGGTCAGGAACCGGTCCCAGTCTTCCTCGGGAATGCCCAGCATCTGGCAGATGACCATGACGGGAAGGGGGTGGGTGAACAGGTCCACCAGGTCACCGCCGCCCAGGGGTTCCAACCGGTCCACAAGCTGGTGCGCAAGGGCGCGGATGCCCGTGCGCAGCCGTTCCACACCGCGCCGGTCAAAGGCTTTCACCACCAGCCCCCGCAGCCTGGTATGGTCCGGCGGATCCGCAAGCAGCATCATCCGGCGCAGGCTGGCATGGGAGGGCTCGTTCATCCGGTCCCGGCCCAGTTCAATGAGCTGACGCTCTTCCGTGCGGTGGCCGAAGCGTTTGTCCCGCAGGATGAGCGCGCAATCCTCATAACGGGTCGCGATCCAGACATTGGTCCCTTCCACCTGGAAAAGCGGTGTCTCCTGGCGCAGCCGATGATAGGTGGGGTAGGGGTTCAGGTTGAACTCCGGCGAAAACAGCTCCGGTGTGTCGCTCATTGCGTCCTCCCAAGGGTACGGGCCTGCAATCCAAGCCCATCCGTATTCAAACAGTCATTGACCGGTATGATTGGCCCAACACATACACTGGCCGTATACTGGCACATAAATCGCCAAGTCACGATCTGGGGCAGACCAGCAATCCTTCCGCCCCGACACTGCCCATCACCAGAACCTCGTCATGGCCCGCCGCGACGGTGACCGCCGGGAACCGCGCACCCTCACTGTCCTGATAGGCCAACCGGGTTTTCGCCGTATCCAGATTGATGGCCAGAACCCGGGCCGGCGCCCTGGTCTCACCGAACCAGCGCCGCCGGTAGAAGCCGATCTGGAGAAGCGAGGGGTGAACGCCGGACAGAAGATGTCCGTCCGGGGACAAGGTCAGATTGTCCGGGGCCCCATCCAGGGCGATCCGCCCCTGGGGATGGCCCGCATCCCCGCTCAGCAGCCGCTCAAGATCATAAATGAGAAGGGCCTGCTCCCGGGTGGCCGCGATGATCACCCGGCGCCGGGACCGGTCCACGGCAATGCCATTGGCAAACCCGATCCCCCCGGCCAGGGGCACCGGATCCCGGTCGAGCTTGCCCTCTCCATTCAAGGTCACCTTCATCACCCGGGCCCGCTTGAGCCCGAGCACATCCTCGGCGGCGGCGAAGCTGCCGCAGGCGCCGTGATCCCGGGTGACGAGCACGGTGCGGGGACCGACCACTGCAAGATCGTTGGCGTGGCAGAGTTCCGGATGAAACACAAGGGCCGTCTGCTCGAGCCCCGCCGGAGTGACCCGGTAGAACGCCACCCCGCTCTGGCGCCGCCAGGAAACCTTTTCGCCCCGGTCCGCCCGGCCATACCGATGCACCACCGCCGCCAGATGCTGATCCCCGAGGGGCGGCGTGTACAGATCAATGCCATGGGTGCGGAAATCATTCGGACCGACAAAGGCACCGGTCAGCTCCCGGACGGTCACCGTCGTCCCATTGTCCGCATCGAGGATCGCGCTGAGCGGCGCGGCATAAAGACCGCCCCGGGGCAGGGTTCGGCTCTTGGCCGCAATCGCATCTTCCAGGGCAAACCGGTCGTAGGCGGAGAGGTAGATCAGCCCCCGCTCATGGTCGATGGCCAGATCCTCGACCCCCCGGATCGGGTCCGTGCCGAACCGGTCCGCGAGGGCCACATTCCTGCACCGGGTCTCCGCCTGGGCGGGCACATCCCCTGCATCGCCTCCGCAACCCGCCAGCACAGCCGTCAGCATCAGGACAGCCAGCATGGTGAGTCTGCCGATCAGGCTGGACGGTGTGGCGGGCACGGCGGGATCCCCTTTGCCTGGGTTATGGAGCGCGCAAGGCCGGAACAGCGGGCCCTGAATGAAACGGGATGGGCCGGATTGGAGGCGGGCCCGGTCATGAATGTCTTCTGTTTGCGAAATGCCGTCTTTGTGCTGAATACCCTGGGTGTTCGTGAACGTCCCGGGCCTTCGGGCACCGGATCTCAACGGACTGGGGCAGGCGGCTGTGTTTCCGTGCCGGGCCGGGCGTAGTGCCATTTCTCCAGGAACCCGCCCAGGCGTCCTTCCACCAGGGCCGCAGCTTCGTCGCTGTAGGTAAAGGCATTCTTCTTGTAGGTTCGCACCGTATCGAGATAGGCCTGAAATGTGGGCTGGATCGCCTCGAAATCCCCCAGATCCAGCGACCGGTAGATGCTGCCGATGGCGCCAAGGGGATCGGCGTCGAGGGTCTCGTAACGGACTTCCGTGTAAAGATGAGGCGGCAGGTCCGCGACATCCCGCTCCATGGTCTCCATCATCCGGGCATAGACGTCCAGAATGGCCCGGTCGATGTCCACATGGTCATAGTCCTGAAGGGCGAACTGCTTCAGAAGTTTGGAATAGAAGTTCCGCATAGAGACGAAAACTTCGTAAGGGTTGCGCAGGATGTGGATGAACCGCGCTTCCGGCCAGATCTCCCGCAGGGCCGCCACCCGTGCGGTATAGACCGGGTTCTTGATCAACAGCCGCTTATGGCCCTGATGCACATAGAGTTTGCGCATGAAATAGGTGAACCGGTCCCGCCAGGCCGCGATCTCCCGCTCGGACAGGGTGTCGAAGAACAGTCCCTCATCCAGGAACGCCTCGAACCGCTTGGGGAAATAGATGCCGTGATAGAAAGACACTGGCGTCATGTTTGCCAGGGCAATTTCGTCTTCCTGGGGAGAATCCGGCTTCACGGGAATATTGTCGATGAACCGGTTCTCCGGCAGCGCCCGCTCCAGCAAAGGCCGCATGACCCGGGCAATGCCCATCAGATCCCAGGGCAGGCCGGTGGCCAGGGGCGGCACGAACCCGAAATCGTCCCGGCTCATCACATTATAGAGGTGGGTGGTGCCGCTGCGCCAATGGCCGATGATGAAGATGGGGGGCGGCATGTCCTCGATCTTGGGCAGGCGGCCCGCGAGGGCGGCATACTCCACCGCGGAGATGGGGCTGCGTCCCAATGCGGCCAGGATGATGCCCGCGGTCTCGCCCCATTTGCGCGGCGGGATCGCGCCGCTGCGTGTGAAGACGGACCAGAGTGTTCCTAGATCAGCCCCGCTCAATGGATGCATGGCATTCCCCGCTTCATCTCGCCCCGTTTCACCCCGGCCCCTGTCCACGTCACCTGACATGACCCTGTGCCGGATCCGGCTCCCCTTGTCGAGCCCCTCCCTCCAGCGATCAACCTCGTGGCGTGGCGCGGGAGTGTCGCAGTCCGTTCCCCGGGGAGCAAGGGTTCGCTCCGGCCCGCTTTTTGCCTGCCTGTGAGCGTTGCCCAAGACCATGGCACGCCGATCCGGTTTAGAAGAGGCCGGTTTAGAAGAGGCCGGTTCAGAAGAGGCCCGTCCCAGAACAGGCCGCCCCAGAACAGGCTCGTCCCACGACAGGCCCATGGCGTGTTGGAAGCGGGGAATGCGCAGTCCCACGGGGAGGTGAGTTTGCGTCCCGGCAAAATGCGGGTAAAACCGAGATGCGCATTGCGGCAAGACCGGCGGGCGTCCTGGTGACGGGGTTTTGGGCTGAGCCGTTCAGGCGGATGGCAAGCCCACCGCCATTGGCAAGCGTTTATGGCCATTGGCGAAACGGGGTGCGCCTGCAGGGTAGTTTTTAGGGTGGTATGATTTGGGGATGGCCGGTCTCGTGATGAGTAGAATGTGCCCGACCGCGTGGAAAGCTGGACCTGATTATCGGATGACGGAAGACAGATCTGCCTGCGGCAGACCCGGGCTGTTGCCCGCGCTGGCGCGCTTCATGGGTTTTTGGGCGCTGTGCACCATGGCCCTGGGTCTCGGGTCTCTGGGCGCCGGCCTCCAGGGCTTTGGCCCCATGGCTGCATCCCCGGCTTTGGCCACCATGGTGTCCGGCCAGGGACAGGATGGCGCCCAGGCACGCAAGAACATGGTCGGCGAGTTGTCCCTACACTTTGTCGTGGAGGGGGAAACCCTGCTCGATGTGGCGATGCAATATGGCCTGGGCTTCGTGGAACTGCGCTCGGCCAATCCGAACGTCAATGCCTGGGCCCCGGAAGCGGGCACGCCCCTGGTCCTGCCCACTCAGCATATTCTCCCGGTCCGGGCGGAATCCGGCATCCTCGTCAACACGGGCGATCTGCGCCTTTATTATTTTCCGGCAGATGGCGGCCCGGTGCAGACTTGGCCGATTTCCACCGGTCGCGAAGCCTATGAAACGCCGACCGGTCTTCAGCGGGTCACGGAACTGACCAAGAACCCGACCTGGATTCCCACAGCGAACCACCGGGCGGAAGATCCCACCGTCCCCCGGTCCGTGCCCCCTGGCCCGGAAAACCCGCTCGGATCCCATCGCATCCGGGTCGGTTGGAACGGGTATGCGATCCATGGCACCAACCGCCCCAATGGTATCGGGCGCCGGGTGAGCCGAGGTTGCATCCGGATGTATCCTGAGCACGTGGAAGACCTGTTTGCCCTGTCCAAGGTGGGCATGAAGGTGTCCATCACCAATCAGCCTGCGAAATTTGGCTGGATCGGCAACGATTTGTACCTGGAGGTGCATCCCAGTGCCGAGGAAGTCGATCTTGTGGAGTTGGGTAAGCCTCTCCCCAGGCACGGGATCACCAATCTGCGGGATCTGGCCTTTGAGGCCGCCGGCAGCCAAGTGGGCCGGATCGACTGGAACGCGGTCTTCGCCGCGGCAGAGGAACGCCGGGGTATTCCCGTCCGCGTCACCCGCTGAGCCCGTCAGGCCAAGGGTCAACCCGATTGCAGGGCGTTGACCAGCCTTGACGGCACGGTCTTCACCCAACCCACGGCGCTTCCAGGCACCAAGGTCAATACTGCGGCGTCCGGAAATCGGGATGAGCGCCTTGCAGCCTTGTCCCCCGGCACGTGATGAACACGTTCCGCCTCACCCTTGCAATCAGCACGGCGCCAACCGTTTGAGCCTGCATTGGGTTCGACGCCTATGCGGCTGGACCTTGCCGTTCGGTGGATCAACCCATGCCTGTTGGCCCCCACGCAAAAGAAGGCCCCCACACAAAAGAAGACGCCCGGCGGATGATCCGCCGGGCGTCTTCGAATGTGTCACTCATGCAGTGAGCAGTCGGCACCGAAGTGCGGTCAGCATCACTTGCGCACGGAGCGGGATTCCATGGCTGCGGCGGCCTGGCTTGCACGCTCGGCACGGTCAGCAGCGTTCTGGGCGTCCTGGGCGTAGCCCTGAGCGCGGTCAGCAGCTTGCTCAGCGCGGTCAGCAGCGGCGCGGGAATCGGTCCGCACGGATTCCAGGTAGTTCTTGTCTTCTTCGCTCAGGGAGTGGCAAGCACCAAGCAGGCCCGCAGTCACGGCCAGGCCAAGAGCGGTCGCAGAGATACGCAGAGTCTTGTTCATAACGAAAAGCCTTTCGCTTCGCTAATGGTGGTCACGGAGAGGTGGGCCCACTGTCAATGATCCCCCCTTGGGGACAGCAGGACACGGTCGCACCCGATTCGTGGGCTCCGGTATAGCACACCGTCCACGATGATTTGACCATAATCAATCTTCACAATGGAAACCATGGCCTAATGGCCGAAAAAATCGAGTAAATGCCCGTTTCCTCGTGGAACTTTGTGCTCCGGAACGGCATATATCCCGCCAAGGGTATGTCTGGGCCGAGGTTTGTGCGCTAAGGTTGCAATGGGTGTCTCATTCCGGGGCACCCAGGGGCCATCACAGGTCGCGGACGATTCGCAGACCCACATCCTCGATTCGCTCCCCGGCCTGGATCCTGTATCGGGCGGTCGTGCGGACCCCCTCCGCCGGACTGCGCCAGGATCCGCCCCGGGCCGCCCGGTATGCGCAGTCCCCGGTGCCCGGTCCGGCAATCGATCCGTCCCGGGGCCGGGCCTCATGGGTATCGAGCCAGCAATCGGCCGTCAGTTCCGCCACGTTCCCATGCATTTCCGTCAGGCCGAACCCGTTGGCCTCGAGAGTCCCGGTCCCGACAGGTCCTCCGGATACCTGCCCGTCCAGGCTGAGGGGCGAGGAGATGGACGCATCGTAATTCGCCCGGGCAAGCGAAATGCTGCTGCCGAAATGAAACGGTCCGTGTTTCCCGGCCTGGGCGGAAAATTCCCACTCCGCCTCCGTCGGCAACCGGTAGCGCCGCCCGGTCCGCTCATTGAGCCAGCCGACATACGCCTGGGCATCCTCGAAAGAGAGGCCGCTGACCGGCAACCGGTCCTGGGCAACCCGGCTCATGGGGCTGGGCTCCGGCTGAGGGATATCCTCGCACACACCGTCCGCCACACAGGCCGCCCATTCACGCCGGCTCACTTCCGAGCGGGAAACCAGGAGCGGCGAGGGCAGACGGATCAGGCGCTTGGGGGCCTCATTGGCCTGATGGCCCGGATCATCCTCCCCGCTGCCCATGAGAAACTGGCCGGCCCGCACGAACATCATCAAGGGGCAGGCGGGGCAGTCTCGGATGCGCACCACCAGATCCTTGTTCGCATCGAACTGGGCCGTGCTGAACAGGGGGGTGAAAATGAAGCCGGTCTTGCCGCTTTCCAGGGTCGCCGCGCTCCACCCCGCCGGGTCGTAGTCACCGGTGATTGTCACAGCCGTCCGGGCGGGGATGAAACCGGCAACCTCCGACTGGGTATCCGCCTTCTCATAAAGCCGCACGGAGCGTTGGGCATAGAGCGTGTCCGGCCTCTCGCCGCTCCCGCGGCCCGGCCCTTGGGCGCCGACGATCCCAGCACCCTGGATTTCCTCCGCTCCCAGGTTCGGGCTTCTCCGGCGCAACAGCTGTTCGCGTTCGGGATCCATCGATGCGATTTGATCGCCGGGCCGGGGCGCGCCCGATGGTTCGAGGAGGAGGAAAACCGCCGCGGCGGCAACCAGAAAACCGACGAGGCCCATGGCGATCGCGCCGTACCGCCGCCAAGGCCGGCGGGCGGTCTTGTAATGGTCCTGGGGGACGGCCTGTCCGTCGGTCCATAACCCATGCCGGTTGACATGCAGATCCGTGGTCGGACCCTCTTCCCGTCTGACCGGGGGCGCCACCCTGGTGGCCTCGGACTCCCACCCGAGTCCACCGGGGTGAGAGGGATCCGCCCCGCCGCCTTGGGAGGACCTGGAGGATGGAGAAGACGGGGGAGGGGCCGGTTGATCGTCGCTGGCTTGGGAAACGGTCCGGATGCCGCTCAATCCCGCGTCCCGGTCCGGTCTCCGGTCCGGTCTGATGTCCGCCTGCGCCATGCCTTCCCGGCCCAATGCGGCCACGGCGGCATGGACCGTGTCAAAGTCCTCCCGTCCGACCGGATGGTATCCGGCGGGCAGGGCCTCATCATGGGATCCGATGGCCAGAAGAATAATGTCGAGAGGCTGGGCCAGGGCGTCGGCGCCGGTGTCGTGGAGCTCCTGGACGGCCATGGCCACATCCACCTCACCGGAAAGGTGGACCGTCGTGACATGCCGGGTCGGCGCGAACAACGCGGTGAGCACGGTGGCCATGTCACCTGTACCGCCCGTGGGGCCGCCGGAGCCATCCCCGGGCCCGACATTAATGGCGGTGCGCACCCCGTCCGCTGAAAGGGTCTCCACTCTCTGGCGCAGCCCATCGAGGTCCAGTTCCTCTGCGTCCAGAAGCACGGCCATGGTCTTTCCCTTCCCCGTTCAGAACAGTTTCTGTCTCCAGCGTTCCGGCATGAAACCGGCCCCGGCGCTTGCGGGGCAGTGCCTCCGGTGCCTGTTCGGAGCATGACTCACGGGTAAGGGGTCAAGGCGGCTTTGCCAAGCCCAATGGCAGGAATAAGGCGCAATGGAAAACGGCCAGAGGAGGGAGGCGGCGGATGGCCTTGAAGTACACCGGGCGCGGCAAAGCGCCGTAGGAGGGAAGGGACGGCGCGTGGTTCTCGTGGGAAACCGCGCCGCCCTCCAACATGTCGCCATATATAAAGCGCGCTGCCAGCAGCGTGCCGTGGCTCTCGGCAGACCGGCCCGGGAGAGGGTGGCCGATCATAAGTGCGCGCCGGCACCAAAGAATGGACGGCCGGGCGGATTTTCAGAAGAGATGACGGCGTTTAAACCGGTTACCTGCTGAAACCTGATTTTGTTACAGTATTACGGTTTCCGCTCGCAGATGACTGGATCCTCAGGCAAGAGACCGGGGGTTAAACCCGTTCATGGTCTTGCGCTCAAACAGCTGATCACCGCTGGGGCGGCATTTTTGCTCATGATCCTGGTGATCCGCACTTCTTTCCACCTTTGGCGTGAAATGTTCAGAAGTGCAGGTGCCTTGGGGCACGCTGTTTGCCACGGAGTCCATAGATTTCGATGAAGACATGGAACCCTCCTTGACTGATGTCCGTCCAGGATATCGGCCGAAAATCAGAATTGTCAACATAACTACACGAAAAGGTCAGTAAAACTGACCAAGACCTCGGTGGCCTGAACGTCGGGCCGGCGACCTTCGCACCGTGAGGGAAATGGGTTCGCCGTGGGGTTTGTCCATCAGGAGGGGGCGTAAAAAAGGGTAATGCCCGCGCGAGGCGAGAGGCGCGCGCGAGACAACTTGACTTCGTGGCGGCACAACCGCACCGCCGTCAGCCAGGTTCGCCAAGGCCGTCAGATCGTCGAAGCGTCGAAGCGTCAAAGCGTCAGGGCCTTCAGAGTTGGCGGACCACCCGGAAGCCGATGGTGTTGCGGCTGCTGTCGGCTGGTGCCTTTGTCCGGGCTGCGGACCGGGCCTCGGCGGCCCCGGCGCCCCAGGACCCGCCCCGGATGACACGCTGGCCGCAGTCGCCGCTCAGTCTCGGTTCCGAAAGTCCCGTGGCCCGGCTGTGATCCCTGTTCCAGCAATCGGTCACCCATTCCCCGACATTGCCGTGCATGTCATGGAGACCGAAGCCATTGGCCGGGTAGCTGGCGGCAGCATTGGCCGACGTCCCGCTGATATTGGCAGTGCGGCGGCCCAGGGTTTCGCCGAACGCGAAGGCGTCCGCCGTGCCCGCCCGCGCGGCATATTCCCATTCCGCTTCGGACGGGAGCCTGTAGGTCTTGCCCGTCTTGCGGCTCAGCCAGTCCGCATAGGCCTGGGCTTCCCGCCAGGACACGTTGGCGACGGGCATTTGGAGAGCATCCCCCCGGGGAATGCCGCCCTTGGCCGGGCAGATCCCTTCGCGCACACAGGCCTGCCATTGGCCCCGGGTCGTTTCCGTCCGGGCCATGAGGAAGGGCGTGCGAATATTCACCCGGCGCCGGGGCGTTTCAGTCGCCTGGGTATTCGCGGCCCCCTCGGCGCTGCCCATTTCAAAGGCACCGGCGGCAACAAAAACAAGCGCCGGACAGGCATCGCAATCCTGCACCGGTCCCGGTCTGTCAGACCGCGCCGTTGCGGTTTCGCCTTCTGGAGTGTCGCCCGGTTCACGCAGCAAGGGGCCGAAAACAAATCCGTCCCGTTCACTGGCCACGATCCCGCTTGCGGGGGGGATTTTGACCCAGGATGTCAGATTGGTGCCCTTGGGCAGAGACAGGTTCTGGCCCCGGGCCATGCCGCCGATGACCGCGCAGTCCATGGACGGGCACGCGCGAATATTTGCATCGGAGCGGGCCACATAGGTGATCTCGGCCCCCTCATTGCGATCATTCGGATCCCTTTCGCTGGTGTCCGTACCCTCTGCATTCGGAATGTTATCGTCTCCGGCTTCCGGCTCGCCCGTGCCCGCCGCATCCGCAAGATCGGAGACCTCAGGTTCCGAGACCGGGGCATCGTCCTCATTCGGCGCGCTGCTGTCTCCATCGACGGCAGGTTCTGTCTCGTCGCCACTTGCGGGCGCGTCATCGCTGGTCGATGGCTCCTCACGGTTCGCAGGGTCTTCCGTCGCAGGATCATTAGTGGGGGGGTCATTCGCGGGCTCTGGGCCGGTTTCAGCCTCGTCGCCCCTGTCCTCTGTCGGGGTTTCGTCCTCCACCGGCGGCTCATCCGGGACCGGTGCGCCGTCCAAATCCTCCGCGGCGGCTGTCTCGACACGCTCAGCGTCGCTGCCGCCCGCCACGGCCTCGGCCAGGTCCCGGCCGCTGGTGGTTGCCACAGTGCCTGTCCGCTGAGTGGGCGTCGGGACCGTGGGCCGGTCTGCATTCGCGCCCTCAGTGCCGCCGTCCCGCTCCGATGCCGCGGTGTCCGTTTCCCCTTGTGAGGCGTCTGCGCGGGACGACCGGAGCTGGGAGGAGCGGGCTGGCGGTGCTTCGCCCTCGGGCGGTGCGGCATTGGGGGAGATGGGATTGGCACGGTGCAGCCCGGTTGCCTCCGGCTGCGGCTGCATCCACCAGAAAGCGAGGCCCACGAGAGCAAGCAGGATCACCGCCGGCAGGACCCACACACCGATGCCCCGGCGCGCCGGTTGCTGCTGGGTGATCGGCTCCGCGGCGGGACGGAGGGTGAATTCACCGGTGGTCCATTGCTCACCGCCGGTCTCCTCATCGGCCTCTTGGGTGTCCTGGGGCTCCTCATGGGGCATGGCCGCCGCCACGTTGTCCTCGATTATGACCTCAAGGGGGGAGAGACGGTTATCCGTGGTGGCCAGACGATAGAAAGTCTCGGGAACGGCGGTGGTATCGTCCCGGGCCGCAAGCAGGATCGTGTCGACGTGATCGGGGATATGGTCGTGGCCCGCGGCGTTGAACTGCTCCAATACGGATCCGGCATCGCTCTCCTCGGAAAACCGGAGAATGACCAGGGTCCGGGTGGCCACGAACAAGCGTTTGAGATCTTCGCTCGGGTCCTCGTCCGCATTGAACGGCGCTGAGATCCAGGTGGCGTAACCGTCGCTTTCGAGCCGGCGGACGCGCTTGGCCAGAGCTGCGTAGTTAATTTGAGCCGTGTCCGAAAGCATATCCATCAGCCGAGCACCTTCTACCCACATACTTGGCCCGCCCCCAGCCGCCCCTAGTGGCAGTCTCAGCGCGACTGCATTGGTGGGGCAGGACAGACCTCAATCCATTTTTCCGGGATCCCATCCGGAACTGCCGCAGTCCTTTGCCGGTCCAGGGCCTCCCCGTCAACAGTCAGCCACCGCCCAGGCGCGAGCCCAGCGCTGCTCCGGCAGATAAGCAAGTTGCAATGTTGAGAGATATCGCGAGGGTCTCCCCAAGCGCCCGACCGGGCGCCGTCCCTCAGGCCGCCCCATCGGAGGCGTGAGCACAGCGAACTGCTGTGAGATAAAAAATGGTGCCCATGAGGAGATTTGAACTCCTGGCCTCTCCCTTACCAAGGGAGTTTCGAATACTAAACTCTTGAAAACAGGGGCATTTGGCGCGCATCGTTTGATAAACGTTCACCGTATTTCTGTGCGTTGCTGTGCATTCCTACGCGGCGGTCTCAATTTTTCGATAAGGGAGGATCCGCGATTGATCCTGTAGAGATCAATTTATGAAAGCGCAGTAATGTTTTAGCGCTGTCAAGTTTCTTGTTGGTAAGGCGTGAATCGGGCAGAAACGTATTCCGTGAGTCGCGCATGTGATGTAGTCGCGATTTTTATCCACTCGTTGTCTTATCAGGTTGGTATGTGTCAAAGCGTGTCAAAAGAGAGAAATAGCATGACCCTCCATCGTGTTTTTATAAGTTACCATCACGGCAATGACCAATGTTACAAGAACTCACTCTTATATTTGAATATTTGGTTCAAAATTTTTATTGACGAGTCTGTTGATACGGGTGGTATTAGCGAAGAATTACCTGACCAATCAATTAGAGCGAAGATAAGAGACGAATATCTCAGAAATACGACTGTAACAATTCTTTTGTGTGGTACTGAAACTAAAGGCAGAAAGCACTGCGACTGGGAATTATATTCAAGTATGTTTAATGGGAAGATAAATAAGCAGTCTGGTATTCTTGTGATACTACTACCTTCAGTTGACCGAGGGCAAGTTCTCTGTGGTCATGGTCAATTCGAAAGATCTGAAGCATTTTCAGACATAAGTACTTGGAGCAGCGTGTGGCGAAGGTCTGATTTGGACCAGTTTTTTCCGTATCTACCAGAAAGAATTACAGACAATTTAGAGAGTCGGCAGGCAAATATTTCAATCGTAGGTTGGAATAGAATTTATTACAATCCGAGGCTATTGCGAGATTTGATTGGTATGACGGCCGCCAACAGGCTCTCAGCTAAATATGACTTGTCCCGTCCGATGCGTCGAAGCTGTTCTCCCCGGCGCAACTGCTCGCCGGGATTAAGTCCGGAACAATCACTTCTGAGCGGCCAGAGTGCTATGACAGGAGGCCTTGGCAACTCACTTGCTCCAGTTGCGAGCTTGAGTTCCCTGGGGAGGTACACAGTACCTAATGTTTTGCGAGACCAATGCACGCGATCCACAGGAGGGGGACTTGCCGATTCTTTCCATCCTAACCTTTTAGAGCCTCATAACATTGGGTTAGAACCTCCGACGAGACCATTATTGGATCAACGAAAGCATAAGTAGGTACCATCTACCCATGCGCCTTAGTCACCAATCCACCAGCCGCTGTTACGGCGACTGATTCTCTCAGCAGTAGTCTACCACGCTTTGCATTGAAGCCGCGCGCAAGGGCTTCATTGTCCACTTCCGGGGCCTCTGGCATGGGCACGATCTGGGAACCCATCGGAGCATTCTCATAAATCTCTGATAAGGCGGTCTCAATCGCGTTGAGCAATCCAGCCGTGAGATTCGCCCGGCGGAGTGGGGCTTGCCCGTAATAGGGTGCCACTATGTCCGCCCCAATGCGGATGTGCAGCATCTCCGGCGCAAGAGACGTCCTGGACCTCGGGCCGCCCCATCGGAGGCGTGAGCGCAGCGATGCGCCGCAACAGGGACAACCTCAACCCTGAGAAATACCGGGAGGGTCACCCAAGCGCCCGACCGGGCGCCGGCCCTTAGGCCGCCCCATCGGAGGCGTGAGCGCAGCGAACTGCCGTGAGATAAAAAATGGTGCCCATGAGGAGATTTGAACTCCTGGCCTCTCCCTTACCAAGGGAGTGCTCTACCCCTGAGCTACATGGGCGGGGTGCGCGCGGGTGGAGAACCCATCGCTTAAGGTCCGCTCGTATACCTTAGGTCCGTCGAGAAAGAAAGGGCTGGATCACCAGATAATTGTCCGCTATTTGTTCGCTTTATGTTCTATAGCTCTGCCTCGGACCCACCCTGGCTCCCGATCCGCGCGCCGTCACGCGAGGCCACGGCGCAGTCCGCCTTTGGTGGTGCGGGCCGGGCGAGGTGAGGGGGAAACGGGCGAGGGGCAAACGGGGGAAGGGAGTTGGACCATGATTGCCTTGTCTTGGCTGGCGGCCCGCCGTATCCCCGTCTGGGTGTGGTGTGAAATCTGTAGCCACAATGCCTTCCTGGAGGCCGTCCCCCTCATGGACCGCCTGGGGGACCGGTCCGTGCCCGGTCTGGCCAAGGTCATGGTGTGCGGGCGTTGCGGCGGTCGCACGGTGACCACCCGTCCCGGCTGGCCCTCCTCCGGCGCCGTGGCCGGGCACAGCCCCCTGGATCTGGCCATTCGCGATACGGTCACGCCAAAGCAGGAGACGGGAATTCGGGATATGGAGACCGGCAAAGGACGCGACGATGGTGAAGCGCACGCCCGAACAACAGGACAAGGACAAGGAGCGCCTCGCCCAGGCTCTGAAAGCCAATCTGCGCCGGCGCAAGGCCCAGTCCCGCGGCCGCCAGATGGAGCACAGCCCCCAAACCCCGGATCAGACAACTTCAGCTCAGACGAGCTTGGAACAGATACCCCCGGCGAAAATGGACAAGGAACCGGAAAACCGGCCTCTGCCCCATCCGGACCGCCCCCGGAACGTGGACGCCTCCGGGCCAAACAGCATATGTGCCGCCCCCGGCTCTGAACCCGGCTCCGGATCCGGGTCCGCCTTCGAAGGGCCCTCTTCACCCCACATGAACCCCGGCGAAAGAGGCAGGCGCCATGACGGCAGCGGCCCTGCTCCGGCTGATCCATCGGTGAAAAAGCCGGACGCCTGACCCCAAACCCGACCAAAGCGGCTCCTGAAAGCGATCGAACCGAACACGAGGAACACCATGGACCGGATTTCCATCCGCGGCGGCAAACCCCTTGAAGGGGACATCCGCATCAGCGGGGCCAAGAACGCCGCCCTGCCGCTCATGACCGCAAGCCTTCTCACCGACGAGCCTCTGATCCTGGGGAACATGCCCCAACTGGCGGACATCGCCCACATGGCCAAGATCCTGAGCCAGCACGGTGCGGTGGTCGGTCTGGAAGGTCATGGCCGGGAGGGCGCGGGCGAGGGGCGGGTGTTGCGCCTCCATGTCCCGGACATCACCAGCACCACCGCGCCCTATGAACTGGTGCGCAAGATGCGGGCGTCGTTCCTGGTCACCGGGCCGATCCTGGCCCGCTGCGGCAAGGCCAAGGTTTCCCTGCCCGGGGGCTGTGCCATCGGCACCCGGCCCGTGGATCTGCATCTGAAGGGCCTGGAGGCCATGGGCGCGGCCATCGAGATCGTCGATGGCTATGTGGATGCCCGCGCGCCTGCGGGCGGACTGCGGGGCGCCCAGATCACCTTCCCCATGGTCTCCGTCGGCGCCACGGAAAACTTGATGATGGCCGCCTGCCTTGCCAAGGGCACGACCGTTCTGGACAACGCCGCCCGGGAACCGGAAGTGATCGATCTGGGGATCTGCCTCCAGGCCATGGGCGCCCGGATCGAGGGGCTGGGCACCAGCCGCATCACCATCGAAGGCGGCACGCCTCTCAAAGGGGCCACCCATGACGTGATCCCGGACCGGATCGAGACCGGCACCTTTATTATGGCCGCGGGCCTGGTGAACGGCAGCCGTCTGACCTTGCGCGGTGTGCGCCAGAAGGACATGGAAGCGGTCATCCCCGTGGCCGAGGCCGCCGGTGTCGAGGTGAGCAGCCGGGATGAGATCCGCGATGGCGGGGCCACCGGCAATGCCACCCTCACCGTCAGCCGCCGGGACGACCGGCTCCACGGAGTCTCGGTCACCACCGAACCGTTCCCCGGGTTTCCCACCGACCTCCAGGCCCAGCTCATGGCGCTTCTGACCAGGGCGGACGGGGTGTCCGTGGTCCGGGAAACGATTTTCGAGAACCGCTTCATGCATGTGCCGGAACTGGCCCGCATGGGCGCACAGATTGCGATCACCGGTCAGACCGCCACGGTCACCGGGGTGGATGCCCTCAAGGGCGCGCCGGTGATGGCCACGGATCTGCGCGCCTCGGTCAGCCTGGTCCTGGCGGGCCTTGCGGCGGAAGGGGAAACGGTCGTTAATCGGGTCTATCATCTGGACCGGGGATTTGAGCGTATCGAAGAGAAGCTTCAGGCCTGTGGCGCGGAAATCCGCCGACTGAAGGACTGATGCGTCGAGCCGCTATCGGACGGCCCGGTGGACGCGAACGGACAAGCAATCGGGGTGAGGGTAATGACACAGGGCAATGGGACGCAGGCCGTGCTGGCGGTTCACGACGAGGATGACCTCGCGATGGTCTCCGCACGTTTCCAGGACGCGGCCGTGCGGATGGCGGACATTGCTTACCTGCCCACGGAACGCCGTTTTGTGCTCGTGGCCAGCCGCTTCATGCATGAGCGGGTGAGGAAGGGTTTCTTCAGCCGCCTGAGCCGGGGCTGGCGCACCAAGGCGGGGCTCCATTTCGATACGGTTCTCAAGGTGGAGCGCCGTGGCCTTCCCGATGCGGACAATGTGGATTCGGTCCTGCCCCTGCTCGCGATCACCCTGGAACCCCGGAGCCAGCCGGACACAGGCCGGGACCCCGGTCAGGCGGAGGAGGGCGTCGGACCGGAAGAGGGGCAGGCCGCGGTGGTCGACCCGGTCATCGTGCTCACCTTCGGCGGTGGGGCGCAGATCCGTATCCATGCGGAATGTCTTGAGGCTGAGGCACGGGATATGGGTGCCCCCTGGCCCGCAAGCCGCCGTCCCTCTCACGCCTGAGCACCCCAGGGCTGCGCGCGCCCTATGGCTTTGCGCGCCCCATAGCTCTGGGCGCCCCATGGCTCTGGGCGCTGTGCCTGCGGGCTGGGCCTCAACCAGCAGACCCCGGCTGACATCGGGGAGAACGACCAGAACAAGGACATTGCCGATGACCGCTGACGGTCCCCTTATCCTGCGTGCACCCGTTGATGATGCCTTCATGGCCCGACTTGATGATTTCATCGCCGCCAAGCGCGATCACGCCGAGGATGTCACCACCGCCGCCCTGGCCATTGTCCGGGATGTTCAGGCCCGGGGGGATGAGGCGGTTGCGGAGTATACAAAGCGCTTTGACGGCTTTGATCCGATGGAGATTGGCTTCCAGGTGGGCCGGGACGAAATCGACGCGGCGGAAACGGCGTGTCCGGAGGATGTCCGCGACGCCCTGACCCTGGCCGCCTCCCGCATCCGCGCCTACCACGAACGCCAGCGCCCCGAGGCGGTAAGCTACACCGATGATGCCGGGGTGACCCTGGGTTACCGCTGGTCCCCCGTGCGCGCGGCCGGGCTTTATGTGCCCGGTGGCAAGGCGGTCTATCCGAGTTCCGTGCTGATGAACGCCATTCCCGCCAAGGCCGCCGGTGTCGAGCGGGTAGTCATGACCGTGCCGACCCCGGAAGGACAGATCAATCCCGTGGTGCTTGCCGCCGCCCGTATCGCCGGGGTGGACACAATCTACCGGGTCGGCGGCGCCCAGGCCGTCGCCGCACTCGCCTTCGGCACCACGTCCATCGCCCGGGTCGACCGCATTGCCGGGCCCGGTAATGCCTATGTGAACGCGGCCAAACGGCTGGTCTACGGCCAGGTGGGCATCGATCTGCTGGCCGGTCCGTCGGAAATTCTGGTCATTGCCGACAAGGACAACGACCCGGCCTGGATTGCCATGGATCTTCTGTCCCAGGCGGAACATGACGAGGCCGCCCGGGCCGTTCTGATCACCGATGACGAGACCTTTGCCCAGGCGGTGGTCGCGGCGGTGGACCGGCATCTGGAAACCCTTGAACGCCGTGAGATTGCGGGGGCAAGCTGGCGCACACATGGGGGTGTGATCGTGGTCGACCGGCTGGATCAGGCGCCGGACATCGTGAACCGCCTCGCGCCGGAACATCTGGAAATCGCCACCGCCGACCCCGAGGCGCTGTTGGGTGATATCACCGAGGCCGGTGCGATCTTCCTGGGAAACCATACCCCGGAAGCCGTGGGAGATTATGTGGCCGGAACCAACCATGTGCTCCCCACGGGCGGGGCTGCCCGGTTTGCCTCCGGCCTCTCGGTCCTCGATTTCATGAAGCGCACCTCGGTCGTGCGTTGCAGTCCGGAAGGCCTCAGAGCCATTGGCCCTGCCGGTATCACCCTGGCGCGGGCCGAGGGTCTGGAAGCCCACGCCCAATCGATCGCCCAACGCCTCACCTGATGAGGGACCGCCCTCCCGGGCGGCGGCGGATCCGACCGGGCCTCAGATTTGTTTAAGCCGGTCTTGGTAGATCTCCCCGTCAGCCGGGCAGCCCGCCATCAGGCCGCTTGCAATCGCAGCCCTGTTCGGGCGAGGGTCATGGCTTGTTCCGCTTCCCGGAGCAAAGTCGCCTTTGTAGTCAGGATTGAAGTCTTGGGCGCTGGAGAGTTCACAATTGCCGAGATCACCCTGGATGAGCGCACCATTGCGCGCCGGGGCCCCGAGATCGAACACGAACGGCAGGTGGCGATTTTCGATCTGCTTGAGGAAAGCTATTTCAGGCCGAAAAACTCCGAGGGCGGCCCCTACACTCTGACCCTCTCCGTGGAAGACAACCGGTTGAACATGAATATCGCCACCGAGGCGGAGCCGGACCATGGCCTCGTGATCCTGTCCATGACCCCCTTCCGGCGGATCGTGAAAGACTATTTCCTGGTTTGTGAGAGCTATTACGACGCCATCAAGACCTCGAGCCCGTCTCAGATCGAGGCCATCGATATGGGCCGCCGCGGCCTTCACAATGAGGGTTCGGAGCTGCTGATCGAACGCCTGGACGGCAAAATCGAGCTGGATCTCAACACCGCCCGGCGCCTCTTCACCCTCATCTGCGTTCTGCATATCAAAGCCTGACACACAACCGCCCGATTGTTTCAAACTGCCACAAAGTGCTATAGTCCAACCCTAAGAATGGGCGGGAGCATTCCGTGGCACGCACTTGGCGGCAGATTGCATTGACGAGGACCGGCCATATCCTGGCCGGCACCCTTCTGCTTGCCTTTGTCGTCGCCCAGATTGCTGCCCTGTCCCACGGCGCTGCCCATGGCCACGATCCCCATGAGCATGATGGCATCCTGTGCGATTACTCCGCCTCCGGAAGCCGGGTCGATGCCTTCCTGGCCGCCGATGCGCCGGTTCCGCCGCTCCCGGGAGAGGGCCGGTGTTCCCCTGTTCCCGACGTCGCGCAGATTTTCGACCTGCGCGAATTCATCACAGCCCTGTCCAGGGCTCCGCCGATGATCCCTGCATCCGATCAGATCAACTGAACCTTTTTTCTGACCGTATCGATTCCCTTGAGCGTGACCGGAAATCCTTGCCGGCATCTGCATGGGGGACGGCTGCGCGCGAGGGTTGGACCCCGCCCGGCCGATGCAGAGGACTCTCCGAAATGTCGACTTTCAAGCTTCATACAGGCGTCAGCCTTGCTGTCCTGACCTTCGCCGCCGCACTGAACGCGCCGGCCGCCCGGGCGGATGCCCCCCCTGAGGAGGCCGCACCTCTTCAATGGGATGAAATCGTTGTGACCGGTACGCCTGTCGGGCGGACCGTTGGTGAATCCATCGTGGGCACGACCGTCCTCACCGGTGAAGAGCTGGAAAGCCAGCTTGCCGCCACCATCGGCGAAACCCTGAGCCGCCAGCCCGGCATCACCTCAACCTTCTTCGGCCCCGGCGCCAGCCGTCCGGTCGTCCGGGGTCTTGCCGGTCCCCGCATCCGGGTTCTGGATAACGGTATCGGCTCGATCGACGCGTCGGACTCCAGTGTTGACCACGCTGTCGCCGTCGAGCCCGTGTTTGCCGAACGCATCGAAATCATCCGGGGTGCCAGCACCCTGCGCTATGGCAGTTCCGCCGCGGGTGGCGTGGTGAACGTCATTGACGGCCGTATCCCCACGGTGGCTCCGGAAGGCGGCATCGACCTTGGTGTGCGCTATGGCTACACGACCGTGGACGAAGGCAACGAGGTTGCCGGTGCCCTGGACCTCACCGTCCTTGACCTGGGCGAGTCCAAGCTCGTGTTCCATGCGGATGCCTTCTTCCGGGATGCCGACGATTACGAGATCCCGGGCTTTGCAGAATCCGCCACCCTGCGCGCTCTTGAAGAAGAAGAGCATGGCGAAGAAGAAGACCACGATGAGGAGGAGCACGGCGAGGAGGAAGAAGCCTTCGGCATCGTCGAGAACTCCGATATCGAGAGCAAAGGCGGTTCCGGCGCCCTGTCCTTCATCTTTGCCAACGGTCATATCGGCTTTTCCGGCCGGGTGTTCCAGACCAATTACGGTATCCCCGGCGGCCATGAACATGCTCATGGTGAAGAAGAGCACGGCGAGGAAGACCATGACGAAGAGCATGGTGAGGAGGAAGAAGAGGAAGAAGGAGCTGTCCGGATCGACCTTGATCAGGTCCGCCTCGACTTCGACGGCGCCCTGAACGGCGATTTCGGCCTGTTCCAGACCGCCACTCTGCGCATCGGCTATGCGGATTACGAGCATGTGGAACTGGAAGGCGATGAAATCGGCACCCGATTTACCAATAAGGGCTGGGAAGGCCGGTTCGAGCTGCTCCAGAAAGAATATGCCGTCCTGAACGGGGCTCAGCTCAACGGTGCCTTCGGGACCCAGATCCGCACCCGGGACTTCGCCGCCAAAGGCGAGGAGGCGTTTGTGCCGCCGACCAAGACACTCCAGCTTGGTGTTTTCACCTATCAGGAACTCGACACCGGCCCCTGGCTGCTGGATTTCGGCGCCCGGTATGAATACACCCGTCAGGATGCCAGCAACCTGCGGGAGAACAAGACGTTCGATGCCTTCTCCGTGTCGGCAGGCGCGGGCTTCCGCCCCGCTGAGGGCTACTTCGTGGGCGCCAGCGTCTACCGGACCGAACGGGCTCCCTCCACCGAAGAGCTGTTCTCGAACGGTCCCCACATCGCCACCAACGCCTTCGAAATCGGCAATCCGAATTTCGACGAGGAAAAGGCCCTTGGTATCGAAGGTACGGTGAAAGGCCAGATCGGCTGGATGTTTGCCCAGGTGAATGCCTACTACACCGACTACACCGACTTCATCTTCGAGACCCCCACGGGCGAGGAAGAAGACGGGCTGCCGGTGTTTGAGTTCCGGGCCGAAGATGCGACCTTCGCCGGCTTCGAGGCGGAAACGGAAATCCAGTTCCCGGTGGTGTCCATGGACTATCTGGGTGATGTGGGCTTCTTCGCCACCGGCAGCATCGACTTTGTGGACGCCAGCATCGACGTTTCCGGCAATGACAACCTGCCCCGGATCCCGCCCCTGTCGGGTCTTGTCGGTGCCGGGTTCCGTTCGGAATACCTGGACTTCCGGGTTGAGGGCGAGTTCGTTGCCGAGCAGGACGAGGTGACCGAATTCGAACTGCCGACCGGGAGCTATGCGCTCCTGAACATCTACGCAGCGGTTCATCCCTTCGGCTCCGAGCGGGACATCTCCCTTGATATCCGCGCGACGAACCTGACCGATGAGGAAGCCCGTCTGCACACGTCCTTCCTGAAGGATCTGCTGCCCCTGCCGGGCCGCAACGTCAAAGTCTACCTCAAGGCCGCGTTCTGATTGGGAACCGCCCTTTTTCGAGGCGATGAAACCAGGAGTGGGGAGGCCCTTGCGGTCTCCCCACACCGTGCGGTCTCTTCCCCCCTGCCTTCTTCCTCCCCCCAGCCGTCTTCCCCTTTGCGGTCTCATCCGGCCGAGAATTGTGACCAGCCCCACCCTTAGGCCCATCTCAGGCCTTGATTTTCCCGCGCCAGGGGCCATTCTCCAACGCCACAACAAAGACCTTCCCTATTTCGGGGAAGGAGGCGCAGTCAAAGGCAGGGTATGGCGAAAGAGGAAATGCTGGAATTTCCCGGCGTGGTCACGGAACTTCTTCCGAATGCTACGTTTCGGGTCAAGCTTGAGAACGAACACGAAATCATTGCACACACTGCGGGCAAGATGCGGAAAAACAGGATCCGCGTGCTCGCCGGCGACAAGGTCCTGGTCGAAATGACCCCCTATGACCTGACCAAGGGCCGCATCACCTATCGCTTCAAATGACACGGCTGATTCCGGGTGCGCGGCGTGTCGGGCATCCTTGAGCGAATCGCTTCGGGGCGATGGCGGATCACCAATCGCCCTCGGCAAGACACCTCCCAGGAGAACAGGCTTATGGGCGGACACGCCATCCAACCCGGCCTTGTGCTCGCCAGTGCTTCGCCCCGGCGCCGGGATCTCCTCGCCCAGATCGGCATCACCCCCACCAGGATCCTGGCTGCGGATATAGATGAGACCCCTGTCGCCGGTGAACTGCCCCGGCCCCATGTGGCCCGGCTCGCCCGGGGCAAGGCAGCGGCCGTTCGCGAGATCCTGAGCGGTGAAGCTGGCTTGGGGGAAACCGGTGCCGGGGAAGAGGAGCGGGCCATGCCCTACATCCTCGCTGGCGATACGGTGGTCTCCCGGGGGCGGCGCATTCTCGGCAAGCCCAGGGACCGGGCATCCGCCCGGCAAATGCTGACCCTTCTGTCCGGAGCCCGGCACCGGGTGCGCACGGGCGTGGCGGTCATCGCCCCCGATGGCCGGGAAGCCCACCGGGTCGTGGAAACAATCGTCCATTTCAAGCGCCTGTCCGATACGGAACGGGAGGCCTATCTGGACAGCGGCGAGTGGCAGGGCAAGGCAGGGGCCTACGGCATTCAGGGGCTCGCGGGGACATTCGTGCGCGCATTGAGCGGATCCTATCCGGCCGTGGTGGGCCTTCCCCTCTACGAGACCGCCCAATTGCTCAGCGGTCTGGGCTATCCGGTGCTGCACGGCTGGCCCGCGCCGGACCGGGCTTCCGCCCAGACGGGTCCTTGAGCGCGTCATGGTCCGGACCATGACGACACCTCAGATCGTGCTTTCCGCCGCGCCGGGCCATGACATCTTGGCCCTCTTCGAAGGCACCAGACTTGAAGCCGTGGCCATGGATGCCAGCGCGCTCACGGCGCCGGTGGCCAAGACCTCTACCAATGCCTGGCCGATGCCCCGCAAAGGGGACGTCGGCCTTATACGGATTATTCAGGTGCTGAAGAGTGCGGGCGGGGCCATCGTCAGCCTCGGCAATACAGGCCGTTCCGGAGAAAGGGGGCAGGACGGGTTTCTGGCCCTCAACCGCCCGGTCCTTGTTCATGGTGCCCAGGGTCTGACTCCGGCGACACTGCCGGCCGAGGGTCAAAGCGTCCTTGCCCAGATCACCCGGGTGGCCCACGGCGACAAAGGCCCGCGCCTGACCGGCACCATTGATCTGCCCGGACGGCTGGCCATGGTCCGCATTCAGGCCGATGAGCACAGCGCCGGGCAGGTACGGGCCTCCCGCCATTGGGATCCATCCCGGGCCGGTGCCGTCATACCCCGTCTGGAAGGCCTTTTCTCCGGCCTGGACCGGCACTGTTCCATCACCCTGCGGACGGCCGCCCGGGAAGCCGCGTCGGCGGTGATCGAAACCGAAGCCCAAACCCTGCTCGACCAATGGCGTGAGATACACAGCCGTCTGAAGGATGGCACGACCCCGAGGCGGCTTCACGCAGAGGACACCGGTGTCGAGCAAATCCTGCGGGACTGGCTACCCGCCACAGGGGCCGCCCTGACCTGCGATGACGCCGGTCTGATGCGCCGGGTCGAGGGCATTCTGGACCGCTTCGGCTTGGCGGACCGGTGCACCCTGGAGCGCATCACCGGGTCCGGCGGCGCCATGGCGGTGATGGACCTGGAGGACCGCATCATGGCCCTTGCATCCCCAGAAGTACCTTTGGACGCCGGGGGATCCCTGCTGATCGAACCGGCAGCCGCCCTGACCGCCATCGACGTGAATGGTGCGGGGGCGGAGGATCTCTCCAGGGTCAATCTGACGGCCGCGGATGAAATCGGCCGCCAGATCCGCCTGCGGGATATTGGCGGTCATGTGGTGATCGATTTCGCAGGGCTCGCGGGAACCGCCGGATCTGCGGCCCTGAAGCGCCAGGTGGTCGAAGCCCTTGAACGGTCATTGGGACGCTCTTGGGGGCGCGAAACGACACCGGTGCGCCTGGGTAAACTCTCGCCCTTCGGCACCCTGGAACTGACCCGGGAACGCTCCGGCGAAGGGGTGATGGACCAGGGGCTTGGCCCATGCTCCGCCTGCGGGGCCAAGGGGCGCGTGCCATCCATCGAAGCGCTCAGTATCATTGCCCGTGGCCCGGCCTTCCTCCGGACACTGCAAAAAGCCGCCCGGGGCGGGCGCGGGGGAGGAGGGCAGGGCCTGCGGATCCGGGTGGGGGAGGCCCTCGGGGCCTGGCTTCACCAGCCCCAGGTGGCGGAAGCCTTGGCGGGGGCGGGGCTCACGGGTGTTCCGGTTACTCCGGATCCCTCCCTTGGACCTGACACATACAAAATCGAGGAGATGGGAAATGGGTGAACGGGGACCGACCCGGGCATGTCCGATTTGTGGAAAGCCGGTGCAGGAGGCTTACAAGCCATTCTGTTCCAAACGGTGCGCGAACGTGGATCTGAGCCGCTGGTTGGGCGGGGTTTACGCCATTCCCGGTGCGCAAGAAGAAGCCGACAGTCTGGAGGAAGGCGAAGCACCCGATCCGTATGGAAACGACCGGACCATGTAACGGCGCTTGGGTCTCTTCTCCTCTCGGGCGAAATACGGCCTCCCGGACGGCCCGTTAACCTGAACAACCGGTTATCAGCGGCATGAAGAATTTAGTGCCGGTGCTGAGGGAATTTTGAGTGGCCGCGGCCTAGACTGCCATTATCAACCGCCGGCCCCTGACCTCTCGCCCTATGGGCCGTCGCACGATAAGCCGTCAATGAATTTGAGAAGGAGAAGCCATGACCGGCGCGCCCCAGCATTCCGACGCGGTCGTCCGCTGCGTTGCCTCATCCGGTTTTGCGCCCCCTGGCCGGGTCGAGGATCCCATCGCGTTTCATGCCGCCACCAGGCGCTCCCGGCTCGTGGGCCAGTGGGCGGCGGAGGTCCAGGGTCTTGAGGGGGATGTTGCCGAAAGCTACGCGCGGGAGTTTGTGGAAACGGCCGCCCGGGAACCGGAATGCAGCGCCTATATGCAGCAGGTCGAACGGGCCTTGAGCGCCCTGGGTGTCACCCGTGATGAAATCGCCGCGAAAATCAGGGACCTGGAAGTGCAGGCCCGCATTGAGACTTACGCATTCGCATAAATTCATGGGCAGCGGGATGATCCATGGTGACACGGATCATCCCGCCTGCGTGATCAGTAGCCGATGGCCGAGCCGTCCTTGCGCATTTCCGACGCACCGTGATAAACGCCGGTTTCCGGATCGCGCATGATGGCCTGATAACCGCCGTAACCGCCGCTGCTCACCTCAACCGTGTGACCCATGGCCTCAAGCCGGGCGCGGGCAGCCGCCGGAATGCCGCTTTCCACCCGCAAGGTACCCCGGTTTCCAGCCACCGCATCGGTGCCGTCCGTGGGTTCGGTGGAGCCTTCATGGCGCCAGCGGGCGGCATCTCCCGCCTCCTGAACATCCATGCCGTAATCGATCATGTTGGTGAGGATCTGCACGTGCCCCTGGGGCTGCATGCCTCCGCCCATGACCCCGTAGCTCATGAAGGGCTCGCCGTCCTTCATGACGAATGCGGGGATGATGGTGTGGAAGGGCCGCTTGCCCGGGGCATACACATTGGCGTGGTTTTCATCCAGGCTGAACATCTCCCCCCGGTCCTGAAACATGAAACCGAGCCCGTCCGGCACGAGGCCAGAGCCCATCCCCCGATAGTTCGACTGGATCAGGGAAACCATCATCCCGTCCTTGTCCGCCACGGAGAGATAGGTGGTGTCCCCCTGCTCCAGGCGGGGCGCACCGGGTCCGGGATTGTCCATGGCCATGGAGGGATTGATCAGGGCACGGCGGCGTTCCGCATATTTCGGAGAGAGAAGGGCATTGAGGGGCACCTGGGAGAATTCAGGGTCCGCATAGAACCGGGCCCGATCCTCGAAAGCCAGCCGCTTGGCCTCCACCATCAGGTGGATGGCTTCCGGCGAGCCCGCCCCCATGGATGCCAGATCATAGGGCTCCAGCATTTGCAGCATCTGGAGGGCCGCCACCCCCTGGGTGTTGGGGGGCAGCTCATAAAGGGTGTAGCCCCGGTAGTCGACGCCCACCGGTTCGACCCATTCGCTCACATGGGCGGCCAGATCCGAAAGGCGCAGATCGCCGCCGATCCGGCGCATATAGGCGTCCATGACTTCCGCGAGCGCGCCCTTGTAGAACGCATCTCGGCCCTCGAGGGCGATGGCCTCATAGGTGGCGGCAAGACCCGGATTGGCAAAAATCTCCCCGGACCGGGGCGCCCGGCGTCCCTCCGGCGTCTTGATGGTGTAGGTCTCCATGGCGTTGGCGGATTCCTCGAACAGGTCGCCGAATTCCGGCCCCCGCCGTTCGAATGCGCTCAGATTGCGCTCCCAGTAATAGGCAATGAGCGGGGAGACCGGGAACCCCTCCTGCGCGTAGGCGATGGCCGGGGCCAGGATCTCTTCCATGGAGAGTTTGCCGAATTTCGCGTGAAGCTCGAACCAGCCGTCCACCGCGCCGGGTACGGTCACCGAGAGGGACCCCACGGGCGGGATGGAGGTGCGGTCCCCCAGTTTGGTTTTCAGGTCCGCGAGGCTGCGTCCCATGGGCGAGCGTCCGGAGGCGTTGAGCCCGTGGAGCTTGCCGGTTTTCGGATCCCAGACAATCGCGAACAGATCGCCGCCGATGCCGCAGCCCGTGGGCTCCATCAGCCCCAGGGCCGCATTGGCGGCGATCGCCGCATCAACGGCGGTCCCGCCGGCTTTCAGAATGTCGATGGCGATCTGGCTGGCCAGGGGCTGGGCGGTGGCGGCCATACCGTGGCGTCCCATCACCGGCGCCCTTGTGGCGAAGGGCTGGCCCACCAGCCGGTCTCCCCGATCAAGGCGCGCCGGGGCCCGGTCCGTTCCTTCCGCCGCCGTCAGCCGCACCTGAGCTTCTTCGCCGATCTCCACCGACCCGGTCCCTGTTCCCGGCCCAGAGGTGTTTGGGCTGGCCTGGGCGGGCAGGGCCAGAGCCATGAGCACGAGGACACTGGCCGTGGACAGCGCCTGGGCCACACCGGCCCTCTTCCCGGCGGGCGGCTTGGGGCGGGACCCCGCGTCAGGGACAAGGGCCTGGGCGATGGCACCCTGGGGGCTGTTGAGACGGGGAAGGCGGGGCATCTGGTCTATTCTCATGGTTTTGCTTTCTCTCCAGGGACGACTTCTCGCCGGGCAGCAGGCGCAATCCGGGGCAGCAAGGGTCCGGTCGTCTGGCGGGCCAGTGGCTTATCCTGCCCGTTCCGGCCGGGAAACCACCAACAGGGCCAATCCCGGCACCGCCACATCCTTGCCAGCGCCCTCAGGCTAACAGCCCTGTGGCCTGCTCCCAAACCCGGTCCCATACCCAGTCCCTGGCCAACCCATGGCGCTCAAAGTGCCCGGTGTGGGAATGGCCCGCACGAGAGGTCTCCAGCGCGCCACAAGAGGGACTGGACAACCCAAATCCCCACCCCTATAACTCCGCATCTCGCCCTGGCAGGCAGTTCCGATTGCCCCTCGCGGCTTTGTGCAAAGCCCCGCACCGCCCGGCGACGCCCAGGTAGCTCAGTTGGTAGAGCAACGGATTGAAAATCCGTGTGTCGGTGGTTCGATTCCGCCCCTGGGCACCACATTGTCATCCAGAGACATTCGATACCGTTCCAGAAGCTGCAGCGTTCTACGGCGTTCGAGTCGCGATGGATGTTCGGATCCACCAGCTGGTCCGATCATGCCTGAGCCGAACTTCCGTGAATTGCCTCCAACAAATGAGGCTTTTCAAACCAGCCAATCGATCCAGTGCGCCCGGTCCATCCTGAACAGGGGCCGGAGGGCTGCCGTCGCATGGCGCAGGGTCAGTTCCGTAAGCCCAGGCGCGGTCCTTGATCGTTCCGCGCAGTGCCTCAATTCTTTAACATTTCAATTGTCCATAGACTTTCATAAGGCGGCGCTGACAGGCGCCCATATTCTGAACGATTGGTTACTAGACCTTTGGGGGCTGTTAGGTGTATCCCATGGGAATCAAAACATACACGTGCACCTTGTCTATGTTGTTCTGGCCCACTCGGGTCTGCCGTGCATCCAGTTACTTTATTGAGACTGTATTCGTTGCGCGGATAGTTGGCATGTCTTGGGGGCAATTATGGCTGATATCTTCTGGTCCGACCTTCGCAACGCTGATGGCGCGGTGCCCGGCGCCGATGATGTGGTCGTAGTCAATTCCGACGACCGGCTCATTCTGGATACCGCCGCAGACGACGTGAAGATCAAGGGACTGGTGGTCTACGGCGAATTCACCGTGGAAGAGGATGCCGAAAAACTCGCCCTGACCACCGACTGGGCGGTCGTGGCCGGAAACGGACGCTTCGAAGTCGGCACCGCCGAGGAGCCTTTCCGCGGCAGCTTCGACCTGACCCTGGCCGGCAAGGACAACACCAACACTGTCGATCTGAGCGACTACCCCGACGGCAACAGCGGCCACGCCCATCATGATCACACCCATCACGACCATGGGCATCACGACCATGGGCACACCCATCAAGACAGCGGCCACACCCATCAGGTGATCGAGAACAACAACGCCTTCCTCATGGCCATGGGCGAGGGCGCAACGATCAGTATCCACACCGATGACGCGGACAAGGAAAGCTGGACGCAGCTGGACGGAACGGCCCAGGCGGGTGACACGACCCTGCAATTCACCGAAGCGACCGGCTGGGAAGTGGGCGACCGCATCGCTCTGGCCACCACCGATTTCGACATAAACCAGACCGAAGAGTTCACGATCATCGCTGTCTCGGATGACGGCGCGACGGTCACCGTGGACCGACCCCTGGAATACATGCACTACGGTCAGGTTGATACCTACAACGACCCCGATGGTGATGTGCACGAGCTGGACATGCGCGCCGAGGTGGCCCTGCTCAGCCGGGATGTCACGATCAAGGGCGATGTTCAGTATAATGAGAGCCTCGCCCTGAACGAGCAGGAAGACCAGTATGGCGGCCACACCATGGTCATGCATGGTGGGGAGATGTACCTGTCCGGCGTTGAACTGGCCTATATGGGGCAGGCCGGCATTCTGGGCCGGTACCCCACCCACTGGCACGAATCCGGTGACGTGACCGGACAATACGTCAAGAACAGCTCGGTCCACCACAGCTTCAACAAGGGCATCACCGTTCATGACACCGACAATGCGATTGTCGACAACAACGTGGTCCACGAGGTCATAAGTCACGGCATCTATCTCGAAAACCGCGGCAATACCGGCAATCAAGTGACCGATAATGCAATCATCGGTCTACACCATGTCGGCCGCTTCGGCGAAGTCTCCGGCGCCCATGATGAACGACCGTCGGGCATTTACTCCCAAGACTCGAACAACACCTACACTGGAAACCATGTCGCAGGGTCCGCCGTTCACGGATTTTATCTGAATCTGAATAAGCGGCGTGAGGATCACACCTGGGATACGTTTGCGGATAATACGGCCCATTCGGTCGAAGCGCGTGGGGTCTACGTGAACGGACCTGTCGAGAATGGGGATTGGACCATCCAGGGTCTGACGGTCTACAAGGCGGATCAGGGGATCTATGCGCGCAATGTCGGAGGTCTCGTCACGGACTCCGTATTCGCCGAGATGGGGTCGAATGCGCGCTTCCGGAACAACCAGACCCTGGAAGACAGCCTTATTGTCGGGCGCTCCAATAATATCGGTACACCGAAAACCGAGAAAGAGTTGGCGGAAGGGCGCACCCTGCCGGGAACCCACCGGGATGATCGCCCCGATCAGGACGGCAACTTTGAAGGCGCCCAGATTTATGACGGGCCAGGATCATTCAAGAACGTGCTCTTCAGCGGCTTCAACGGCAATGATGTCGCGATCAAGATGTCCAATTCGGTCCAGAACTCCGGGAGCCATTCCTATCAAGGGATCACCTGGGACAATGTCGGCGAAGACCACAAGATCAGTCTGGGTGGTGGAACAGCGCACACGTCGTCGGTGGCACGCGGACTAAACGATGTCGACGGCAGCCTGACGGGCACTCCCGGCGCCATGATCTATGGACGCCCCGTGGAACGGTTCGGCATTTCCGAAGGGTTCTCCTCTGGCGAGGTGTATGAAATCCATGAGGGCTGGAACGCCGTCATTACCAAGTCTGGCGAGAAAAGCGCGACCCTGCGCTTTGACCAGGGCGGCACCAAGAATGCCGTCAACCAGGAAGATTACAATCCGAAGGCGTTTGAAAACTGGAATTTTGTCCGCTCGGACGGGGAAAGCGCCCGGGGCCTTCGCAAGGAAGTGCCGGTCTATTCCGAGTACGGCTACAGGCTCGAATATGATGATTTGCGCAATGACGAGTTCCGCATAGAGATGTATGACGCCGATCCGGATCAGTTTGTGATCGTGAATCTGGGTCCGCTGCCTGCCACGTCGAGTTTCACGGTGGTGGATTGGGTGAACCCTGGCAGGGCTGTCAAGGACTACAGAAAGTTCGACCACTGGGAGGCACGCGAGGTCTCCTCGATGGAAATGCTGGAGCGTTCTCCCGATACCGCCGTGTTCCGGGACGCCGACGGCCAGGTCCATCTCAAACTGGTGGCCGAAATGTCCGGCGGCAGCCAATGGCTGCAACCCGGCGCAGCGGATACCCCCCATTCCGGTGTCATCGTGATGGTCGACACCACCGCAGACCTCGACCTCAACCAACTTGTTTTCAACGATCCCCCGCTGCCGGAAGAGCAGGCCGAAGATCTGGCCGAGGCGCCTGCGGATTACATGGGCACTTTTGGGTGGGACACGGCAGAAGGCACGTCATCAGCCGACACCATGATCGGGCGTTCCGGCAAGGACGTGCTGTCCGGATTTGATGGCAATGACACCCTGATCGGGGATTATGACGGGTTCTTCGACCATGTGAACAATCCTCATGAGTCGGACACTCTTGACGGTGGTCTTGGCGATGACTTCCTCGTTGGCGGTGATCTGGGTGATCTCCTGATCGGTGGTCAAGGTGCAGATGAAATCCACGGGGATCTTGTGGACCGCTATGACCTCATCCGCTATGACGCCGGGTCACCGGACAGCGATGCGAAGAATGAACGCAACGGCGAGGATACGATCCTGGCCGGTGACGGCGATGACCGGGTTGGCGGCGGTGGCGGCAACGACCTCATCGAAGGGGGGACGGGCAACGATTTTCTGTCCGGGGGGCTGTTGTCCCGGTCCTACTTCTACGAGGGGGATGGTGATGACACCATCAATGGCGGTGAAGGAAACGACACCCTGTTCGGCGGGGCCGGCGACGATGTGATCGACGGCGGTGCCGGCACCAATACGGCGGCCTATATCGGCAATCTGCTGACGGATGATGGCAGGCTGAACTACAGCTTCGGCCGGGACGGCGATGTCCTTGAGATATACCACAACTTCTTCGGCCATGACCGTGTCCGGAATGTCGATACGCTGGTCTTTCAGGACGGCTCCATCACCTATGACCAGGCGCTGGTATTGGCCGACAACCCGGCGATCGATTTCGGAACGACCGACCCTTCTTCCTTCATGACAGAAAACAATCAGACACGCGCTGATCTCTTCGACGAAAATCCGTCCGCCTGAGAATGGCTGCGGCTCTTGACCGTATGTCATTGTTTTGACTGAACCGGTGGGAAATTCAGTAGAAAAGTGATATCCATCCATCCGGTCGAAACAAGTCTCGAGGGATCCCGATGAAAACTCTTTTATCTGCGACGGCGGTCGCAGCCGGTTTGACATTTGCTCTGTCCACCGCACTTCCCACGCCGAGCACCGCCGCCGGAGCCACAAGTGCCGCCGGCGAGTCTGCAACGATCCTGTCCGCGTTTTTTGGCCTCAATGACTCGCGTCGGATAAAATGGCGGACCATCCCCGTATGCCGGAGCATCCCGGGGGGCGATGGCATGCCCGTCATTTTCTCCCTGGAAGTCGATGATGAAACGCTTGATGCGGAAGATTTCCAGGTCACCACCGCATCGGGTGAAACCGGTCGCGTCGACTGCGTCACCCTCCAGCCGGCAGATGAGCCTGGCGAACTGCGGACAGCTCTGGTGATCGGTCAATACGGCTCTGCGGAGGACCAAGCGGTCACCGTCCAGATCGTCGGCGATGTGATGTCCCTGGATGGCAGCGTCAATTTCAAGGGCGCCAAGGCGGATGTCATTCCCTTGGAAGCCGGACCGACCATGATCCTGGCGGAAACGGTGCCTCAGGAAGAATGGCTTCTCGGGGGCGAGGACAACTGTCCGAGTGATGGGGTGATGGGCATGGTGCGGGCGGTCTGGACCGGCGGCGTGACCAAACCCGGCGGTGACGAGATCGACGATCAGGAGCGCCAGCTCTACCGCGTCACGGTCAAGTCCCCAGACGGAACCACGGCGACGGTGACACCCATCGCCATCGGCGACCTGAACGACAATGACAATAATCACGAGCTTTGTCTGGATGTGGAGGGCGAACCCGTGAGCGTCTTCTTTCCGGCGGGTGCACTCACCGACCCAAATGAAGACTTGAATCCTGACACGGATGTTGCCGTCACTCCGCTCCAAGACGGCCGGTAGAACCGGAACACACCCGCACTCAATCGGCGCAGGCCGGGAAGGGCAGCACCCTTTCCGGCCTCACAGGCTTTGAGGCCGTCGGGACCAGGGGCTCCGGAGCGTCTCATCAAACAGGTCCCGTATCGATAAGGCTCCGGATCAACAAGGTCTCGGAAAAACTTCGGTCGATCTAACCCCCACCCCAACAAGGTCCCGGCAGGCCACTTGATCCGTCATCGACCCTGCGGCACCCGTTGGTGGGACCCCCAGGCGCTACCGGCCTGCCTGATCTGGACCGGTTTCCCCACCGTCCTCCGAAGTGTCTCCGTTTGCCTCAGATTCTCCGTCCTCTGATGGGTCTTCCGCGGCCGGTTCATCTTCGCCGCCGCCCTCCGGCTCCCCATCTTCAGCCTCAACCGGTTCGGCCTCAACGGGTTCGGGCTCGGCGCTTTCGGCGGCGGGCGTGTCAGAGACTGTGATCTTCAGACGCATGCGGGGGTGGATGCGGCAGCCCACGGTCCATTTGCCTTCCTCCGGAAACGGAACTTCATAGGAAGCACCGCGCAGGAGCAGGCGGCTTGAAAAGCGGGTCGGACCGGACCGCGCCATAATATGGTGGGAGGTCTGATCATCATTCTGGAACACCACCACATCACCGGGGGCGATCTGGATTTCCTTCGGGGCAAAGCGCCGGTTCTTCTGGGAGATCAGATGGCGTTCGGGCACGGCGTGGGCGCTGGCGGTCAGCAGGCACACGACAGCAATGATGATCCGGCTGACAAGGCTCACGGCGGTGGCTCCCCTGTTGGTTTGCGTACCGGCCTCCCGGTCCGTCCTTTTCCCTGTCAGGAGTCCTAGCCCGGTCCGCATCCGCCTGACAAGTTTGGCGCCTGACAAGTTGGACGCCTGACAAGTTGGGCAGCCAACTGGACTGGGTTCCCGGCTGGACGGGCTTGCGGCACCATGGCATCGTCCACGCCGGGAATGAGAGACAAGCCGGGGATGAAAAACAAGAATGACAAAAGGGTAGGGAACGTGGCGCGGAACGGCGGAACCCAGACGGCACGGATCGCTTTCTTGGGGTTGGCCCTGGCGGGACTGGCATGGGCCCCCGCCCAGGCTGAGAACGGCTATCCCGAATTCAGCGTCTCCGGACACGCGGCCTTCCGGGCGGGCCTCACGTCGTCCCTTGTGGACCGGTGGGACGGTGGGCCTGCCCGGGTGCGCTTCGGTGCCGAGAAACCGGATACCAGCCAGGGCTTTGCGACCCTTGCCGAAGCAGCGGTTGAAATTCAGGCCCAGTTCAATTCCTCAGTCGGCGCCCTGGTTCACGCCCAATATCAGCCCGAGGACGACCGGGCCGTCGGCCTGGTCACCGGATATCTCCACGCGGCCAGGGACCTGACCAGCCGCACCCGTTTGTCCTTGCGCGGAGGCGCGTTCTTTCCCGGCATTTCCAAGTCCAACCGGGGGCTCGGCTGGTCCAACGGCTACACCCTGTCCAATGGGCCAACCATGACCTGGATTGCGGAAGACGTGCGGCCCATCGGGGTTGCGGCGGGGGTGGCCTGGTCCGGCGACCGGATGAGCCTCGGCGGTGAGGTGACCGGATTTTTCTCCAATGACGGCGTCGGCGCGGCGCTCGCCCTTGGGGGCTGGGCCTTGAACGATGTGAAGGTGCCCGTGTCCGGCCGTCAGGAGTTTTTCAATCCAGGCGATCCCGGATCCGGCAGTGTGCGGGTCGATGGATTCCGGGAAAGCGACGGTCGTGCGGGTGTTTCACTGCGTCTGGATGCACAGATCTACAGTATTGGCGCCCTGTCGGCTCTGTATTGGGACAACCGGGCCGATCCCACCCAGGCCGCTTCCACCCAGGCCAATTCCACCCAGACCAATTCCACCCAGGCCAATTCCAGCGAACCGGTGTGGGATACCCGGTTCTGGGTGTTGGCCGGTGAGTTTTTCCTGCCCGGCGGCGTGGCGCTTCTGCCCCATGCCAGCATCGGCACGACGGATAACGGCGTTACAGGCACTGATTTTTTCTCCGCCTCCCTGCTTCTTGGCCGGGATTTCGGGCCGGTACGCGCCGGCTTGCGCGGAGACTATTTCCACCAGGATGATATCCGTTCGGAGTTTCTCCCTGCCGGCCCGCCACCCGCCCTGCCGGTCCTGGACGAACGGGGCGGGGCGGTGACCGCCGCGCTGTTTTATCACCTGGGGGATCATCACCGGATCGGCGGTGAAATCATTCATGTCCGCTCCAGCCGGGAGGCCGCCGCCTTTGGCGGGACGGAAGACGGACGGAATCTCAATGAAACACTGATCCAGGCTGAGTACCGGGTTTCCTTCTGACCGCCGCCCGGGCGCTGCTGATTGGCTGGAGCCAGGGAAGGGAAAGACTGTGAACGCAGATCAAAGCAGACAGCCGGACCGGACCATTGGCGGTCACGTCGGCCGTGACGATGCCGGTGATGGGGCCGGTGATGGGGCCGGTGACGGAGGTGGCGACAGGGGCGGGAACGCCGGCGCACGGTCCGGCGGTCCGGTGGTCCAGTTCACCGACCGGATGCCCATCCGGATGCGCATGATTCTGGTAGGGCTCACGGTCACCATCGCCATGGCGGTCACGGGCGCCATCGGCTACATGGTCCAGAAACGCACGGCGGATCTGGGCTTCTATCTCTATGACGCGGTGTTCCAGTCGGTAAGCTACGCCCGGGCCAGCCAGAAAGACTGGGTTCAGGTGCGCATTCTGGTCCAGGACCATCTGGACCGTCAGCCCGGAGATGATCCGGGTCCGGTGGAGCGGTACTTCACCGAGGCGGAAGGCCACGCACCGGGCACGGCCCTCGACTATTATCTGGAAGAGGCGGTCGCCAATCTGGGCGTGGCCCTGGACAGCCGCCTGCCGGACCCCTTTCCGGGTCGGGCCCGGGATCTCATGGACCGCATGAACCAGGTAGCGGACCGGCTTGACAGTGCGACGCCATCCGCCCCAAGCGCTTCCGACGCGCCCGATCCATCGTCCCTTCAAGCCACCATGAACGGGATCAGCGACGATCTGGAACTCTTCATCCAGGACATCGCTGCCCAGGGGTTCATGGTGCGGGAGGACATGGGGACCTTTGTCTCCCGGAGTGTCATCATCGTCCTGACCGCCATTGTCACGGCCATTGTCATTACCCTGAGCATGTCCGTTCTGTTCGGCACCAGCGTGTTGGTGAAGATCCGTCAGGTAGCGGACTTTGCCGACCGGGTTGCCGCCGGTGATCTGGGTACCCGTCTTTCCGTGCGCGGGAGAACAGAACTGACCCTGCTCGGTCGGGCCCTCGAGCGCCTGCGCAGTGCGATCCGTGACCAGATCGCCCAGATCGAGCATCTGCGCCAGGAGGCGGACCGGCTCACGGAAAGCGTTCTGCCCCCTACCATCGCGGCCCGCCTGCGCCGGGGCGAACAACATATTGCCGATGCCAGGGCCGAGGCCACGGTGGTGTTTCTGGATCTCGCAGGCTTCACGGAACTCACCCGCCGGGTGGGGGCGGGGCATCTGGTGGAAACCCTCGACGGGATCTTCCGGGACCTGGACGAAGCCGCGGAGCGTCATGGGGTGGAGAAGATCAAGACCATTGGCGATGCCTATCTGGCCTCCGCCGGGGTGGTCAGCCGTCATGAGGCGGATGATGTGATCCGGTGCGCGGCCTTTGCCCTGGATGCACGGCGTATTGTCGAAGAAGCCGCCCAGCGCATGGGCTATCCGTTTTCCGCACGGATCGGCATTCACAACGGCCCGGTGATTGCGGCGGTGCTCGGCAAGTCCCGCCTGCTTTTCGATGTCTGGGGTGAAGCGGTCAATCTGGCCTCCCGCCTGGAAGGGTCCGCCGAAAACGGGGAAATCCGCGTGAGTGAGACCGCCTATTGGCGCCTCCACCAGCATTTCCGCCTGACCGCCGTGGGTGAGGTTGACCTGAAAGGCATCGGCCCGACCCCAGTGTACCTCCTGGACGGCGCCCTCAGATAGGACAGCCAATAGAGGCAGCCGGTTTTGTCGTCCACGCTACCCGGCGGCACCTGCCCGGGCCGGGGCGTAGGCTCAAAGGCATCGCCGGAGGGTGGCGCAACCCGGTCGGAGGACGCTCTTACTCGCGGTTTTCTCAACACAAAAAGGCCGGGTGACGATCACCCAGCCTTCCCCACACCATGTCGTCCACTTTAGTCGGAGGAAGCGCCTCAGATTAGCGGATCAGGCCTTCACGCTGAGCGCGCTTGCGGGCCAGTTTCCGGGCGCGGCGCACGGCTTCCGCTTTTTCGCGGGCGCGCTTTTCCGATGGCTTTTCGTAGTAGTTGCGCAGTTTCATTTCGCGGAAAATGCCTTCCCGCTGCATCTTTTTCTTCAGGGCGCGGAGAGCCTGGTCGACATTGTTGTCACGGACAATAATCTGCACGTCTGCTCCTAAGCTTTTGTTCTGGTCGCAAGGCTGGCCAGCATAGCATGCGGCCGCCACAAACACGTAAACACCGCCACGAACTACGAACCCTGGCGCAAGCGTCTGCGCAGCAAGGTTGGCAATCGGCGGAGGAAAGCAGCCCAATGGGCGCTTTTGCAAGGTGATGGAAAGTATCCCCTAGGCCGCGGTGTGTCCAGCCCCTTACCTAGTGCCCCGTTTAAGTTGTCTGCGGGGAGCGCTCAGCAGGCTTGTGTCGGCGGGATGCGGGCAAATGGTGGCTCTTGTATCCCGCCCGGTCCAGGCCATGTCAAAGGCAACGGCATCCTCTCTCGGAAGGACACACCCCGTGGCACTCCTGAAAATCGCCCGCATGGGCCATCCGGTGCTTCGCACCGTGGCGGAACCCATCGCCGATCCCCTGGCACCCGAGATCCAGCGTCTCGGCGTGGACATGGTGGAGACCATGCATGATGCCCATGGCGCCGGTCTCGCCGGACCTCAGGTTTACGAAAGCCGCCGCATCATCGTGTTCCATGCGCCCGTCGAACGAGGCGGACCGCAAACAGAAGCCACGGCGCCTCTGACCATCGTGATCAATCCGGAAATCACCTTTATCGAACCGCCGGAAGATGGTCCCGCCGATTGGGAAGGTTGCCTGTCTATCCCGGATCTGCGCGGCCAGGTGCCCCGTAGCCCCCATATCGGCTATAAAGGGCTGGGGCTGAAAGGGGAGACCATCGAGCGGGAAGCCAAGGGTTTCCACGCCCGGGTGGTCCAGCACGAAGTCGATCACCTGGACGGCGTGCTCTACATCGACCGGATGAAAGGGTTCAACAGCCTGACATTCGAGAGCGAAATTCATCACCTTCTGGCCAAGCGTGAGGGTTCATGACCGGCCCCGATCAGCACAATCCTTCGGACGACACATCCTCGTCCCGCTCCAGCGCCGAAGATCATCCCGGCGACAGCCTGACGCCGGTTCGCGAGGCGGTCCTCGATGCCATGCTGACCTTCGCGCCATTCGAAGGGTGGACCATGGCGGCCCTGCGCCGGGCAGCCGCCGAGGCCGGCATAGACCGGACAACCCTGCGCCGGGCATTTCCGAAGGGTATTGTCGATCTGCTGGATCTCTATGCCGCGCGGTGCGATCGGACCATGGTGGAGGCTCTCCAGGCCATGGATCTGGGCTCCATGCGTATTCGGGACAGGGTGACCACGGCGGTACGGGTTCGGTTCGAGGCCATGATTCCCCACAAATCCGCCGCCCGGGAGGGCATGACCGTCCTGGCCAACCCGATCCATGCCGCGACGGCCGCCCGCCTTGTCTGGCGTACGGCGGACCGGATCTGGCGGACCCTGGGGGATACCTCCACCGACGCCAATTTCTACTCCAAGCGGACGATCCTCAGCGGTGTGCTGACATCGACCACCCTGGTGTTTTTCGAAGACCGCTCCGAGGGTCACGGGGAGACCTGGGCGTTCCTGGACCGGCGGATCGGTGATGTGATGAGCTTCGAGACCGTCAAGCGCCAGGTCCAGAACGCGACCAAAAACTGGCCGTCGCCCTTGGGTTTGGCCGCGGCCTTGCGCTACCCGAGCCGCAAACGCGGCTGATCGCGATAGGTGCGGTACAGGCGCATGCCTCTATGGATAGGGGTGGATTGCAGACGTGCGGGAGCCCTCAGCCGACCATGATGGGGCAGGCTCGGGTGTCAGAGATTGGCATTCTCATTGAGGAACGCCTCCAGGTCGACAACGGCGATACGCCATTCCCGCCCGAATTTGATCGCGCGCAGCTTCTTTTCGCGGATCCATGTCCGCACCGTGCTTTCTTTGACTTTAAGCTGCTCTGCCGCCTCATGGACGGTCATGAGAGGTCGACTCAACATTGTCGTGCGTATTCCCACTCGGGCTTTGACTGCCTCACCATAGCGCCCCGTCCGGACCCTCATTTTCCCAATGCGTGACTGGCTCCCAGTGCGTGACTGGCTCCCAGTGCGTGACTGGCTCCCAGTCCATGACAGGGTGAGTTTCTGAGTGACGGACCGGTATCAAGGCCCTGATTTCTTGTGATCAGGTTCCCGCGAACCGCGCTATCTGGCCAATGCCCACATTTATGTTTTCGCCAGCAGGCACTTGGAGCGCCCAACAGCGGCCAACCATCATATCGAACTATCGACGGATGTTGAGTGTAAAAAATCACCGATGGCGCGCTTTGGAACGCCGTGATGACCGTTTTAGTGAGGCCGCGCCCCTTTCGGATAGATCCTGTTGATATGTCCCATCTTACGGCCTGCCCGGGCTTTGGCCTTGCCGTAGAGGTGCAGAACCGTTCCGGGTGCCGCGAGATGACCGGCCCAGGCATCCACCCCATCCCCCAGCAGGTTTTCCATGATCGCGTCCGAATGGCGCTCCGTGTCACCCAGGGGCCACCCGGCCACGGCGCGCACATGCTGTTCGAACTGGCTCACCGGGCAGGCGTCCTGGGTCCAGTGGCCGGAATTATGCACCCGCGGGGCGATCTCATTGACCAGAAGACGCCCTTCCTGGGTCTCGAACAGTTCCACCCCCATCACCCCCACATAATCGAGGGCGGTGACGATCTGGGCCGCGATCCCGCGGGCATTTCCATCCTGTTCCACCGAGAGAAGCGCCGGGGCCAGAGTTCGGGACAGGACATGGTTCCGGTGCTCGTTTTCCACCGGATCGAACACGGCGATCTGGCCGCCGGTGCCCCTGGCGACAATCACGGAAAGCTCCCGGCGGAAGGACACGAAGGCTTCCAGGATCGCCGGAGCCCTGCCGATCTGTTCCCAGGCGTCTTCCCGGTCCTCCCGGGCCATCAGCCGGACCTGCCCCTTGCCGTCATAGCCCATGCGGCGGGTCTTCAGAACGCTGGGCAGGCCGACTTTCTCGATGGCCCGGTTGAGATCGCTGCCATTCCCAACGGCGGCAAAGCCCGTGGTGCCAATGCCGATGCCGTTCAGAAAGGTCTTTTCCGACAACCGGTCCTGGGCGATCCGCAGGGCCCTTGGATCCGGGCGCACGATGGTTTTGGCCGCGACCCGGGCCACCGCCTCCGCCGGAATGTTCTCGAACTCGAAGGTGCAGACCTGGGCCAGGGCTGCGAACCGGTCCAGGGCCTCTTCATCATCCCATGCGCCCGTCACTACCGCCTCCGCCGGAATGACCGCCGGTTCCGACCGGTCCTGGCAATAGACCACGGGGACAAGGCCCAGGCGGATGGCATCCAGGGCCAGCATGCGGCCGAGCTGGCCGCCGCCGAGAATGCCGATCCGGTCACCGGGTTTCAGGTCGGGCTTGGGAGGGGTCTGACTGGTGGCGGAGACCATGGTGGCGGTCCTTATCGCTGACGATCTGCCGGGCGGGATTCCGTGGGGTCCAGATCTGACGGGCTCAAGGCCACTGCACCGGACTGGCGCGCCCGCCAGGCTGCGAGCCGTTCCGCCAGCCGTTCATCCTGCAATGCCAGAATGGAGGCGGCGAGCAGGGCCGCGTTTCGGGATCCCGCTTCACCAATCGCCAGGGTTCCCACCGGCACCCCTGCGGGCATCTGCACGATGGATAGAAGACTGTCCATGCCATTAAGCGCCCTGGACTGGACCGGCACGCCCAGCACTGGCAGGGGCGTCATGGCCGCCACCATGCCGGGCAGGTGAGCCGCCCCCCCGGCACCGGCGATGATCACCTTGACCCCCGCCTCCTTGGCCCCTTTGGCAAAGCGCACGAGCCGGTCCGGCGTCCGGTGGGCGGAGACAATGCGGGGCGACACACCCGCCTCAAGCTCCCGCAGGATTTCCACCCCGGCGCGCATCACCGGCCAGTCCGACTGGCTGCCCATGATCACGGCAATCTCTGCCAGACCATGAAGAACGTCACCGGTGGATTCTGTCGAGGGCTCTGCCGGGGAAAGTGGCTGTGACATGGGAAAATTCCTGTTCGGGGCGGTGCGGCGGGCCGGTCATGGGCACCCTGAGGAGGGAATACAGAACCTGCTGGCCCCTGTTGGCACACCAGGACTGTCCATTAGCACATTCAATCGATGTGAATCAGCACGGCGGTCCGGGCGTGCGTGCCGGTGCTGGTGATCGGCCCGGTAATCGGCCCAGTAATCGGCCCAGTAATCGGCCCAATCACTGGTGCAGTCACCGGCCTGGAGGTGGGATTGGTATCGGGCCTCAAAACGACAAAAGCGCTCCGGGATGCCAACCGGCTCCCGAAGCGCTTTCTGTCTGACCGAACCCCCGCCTGGTCAGGCGATGATGTCCGGGTATAACTCGTCTTCGATCCTGCTGATTTCATCGCGCAGACGCAGCTTTTCACGCTTCATCCGCTGCATTTGCAGGGAGCCGCTCGGTTTGATGACCATGGTTGAGATGGCCATGTCGAGATCCCGATGCTCCTGCTTGAGCGATACGAGCCGCTCACGAAGCCCCTTGTCTTCGTCTCCAAGCATGCCTGATCTGATCCAATTCGTTGAAACCCCACCCTGAACCGAAGTGCTACCCTCACGGCGCCCGCCGCGCAAGAGCGATGGAGCCAGAGTTCCCGGTTCGAGAGCGTTCGCGCATATGTGGGTCCGCCCACATGGGTATTAAAGACCGCAGGCCTTAACAAACTCTTCGGCGGTTCGCCGGATTCGGTCAGCCTGATTCTCACCCCGGCCATCGGGCCAGCGAGAAGTCAGTAGCGCGAGATATGCCTTGAGATTCTCCAGGGCGGTAGAGCCTGGCGTGATCGGGGCCGAGGGACCCGGCTCCAGCGCGCCCACCGAGTCCACCGCGTCCAGAAGCAGGCCCTGCTCGACCCGTTCCGCAACCAACTCTTCCTGGGCAATCCGTTTGCGCAGCGCGCCGGCGGTTTCCATGTCCGGCCAGGCCTTCAGGGACCGGCGCACCCGGCGCAACCCTTGTGTGACCTCCCGGTTCCAGGGTCCGATGGTGTTCTCCAGCCTTTCAAGGGTGTCCGGCCCCAGGGGCATACCTCCATCGCCCAGGTAGAGACAAAGCAGCAGGAGGTTCACGTTGGCCCCCTGCTCATCCTGGAGGCCGAGGGCCTGGGCCGCCACGCCGGACCGTCCGTACACCCCGGCGGCCCAGGACCAGAAGGCTTCCCCGTCCAGCAGCCGCGACCGGTCCGAGCGGGGTGGCGGTGTCATGGCCCGTCATCCTCGCCGGGCACACCCGGCTCAATATCTTCGCCCCAACGCCTCGTTTCCGCCATGTCGAGCCCCACAAGATCCAGGGCCCGGGCTGAGGACTGGTCGATCGCCTCGTCCAGGGACTGGGGCCGGGCATAGAACGCGGGCAGGGGCGGGGCCACGATTGCCCCCATTTCCGTGACAGCGGTCATGGAACGCAGATGCCCGAGATGGAAAGGGGTTTCACGGACCATCAGTACAAGGGGACGGCGTTCCTTCAAGGTCACGTCCGCCGCCCGGGTCAGCAGGCTTGTGGTCACACCGGTAGCAATTTCTGACAGGGTGCGGATGGAACAGGGCACCACCACCATGCCCAGGGTCCGGAAGGATCCCGATGCAATGGCTGCCCCCACATCCGTTGCGGCGTAGCGTTTATGGACCAGCGCATCCAGGTCCCGGCCCCGGGGCTGTCCCTCATAGGCCAGGGTCATTTCACCGGCCCGGCTGACCACGAGATGGGTTTCGACGCCCTGGCGTTTGAGCATCTCCAGCATGCGTATGGCATAGACCACACCGGATGCGCCGGAGATGCCCACAATCAGCCTTTGCGTTTCGTTCATTTCCGGCCCGTATTCTGTTTCATCGTATCGCGTCCCCGGCCCTGACCGATTCATTTCCGACATTTTGATCCTGACAAGCCGGTTTGAAAGTGCTTTGATAGGGGATCAACGACACGGAGGTTCAGCATGGCTCTGGAATCACGATTGAGCGAACTGACCGCGAGACATCGCAAAATAGACGAAGAACTCTCACGCGCCCTCCGCCATCCAAGCATCGACCCCTCTACCATCACCGACCTCAAGAAGCGAAAACTCCAACTCAAGGAAGAGATGGAGCGCGTGCGCGCCCGCATCCAGTAGACATTTCGTCCAGGTCCGGCCCCCACCGGGGCCGCCTGGCCCATGTCAGGGGCGGGGACCTGTGCCGTAAGGCATGGGCGCCATAAGGTGTGGTCTGATGATCCGTGTCCTGCCGGGTTCAATCGCGGCGGGTCCGGGATAACTGCACCTGTTCAACGACCGTGAAGGGCGGAGGCTCTGTCTCCGCCCTCGCGCTCAAAACCCATGCCCGCTTTACTGTCCGGTCAGGGGCCACCCTTTCGCAGGGCTTTGGGTTTTGGGCTCTGGGCTTTGGGTTACGGGCTCTAACCGTCGCCGCATGGGGCTTGACCGTGGGGCTGGCCAGCCGGAGCCGGTCACACATCCTCCACCAGATCCCGCAATTTGAATTTCTGGATCTTGCCCGTTGAGGTTTTCGGCAGGTCCATGAAGACCACATAGCGGGGGCATTTGTAGTGGGCGAGATTATCCCGGCAGTAAGCGATTATCTCTTCCTTGGTGGTGGATTCGAAACCGGGCTTCAGGCCGATAAAGGCCACCGGCGTTTCACCCCATTTGTCGTCGGGCTTGGCCACCACTGCGGCTTCCTGGACCGCCGGATGGGTGTAGAGCACATCCTCCACTTCGATGGAGGAGATGTTCTCGCCGCCGGAAATGATGATGTCCTTGGAGCGGTCCTTGAGCTGAATGTAATTGTCCGGATGCCACACACCCAGGTCCCCGGAATGGAACCAGCCCCCTTCGAAAGCCTCGGTGGTGGCCTTGGGGTTCTTCATGTACCCCTTCATGATCACATTGCCCTGGAACATCACCTCACCGATGGTCTCCCCGTCCCGGGGCACTTCCGCCATGGTTTCCGGATCGCGCACGGAGAGATTTTCCAGAACCGGGTAGGGCACCCCCTGGCGGGCCTTGATGCGGGCGCGTTCATCGGAGGGCAGACCATCCCATTCTTCGTGCCAGGCATTGATCACGGACGGGCCATAGGTCTCGGTCAGACCGTAGAGATGGGTGACGAAGAACCCACGCGCTTCCATGGCCTCTAGAACGGCAGCCGGGGGCGGGGCGGCGGCGGTGAAGAACTCCACCCGCCAGTCGAAGGGCTTGCGCTCCTCCTCCCGGGCATTGATCAGCATGCTCATCACGATGGGTGCGCCGCACATATGGCTCACCCGTTCGCCCGCCACAGCCTCGTAGATGCGCCTGGCCTCAACCCGGCGCAAACAGACATGGGTGCCCCCCAGAAGGCTCAGGGACCAGGTGAAGCACCACCCATTGCAGTGGAACATGGGCAGGGTCCACAGATAGACCGGTGTCTGGGGCATGCTGGTGGTCACCGCATTGCCCATGGCCAGCAGATATGCCCCCCGGTGGTGATACACGACGCCCTTGGGGTTGCCCGTGGTGCCGGATGTGTAGTTCAAGGCAATGGCGTCCCATTCGTCCGTGGGCCGCTCGTAGACAAAGTCCGGATCGCCCGCGGCGATGAAATCCTCATACTCGATGGAGCCGATCCGCTCTCCGGGTCCGTCATATTCCGGATCATCGATATCGATGACCACCGGACGGGACGCACACTGTTTCAGGGCATCCCGGACGATCCCGGAGAATTCCCGGTCCACCAGCACCACCTTTGCCTCGCCATGGTCGAGAATGAAGGCGATGGCTGGGGCATCCAGCCGGTAATTGACGGCATTCAGCACTGCCCCGGTCATCGGCACCCCGTAATGGGCGTCCAGCATGGGGGGAATATTGGGGGCGACGATGGAGACCGTATCGCCTTTCTCGACGCCCATTTTCGTCAGGGCGCTGGCGAGGCGGCGGGCGCGTTCATGAAACCGGGTGTAGGTGTAGCGCACCGGTCCGTGGACCACCGCCGTTCGGTTCGGGAAGGTTTGCACCGCCCGCTCCAAGAAGGACAGGGGCGTGAGGGCCTGGTAGTTCGCGGGATTTTTCTCAAGACCGGTTTCGTATTTTGCCCGGCCGGTTCCGGTGCTGGTTTTTGCGGTCTGGCTCATGGCGAGGCCTCCAGGTGAGCGTTTTCCCCATAATGTCTCTGAACCCCGTGCATTGGACAGCTTAAAGGCGTCCTGCCTGCCCGGGCGTGGTTTGCGGACACGATCACACATCACGCTAAAGAACCGTGCACCTCCGAACAAGCGGTCGGCGCCCAGGCACTCCCGTGAGCCCCGGCGCCCATTGTCTCAACAAGGGGCGCGCGAAAGGGGGGCACCTTGACATGTCGCCCTCATCCGGTACTCGTCGCGCCATTACCATTCTGTGTGGGAGTTGCACCATGCCCCGGGGGCCGAAAGTTGCGATCATCACCGGCGGTGGCCAGGGCATCGGTCTGGCCTGTGTGCGCCGGTTCGCCCGGGACGGCTACAAGGTCGTGATCGCGGACATCAATGACAAGGCGGGCACCGGGGCTGCCGAAGAGCTGAAAACCAACGGCTGGGACGGTTTGTTCGTGCACTGCGACATCGGCAACCGGCTCCATGTGCACAATCTCATGGCCGCCACCCTGGACGCCTATAACCGGGTGGATGTGCTCATCAACAATGCCGCCATCACCTCCAGCGCCGATTTCCTTGAGATCGAGGAGGCTGATTTCGACCGGATCATGCTGGTCAATCTGAAGGGCGCCTTTCTGACCAGCCAGGCCGTGGCCAAACAAATGGTGGCCCAACTCGCCGAGGAAAAAGCCAAGCCCGATGTGGAGGCCTCCCGCTCCTATTCCATAGTGAACATGTCCTCGGTGAATGCCATGGTCGCGAATGCGGACCAGCTTTGCTATTCGGTCTCCAAAGGCGCGGTAAACCAGCTCACCCGTGCCATGGCCCTGGCCCTCGCGCGCCATGGGATCCGGGTCAATGCCATTGGCCCGGGCAGCATCAATACGGATCTGATGAAGGCGGTAGTGCTCGATTCCCAGGCCCGGCGCGGCGTCTTGGACCGCACCCCCCTGGGGCGCATTGGTGAGGCGACGGAAATTGCCTCCATCGCCGCCTTTCTGGCCTCCGATGACGCCAGCTACGTCACCGGCCAGTGCATTTTCGCCGATGGCGGCCGCCTTGCCCTCAACCACACCATGCACGACAGCGGCCCTATCGAATAAAGCTGGCTTGGCGAGTAAGGCTGGCCTGGCGAGTGAGGCTGGCCTGGAAAGGTCAGCCCCCATGAGATCTGCGCAAGCCCCGACTGGTCAGCGCTGGGAGTCGTCCAGGTCTTCATCCGGAACGGTTAGTTCGATTTCCGACCCGTCTTCCCCGGGACTGTGGAGGTCCGCGCCCGCTTCCCGGGTTTCCAGCCCATCCTCGAAGCTCGGCGTTTGTTCCGTGGACATGCCGAGGGATTCTTCGATCGGCCGCAGACCGTCGTCGTCCGCGTAGGTGTCCGTTTCCGGCTCGGGCGGGCGCCGGTCCGCCGCGTCGTTCACGGCGGCATCCAGTTCAAGCTGGGTGCACAGGCCGAGGGTCACCGGATCCACGGGCTTTAGATTGGTGGAGTTCCAATGGGTCCGCTCCCGCACGGCGGTGATTGTGGGCTTGGTGGTGCCGATCAGCTTGGAAATCTGCGGATCGGTCAGTTCCGGATGGTGCCGGAGCAGCCACATGATCGCATCGGGACGGTCTTGGCGCCGGGACACCGGTGTGTAGCGGGGGGCCTTTTTCTTGGGCTGGGGCACCTGCACCCGGCTGCGGGCCAGGCTCAGCCGTTTGTTCGGGTCCTGTTGGGCCGCTTCCAGTTCTTCCCGGGTGAGCTGACCGTTGGCGACCGGGTCGAGACCCTTGATCCCCTGGGCTACATCCCCGTCGGCGATGCCTTTGATTTCCAGGGTATGAAGGCCGCAGAAATCCCCGATCTGATCGAAGGTCAGTGCGGTATTTTCCACCAGCCACACAGCGGTTGCCTTGGGCATGAGCGGTTTGGACATGACGACTCCTTAACTGGTCCGGCTCGTGGGGCGCAGCCGCTTCAAGCGCGGCGCACGGGACTGGCCGGCATTGTGTGTTTCCCTCGGGGGGGGGGTCCCACGGGGTGCTTTCCCTCGGGGGCTGCCTTTAGTTTGAATGATGCATCCGGCGCCCGGCGCATTGTGGGACGCGGCCCATCTGAATGACCGCATCCCGCCTGAACCCTGTTGCCGGGTCCGGCAAACGGCCGGACCGGGCGTGGGATCAAGCCCTTATGGAGACAGCCCGCTCAACGGATCCGGGCCTGTTGCAGCAACGGCTTATGGCTCGGCGGAGGTTCTCACCTCCGGCCCCCATGCAAGCCACCCCTGTTCATGGAAGTTGGGTTGAATATAAGCGCGCCGGGCTTGGATGGAAATGAAAGTCCGCACGCAATCGATCACATCGTGAGAATTATCTTCCCGATGTGCTGACTTCCCTCCATGCGTGCATGGGCTTGTGCAGCTTCGGCCAGCGGAAAGGCACTGTCCATGACCGGGCGCACGGTACCGGCCTCGATCAGGGGCCAGACCTGGGCCCCTACCGCGTCCGTCAACATGGCCTTTTCCGCCACGCTGCGGGCCCTCAAGGTCGAGCCGGTGAGGGTCAGGCGCTTGAGCATCACGGGCAGCAGATTAAGGGAGACCTTGGAGCCCTGGAGGAAGGCGATATTGATGAGCCGTCCGTCCCGGGCCAGAAGCGCGATGTTGCGCTCCACATAATCGCCCCCGACCATGTCCAGGATCACATCCACCCCAGCGCCGCCGGTGCGCTCTTTCAGCACGTCAACGAAGTCCGCGTCTCTGTAGTTTACCGCATGCTCGGCACCCAAACGGACACATGCCTCGCATTTCGCATCGGAGCCGGCGGTGGCGAACACCCGGGCGCCGAAGGCCCTGGCAAGCTGGATCGCGATGGTGCCGATGCCGCTGGTGCCGCCGTGGATCAGCACGCTCTCACCGGCCTTGAGCCGGCCGCGCTCGAAGAGGTTGGTCCACACGGTAAAGACGGTTTCCGGCAGGGCGGCGGCCTCTTGCAGGCTCAGGCCCCGGGGCACCGGCAGACAGACCGGCGCATCGACAATACAGAATTCCGCATAACCGCCGCCGCCCACCAGAGCCGTGACCGCGTCACCGATCGCGAAGCCCGCGACATCCGGTCCCGTTTCGATGACATGGCCCGCCACCTCGAGACCCGGCAGGTCCGATGCGCCCGGAGGCGGGGGATAAAGGCCCTGGCGCTGAATAATGTCGGGACGGTTCACCCCGGCTGCGGCAACGTGAATGAGCATCTGTCCCGATCCGGGAACGGGCACGGGACGGGTGACCGGGCGCAGAACGTCCGGGCCACCCGGTTCGCTGATTTCCACGGCGTTCATGGTTGCAGGGCGTTCAGCACGGTCTGAACCGGGCTGTCCCGCACCAGCCTGTGACCCGCTCCCCTGGCCATTATACTCGTTATGGTTCATTGGGATTTCCTTCAAGGGCCGCTATTCTGTCAGGCCGGTGGATCGTTAAGGGACAGAAGGAGACCGGCTATGGACATTGACACCGAGCTCATGCGCCGCACAACCATGACACTTGTATCGCCCGGTGACGACCTCTCCCTGCTTTCGGTCCATGAGCTCAAGGAGCGCATTGCCCTGTTGAAAGCCGAGATTGAGCGTGCCGATCAGGCCCTGTCGGCCAAACGGGGCGCCTTGTCCCAGGCGGAATCCGTGTTCCGGAGCTAACAACCTCATTTCCCTCAGTGTTTCCCTCGCGCCCCTGTTCCAGCGGGTGGGCCGAATGCTGCGCGCATTGGGACAGTGTGTCTTGGGGCGGGCCAGAGACAGTTTGGCGTGCCCCTTGCACATTCCCGCTCCGGAAACGGTCGACGCGCCCTGCTGTGTTTTCTGGGCGTGGCCATATTTTGCGCATATCGTGTCACAGGGGCGAGCAGGGATACCATGAGTGAGTCGACGACCACCGGTCCAGATCAACGGCACAGGGCAGCGGAGGCTGTATCCAGCCCCCGTAATCAAAACGGCTTGGATCAGAATGTGAGAGGGTACAGTGCCGGGACAACCGAGGCTGGGCTGACCGCCAAATCTGCCGATGTATCCCGGGACGAAGCCATGGGCACGTCAGCGGAGGGCTCCGCCGTCCCCGGACATGAGCGGGTGGCAGTTTTTCCCGGATCTGCCGGACCATCCGGCTCTCCTGCGGGAGCCGGGACGACCCACGGGGCACCGTCCCCCGGGACTTTCCAAGGAGAGAGGGCGCCCATGGAAGCAACGGTACAGACGGAAGAGCGCCCGGAAAGCTGGGCCGCCGCCGTGACCACCTTCGCCCAGTCTGAACTGTTCGAGCGGACGTTCGCCGATGGCATGGCCATGGTGGAAGAAACCGCAAGCTATCTCGACGGCCCGGGCCGGGAAGAAGCCAAACTGCTCGCCCGCAAGGCAGCCCTTGCCTATGCCGGTGAAAGCATGCGTCTCACCACCCGCCTGATGCAGGTTGCCTCCTGGCTCCTGGTGCAAAAAGCCGTGCGGGAACAGGAAATGACCCCAGCCGAGGCCGCCCAGCAGCGCTACCGCCTCGGAGCCCAGGAAATCTGTCGGGGCGCGCCCCTAGAGGCGTCCGAAGATCTGCCGGAACAATTGATCGAGTTGCTGGAACGCAGCGAACGGCTCTACGACCGTGTCGACCGGCTCGATGACCGGATGTACCGGGTCCGCCCCGCCACCGGCATTCTCGATTCCCTGCCCCATGTCCAAAAACAGCACACTTTGCTTGAGGCCGTGTTTGGGGATATGACCCAGTCTTAAGGAATAAGAACAAAACCCGTCTCAATCCTGCGGCGTCCACACAAGCAGGACCACGGCGTCCGCGCTCCCGGTTTGGGTTTTCCCAAATCAGGATGGCGGGCGCCGTTTTCGTTCGGGCCGGTTAATTTCTACGGGGTGACTGTACCGTGCGGGACGAGGTTAAGCGGTGAGTGACATGGAGTCGCCGCCCGCTTGCTGTCCTCTGATCAGTTGACGAAGCCCTTGAACTTGTCCTTGAAGCGGCTCACCCGTCCGCCCCGGTCCAGAAGGGTCTGTTGGCCGCCCGTCCAGGCCGGATGGCTGCTCGGGTCGATGTCGAGCTGGAGGGTGTCGCCTTCCTTGCCGTAGGTGGACCGGGTCTGGAAGCTGGAGCCGTCCGGAAGGGTCACGGTGATCATGTGGTAGTCCGGGTGGATGTCTTTTTTCATCGTCCTGCGCCGTCCGAAAAGCGTCTCCGCGATTGGGGCCCGTCTTGGGCAGCCGAAAGCCGGAAACAAGCATTGCTGAAATCATGAGATCGAAACGGGCGGGGAGGCTCTCACAGCCTGAACCGCCCGGACCGGCCCTGGGTCGCGCCCATTGTGAGGCGAAGCGCGTCAAGGCCTTAGCCCTTGTGATGCGCCGAAGACAGTGCCATGTCCTTAATCGAAGAGGCCTTGTACCCTGGACCCCCCTATCCATCAAGCCAGGATATCCCCCAGGACCGGTTTCTATCGGGACAAGGGTTGGAGGAATGAGCCGTGGCGGCATCCCAGGATACGGTTGAAGCGGATCGCGGCACCACGGTCCAGGCGCAACAGGATTGGGAAGCGGACAAGCGCCCCAAACCTCGCAATCTGCGGCCTCTTCTAGCTCTCTGGCCGTTCCTTGCCCGTTACCCGGGCATGCTGATCCTGGCCGGCGTCATGTTGCTCCTGGCCTCCGCCTCCACCCTGGCCGTGCCTCTGGCGGTGCGCCAGATGATCGATCTGGGTTTCGCCGCCGACCAGGTGGATTCCATTGACCGCTATTTCATCATCATGCTCGGGCTGGCTGTTTTCATGGCCGTGACCACTGCCGGGCGCTTCTTCTTGGTGAGCTGGATCGGCGAACGGGTGGTGGCGGATTTGCGCCGGTCGGTTTTCGACCATGTCACCAGTCTGAGCCCGGCGTTTTTCGAAATCACCCGCACCGGCGAAGTGCTCTCCCGGCTGACCACCGACACCACCCTGATCCAGACCGTGGTGGGCTCCAGCGCCTCCATTGCCCTGCGCACGACCGTGACCTTTGTGGGCTCCCTGATCCTTTTGATCTGGACCAGTCCGGGACTGGCCGGCCTCGTTCTCCTGACCCTGCCCCTGGTGGCCGCCCCTATGATCCTGTTCGGGCGTCAGGTGCGCCGCCTGTCCCGCTCCAGCCAGGACCGGGTGGCCGATACCAGTGCCCTGGCGGGGGAGAGCATCACCGCCATCCAGACCCTCCAGGCGTTCACCAATGAAGACCTGGTGCGGGGCCGGTTCGGCACCTCGGTGGAACAGGCCTTCACCACGGCGGTGCGCCGGGTCGTGATGCGCTCATCCCTGACGGCGATTTCCATCTTTTTCATCTTCTCCAGCGTGGTGTGTGTGCTCTGGGTCGGCGCCCGGGCCGTGATCGAAGGCACCATGACCGGCGGCGAACTGGGCCAGTTCATGCTCTATGCGGCCATTATGGCGGGCGCGGTCGGGTCCTTGAGCGAGGTCTGGGGCGAGCTTCAGCGGGCGGCGGGGGCCACGGAGCGGCTGGCGGAGCTTCTTTCCGTGGAACCGGTCATCAAGGTGCCGGACAATCCCCGACCGCTGCCGACGCCGCCGAGAGGGGCGGTCGGCTTTGACCGGGTGAGTTTCCGCTATCCCACCAGGCCCGACCTGCGTGCCCTGAACGGCTTGAGCCTCACCGTGGCCCCGGGCGAAACCGTCGCCTTGGTGGGTCCGAGCGGCGCGGGCAAATCCACGGTCTTTCAACTTCTTCTGCGGTTTTATGATGTGGAGGAGGGCGCGGTTCTGGTGGACGGTGTGCCGGTCACTGACGTGGATCCCCGGGATCTGCGCGCCCGCCTGTCCCTGGTGTCCCAGGATCCGGTGATCTTTGCCTCCAGTGTTTTCGACAATATTCGCTATGGCCGGCCCGATGCTGACCCGGAAGACGTGATGGCGGCGGCCCGTGCGGCGGCGGCGGACGGGTTCATCCGGGACCTGCCCCAAGGCTATGAGACCATGATGGGTGAACGGGGCATGACCCTTTCCGGCGGCCAGCGCCAGCGCATCGCCATTGCCCGGGCCCTGCTCCGGGATGCCCCCATTCTGCTTCTGGACGAGGCCACCAGCGCTCTTGATGCGGAAAACGAACATCTGGTGCAGGGGGCCTTGGAGCGGGTCATGGAAGGGCGGACCACCATCGTCATTGCCCACCGGCTGGCCACGGTCCAGCAGGCGGACCGAATCGTGGTCATGGATAAGGGACAGGCGGTGGCCGAAGGGCGCCATGAGGATCTGGTGTCCCAGGGCGGTCTTTATGCCCGCCTCGCGGCCCTCCAGTTTTCCCCCTCCGCCCCCTCGTCTGATCAGTCGTCTGATTCGTGTGCGGAAGGGGTGTCCCGAGTGGATCCGGGCCGCGCAACGGGCCGGGATCCCCAATGTGGAGATGCGGAATGAGCTTTTGGAAGACCGGTCTGTGGATTGCCTTTCTGGCCGGGCTTGGCGCCATTCTGACTGCCGCTTTTCTCTATCTGCGCCATACGGGCCAGTTCGGCGCCGGCGGAAGCTCGGGCGGGTTCAATCCATTCCAGAACTGTGTGCTGCTGGAAGGGCCGTCCGGTGTTTCCGATATCGCCGCCGATCCCCGCTCCCCATGGACCTATCTGTCGGCGAGCGGGCTTCACGGCGCAATCTATGTTCTGCGTACCGATGATCCAGACCAGGGCATTCACAATCTGACCGGCGGCCTTCTCGAGACCTTCAGACCCCGTGCCATCAGCTTGTGGATCGCCCCTGATGGCCAGGACAAGCGACTGTTCGCTCTGACCGATTCCGAGACTGGGACTGACACTGGGACCGGAGATCCTCAACCGCCCCAGGCGGTGATTTTCGCCATAGATGAGGCAGCCGATACCCCGCCGCGTTTGCGCGTTTTGAGAACCATCACGGATCCTCTCTTCCAGAACCCCAGCGATCTTGCTGCGGCGGGTCCGGAGCAGTTCTACCTGCCCACTGGACGGCGTTTTGACGGGGGCTCTCTTTCCGGGCGGGCCGAGGATCTCTTGCGCCTGCCTTTGTCGAGCGTGGTCTATTTCGATGGAGACACCGCCCGGATCGTGGCCGAGGAGCTGGCCCAGGACGGCGGTATTGCTTTGGGTGCGGATGGCCGGCTTTACGTGGGAGAGCGCATGGCAAGCCGGGTACGGATTTTTGAAGTTGCGGGTGACGGAAGCGGCGCTCTCGATCCCTTGGGCAGCCTTACCGTGGGGGCCGGGCCGGTTAAACTCGATGTGGACGGGGCAGGGGCGCTGTGGGTCCTGCGGCGTCAGGATCTCCTCGGGCTGTCCGGTCCGTTCGATCCGGGGAGCGAGCGGGGACAGACCGGGCCGGAATTGATTGCCGAGCGTCTGGAGTTTGATGAGGACGCCGCCGCGGCGTACCCGGCCGGTCAGGCGGCGGACCTTTGGCGTCTCACCAGCGCCGGACCGGTGGGTTTTGACGGGGAGCGCCTCGTCGTGGGGTCTGCCCTGGAGCCGGTGGTGTCGGTCTGCTCCCGCGCCGGTCAACCCTGAATATCCGCCCTGTACCTGTAAGCCCCATGCTGGTCAGCCCTATGCTGGTCAGGCCCGTGCTGGTCAGCCCAGTGCTGGTCAGCCCAGTGCTGGTCAGCCCAGTGCTGGCCAGAATAACCTGCTCCCCGTACACTCGGGCCAGAACAGGCGCACATAATGGTGGGAAGCGGCAGGATGGGTATGACGGGGACGGATGCGGGAGCGGACAAATCCTCACTGGGCGGAAGGCTGCAATCGGTGCCTGAACCCTGCCGCGTCATGGTTCTTGGCGGGACGGGGACCATTGGTCAGGCCACGGTGCGGGCCCTGGTGGCCCGTGGTCATGAAGTGGTCTGCTTTGTCCGGTCCCGGGCGGGCACCGGCGGGCATCTTGGTCCCGATGCCATGGCCCGGCTTCTCCCCGGGGCGGCGTTGCGTTTCGGAACGCCCGCCGATCCCGCGTCTTTGGCGGCGGATGGTTTCCGTGGAGAGCATTTCGATGTTCTGGTGTCGTGTCTGGGATCGCGCACTGGTGTGCCCGAGGATGCCTGGGCCATTGATTACCAGGCCAATACCGATGCTCTTCAGGCGGCGCGGGATGCCGGGGTCAGCCATGGTGTCTATTTGTCGGCGATCTGTGTGCAAAAGCCGGTTTTGGCGTTCCAAAAAGCCAAGCTGGCCTTCGAACAGACCTTGATGGGCTCAGGGCTGACCTATTCGATCGTCCGTCCCACCGCCTTTTTCAAATCCCTGTCCGGCCAGGTGGAGCGTGTCCGCCAGGGCAAGCCTTATCTGTTGTTCGGTGACGGGACCCTGACCGCCTGCAAGCCCATCAGTGATGGAGACCTGGGCCGGTACCTTGCCCGGTGCCTTGAAGACAGCGAGATGCACAACCGCGTCCTGCCGGTGGGCGGTCCCGGAGAGGCCATAACGCCCCGTCAGCAGGGGGACCATCTTTTCGCACTTCTCGGGCTCAAGCCCCGGTTCAAGAGCGTGCCGATCCGGCTGTTCGACACGATCGTCTGGACCTTGAACACCGCCGGTTATGCGATTGCTCCCCTCAAGGACAAGGCGGAACTGGCCCGTATCGGACGATACTACGCGACCGAGTCCATGCTGGTGCTCGATCCCGCCACGGGACGCTATGATGCCGCCGCCACCCCCTCTTTCGGCACGGAAACCCTTTTTGATTTTTATGCCCGATTGGCGAAAGGCGAGGCCGTCGTGGATCGCGGCGACCATGCAGTGTTCTGACCATCATCCGCACACCTCACCAAGGAAAATGGGGGCGGCCATCGGCGCGCCCCCGTGAGGTTGGAGTGGGTTGGGAGGAGAGGGTGCCGGGCGGTCAGACCGCCCGGCCGTGAGGGACCAATCAGCAGCTCTTGCCGACGGAACCGATGGAGGAGCAGCTTTCGGAGAGGAG
>CAZLPU010000021.1:0-66664 GCA_964561475.1 uncultured Alphaproteobacteria bacterium
ATGACGGCGACAACGGCGACGGCACCGGTGGCGACCCGGACGATGGCGGCGACAACGGCGACGGCACCGGTGGCGACCCGGACGATGACGGCGACAACGGCGACGGCACCGGTGGCGACCCGGACGATGGCGGCGACAATGGCGACGGCACGGGCGGCGACCCGGACGATGATGGCGATAATGGCGACGGCACGGGCGGCGACCCGGACGATGACGGCGACAATGGCGACGGCACAGGCGGAGATCCAGACGACGGCGGCGACGACAACGATGATGGAGACGGCGGTGACGATGACGACGGCGGGGTCGGCGACCCGATCACCGGACGGTTCGTCTTCGGATACACGGATGTCTTCCTCAACGGGGATGATATTGAGGTCCGTACGGAGGAAACTAATCTCGGCAATCTGACCGCTGACGCCAATCTGATGGAGGCCCGGTCCGCCGATTCAAACGTTCTGGTGGCACTCCATCCCGGCGCCTCGATCACCGCGCCCATCGGCGATACGGCAGGCGGCGAGACCGGTCTGACGGCGCGGACCCGGTCCAACCAGGATGCCGGCGCGAACACCAGTACGGATCCGGCGGATCTGGCCGGAGCCATTGATCAGCAGGCCATCCAACAGGCCCTTGGCGACAATGAGGGATTGTCCGTCATTACTCTGCGCCCGGAGCAGCTTATCCAGGTCCTGGAGCATTCGGTCTCGTCCCTGGCGCCGGGCATGGCGCCGGATCAATTCTCCCAGGTGGCGGGGGTCAATTTCAGCTTCGATCCCGCCGCCCCAGCCGGCGGGCGGCTGCGCAATGTCATCGTCGAGGGACCGGAAGGGGCCATGCCGCTTCTGGTGGACGGAGACTTGATGCCCGGCGTGCTCGAGGCGGGTATCCGTGTGGTGACCCTTGAAAGCCTCGCCAACGGGGCCGATGGCTATCCCTATCCGGACTTCGAAGCGGAAGATCCCGGCTTTGCCGACCGGGTGGACCTCGCACAATCCATTGATGACTCCGTCGGCACCACGGACACCGGAGCAAATACCGGTGCGGCGACCGCCGACGATCCGAGAGCGGTCTTTGCCCCGGAGGGTACCCAACAGGACGCCCTGGCGGAGTATCTGCTCGCGTTCCATCCGACCGTGGATCTTGCCTTCACCCAGCAGGATACGCCCCAAGGCCAAGACATCCGTGTGCAGAACCTCGATGCCCGCGACGATGGCGTGACCGATCCTCTGGAAGCGCTTGGCAATGTGGTCTTCGGCGCAACCCGGCGGACCGACGACATCATCTATGGCAGTGATGTCCTCGACATTCTGCGGGGCAAGACAGGGGAGGACTTCCTTGTCGGCTTCAATGGGGGTGACATTCTGCGCGGCGGCCGCAAGAAGGACATCATCGCAGCCGCTGGCGGCAATGACGAAGTCAATGGCCGCTTTGGGCCGGACATCATCTTCGGTGGCGGCGGCGATGACATCCTCAAAGGGTCGAGGGGGGCCGACACCCTGGATGGCGGTGCGGGCGATGATCTCCTGAAAGGCGGCCGGGGCCCCGACACCTTTGTCTGGACCACCGGCACCGACACGATTGTCGATTTCAATCGCGGCAAGGACAAACTCGCCATTGCGGATCTCGCCCCGGATCTCTCCGCGGAAGAGTTCCTGGACGGCCTCGAGACCATCAGAGGCGGGGTGCAGTACGAGGATCGCCAGACGGGAGACACCTTGATCCTGCTCGGCTTGGACATCGGCGACATCACCGCGGACCAGATCCTGGCCGGGCCCGATGGAAATCTCGACCTGACTGGCAATGATGCAACACTGTCCTTGAACGTGTTCACGTTCTAAGTCCCGGCGGCCGACGACCCGCAGGCGCGGATCTGGCGTCTGGATCAAGGCGAAGCGGGCTGGACGGCGGTGTGGACTGGTCTCGCCTATGGCGAGATCATCCCTGTCCTGTTCCCGGATCGGCGGCCCCGGCTCTTGAGCGGGGTTGTCCCGTCCTGTAATGTCCGCCAAACGTATGGCAGTGGCTGGGGCTCGGTTAGCGCAGTCTTCGCTTTATTGTTCCCATATTCCAAGTCCAACGACTGTCCGGGCCGGAGGTGCGGGGCAGGCATGGCGGCACAGCCTGTTTGCTCCTGAACGCTGTTAAGCCCCGGACGCTGTTGAGCCCCGAGCGCTGCTTGCCTGAGAACGCCCCGGGTGCCGGTCTCTCACCCAGGCCAGCCGTCTCATCAGGATACTTGGCGCTTGTGTTGAGATGCGCTGAACCGGGACGGGGTTGGCCGGGATTGTGAGGCGGGGGTCCTGGGTGGCAAGTGAACCGTGACCGGCCGCAGAGCTTCCGTTCAAGGATGGTTAACCGGAGGGCCAATCTCCGGACAGATGTAACAAGCACAGGTGAAGCGTGTCGATCGCAAGGATGGAGCAGGCGCAGGAAAATCCGATCGCCCTTTTGTTGAAGGGTGCCACTCGGATTTTCATGTATGTGGCGTTTTTCAGTTTCTTTATTAACCTGGTGGCGCTGGTCGGACCGCTTTACATGATGCAGGTCTATGACCGCGTGCTCGTGTCCCAGAGCACCGCTACGCTGGTTTATCTCACCGTGGTCGCGGTGTTCCTCATCCTGACCGGCGCCTTCCTGGAATATGTCCGTTCCGTCGTCCTCAATCGCATGGCCGGCGGCATGGATCTGAAAATGGCCGACCCCATGTTCGGCCAGATGCTCTCCACCGCCCTGAAATCCCGGCGCTCGGGCCAGGCCCAGCCCCTGCGGGACATGGATATGCTCCGGTCCTTCATCGGCGGCAACGGCATCATTGTCTTTTTCGACGCGCCCTGGACCCCGTTCTTCCTTCTGGTGATCTTCCTGATGCACTGGATCCTGGGTCTGGTGGCCCTTGTGGGCGCGCTCATTCTGTTCGCCCTGGCCCTGACCAGTGAGATCCTCACCCGCAAGCCCCTGAAAACCGCCGCCGGCCACAACATCATGGCCACGAATTTTGCCGAAAGCAGCCTGCGCAATGCCGAAGTGATCGAGGCCATGGGCATGCTCAACGGCATCAAGCGCCGTTGGCAGAAGCACCACAACCGCGCTCTCGCGCTCCAGTCCGAAGCGAGCGATAAGGGCGCTTCCGTGAAGGCGTGGATCAAGTTCGTGCGCCCGGTGCTCCAGGTGGCCATGCTCGGCGTGGGCGCGTTCCTGGTGATCCAACAGCAGATCACCCCCGGCGTCATGATTGCCGCGTCCATCATCATGGGCCGCGCTCTGGCACCGGTGGAGATGGCCGTGGGTAACTGGCGGAATTTTGTGCTCGCCCGCAGTGCCTATTCCCGTCTCCATGCCTTCATGGCCGACTGGAAAGAAACCAACAAAATGTCCCTGCCCCGTCCAAAGGGCGCACTCACGGCCGAACGGGTGGTCGGTGTGCCGCCAGGGGGCAAGAAGCCGGTGCTCAAGGGCCTCAGCTTCGAAATCAATGCCGGCGAAGCGCTCGGCGTGATTGGACCGAGTGCGGCGGGCAAATCCACCCTGGCCCGACTGCTTGTGGGGGTGTGGCGCCCGGCAAGCGGCCACATCCGTCTTGACGGCGCCGATGTGGCGACCTGGGATCATACGGAACTGGGGAATTACATCGGCTACCTGCCCCAGGACGTGGAACTGTTCGACGGCACCATCGCCGAAAACATCGCCCGCTTTAATGAACCTGAATCCGAAGCCGTGATCGAAGCCGCCCAGCTCGCCGGGGTTCATGAGATGATCCTGCGCTTCGAGGAAGGCTACGACACGCGAATCGGGGAGGGGGGCGCCAATCTCTCCGGCGGCCAGCGCCAGCGTCTCGGTCTGGCCCGGGCGGTCTACAAGACCCCTGCACTGGTCGTTCTCGATGAGCCCAATGCCAATCTGGACGGCCCCGGGGAACAGGCCCTGAGAAAGGCCATGATGACCCTCAAATCCAAGGGGACGACTCTGATCGTGGTGGCCCACCGGCCCTCCATCGTTCAGGTGCTCGACAAGCTGCTCGTCCTCAAGGATGGCCAGGTCGACGATTTTGGCCCCATCGAAGAGGTGCTGCCGAAGGTTACCCGTCAAAAGCGCCCGGGCGGCAATCCGAATGCCCCGACGGTGGTCACGGCCTGATCACCGGACCGTTGGGAGGGCTGAAAGGGCGGCGGGCCTCAGCTTTGCGGCGCAAGCCCGGCCTCGCGCCGCAGAAATGTGATTGATCGTGAAGCCCTGGCGAGGGTTCTGGACCATTTGTGCCCAAGTCTTTTGGTCATGTTCCGCTTCATGACCAGGGCGGCAGGTTCAGTCTATCGCCCCTTGCATGTCCGTTTGACGGGCGGACGCGGGTTTGGCTTCGAAACAGGTGCGCACTGTCCCCGGGACAGCGGCGCGGTGGGAGTGAATGACGATGCTGTCGAAAATGACCAAGGCCATCGGCAATGGTTTTTCCAACGCCAGAGAAGCGATCTGGCCCCGAGATACCACCACCGATGAGGACATGGCGGCCCAGGATACCCCCGGCGAAGACCGGGTTCCGGTCAATCCCCGGCCCTATCTCGTGTTCGGCCTTGTGGTCATCCTGGTGACTTTCGGGATCGGCGGCGGTTGGGCGGCTCTGGCCCAGTTGAACAGCGCGGTCATCGCCACCGGGACAGTCAAGGTGTTCTCCAGCCGCAAGCTCGTGCAGCACCTGGAAGGCGGCATCGTCAAGGACATCATGGTCAAGAACGGCGATGAGGTGCAGGAAGGTCAGGTTCTGGTGGTCCTCGATCAGACCCGGGCCGTTGCCGACTCCCGCCGGGTTCAGACCCAGTATGACCAGGCCGCGGCCACCGTCGCCCGCCTGATCGCCGAACGGGACGACGCCGAGGCCATCAAGTTCCCCGATCACCTCATGGCCCGCCGTGACCAGGAGAGTGTGGCGGAAACCATCGATGGCCAGATGAAGCTGTTCGAAGCCCGCCGGCAGTCCCATGAAGGCCAGCTCAGCATGGTCGGCGAGCGCATGAACCAGTTGAAGGAAGAAATTTCCGGCCTGCGGGCCCAGGCAGAGGCCAAGGCGGAACAGATCCGGCTGATCACCGAGGAACTGGAAGGCCTGCGCGAACTCCATGAGCGCGGTTACGCCCCCCGGACCCGGATCCTGGCTCTGGAGCGGGCCGCTGCCCAGCTTCGCGGCGAGCGGGGCGATCATGTCGCCCGGGTGGCCCAGGCCAAGGTGCTGATTTCCGAAGCGGAACTGGAAAAGCTCCAGGTCACCAAGACCTATCGCGAGCAGGTGGTTGCCGAGCTGCGGGAACGTCAGACGGAAATGTACGATCTCAGCGAAACCCTGGATAAGGTCGCCTTCCAACTGGAACATACGGAAATCCGTGCGCCGAATTCGGGCATTGTGGTCAACAAGCAGGTGTCCGCCATCGGCCAGGTGATCCGTCCGGGTGAAACGGTTCTGGAACTGGTGCCCCAGGATGACAGCCTGATTATCGAAGCCCAGGTCCGCCCCCAGGATGTGGATGACGTGCACGAAGGTCTGGGCGCCAGCATCCAGCTCACGGGTCTGTCCAGCCGCACAACTCCCCGCCTGGAAGGCACGGTGACGTATGTCTCCGCCGACTCCTTGGTGGACGAGCGCAGCGGCATGTCCTTCTTCACCGCCAATATCGACGTGCCCGACGAAGAACTGGCCCGGATCGGCGAAAATCAGACCTTGATGCCGGGTATGCCTGCGGATGTGTTCATCCAGACCGGTGCGCGCACGCCCCTCCAGTATCTCGTCCAGCCGATCAGCGACAGCCTTGGCCGGGCGTGGCGGGAAAACTGATCTCCCACCAATCCCAGATTGATCCTCATTCCTGAGATTGATGATGCAAACCGGATCCTGTCCCTTGACAGGGTCCGTTTTTTTTTGCTCACCCGGGTGATTGATCCTGAAGCGTCCCACGCCCGTACCTCAGACAGTCCTAATACGATACAGTCCGAACACGCGGCGGCATGGGCGTGCGTGAGTTCTGAACCGGGCGACGTCCTGGGGCTGGGCGCTGGATTGAACGGGAGAACCCACCATGATCCCTTTGGCTGACCGAAACCCGGCATCCAGGCCGGCCATTATGGGCTGGCTGATCATCGCGGCCTGCGTGATCGTTTTCGTCTATCAGGTGAACCTGCCCAGCGAAGGCGCCCTGGCGAGCTTCTTCTACACCTACGGCATGGTCCCGCTGCGGGTGTTCGAAGGACAACTGGTGCCGCCGGGAACGGCGGAAGTGCCCGCGATCCTGACGGTTTTCACCTCCATGTTCCTCCATGGCGATATTTTGCACTTGGGCGGCAACATGCTGTTCCTCTGGGTTTTCGGCGACAACATCGAAGACCGGATGGGCATAGTGGGCTTCGTGTTGTTCTACCTGCTCTGCGGCGTGGCCGCGGCGATGACCCAGGCTTTTGTGGATCCCGGTTCCGCGATCCCGATGATCGGCGCCAGCGGCGCCATTTCCGGCATTTTGGGCGCCTATTTGTTCCTGTATCCCACTGCCGCCATTCACGTTTTGATCTTCATCACCGTGGTGACCCTGCCCGCCGTTGTGGTCCTCGGTCTGTGGTTCGTGCTCCAGCTCGCTAATGGGTTGATGACACCTCCTGGTGCACCGGGTGTTGCATTTTGGGCACATATCGGCGGGTTCGTAGCGGGCGTTGTACTCCATCGGTTGTTCGTGAGCAGCCGGTAGAGGCATCAAGATCGTATTTGGGGCTCGCCTAGACGCGCCCGAGAGGGTAAAAGAAGGCCGTGGGACTAGACTCGCCGTATTACTTCCGAGACCTTTCAGGACAAGAGCCTTTTGGGAGACGGGGCGGCATGATGGACAGCGGGGACTGACATGGAAGAGCCCGCAGACGAGTATGGTGACATCCACGATCACTCCAATGCGCTTGTGCCGCCCTTCATCCTTCTGGGGGTGACGGCCCTGATTGGACTGTTGTTGGATGCGGCGACCGGAGCCAGTTTCGGCACCCTCCTGGCAGGTATTTTCCGCTTGCCGGGCATGCTTTTATTGTTGGTGGGCGGTGCCATCATCGGTATTGCCGGCTTTCAGTTTTCCAGCGAAGGCACGAATTTCCAGTCGCGGAAATCCACCCATAAGGTGGTGACCTCCGGCCTCTATCACTGGTCCAGAAATCCCGTCTATCTCGGTTGCATCATTGTCGGGATTGGTCTTGTGCTGCGTTTCGATGCGCCGGTTCTGGGTGTCCTGCTCGTGCCGGCCCTGATGGCGCTGCGCTACGCGGTCATCGCCCGGGAAGAAGAGTATCTCGAGCGGAAATTCGGCTCCGAATATCTGGCCTATAAAGAGGCCGTGAACCGCTGGTTTGGCCGACAGCCCACTTGAGGCGCACCTTCAGCGGTTCCTCACCCGACCTGAGCGCTGCTTCGTCCACGGTCCATTAACGCAAAGCGGCGTTTTGCTCTCCAAACCGTAAACCACGCCCTCCCGGGTGATGCCGGGAGGTGCGTCGATCCGTGTGCGCTGGGATGGAGCGACGGACCCGTAGTGCGGCGCGCGTCTTAGGGCCTGACGATTGGCCAAGTGATTTGGAAGGGCGAAGGGGCCCGGCGAAGCGGCCCGGCGAAGGGGCCCGGCGAAGGGGGAAGTATGACGGATAATGCGGACGGCCCCGGCCCGTTGACCCGCCGGAGTGTCCTGACCCGCGTGCTCCTGGGCGCCGGCAGCTATTATGTGACCGCTGGCACTCACGCCCGGACGGTCGAAGCCAGGGTCCAGAATGCACTTCCCCTCCAGTCGGAGATACAGGGCACCGCACAACCAGTGGCGCGGATAGAAGCGCTCCAAGCCACCGGCGAACAGGATGCCGCCGCCGAACAATCCGGCGCCGTCCTGTTTCCCAATGGCGTGGCCTCCGGCGACCCCCAGCCCGATGGAGTGGTGCTTTGGACCAGGGCAGTGCCGTCGGACGGTACCGGCGGGCCCGTATCCCTCACCGCCGAAATGGCCCTCGATCCGGCTTTCCAGACCCTCGTTGTGTCCAAGGATCTGACCGCGACAGCCGCCAGCGATCATACGGTGCGGCTGTTCGTGGACGGATTGGATCCGGCGACCGTCTATTACTACCGCTTCCGGTCTGGGACCGCTGTCAGCCAGCCCCTGGGGCGGACCGTGACCGCTCCGGACCAGGATGATCCGCGCCCGGTGGTGCTCGCCACGGTTTCCTGCCAGAATTATCAGTCCAATGTGTTTGTGTGCTTCCGGCACATGATCGCCGACGACGATGCCAAGGCCCCTGAGGATCGGATCCAGGCCGTGGTTCACCTGGGTGATTTCATCTATGAGACCATCCACGGGGCGGAAAATCGGAACGCAGACACCCGCCAGACCGGCCGGCGGACCCTGGGAGCCTTTCCCAGCGGCGGGAAACGCAGGGGCGGCGGTGTTTCAGCCCAGAGCCTGGATGACTACCGCCATCTTTATAAGACCTATCTCAGCGACCCGGACCTGATTGCCGCAAGGGCCCGGTGGCCGTTCATCTGCACATGGGACGATCACGAATTCGCCAATGACAGCTGGCAGTCCCACAATACGTCCGGACGGGAAGGAAAGCCAGCACAGACCCTGAAGGTGGCAGCCAATCAGGCCTGGTTCGAATTCATTCCCGCACTGCTGACCGGCGCCAGAGGCGTTAACGGAGTAGAGCCCGCCGCCGCGGATTTCGAACCGGTCGAGGTGGTGGACGCTCCCATGGACGCGGTGGACGGGGAGAACCGGTCCCTGGAGCCAAACAATCTGGCGGCCATCGGATCCATGACCATCTACCGGTCCCTGCGCTTTGGCCGCCATGTGGACCTGATCGTCTCGGACACCCGGTCCTATCGCTCCGACCACGCCATTCCCGAACCGGTCGCCCGGCGGAACCTGGGTGGCGCCACCCGTGCGGGTCTGCCCGTCGACATTATTGAACTGGCGGATGCAGGGCGCACGGCCAACGACGGCAATCCGCCGGAAACCCTGACCTACCGGGGGCGCCGTTTCCCCAACCCCCGCCGGGACGCTCCGGTTGGCACCATTCTTGGCCCTGATCAAAAGCGCTGGTGGAAGGCCACCATGAAGGCAAGCGACGCCACCTGGAGGGTCTGGGCCACATCGGTGCCGGTGATGCCCCTTCATCTTGATGCGGATAATGGTCTTCCCGGAACCGGCACCCTGACCACCAGTGCGGATGCCTGGGACGGCTATCCGGCGGAACGCAGCGAACTCACCCGCTACCTGGCTGAAGAAGGCATCGCCAATGTGGTGGCCATTTCCGGCGATCATCATGCGGCATTTGCCGGCGTCGTGGCTAAAAAGTATGGCCGGGCCAATCCCAGGGCGGTCGCGGTCGAGTTTTCAACCCCAGCAATCAGCTCACCAACAATGAAGACGTATGCATCCAGGATCGCCGATACCTGGGCGCGGCTTTTGACCGCCTACAAGCCCGTGGCCTCAGGTAAGGACGAGCGGGAGGTCGCCAATCTGAACACGACCTTGTTGTGGGGCGTCCAGTCCGCCATGGTCATGGCACTGACGGAATTGAGGCCCCTGGCGCGGCTGTTCCGCAACCGCACCCAGAATGCCCATCTGGCCCATGTGGACACGGATTGCCACGGCTATTGCCGGATCCGGTTCGGCGCAGACGGTGCCAGGGCGAACTATATCGCCATCGAATTGGAAGGCCCTGACGGGTTGGAAGAGACCGGCAGTGAACGGTATCGCGCCCGCTTCACCCTCGCTCCGTGGCAACCGGGCAGCGCCCCGAAGCTCAAGGGCCCGGTCTTCGAGGGCAGAGCGCCCTTTCCGTTCTAAACAGGTGGAAGGCCGGAGCCGTTCACAGGGCCGGAGCGGCGGACTTGGCCGGGGCCGCGGCAATCACCTTTTCATAGAAGGCGCGGGAATCCCGGACAAACGCCTCCTTGGTGAACTGGGCCTCGAAGGTCCGTGTGCCCCCCTCCACGAGCCGCTGGCACAGATCCGGTTCGGCGATGACCCGCTTCATGGCCGTGGCCAGTCCATCCACATCATCGATCTCGATGAGAAGGCCATTGTCCTCATTCTGAACATAGGCCTTGGGTCCGGCGGCAGCAGCGGCGATCAGGGGGCGGCGCGCGGCCCAGGCATCCACGGTCACGGTGCCGAAGGGCTCGTAGCGGGAGGGGAACGCCACATAGTCACAGGCGGCCAGAAGGGACCCCCGGTCATCCCGCCACCCCAGGAAGCGGACCCGGTCGGAGACTTCCAGGAGTTTTGCCTGGGTCTCCAGTTCTTCTCTGAGCGGACCATCACCGGCAACCCAGACATGGGAATCCGGCACCTTGGCCAGGGCATTGAGCAGGGTGTCGAGGCCTTTCTTCCAGTGCAGCCGGGCAAGGGCCAGGAACAACGGCGCGTTCTTGGGCGTACCGAACGCGGCCCGGTCGACCGGTTCCGCATGGGGAAAATCCGCATAGGTATGAATAAGGCCGATGTTGTTCTCGTCCGCGCCCTGTTCCCGGATATGGCGGACAAGATCCTTGGTCAGGCCCACGTGATAATCGCAGTTGGCAAAGCGGGAGAGCTTATAATATCCGCCATACCAGCCGATATTGCGTTCCCGCCACGCCGAAGGTGCGAACATGCCCGCCCGGCCCATCCAGTACTCGATCACGTCGGGTTGGAAGCGCGCGATCGCGCCCTTGATCGCCGCGTGGGTGGGCATGGGCCACCAGGTCGTGAACGAGGCCGTCACGGTCGGAATGCCCCGTTCCGCCAAGCTGCGCAGTCTGAAAGTGTTGTTTTTCCGGGTCACCACGAATTGGTCGAGGCCTGCATCATGAAGCGCGAGGACACTTTCCAGAAAGATGTTCTCCGCGCCGCCCGTAGGGGCGCCTGCCATCACATGCATTACTTTCATAGTAAAGTGCCTCGTTCGCGCTATGGTGGTTTCGCCGGTTCCGCCGCCCGAGGGGCGCTTGCAAAACAGGCCCAAGGGCGTGGCCCGCAGCGGGGGGCCTGACAGAGCCTCGGTAGACCTCATCCAGGCCCAGTTTTGCCCGGAGGAAAACACTTTCAAAACAACGGCTTGCCTGAATGGTCCCGAGAGGCCAGTGGCTCAGGGGCCGACAGGGACGCCCCTGTTCTTCCGGCCATTTGTAATCGCAAGATAGCCGCCCCGCCAGGTGCGGGCAATGGCGCCCTGGACCTATGCTCGCCCATCAGACTCGGGGTTGCCTAAAGCATTCGACAGGGAAATGGCGCGTTATGCGGGTGTTGTGGTGGCCCGTGCGTGGCTCTGAGCAGGCGCAGGTAGTATCTGGTCACTTATGGTAGGCGCGCTCCGGATTTACCGATACGGTATAGATCGAATGAACTGTGTCGAGGCTCCATTACGACTTTGACTGTCTTTGTCAGCATGTGACCCGGCCTGAAAGTCGTAACCCGGCCAAAAAATATGCCCCGGAACGGGATGCCAGAGCGATGACCATGAAAGATATCTCAGCGGAAACCAGTGAGGAGCGGACATCCGTGGCGGGAGCCAGCCCGGCACGGGCCTCAGCAGCCCATCGGTGCAAGGTTTGCGATATCCGCCACAAAGCGTTTTGCGGCGTGCTCAATGAAGCCGCCCTGATGCGCCTCGCCGCCATTTCGACGGAGTGCCGGTTCAAGGCGCCCCAATCCATCGTCTATGAAGGCGACCCGGCAGAGTACGTCTTCAATGTGTGCCACGGTGTCGTGCGGCTGACCAAGATGCTCGCGGACGGACGCCGCCAGATTACCGGTTTCCTGTTTCCCGGCGATTTCATCGGTCTGTCCTACACGGATGAATATTCCTTCTGCGTGGAAGCGGTGACGGAAGTGGAATTATGCCGGTTTCCGCGTCAAGGTCTCATGCAATTGACCAGGGACACGCCGAACATCGAGCGCAAGCTTCTGGACATGGCCGCGGACGATCTGTCGTCCGCCCAGGACCAGATCCTTCTTCTGGGCCGCAAGACCGCCCGGGAACGGGTGGCCTCGTTCCTGTTGATGTTGAGCAGGAAGGCCGAACGCCGGGGCGACAAGGCCAACCCGGTCGATCTGCCCATGAGCCGGGCGGATATCGCGGACTATCTGGGCCTGACCATCGAGACCGTCAGCCGGACGCTCACCCGTCTGGTCAAGGAAGGGCTCATTGATCTGTCCACGGCGCATACCGCGCGGATCCTGAACCGCGACCTGCTCGAGGGAGCTCAGTCGGGCACGGAGTAAACTGCACACGCCCGAACCCGCTTTTCTTGAAGGACGGCCGCCGCCCATGGATTTCACCAGCGACAATGCCAGCGGCGCGGCCCCGGCCATTCTCGAGGCCATGGTCGCCGCCAATCATGGCACCGCCGCCGGATACGGGATGGATATTCCCTCCCGTCGGGCCGTGGAGCAGCTTCGGAACCTGTTCGAATGCGAGGACCTCACGGCCTTTTTCGTGAGTACGGGGACTGCGGCCAATGCCCTTGCTCTTGGCGCCCTCGTGCCCGGCCATGGCGCAGTTCTGTGCCACGAGGACAGCCATATCCAAATGGATGAATGCGGCGCCCCGGAGTTTTTCACCCATGGCGCGAAACTGGTGCCCTTGTCTGGGGCTCTGGGGAAACTGGCTCCCGGCACGGTCCGGGACGCCTTAGACTACCTGCCCCAGGGCAGTGTCCATCTGGTTCAGCCCAAGGTTCTCAGCATCACCCAGGCCACCGAATGGGGCACCCTTTATGGGGCCGATGAAATCAGGGCCCTGTCCGAGGTGTGCCGGGACCGGGGCATGCGTCTGCACATGGACGGGGCCCGGTTTGCCAATGCAATGGCCGCCCTGGACATGCCCCCCGCCGAGGTTACCTGGCGGGCGGGGGTGGACGTGCTCACGTTCGGTGCGACCAAGAACGGCGCAGTTGCAGCCGAGGCGGTCATCTTTTTCGAGCCGGGGCTTGCTGGTGAGTTTGTGTTCCGCCGGAAGCGGTCCGGCCACCTTCTGTCCAAGTCCCGTTTCATCGGCGCCCAATGGGACGCCTATCTTTCCGGCGGTCTTTGGCTGGAGCTGGCCGGCCACGCCAATGCCATGGCGCGCCGCCTTGCGGAAACTTTGGAAATGTCTCCCGGCGTCAGCCTGGCCTGGCCCGTCGAGGCCAATGAAATCTTTGCCCTGTTGCCTCCCGGCGCATCAACGGCCCTACGGGATGCCGGAGCCCGGTTCTATCCCTGGACCTATCCTGGGTCACGGTCCCGCCTCGCCCATGAGGACCGGGAATTGGTTCGCATGGTAACCTCCTTCGCAACCGCGAAAGCGGATGTGGACCGGTTCGCCGTCGCAGCGAAATCCGTTTTCGGACGATGACCGCCGGTGGTCTCTGAAGGGGCGCCGGAAGAACAGCAGGTCCGAACACGTCCTTTTGGTCGGATCGTGTCCCAGGCACCACAGGTCAGCGATTACATTCGGGCACATCGGATGATTCAGTCTCGACAGGCCCTTCCTTTTGACAGAAGATTTCAATCTCAGGCGGTCTTCAAGAGCCTGACTGAAGAGGTGCGAGCGAGCCTGGCCGGCACCGCTGCCCTTCCACAGGCTGACGTCAACCATATGTTAGCCATATGTGCAGAGGCTACGGGGCGGCCAAAGGTCAGAAACAGCGGGCTCGCCCCCATCGTCTGACCGCAACAATTCCAAAAACCTCCGGTGGAAACAAACAAGAGACGGGAGTTGAGCAGCGTGTTTGATCGTGCCGTGCATGACGAAGGGGATCTGGCCACAGAGATCCTCACCTCCAGCGCCGCCCTGGCTGGCCCTGGAATGACAGAGCCCTCCATGATGAAAGCCCCGATCGGGTCTGCGATCTCGGCCGCCATTCCGGAGATGGATTTCGACGGTCGCCCCGCCGCACCTGTCACCTGGGTCATCGTGACCAATGGCTGCCGTGCCCGGATCTTTGAGTCCCGCCGGGGTGAAAGCGGGATCAGCCTCGCGATGACCTCCAAATTTTATGGCACCGGCGAAGAAACGGCCCAGGCTGTCCGTCGGCGGACATTCGACCGGGCCATGATGGGCGGTGCCGCCCGCACCCTGCCGGGGCCGATGCCCGCCGCGGGGAAACCCTGCCGCACCCGGACATTCGTGACAGCCCTCTCCCGGATGCTCGAGACCAATGTGGCCGCAGGCAATTTCTCCCGCTTGATCATCGCCGCGCCGCCCCAGGTGCTTGGTGATCTGCGCGGCGCATTGTCCAGCACCCTGCGCTCGGCCCTGGTGTGTGAAGTCAACCGGGATCTGACCAGTGTGGGAACCTGCGACCTGCCGGTCTATCTGGGGGCGGCCCTGAAAGGGTGAGCCGCCGCCGGTCCGTCCGGTGATGTCCAGCATGGAGGGAGCCCAATCACGCACTGAGCTCCTGTACTTTTCCGGTGTCTGTGTCACAACCCTTCCTCTGACGCGGGCGGCCAATGCTGCCTGACTGATCGGGTGTGTGAGGCACAGAGTGTTGACGTTCAAATCCCATCCAACGGCCCCCCTGTTTCGCTGCTTTCTCTTCCTGTCTGCGCTGGTCTTGGCCCTGGGGAGCCCCGGGTTAAGCGGTCCGGTGTCCATGGCCCGGGCCGACGACGACGCGCGGATCCGCTACCGGGTGAGCTTCGAAGGCGTTGAGGACAGGGCTCTGGAGGATCTTTTGCGGGCCACGTCCCAACTTGTGACCCTGCGCGACCGTCCCCCCGCGACCTTGGCCGGTCTGCGCCAGCGAATGAACACGGATCTGGAGCGGTTCCGCACGGCGCTGAAATCGGAAGCCCGATATGAGGGCAATGTCTACGGCTCGATCGACTCCAGCGACCGGCCTGTGCGCGTTCGGCTCGATGTGGAGCCGGGACGCCTCTTTACCCTGGAGAGTTACCGGATTGACCTCGTGGAGAGCCCGCCGCCCTCCGGCGCCCAGCTTGTGCCGCGCAGCGGGGGAAGCCTGGGCCTCGGGCCGGGCGCGCCCGCAACGGGGCCTGCCATCGTCGCGGCAGAGGCCCGGGCCCTGAATATCGCCCGCGCCAACGGTTTTTCCTTTGCCCAGATCCGAAAGCGCGAAGTTCTGGTGAACCGCAGGGACGGCGTGGTGAACGTGGTCCTGCGCATGGAACTGGGTCAGCGCACCCGTTTCGGTCCTCTGCTCATTTCCGGGCTGGAGCGGGTGGAAAAGCAGGTGGTGGCCGAACACCGCACCTGGAAGGTGGGTGAGATCTATGATCCCGCCCTGGTGGCTGAATTTGCTCAGCGTCTTGAGATGACCGGCCTGTTCCGGTCCGTGCGGGCAAGGGCCGGCGAGAAGGCCGATGAGCATGGCAACCTGCCTGTCATCATCGACCTTCAGGAACGGCCTCGCCGGTCCATTGGCGGCGGCGTGTCCTATGCCACCAATGAAGGACCCGGTGGCTCCGTTTTCTGGCAGCACCGCAATCTTGCCGGCGAAGGGGAGGATTTGAGGCTGGATCTGGAGGTCGCCACTTTGCGCCAGAGCCTTGCGGGCGTTTACACCCAGCCCCGGTTCCGGCGCTTCAACCAATCCCTGAGCCTCTCCCTGCGCCTCGTGTCCGAAGAGTCCGACGCCTTCCAGGCCCAGAGCCTGTCCGCACGGGCGGGTGTGCGCCGGCGCCTTTCCCCGCGGCTTATGATCGGCACTGCCATCGAGGGGGAATATGCCCGGACCGAAGACAATGATGTGGCAACGGATTCCTATCTCGGTGCCCTCCCACTCAGTCTGCGCTGGGATTCCACCGACAATCTGCTGGACCCGAGCCGGGGACGGCGCCTCGATGTGGTCCTCACCCCCACGGGCGGTTTCAACGAGGGGGCGCTGGCCTACTTCCAGACCGACATCAAGGCGTCCACCTATCTGGCCCTGGGGAGCAGGAACCGGTGGGTTCTGGCGGGTCGGACCCGATTCGGCAGCATCGCAGGCACCACAACGGAACGGGTTCCCGCCGGGCGGCGCCTTTATTCCGGCGGCGGCGGCTCGGTGCGGCCAATTGCCTTCCAGTTCGCTGGACCTCTGGACGATGAAGAGGCCCCCATCGGCGGGCGCAGCACCGTGGAAGTGGGGGGCGAGGTCAGGGTGAGAGCCACGGAAAGCATCGGCATCGTCCCATTCATCGAGGGCGGCACGGCCTTCGATTCCAGCGTCCCGGATTTCAGCGAACAATTCCTGTGGGGTGGCGGGCTTGGTGCTTTTTATAAGACCCCCGTGGGACCCTTCCGCCTCGATGTTGCCGTGCCATTCAATGGCCGTGACGATGTGGATGATCCTTTCCAGGTCTATATCAGCCTCGGCCAGTCCTTCTGAACGCCCCGTTTTCCCGGTATCCGGTCTCCTGATTCATGTCCCAGCCTGCCCATACCCGACGCACCCGGAGCACTTGGCTCGCCAGAATCGGCCTTGGCCTGGGTGGTCTTCTCGCCCTGGTGCTGATCGCACTGGCAGGGGTGTTTGTCTATCTGGGTACGGACGGGGGGCGGCGTTTCGCGGCGGACCAGATCTCTGGCGCGGTCTCAAGCCCGGACGGGCTTCAGCTTGAGATCGGCGATACGGGCGGCTTCTGGCCCTGGCATATCGCCCTGAAGGACGTAATTCTCAAAGACAAAGCCGGAACCTGGGGCCGGATCGGGTCGGCCCGTCTGTCCCTGTCCGCCTTTGCGCTCCTGTCGGGCACGGTCCATGTCACCGAGGCCTCCTTTGAGGGGGTCGTGCTCGACCGCTTGCCGGATCTCCCGTCGGACCCGGCGGTTGAGGAAGAACCGGCTCCCTTCTCCTGGCCCGCCGTGCCCCAACTGCCCGTTGCCGTCCGCGTTGACGGCCTGGAGATTGTCCCTGCCCAGATCGGCGCCCCGGTTCTGGGTTCCCCTGACCTCGACGGCCCGGTGGTCCTCACCCTGGATGGCTCGGCTGTCTGGATCAGCCAGGTCCTGTCCGTCGCGCTGGATCTTCTGGGTCCGGATGGGGCCTCGGTCACGGTGGCCCTGTCCTATGAGGCACCGGCGGACCGGTTTGCCATGGACCTCAAGGCCGGTGACCAGGCGGGAGGCCTTGTCTCCCGGCTGGCGGGCATCCCCGATCTTGGCACCCTTTCCTTGAAGGCCAAAGGCAATGGTACGGGTACCGATTGGAGCGGGGATGTGGCCGTTGTCGGCGGCGGGTACGGTTCCGGCGCTATGACCATGACCGGCGGCTGGCGCAGAGGGCACCGGCTGCACGTGGAAGGAACATTCGAGCCGGGCCCGGCCTTGCCCCGGACCGCCCACGAGGCTTTGGGTGGTGTCCTGAGCTTCGGTTTTGCCGCCAACGCCCATGGTCGCATTGAATCGGTCACGGGCCTTGCCCTGGAAGATCTCACCATTGCCGCCGGTCCGGCGACATTGAAGGGGCGGGCGGGGCTGGCCGAGGACGGGAGCCTGAAAAGCGGTGCACGGATCACCGCCGATCTCGAGGTGAATCTCACCGGACTTCCTGACATTGGCGTGCCCGTGACTTTGGGGGGCGCGCAGGCATCGATCCAGGCCCAGGGTGATCTCGGTCTGCCGGAGCTGACCTTGACCCTGACCGGTGAGTCGGTCGCTTGGGACGGCGGCGATGTCCGGACCCTCCAGGCGACGCTCAACACCGGTGCGGCCGACGGGAAGGTCACCATGCGCATGGAAGGGTTTGCGGAAGGTTTCAATCCGGGTCTGGACGAAGAGGTCTGGCCTTTTGGGGACCGTCTGACCCTCAACCTGGAGGGCGGCCTTGATCCGCAAGCCGCCGTTTTCACCCTGGAGCGCCTGCGCGCGGGTCTGGAAGGCCTGGACCTGACCGCATCGGGCCGGGGGCAGTGGAACCAGCCGTCTGGAAATCTCTCCTTTGATCTCACGACGGATCGTTTGGGCGAATTGGTCACAGGTCTGGATCAGGGCCGGGTGGGGTTTTCCGGTGTGCTGCGCATGGCAGGGCCGGACCGCCCGGTCTTTCTCGACCTGACGGGCAAGGCCGAGAACCTGAAACTGTCCGGTGAAGAAATCCGCACGCCGGGAGACGGCACCGCGAGCCTCACCCTGAAGGCCAGCGCAGAACCGTCCGACCAGACCGTGCGCCTGTCCGAACTTGATCTGTCCGTCTTCGGAGAAGCCCTGACCCTGTCCGGCAGGGGAGAGGCCAGTGCGGCGCGCATTGAGACGGCCCTCCTGCTGCGGGCCGCCGATCTTGAACCCTTCGCCCCCCTCCTCGGCATCCCTGTGGCCGGATCCCTCATGGCCGATCTCGTGGTGGAGGGCACGCCTGAAAAGCCCGGCGGTGTATTGACCTTGTCCTCACCGGCGTTCCGCGTCCGGAACCTGGCGGTTTCCGAACTGGTGGGCGATTTTGGTCTTGATCCGGTCGCCGACGGGTTTGGCATCACTGCCGCCCTGACCATGAAAAGCCAGTTGAACGACACCGGTGAACCTGCCCCTGAAGGACTGATGGCCGACCTGACAATCCATCCGTCCAAGTCCGGCGTAAAGGAGCAGATTCAGATCAGTCAACTGAAAGGCTCCCTGTTCGGTCTGTCCCTGTCGGAACTGGAAGACAGGCAGGGGGTCCGTCTGTCCTCAGACAGTCTTGGCAATATCGGTGCGGCCGTCCGGGCAGCCCTGGGGCCCGATGCCATGGAGATGCCCCTTCCTGCCGCCGGATTGATGTCCATGAACCTGTCCTGGGAGGAGGGGCTCATGGCGGCGGTGGAAATCAGGGACCTTCTGACCACGACGGGCATCGGCCTGGACCGCTTCGGTCTGTCCGCCCGCCTCGACGGGTCCGCGGATCAGGTGCTCGATGCGTCTCTGCGCCTCAAGGATCTGCGGGGCATCGGGCTCGATCTCGAGAAGCTCGACCTGGACGCCGCTGGGCCGCTCGCCAATCCGGTGATCACGGTCTCGGCACGGGAGATTGGCGATCAGGGCTTGAAACTCGATGGGGTGATGGCGGTTCTGACCGATCCGGATAGTCCGGATGCGGGCATCACGGCCCGAATTGATGAGTTGGACGTCAGGCGGGACCGGGCGGGACTGCGCCTTGACGGGCCTGCCCGGATCGTGACCGGCGGTTCGAGCGGCGGCGTCCTCGCGGAAGACCTGCGCTTTGTCCTGGCCCATGGCGGGAAAGAGGGGGCCATGACCGTCAGCCTACGCACGGCCGGCCGAGATGTGGACGCACAGGTCAGTCTGGTGGATGTGCCCGCCCGGGTGCTTACCATTGCGCCTGGTGCCCCGGATCTGGCTGGAACCCTCGGCGGAAGGATGACCGTTGGCCTTGGTGACCGGAACGCCGCCTCGATCAATCTGAATGGAACCGGACTGTTCCCTGTGATTCCCGGAGAAGACAGCGATGAGCGCGACGACCCCGCCGATCTGACCCTTGCCCTGAACTGGGATGGAACGAAAGCGGACCTGCGCGCGGGTCTCACGGGCTCCGGCGGGGAGAACAGTCTGACGGCGGAAGGGTTCCTGACATTCACTTTGGGAAAGGCAAATGAGGGTTCGGAAGACGCAGAAGCGGAGAACGGGGGAGGGATCGGCATGGATGATCCCTGGCGGATGCAGATCAGGGGCGCCGGCCCGCTCTCTGCCGTCACGCCGGTCCTGCCTTTGCCCGACCACCGTATGCGGGGCACAGGGAAGGTGGATCTCACCCTCTCCGGGACCCCGTCCCGAACCATCCTGGAGGGAACGGTCGCGGTGGAGAAAGGCGCTTATGACCATCTCGCCACGGGCTTTGCCCTGCGCCAGGTGAACCTCACCGTTGACGCGGGCGAGCGAACCCTGGACGTCAAGGCTACCGGCCTGAACGGGGAGGGCAAACTCAAGGGAGCAGGCCGTCTGACCGCTGAAGGAACGGATCTCGGTCTCCAGGGAGACCTGTCGATCAAGAGCCTCACGCTCATGGATCGGGATGATGTCACCGTCAAGGGCGGCGGCGATATCGCCATAGCGGGCACCCTGGCCGATGGAATCGATATCACCGGCAAGCTCAGGATCGAGGACGCCCTGGTGTCCCTGGCGGCTGAACTGCCGCCCACGGTGGTCGATCTGGAAACCACGGATGTGCACGGACTGACGCCGGTCGCGGAGGTCATGGCCGAGGCGGAAGAGGCGCGGGAGAGCGAGGAAGAGGCCACGGTCCCGATCCGGCTCGATATCGATATGCGTGCGGATGATGCCATCCGTGTGGATGGGCGCGGCCTTGAATCCGTCTGGAATTCCCGCATCAAGGTCTCAGGCACCGGCGACGATCCAAGACTGGCAGGCGAGGTGACCCTGAAGAAGGGCAAACTTGAATTTGCCGACAAGGAATTCACCCTCACCCAAGGTGTGGTGACTCTCAATGGCGGCCGGGAAGTGGACCCGAGACTGCTGATCCGTGCACAGAGGCAAACGCCCGTGGCCACGGCCATCATCACCATTTCAGGGCCGGCATCCGATCCCCTGATCACTCTGTCCTCGGAACCCGCCCTCTCCCAGGATGCGATCCTGGCCCAGCTTCTGTTCGGCAAGAACCCCGGCGAACTGACCCCGGTGGAGCTGTTCCAGCTTGGCCAGGCTCTGGCGAGCCTGTCGAGCGGCGGGGGCGGGGGCTTTGATATTCTGGGCCGGGCCCAGGCGGCGCTCGGTCTTGATGTTCTGGAGGTGGGGGCGGATCTCGGCGATGAGACCTCCGGCCCGTCAGTCAATGTCACGGTCGGAAAATATGTGACCGACAAGGTGTATGTTGGGGTGAGCCAGGGATCTCAGCCGGGAACGACGGCGGTGTCCGTGGAAGTTCAGCTCACAGACCACCTTCTGGTCCACACGGATGTGTCCCAGAATGCGGACAATACCGTGGGCCTGCGCTGGCGCTGGGATTATTGAGCGGGGCAGGCCGCCGACTCGGTGCTAACTGTGTCAATTGAAGAATTCTTAACTGCACTCTGCAAAAAAGGAGAGGAATCAGCCGAAGATGACCCTGGGCTGGCCGTGTGCCTCCAGGTTTCCTGATCCGACGACCTTGCAGGAACCCGCTTGATTCATCCCGCCGGCAACGGGACAGTCCGCAAATCCCCGCAGGATGGGAGACATGCCCGTGACGGCTGCTTCAGAGACCCCCGACATGCAGGACAAGATCCGCCAGGCCGAAGCCGCTGTTGCGGCCCTCAGCGAACAATTCCTCGATAATGCCCGCCGGGAGATCTCGGTGCTCCAGGACCACGCGGCAGCGGCCCGGAATGCACCCGGCGCCAACGCTGGGGAGATTGAAGCGCTCTTTTCCCTGGCCCACAATCTGAAGGGGCAGGGGGGCTCCTTCGGGTTCGACTTGATCACGGAAGTGAGCGATGCCCTGTGCTCTCTGGTGCGCGGCGGTGAGCCCGCCGATTGGGAAGCGCTCGACGCCATTGATCATCACATTCGTGTGCTGCGGGTCATTGCCGACCGGGGCATCAAGGGCGATGGCGGTGCTCTCGGTGCGGAACTCCTGGCTAAGCTCCGCGCCATGGCGCCCAGGGAAGCCGCGTGATCCAGAGGACACTCGCAATTTAGGGTGAGGCTGGAGTATTGCCGGTCTGACGGTCATGTATGTGCGGCGAGCCCGGATGAACCGGACCCGCCTGTTGCATTTGTAGGCTGTGCAATGGCCTGGTTTTTAGGCCGCGGCGGCCTTGTTCTCGATTACCGGAGCTGGTGCACTGCCTTCGCGGATTTCGATCCGGCGCGGCTTCTGGCTTTCCGGAATTTCCCGAACGAGATCAATGTTCAGAAGGCCGTTTTCCAGACCGGCATTGGTCACGACCACATGGTCGGCGAGCTGGAAACGGCGTTCGAAATTCCGCGCGGCGATCCCCTGGTGCAGGACCCGGATATTGTCCGGGTCGTCCTCCGAGGATTTGCGGCCTGAAACGGTGAGAACGGAGTCGTTGACTTCAACGGTCAAATAGTCCGGGCCAAATCCTGCGACCGCCACGGAAATCCGGTACTGGTTATCACCGGCCTTTTCGATGTTGTACGGGGGATAACCACCGGCGCTGTCCATGCTGGAGGCACTGTCCAGAAGGCGCAGCAGACGGTCGAAGCCGACGGTGGAGCGGTAAAGGGGGGCAAAATCAAGACGGTTCATGAGTCACATCCTCCATTGAGCGACATGAGTACGCCTGCCTCAAGGGCCAGGCGATCTGGAAGTGATCCGGGTGGGGATCACCGGCGTCTCGGACCCCATTTGGGCGTCCGATATCCAAGATTTGGGAGGGGCTCCGGACGGTTCAAGAGCCGGTCTGCATCGCCGGATCCGATTTTTTCGGAACCCTTGCCGATCCCAAGATCGACCAGATAAGCATGGCGAGAACCAGCGCAAGGGCTGCCAGTTTGAACACCGCGCCCAGATCCGGCCACAGCAGGACCACCCCGGCGAGCGTGGCGACGGCCCGACCAGCGGGACCGATGGGCCCTTCCATCCATCCGTCGAGGGCGGCGGACAGGGCGTAGAAGGCCACAAGGCCCGTGAGCGCAGCAGTAGCGATTTCCCAGGCGCTGCCGCCAATCAGGGGTGTGTATGCGAGCAGGAGTGGCACGAGGTAGAGCCCTTTCGCCACCCGCCAGGCGGTCAAACCCGTGGCCATGGCTGGGGTTCCCGCGATACCGGCTGCGGCGAACGCGGTCAAGCAGACCGGCGGCGTGACATTGGAATCCTGGCTGAGCCAGAAAATGATCATGTGTGCGGACAAGAGCGCCGCAGCCACCCGTGCGGGATCCAGCATCTGTGTACGGATCTGGTCCATGAACTCAGGCGGCACCGCATCCAGAATGCGTTTGGCCTCTTCCTGGCTCATGGGAGATCCGAGAGCTGCCGCCTGCTCCGGTGCCCCAAGGACCAGAAGCCCTCTGACCATGTCCGGCACGGTTCCGGCAGCGATCTGGCGAATGATCTCTCCGTCCACGATCAAACCCTGAAGGGCAGGAGCCGCCAGGGTGGCCAGCACGATATAGGCGGCTGTCACCGGCAGTCCCATGCCCAGAATGAGGGAGGCGAGAGCCACCAGGATCATGGTGAGCAGCAGGTCGCCACCGGCCCAGGTGGTGATCATCAGACTGATTGTATTGCCCACGCCGGTGGTGGTGACGATCATCACGATCAATCCGACGGACACCAGAAGCATGGCCGTGGGGATCATCATCTTCACCGCGCTGATGGCCGCCTCGGCAACCGCCCGCACACCCATGGGGGTGGGCGACAGCCAGGATGCGGCAATCACGGTCACCGTGGCAATGCCTGCGGCATAGGTGGCGGTGAACCCCATCACCATGAGAACCACAAGGACCGTCAGGGGGATGAGGAACGGCCAGCCACGGCGCATCACATCCCCTGCGCTGGGCATGGGAACGCCTTGGCCGGCGGGGTCTTCTGTGCCCAGTCCTTCCTTGCGGGCGGTGATCCGCACCACAATGGCCACACTGAGAAAATAGAGCAGAGCCGGAACCGTGGCAGCGGCGATAATGTCCAGATAGGACAGGCCCGTGAAAGTCGCCATGATGAACGCGCCCGCGCCCATCACCGGCGGCATCAACTGCCCGCCGGTGGATGCCGCTGCCTCCACCCCCGCAGCCAGCCGGGGCGGGAACCCGGCCCGTTTCATCATGGGGATGGTGATGGCGCCGGTAGAGACCGTGTTGGCCACCGCGGACCCGGTCACGGATCCCATCAGGCCCGAAGCCATGATGGCCACGAACCCGGCCCCGCCGGTCACCCGGCCCGCCACCAGCCGCGCCAAGTCAATGATGAATGCACCGGCCCCGGAGTGCAGCAGAAAGGCGCCGAACAGCAGAAACATGAACACGAAAGACCAGGAAATGGCCGCGATGGTTCCGAACAGGCCCTGGGTGGTGAAATAGGCCCGGTACAGCAGCCGCTCCGGCGTCAGGCCGGGAAAGTTGAACACACCCTCCACCAGGGCGCCCCACCACACCGCGTAGCTCAAGGCGATTATGGTCAAGATGGGGATGATCCATCCGGTGGTCCGCCTGGTGAATTCCAGGGCAAGCAGAATGGCAAGACCGCCCATGAGCCAGTCCGTGGTGGTCAGAACCTCACCCCGGGCGTAATAGGCATCCTCCGCACTCAGAAGATAAAGGGCGCACAGCAGCGCCGAACACCCCAGCACTGCATCCGTGATCAGCACAACCCGTCGCAGCCGCGTATCCCGCAGGTTCAGCATGGGGGTGGTGAAGGCGCACAGCAGACCGAACAGACCGAAATGAAGCGCGGCCATCTGCAATTCAGGCACCGTGCCCCAAATATTGGCATAGAGATGAAACAGGACGGTCGCCAGGGCGAGAAGGGCGAAAACCATTCCCATGACGCCTTGAAGCGGCCGGGCCGGATTGGTGTCACCCGATCCGGCCATGCCTGCCAGCCCATCGCTGTATCTGGCCATGGGCACTCTCTCCTATCAGGGGGCGCGCAGGGCGTCCGGAATGGGCACACCGGCTTCGTCGAAGTAGCGCGCTGCCCCCGGATGAAGGGGGATCGGCAGGCCCGTCAGAGCGGTTTCCAGAGCCATGGACCGGGTCGCCGCATGGATGCTGGCCAGGAGCGGCAGGTTCTCATAGATGGTCTTGGTAATCTGATAAACCGCTTCCTCGTCCACATCGGCCCGCACCGTCAGGAAGTTGGGCTGTGCCGCCGCCGTGATGGCGTTCTTCTGGTGGGGATAGGTCCCGGGCGGAATGGTGAAGGGGCTCCACAGATTATAGCGGGCATTGATCTTGGCGATCTGCTCCGGCGTGAAACCCAGCACGGTCATGCGTCCGGGCTGGGCGGCGAAGGCCCGCGCAACCGCCGCCACGGGCACGCCCGCGCCGGTGTTCATGCCGTCGATGGTCCCGTTGATCAGGGCATCGGCGCTGGCACCATAGCCCAGATAGGCAAGGGACAGGCTGTCGGGATCAATCCCCAGGGTGCTCATGATCAGCCGGCCCGATCCCTCCGCGCCGGAATTGCGCTGGCCGATGGAGAAACGGCGTCCTTTGAGTTCCGCGAGGTCGCTCATGGTGCCGGTCTTGGCGAAACGGGAGCGGATGACGAAATGCTCCACATTCGGCCACAGAAGGGAGACGGACCGCAGATTTTCGGCTGGCCCTTCCTCCGTAAAAGGACCTTCCCCGGCCAGAGCATAGGCTCCCCAGAGGCCCTGGAGAATGGCGAACTGTACCTCGTTGCGCCGGATCAGAGTGACATTCTCCCGGGAGCCCGCGGAACTGATCGCGGTCAGCGCGATACCAGTGCCGGGCTCAAGCCGGGTCTTCACGATGGTGGCAAGGGCCACGCCGACGGGATAATAGGTTCCGCCAGAGGTGCCCGTGGCCAGCAGGTAGGAGCGGTCCTCCTGGGCCGACGCACTGTTCGCGCCTGTCAGGCCGAGCCCGGTCAGGGTGAGGATGAAAAGCGCCATGGCGCTTATCGTGGCCCCGAAGATCTTGCCGATCTTGCCGATCTTGCCGATCTCGACAGTCTTGACGATCTTAACGGGCTTGACGATCCGGCGGCGGGCCTCGATCGGGCTTGCCATGGCGTTGTTCCTCTCCCATGCCGGTCTGATCACCAGAGGCGGTCCGATGATCAAGTGACCGGGCGGTTCATTGGTTGGTTGCGCTCCGGATGCGGTCCCGAGCCGATGCCCGGTTCTTACTCACCGCCGCCCATGATGGCCTTGGGGTTCTTCGGCGGCATCAGGGAGGCGGGACCTTCGCCTTCGCTATTAAGCGCCATGGCGCCAAAGGAAGAGTTGAAAATCTTGGACCAGCCGCCGGGCTGGGCAAGTTCCGCGGTGGTGTAGCGGCCGGTGCGCACTCCGGTCAGCGCATCCCGGAAGGCGTTCATCTCGGTCAGGAACACACCCGTAAGGAATTCCATGGATTCCTTGCTGATCCCGCCCACGGAATTGACATTCAGTGCAAGGCCCGTGTCCCCGTCGGTATCCTTGAAGGCCTTCGTCCATGTCCGTACCCGGAAAATATCGTTCCAGACATGATAGATGTCCTCATCGAGTTCGCTGCTGGTGCGGAAATAGGTGTAGAAGGATGCGGTGTTGCACTGATCATCATCATCACAATTGTAGAAGATCACCGCCATGCCCTGCTCATGGATCACTTCGCCGGGGCGCACCACCAGTATGGGGTCGCCTTCACCATCCCGTTGCTTGTTGAATTCAATCCCGTAGCGGCTGAGGGCATGACCCACATTGTCCGGCGTGAGCTTGGTTTCCATAACCGGTGCCACGACCGCTGGCGCGACCCCTTCCGGCGTGGGGGCGGTTTGGCCCGGTATAGCGGGGCCAGGTGTAGCGGGGCCCGGTGTAGCGGGGGATGGTTGGGCCAGGGCGGCCGGGGCACAGATCATTGCGGCGCCGAGAAGGCTCATCAGCGGGGAAAGGCGGCGGTTGGGATGTGTCATGGCGGTTTCGTCCCTCAAGTCGATACAGGCGCGCCCTAAGGCCGCGTTTCTGGCAATAATGTAGCCGCCATTTGCGGTCAGGCCAAATGCACCTGCTCTTTGTGCTGGCGGGGCAGGGCCGGAAAATGGCACGGGCAGCCCAGATGAAACGGGCAGGGTCAAGAGAGCAAGAATCACGGGGACCGGGATCGCGCCGGTCTGATCAGGGCAGGGGGCCGCTTGCCAGGGGACCGGGGCCCGCGCCCATGTGCCGACCTGCCCAGCTCAGCCATTTGCACAATTTCGTGCGGGTCTGCCTGGGGTCGATCACATCGTGAATGGTGAAGGTCTCCGCCCGGGGGATGGGGGACTGGCCCGCCGCCAGCATGGCTTCCAATTCCGCCCGCCGGGCGTCCGGATCGGCAGCGGCGGCAATCTCCCGCCCGAAGGCAACCGCCACGCCCCCTTCCACGGGCAGAGCGCCCATTTCCGCCGAAGGCCAGGCCAGGACATAGGCGTTGGGGCCGAAATGGGCCGCCGCCGCCACGCCGAAACTCTTGCGCACCAGAACGCTGGCCCAGGGGACCCGGGAGCGCACCGTGGCCATGACCGCCGCGGTCCCATACCGGATGGTGCCGTCCCGCTCGGAATCCGGCCCGATCATGAAGCCCGGCTCGTCCACCAGGCTGACCACGGGCAGACCGAACTGATTGCACATCTCAATGAACCGCCGGCTTTTCTGCGCGCCCTGGGCATCCATGGCCCCGGCATAATACCGGCAGTCATTGGCGAGCAGTCCCACCGGCCAGCCCCCGAGGCGCACCAGGCTGGTGATGATGCCCCGCCCATAGGACCGGCCCATTTCGAACACGCTGTCCTCATCGAAAATCATCCGGGCGATTTTGCGCATGTCGAAAGCCCGGCGCCGGTCCCGGGGCACGATAGTGGCCAGGGCTTCGTCCGCCCGGTCCAGGGGATCGGCACACTCCAGAATCGGCAGAGGATCCCACACACTGGAGGGCATGTAGGACAGGAACCGCCGGATCAGGTTTAGGGCTTCTTCTTCGCTCTCCACGACCGCATCCACCACGCCGCTACGGGCATGAACATCGGGACCGCCAAGGGCATCCTTGTCGGGGCGTTGCCCCAGAGCCCGTTCCACCACCGCCGGGCCCGCCACCATGACGCTTGCGCCCCGGGACATGACCGAGAAATGGGATGCCGCGAGCCGGGCCGCCGGAAACCCGGCAACGGGCCCAAGAGCCGCGGAGGCCACCGGGGACTGGGCAAAGACCTGAGCGATGGAGGCAAAGCGGGGTTCGGCAAACACGGGCGAGCCCATGGGCCGGTTGTTGCCCCCGGAACCGCGCACCGACCCGCCGCCCCCTTCGAGCATGCGGGCGAGGGGCAGGCGCGCCTGGATGGCCAGGTGCTCCGCATAGACACTTTTACGCAGGCCCGCCGCGTTGGGCGAGCCGCCCCGCAGGGTGAAGTCCTCACCACCCACGACCACCGGCCGCCCTTCGACCGTTGCCATGCCGACCACATAGTTTGCGGGCTGAAACTCCGTCAGATTGCCGTCCGGACCGGTCTCTCCGTAACCGGCAATCGGGCCATGTTCGTCGAAGGAACCGGGATCGGCGAGCTGGTCGATCCGCTCACGAATGGTCAGGCGGCCCTTGGCATGGTGGGCGGCCACCTGATCCGGACCGCCCTGCTGGAGTGCGGCTTCCCGCCGGCGCGCCAGTTCATCCAGTTCCCGGTCCCAACTCATTGGCGCGCTCCCTTACGTTCCGCTCTGCCCAGACGTGATGCTGAATGGCATCCGAAGGCTCTCATAGCCTGACACATATTCCCGAGCCGGTATGGTATTGTCCGGCCGGAAAACGGGCAATGGTTCTCCCGGCGGAGACCGATCATGTCAGGAGTTCAGACCCATGGGGCAAAGCAAGCTTGTCTTGGCGGGTAACTGCCGTTTCCCCGAAGGAGGGGAAACACGCACGGTCGTGGCACCGGACAGTGTCGAGATCCGTTGTGCCCGGTGGCCGGCGGCATCCGGCGTGCCCAAACGCGGCACGGTTGTGCTTTTCAACGGCCGCACCGAATTCATCGAGAAATATTGCGAGGTTCTCTGTGATCTGACGGAACGCGGTTTTGCCGTGGTCACTCTGGACTGGCGGGGCCAGGGGCTTTCCAGCCGGCTTCTGACCAACCGGACCAAGGGCTTTGTCGGCGCCTTCGCGGATTTCGTCCGGGACGCCCGGATGGTGATCGATCTTATGGTCGGCGAGGATCTGCCCCGGCCCTATCTGCTTCTGGCCCATTCCATGGGTGGCAATATCGGTTTGCGTCTCGCCCAGGAAGATGCAGAGCGCTTCGACAAGATCGTCCTTTGCGCTCCCATGACCGGTCTTGGCGGGCGTGGCACCCCCGTCGCCCTGATGCGGGCTGTGGCGATCGGGGCGGATACGGCGGGTCTGGGATCCCGTTTCGCGCCGGGACAGCACAAGCTCGATGCGTCCGGCCAGGACCCGTTCGAGGGCAATATCGTCACCAGTGATCAGACCCGTTTCGATCGGGCCCAGGCTTTTCTCCGGGAAGAGCCCCGTCTGGGGCTGGGCGGTGTCACCTGGCGCTGGTTGCGCCAGGCCCTGGCGAGCATTGATCTGGTGACCTCCAAAGAGCGTCTGCGGTGCCTGACGGCTCCAGTGCTCATCGTGAGCGCCGACGAGGACAAGATCGTGGATTCCCAAAGCCATCACCGGCTGGCGCGCATGAGCCCGAACATCTCCCTGGTTCCGGTTCCCGGCGCCGAGCATGAAATCCTTATGGAAAAAGACGCCCTGCGGAACCGGTTCTGGTACGCCTTCGACCGGTTCACCGAACCCGGCGACGGGGTTGTCTGACCATCATTATGCGGAAAGCAGGGCCAGGGCCTCGGCGTGCAGTTCCGGCGTTGCCGCCGCCAGGACCGTGCCGCCGTTATGGGCGGGACCGCCGGTCCAGTCCGTGACCACACCGCCCGCGCCTTCGATGATCGGGATCAGGGCGTAGATGTCGTAGATCTTGAGGTTTGCTTCGATCACGAGGTCGATGTGCCCCGATGCCAGCAGCACATAAGCAGTGCAGTCCATGCCGAACCGGGTCAGACGGGCCTTGTCGCTCACGCGGCCGAAGGCCTGCTTCTGATCTGCGGTCTTGAACATGTCCGGCGCCGTCGCAGCGAGGATCGCCTCCTCAACCCGCGCCGTCGATGACGCCTGAAGGGTCCGGGGGCCCCTTGATCCGAGATCGAGGGTCAGTCCGGGAACGCCCAGAACCCGGTCCCCGGTAAATCCCTGATCGAACAGCCCAAAAACGGGGCGCCCGTCAATCCCGACACCGATCAATGTGCCCCAGGTCGGCGCACCGGCGATGAACGCCCTGGTGCCGTCCACGGGATCGATGACCCAGGTTACGGAATCGCTGCCGTCCTGATGGCCGAATTCCTCACCGATGATTTCATGGGTAGGGTGGTCGCGCTGGATCAGGGCCCGGATCGCTTCTTCTGCGCCCCGATCGGCCTGGGTGACCGGATCGAACCCGGACCCTGCCTTGTTGTCGACCGGGATGGTGGTCCGGAAATGGGGCAGGATCGCCGCGCGCGCCGCTTCGGCGCACTCCAGCAGCGTGGTGACAATCCGGCTGCGGTCTTTGCTGTTGGGGGGTGTCATGGCCGTGCCTCGGATGCTAGAAAAGGAACATGCAGGAAGGGTCACAACCCTCAAAGCATGTTTGCGCATTCAAGACAACGCCCGGCAACACGACGTCAAGCGGCACCAGATGGGTAAGTCCGCAGTGCCAACCAAGCCTGATCTCAAGAGGGTGCGTCCGGTCCGGAACAATAAAAATCCGAACCGGCCACGGTTTTATGGCCAGCCACGTCGATTCACTCTGTGTGGCGATAATCTGAACGGAGCCGATCAGGCTGCGTTCGATTCCGCGTCCTCAGCGGTCTTGTTCGACTCGCTCAAGGCTTTCGCCAGATCGAGCAGACGCCGCCTGGGGCCTTCATCGAGACCGTAGTAGGCGCGGATCAGGTCCATGGTTTCCTTGTCCGCAAGCACGCTGGGGTCGATGTGTTCGCCACCACCCGCCGGCGCTGCCGTGGAATCCAGACCATCGAAAAAGAACGACACCGGCACTTGCAGGGCGTTCGCCAGATCATAGAGGCGGCTGGCGCTGATGCGATTGGCGCCGCTCTCGTATTTTTGAATCTGCTGGAACTTGATGCCTACGGCACTGGCCAGCTGCTGTTGGGTCATTCCCACGAGCCAGCGGCGATGACGCAAACGTTGGCCCACGTGGAGATCTACGGGATGTTTCATGGTCATGAACTCCGGTTACTCATTGGTGTACAGATTGCATTAGCAAACACATTCCGTGTTGCCCCTCCCCGCCGACACCAAACCCTCCGGACTGATAGGCTAACGAGATGCACGTTCACTCCTTTCGCGTGGCATCAGGCCAAGCCGAATACTGTAACACGTACAACCGGTGTGCCGAGGGGAAAAAATGCATTCCCGTGATCACTACTTTGGGAGAAAGACCTTCTGATTTCGTTTCAATCGCGCAATCAGGCGGCGGCATCTTTTGCGCGGCGCTTGCGCAGATGCGGTTCCAGTGCCTGTTTGCGTAGGCGGATGCTTGTTGGTGTAACCTCAACCAGCTCATCGTCCTCGACATAGGCAATGGCTTCTTCCAGGGCCATCAGGCGGGGCGGGGTGAGACGGATTGTCTCGTCCTTGCCCGATGCGCGGACATTGGTGAGCTGCTTGCCTTTAAGAGGATTGACGTCGAGATCGTTGCCCCGGGCATGTTCGCCGATGATCATGCCCTTGTAGACCGGGGTGCTTGGTTCAATGAACAACAGGCCCCGGTCCTCCAGATTGAACAGGGCGTAGGCCACGGCATCCCCCTGCTCCGTGGAGATCAAAACCCCGTTACGCCGCCCTTCAATGGCGCCGCGATAGGGGGCATACCCATGAAAAACCCGATTGAGCACACCGGTCCCGCGTGTATCGGTCAGAAATTCGCCGTGGTAGCCGATCAGGGCGCGGGCCGGGCAATGGAACAGGATCCGGGTCTTTCCGCTGGCAGAGGTTCTCATGTCCACCAGATCACCCTTCCGGGCGGAGAGTTTTTCGATCACCGTACCGGAATATTCTTCGTCCACATCGATCACAACTTCCTCAATGGGCTCCATCTTTTCACCCGTATCCGGATCTTCCGTCAACAGAACCCTTGGGCGGCTGATGGAAAGCTCGAAGCCCTCCCGGCGCATGGTCTCGATCAGCACGCCAAGCTGGAGTTCGCCCCGTCCGGCGACCTCGAAGGAGTCCTTGTCTTCGGTGTCGCTGACCTTGAGGGCGATGTTGCCCTCCGCTTCGGCCATGAGACGGGCACGGATCACCCGGGACTGGACCTTGTCCCCTTCCCGCCCGGCCAGGGGAGAATCGTTCACCCCGAAGCGCACCGAGATGGTCGGCGGGTCGATGGGCGTTGCGGGAACCGGCGCGGTCACCGACGGGTCGCACAGGGTATCGGCCACGGTGGCCTTGGTCAGACCGGCAATGGCGACGATGTCCCCCGCCCCGGCCTGGTCCACGCTTTCCTTGCCCAGGCCCCGGTGGGCCAGGATCTTGGTGAGACGGCCCCGTTCCACTTCCTTGCCCTCCCGGTCCAGGACCTTGATGGGCCGGTTCGCCGTGGCAAGACCGCTTTCGATCCGCCCGGTCAGCAGCCGTCCCAGATACTGGTCCGACTGGATCGTGGTGGCCAGCATGACGAACGGCTCGTCCTCGGTGGCCTTGACCGCATTGGCCGGCGGCTGGACATGGGCAATGATCCGCTCAAAGAGGGGTTTCAGATTCTCACGGGGCTCATCCAGGGACGTGACCGCCCAGCCGTCCCGGCCGGAGGCGTAGAGCATGGGGAAATCAAGCTGGTCCTCGTTCGCCTCCAGGGTGGCGAAGAGGTCGAACACTTCTTCGTGCACCTCGTCGGGCCGGGCATCGGAGCGGTCGATCTTGTTCACCACCACAATCGGGCGCAGGCCCAGACCCAGGGCTTTGGAGGTCACGAATTTGGTCTGGGGCATCGGGCCTTCGGCGGCATCCACCAGCAGTACGACCCCGTCCACCATGGAGAGGATACGCTCCACCTCGCCGCCGAAATCCGCGTGACCGGGGGTATCGACGATATTGATGCGGATGGCGTCGCCGTTATCGGCTTTGTAGGGCACGCTGGTGCACTTGGCGAGAATGGTGATGCCCCGTTCCCGCTCCAGGTCGTTGGAGTCCATGGCCCGTTCCGCCACGGCTTGGTTCTCGCGGAACATGCCGCTTTGCTTGAGAAGCTGGTCGACAAGCGTGGTCTTGCCATGATCGACGTGGGCAATGATGGCGATGTTGCGCAAAGACATGGGTCGCGGTCCGCGTTCGGGGCCGTGCGGGAGCAGGGCGTCTGTTGTCATGAAAAGGCAGGGGTCACCGTGATTGTGCCGAATAACCCGTGCTCAGCCGGGCGGACTATACAGGGCCGATGGTGCAACGCAAACTGAGCTGGCCTGACGTTGGTTCGTGACCCTGGTTCATGATCACGTTCCGGGGGCGCCCGTAGGATCACGCCGCCCGTGCGGTTCGGCCTCCCCGGTCGCGGGACCGGCTTCCCTGATCGCGGGAGCGGTGGGGCGGTTTGGTGGTGCGGACGGAGTCCCTTAGGCTATGGGCCTCGCTCAGCCCCGTTTTCGGCGGACTCGTTCGTGGGGCGAGACCTTATGGAAACCGGGTGGCGAGCTTACGGCCCTGGCCTTCTGCCCCCCGGAGACATTCCAGGGCATTGGCCCCGCAGAACCAGCGGGCATGCAATTTTTGAATTTTGGAACAGCACCAAGCAACGGAGATGGACACCATGCTCAAGCTTCATTTCGCGCCGAACTCAAGGGCCGGCCGGATCGTATGGCTTTTGGAAGAATTGCAGCTTCCCTACGAAATCAACCGAATGGAGTTCCATCCCAAGGATCTGAAATCCGAGGAACATAAAGCCCGCCATCCCCTGGGCCGGGTCCCTGTTCTGGAAGACGGCGATATCCAGATCTACGAATCCGGCGCCATCGTGGAATACATCCTGGAGCGCCATAAGAACGGTGGCCTCAAGCCGGCGCCCGAAGCGCCCGAGTTTCCGGCCTATCTCCAGTGGTTCCACTACTGCGAAGGCATGGTGATGCCGCCGGTCAATACGATTGTGGTGCACACCCTGCTGCTACCCCCGGAACGGCGGGATGAAACCGTGCTGGGCCAGGCGAGGCGCCTCCTCACCCGTGCCCTGGATCCCGTGGACCAGTCCCTGGAAGGCCGGGAGTATCTGGTCGGCTACTTCTCCGGTGCCGATGTCATGCTTGGTCACGCCTGCTTCATGAGCAACCGTATGGGCTGCATTCCCGACGAAATGACCAATCTCAAGGCCTATGTGGAGCGGATCTCCGCCCGCCCGTCCTTCCAGAAGGCGATCACCATGACCTGACCCACTGGGGCGCAGGAAAGCGCGCCCTGGATGAATGACTTGCACGAAAACAGGCGGGGTCCGGCGTTTCGGGTCCCGCTTTTTTCGTTCCCGCCTTCTTTAGGTTCCGCCTTCTTTACGTCCAAGCCAAGGTCGATGAATCCTATGGGCCGGCACTGGCCGGCATAACAGGAGGCGATCATGAACAGGTTCGGGTACAGACTTGGTCTTTGCGCAGGCGCACTGATGGTGACGGTTCTGGCCGGAGGTGCCTGGCTCACGGCAGGTGGTGCGGACGGCACCCCGGCGGCCCGGGACCGGGCGGCCGTGGCGGCAAAGGCGCGCGAACGGATGCGGGCGTCAGTGCCTGCCTGGTTCGAACCCTTCGACCCCTTCCGGATCATCGGCCCCGTGCATTATGTGGGCTCGCGCGGTCTGGGCATGTTCTTCATCCCCACGGATGAAGGGCATATCCTGATCGATGGCGGCATTCCGGAAAACGCGCCCATGATTGCCGAGAACATCCGTACACTGGGCTACGCTCCGGAAGACATCCGTATTCTGCTCAACACCCACGCCCATTTCGACCATTCCGGCGGCCTGGCGGAAATGAAAGCCCTGTCAGGCGCGCAGCTGATCGCCAGCGAAGGGGACCGCTCTGCCCTTGAGGGCGGGTTCTATCTGGGCTTTGAAGACAATGCGGCTTTCGATGCCCCTCCCGTTGCCGTCGACAGGGTGATCGGCGATGGGGAAACCGTCAGCCTGGGCGGTATCACCCTCACCGCCAATGTCACGCCCGGCCACACCAGGGGCTGCACCTCCTGGACACTGACCGTGGAAGAGGCGGGCACGGATTATGATGTCCTGATTTTCTGCTCTGCATCCGTGGCCCTGAACCGGCTTGTCAGGGAACCCCAATATCCCGGAATCGTAGAGGACTACCGGAAGACCTTCCGCATCACCCACGATTGGCGGCCGGATGTCTTTCTGTCCAATCATGCCGAGTTTTTCGCCATGGAGGCCAAGCGGGCCCGGCAGATCGGCGGCGATGCCCTGGCCTTCGTGGACCCGGACGCATTCCCCCCATTCATCGCCAAGGCCAAAAACGACTTCAAATCAGACCTCAAGCGTCAGCAGGCTGAACTCACGGAAAAGAGTGCCGAACCCTGAGCCGGGTGATCGTCCTTAAGTCGCGGCGGGGGCAAGCCTCAAGGGGTGTCATTGCCGCTCAGGTCGAGTTCGACCCGCATGACGCCGGGGTCCTCGGGATCCCGGCGGACCTCGAAACCCAGCTTGCGGTTCAGGTTAAGCATGGGCTCGTTTTCCGCCAGCACCAGTCCGAAAATCCCCTTCAGCCCAATCTCCCGCGCATACTCGATCACACGCTCCATCAGCATGCGCCCCACCCGATGACCTTTAAGATCCGAGCGGATGATCACCGAATATTCAGCCGTATCTTCCCGGTGGTCCCGCACAAGCCGGACCACCCCATAAATCTCGGCCGTGCCCGGCAACCCCGGCCCCGTCAGCACGAACGCCATGTGCCAGTCATAGTCGATCTGGGTCAGGCCGGCCATGAAGGCATGATCAATTTTCTTCATGGGGCGGAAAAACCGCATCCGGATGTCTTCCGGGTCAAGCTGGCTCATGAAGGTGATCAGGGCGGGCTCGTCCTCGGGGCGCACCGGGCGCATGGTGCCCTGAAGCCCGGTGCCCGTGGCGAAGGGGCGTTCAAGGTCTTTTGGATAGGGCCGGATACAGGGGCGCCGATGGGGAAGCGCCGCCTCTTCCGGTGAGGACACCACTTCAAGGGCCGCATCGGTCCAGCGCATCCCGTCCGGCCACAACATCAGCCCCTCAAGGGTCAGACGGCCTAGATCTTCCAGGTCGATGAGCATCTGGGCGGCCTGCATCAGAATGAGCGCCATGGCATCGAGGGTGGCCAGATCCTCCGAGGTGTCCGGTCCGCCCTGGTCGTCAGAGGTATTCTGGGTGTGGGCGAACAGACGCTCGCCCGCCGGGTGGGACCGGATTACATCTCGGGCCAGGGTCTGGTTCAGGGGCGGCAGGGCCACAATCGGCTTGTCCACCAGCCTGCCCGTCGCCCCGCCCAGACCGAAGATGATGACCGGGCCGAATTCCGGATCGACTGCCGTGGTCAGGCGCCACTCGAAGGGGGAAATGGGGGCCACATCGCTCCGGGCCGGTTTCAGCCCATAGGCCCGAAGCACATCTTCCGTCTCGCTGTAACCCAGATCCCGCAAGCGCCGGTCCCTGGCACCCCTCAGTATGCGGCGGGCTTTGGGGGTGTCCACGGCGAAGGTCGCCGGAATGGAGGCCGGGGTCTCCCGCAGGGCCTCGGAGACCATCCGGTGGCGCTGAATGGCGAGATAGACGCCCACCGCCGTAGAGGGGGTCTCGAAACTGGGAATGTGGGCATCCTGAAAGACCTTGCGCGCCGCAAGGGCCTCTTCGCCGCCGGGCCAGGAGGTGATGACCCAGGGCCGCCGGCGCCCGGCACGCTGCCTCGCCCGTTCCACCACCCCGGTCACGGCCTTTGCGGTATCGACCCCCGAGGCAATCCCTGTCGGACCAGAAAGCACCAGGACCGCATCCACCCCCTTGTCCCCCATAAGGGCTTCAAGCGCCCCGGCATAGCGATCGCTATTGGCATCGGGGAGAATATCCACCGGGTTGGTGCGGGGCCGCCCCGGCGGCATGATCGCGCCGATCTGCTGGATGGTTTCCGGGGCAAGCTGAGCAATGTTTGCGCCTTTCTCCGCCAGACTGTCGATGGCCAGGGTCCCGATGCTCTCTCCGTTGGCCAGCACCGCAAGCCTGTCACCGAGACGGCGGGGGGCGTCCCCGGGCAGGCGCACGCTCAGGGCTTCCACCGCATCGAATAGAGCCTCAAGGGTCCGGACCCGGAGAATACCCGCCCGCCGGAAGGCCGCATCATAGACCGCGTCTCTCCGGGGCAGGGCCGGATCAATCACGGTGCCCTCGTCCAGATAGTCACCGGTCAGGGCCCCGGCCTTCATGACAATGACCGGCTTGATCCGGGCCGCATGCCGGGCCGCCGAGAGAAACCGGCGGGCATTGGGCAATCGTTCCGCATACAGGACGATCACCCTGGTCCGATTGCTTTCCGCCAGGTGAAACAGGACATCGGCATAGTCGATATCCACCATGTCACCCAGGGAGATGACGTGGGAAAATCCCAGACCGTTCAGATTGGCCCAGTCGATCAGGGGCCCGGCGGCGGTTGCCGACTGTCCCACATATGCGATGTTGCCTGCCCGGGCGTGGACCCGGGACATGGTGGCATGGAGCCCGATATCGGGAACCGCGAGACCCAGGCAATTGGGTCCGTTGATCCGCATACCGGTATTTCGGACAACGGAATAAAGCCGCGAGCGCAGGCTGGCGGCGGGCATGCTGCCCCGTTTGGGGTCGGTGATGACCACCGCTCCCCGGGTGCCCAACCGTCCCAGGGCCTCGATATTGTCCGCCAGACCGTCGGCGGGGGAGGTGACCAGGGCCAGATCCGGCGCATGGGCGAGGTCCGTCACCTGCCGGACGCAGGGCCTGCCAAGGATGCTGGACCTGTTGGGATTGACCAGATCCACCCGGCCCCTGAAATCCGCCAGCACATTGCTGGTGATTGCCCCGGCGATCGAGCCCTCGCTTTCCGACGCGCCGACAATGGCAATGGACCGGGGCTCGTAGAGGTATTCCAGATTGCGGCTGGTCATGGGTGTCTCCGGTCCATCCGGCCTGTCGGGGAGTTATGTCCGGGTTTGATGTCCGGATCCGGCCCAAGCTGAGTCTGTCCCGGTTCTCGGTTCCCAGTTCTCCAGGTACTGGTCGGGATCAAGGGCCTCAATCGGGCAGTTTTGCGCTTTCTTCCCAATAGTCCTCGTCAAAACCGGGCAGGTCCAGATTGACCAGGAACTGCCGTGTGCAGGCATCCCAACTGAATTCCAAGGCCCGGTCCCGGCAGATGGCCGCCGATCCCGGCCGTCCCGCGACCTCAAGGGCCCTGCAGCAGGCCGCTTCCAGATCGTGGTCCAGGGCGCCGGTCTCTCCCTCGACCACGATATCGACCGGACCCGGGAGCGGATAGGCCGCCACCGGGGTGCCGCAGGCCAGGGCCTCCACATTCACAAGACCAAATGTATCGGTCTTGCTTGGAAACACGAATACATCGCTCGCGGCATAAACCCGGGCGAGATCCTCCTTGAACCGGGCGCCCAGGAACTTGGCATCGGGATAGGCCCCGCGCAGGGCGGTCAGTTGAGGACCATCCCCCACGACGACCTTGGTTCCTTCCAGACCCAGTTTGAGGAAGGCCTCGACATTCTTCTCCACCGCGACCCGCCCCACATAGAGCCAGGTGGGCCGGGGATAGGGCAGGACAGGCTCATTATCTCCGTAAGGCTGGGCGTCCCCATGGTTTTGAGGGCCATCAGAGGTGTGCGGGTCCTCCTGAAGGTCCGGCGGGAGCTGAAACAGGTTGGTGTCCACCCCCCTGGACCAGATGCGCAGATTTCCGAAGCCGCGCCCTTCCATTTCCTGCATGAGGGAGGGTGTGGCCACCATCACCGCCGACGCAGGCCTGTGGAACCGGCGCATCAGGGCATAGCCCCACGACACGGGAAACCCGATCCGCGCATTGACGTATTCGGGAAAGCGGGTATGCAGCGAGGTGGTGAACGGGTGGTCCCGGCGCAGGCAGAAGCGCCTTGCGGTCAAGCCCAGCGGACCCTCCGTGGCGATATGAATCGCGTGGGGCTGAAACTCGTTGATCACCTTGGCCACTTTCCGGTTGGGCCACACCGCCAGCCGGATTTCCGAGTAAGTGGGCATCGGCACGGTCTGGAACATGTCCGGCGTGATCATGCGGACTTCGTTGCCGAGCAGGGTCAATTGGTCCCGCAGGGTCTCCAGGGTCCGCACTACCCCGTTCACCTGGGGCGTCCAGGCATCGGTCACGATCATGATCCGCAGACCGGAACTGGGATTGGGTTCGGCAGGCCCCTTTTTGCGCCGGCTCTTGCCGAAGACCCGGAGCCGGTTGCCGACCCTCCGGTACCAGGCCGGGCGGTCCGAGGGATCACCGCCATCCGGATCATCCCCGTTGGACATGCCGCCAGAAGACATGCTTCCTGAAGGCATGCGATCGCGGGACATGCTGTCCGGCTTATGGGTCATGACATGGTGTCTCCGGCCCGTGTCCGGGCGCTGCGCTCACGGCATTTGGACGGGTCCAGCGGACAAGGCGCAAGCCGTCGGTTTCATCTTCTACCAGGGCCGTGCAGGTTTCCACCCAATCTCCGTCATTCGCATAAAGCACATCGCCGATGGCATGGAGGGCGGAGTGATGGATATGGCCGCACACCACACCGTCAAAGCCGCGCCGGGCCGCCTCATGGGCCGCCCAAGCCTCGAAGCTTTTGATGAACTGGGACGCCTGCCCGACATTGCGTTTCAGGTATCCGGAAAAGGACCAATAGTCCCGCCCGGTCACCCGGCACAGCCAAGCCACGAAGTCGTTGGCCCGCAGGCCTGCCTTATAGGCGCCGGTGCCCAGCCAGCGGGTCATGCGTCCATAGCGCACAGGACCGTCGAACTGGTCACCATGGATCACCAGCAGGCGACGGCCATCGGCGGTCTCGTGAACCGCCTCCAGGCGCAACTCAATGCCGAGCAGGTCCGTTCCCGCGTAATCCCGGAGAAATTCATCGTGATTGCCGGGGACATAGACCACCCGGGTTCCCTGCCTGGCCTTGCGGATGATGGATCTAACAACGTCGGTCTGGGCAACGGTCCAGTAGATCGACCGCTGGAGGGCCCACCCGTCAATGATGTCGCCGACGAGATAGAGGGTTTCGGTGTCGTGGCAGTCCAGGAAGTTGACCAGCCGGTCCGCTTTGCAACTGGCTGTTCCCAGATGAACGTCAGACACGAAGATGGCTCGGAAACGCTTTTTGGCCTTTGCTCCCGTTGCACTCGCGTCCGTCCCATCTCCCGTTTGTCCGGGGGTGGACTGGTTCGAACCGGTCTTGGTGGACTGAACGCTCATGCCCTGCCTCTGCTCACCAGCGCTCCTGCGCGTCAGACGCGACCCACAACGCGCCTATTGGGTGACAGAAGCAGACACGCCAAGGCGCGGGGGCCGGACGGTATTGTGGCGTGATTGACCGCTATCTCATAGAGACCGGTTGCCCGCGTTCTGACTGAACCCGTCCGACCGGTCTGCCAATGGGGATGCGAGCTTACCGGCTCTGGGGGCGTGATGGGGTCATCAGCCGGCGCCACGAGAGGACACCATTGCCGGTCGGGCTGGTGGACAGCACCGTACGGGGGGCCATGGTCAACATGGACGGCAGGGTGGTTTGCAGATGGGTCAACCGGTCTGGCTGCACACCATAAGCATTGCCGGCCGTGCCTTCGTTCTGGGTCATATAGCTGAGCACCGGCATGGGAATGGGCGCCACGGCGGCCACGGGCATCAGGCTGGCCATCACCACTGGCGTTGCCGAGCCCGTGTCCCTCAACCATTCAGGCACATCCGGACGGGGCGTCCCTGCAAGCTGGCGGCGGGCCTTAGCCTGGCTCGCAAGCCGGGCTGCCCGGCGCTTTTCCATTGCCAGTGCCGTGTTGAACTTCTCCGCATACCGGTTTGCCTTGAACGCGGAATAGGAATGGTACCGGCGGACCGCCAGGGGCCAGTCCTGATGTCGCTCATGCAGCCGTTTCAGGAACTGGGCGGCATAGGTCATATTGGCGAGGGGATCGAAGGCTTCCTCCAGGCTTGTGAACGCCCGGGGGTGATATTTGAGGTTCACTTGCATGCAGCCCACATCAATGCTGCGAATGCCCTGCCCGAGAAGCCTGCGCACGGCTGTCACGGCCTCGGTCTTGGTCGCGAACCGCATGCCCCGTCCCTCGACATTGACGGTCCAGGGCCAGGGCGATTTCTCGGCCCGGCCTTTCATCCGCAGCCCGGTTTCCGTAACCGCGATTGCGCTCATGATGTGATCGGGAAAGCCCATGGCCCGGCTCACATCACCGGCGGCAATGCGGCAGACCTCCCAGCCCGCATCGCCCGGATCCAGGGCAATCCGTCCCGTACTGGCCAGGGCCTGCGCCTGCGAGGCAAACAGACAAAGCGCGCCCAGAAGCACTGGCAATGCCCTGCGCACCACGGGGATTGTCATGGACGGCACCATCCCAGGGCAACGCGTGGAAGGCCGGAATGCGCAATGGAACAGCGTCCAATGAACCTGCGACTTCGGCATGATGTATCTCACTCCCGTATCGGCCGTTTAGTCTGCGGCCTGCGTGCCCGCCTCTGAAAGGCGGACCAGTTAGGGAAGGGCGATGACTGTCCCACATGGAATGACGGCGGATCGGACCCTGACCTTCGGGCCCTCATGTTCTGGGGGCCTTTTGGCGGGTGTACCCCCGGTGTGCCTCCGGTGTGCCCGGGTTCTGCACCCAGTGTTAGCGGGCAGATCCGGTCCAGAAATCCACAGCACTCTGGCAGATTCGGCTTAACATTCCATGGGACGGGGGTCAGACGAGCATTACCATCCGTTCGGCCTTTGGCAGCGCGGGCGCGCACCCTGTGCGCCGGTCAATCGCCATGGCCCACGGGCCGGTAATGGTCTGTCTGATCACTCCCTGTCCGTCACTCTTTCCTGTCCCCGTTTGCGTCCCTTCGCTCCGGCTTCGGCCTGGAGCGATGGGCCGTGCTCAATCACCCGATGCCGCGTCTCAGGCCACGCCATGTGGCTGTGACGGGCATGCTCATGCACCAATGACGCTGCCATGCAATTCAGCGGCCAATCTCCCTTGCGGCCTCGGCAAACCTGCCTTGACGTTTTGTTGCCAAGGATTTTACCAGCGGGGGATTGATTTTGGTGCGCTGCAATGACATGTTGTTGCGGTGCGGCATGGCTTCGGTCTTGCCGCTGCCCTTCTTGGGCGTTTCCTCCCTAGACTTAGGCCGCCATTTTTTTGGCGGCCTTTTTTTTGGCTTGGGCCGCTCTTCGTTCTCGGATCGCGCCGCGTTCAGCCTCACCCAACCCCTCCGGCGATCAGTCATCTCAGCCGGCGTCGCTGGTCTTTCCGCCTTTTCCCGCGTTCTGGTTCTGCCGGGAAAACAAGCACCCCTGGATCGGGTACGCGGCTCACGCGCTGGTGGTTGCCGCGGAAAACCCACTGGAGGATGCCATCGCGCGTTGAAGTGGCCTTCTTTTTGGGCAAGCGGGCGCATTTGGCCAGTAATTTTTTTGTCGTGACTGGAACGACAGAACACTTTTCGGGGCGGGTGTGGCCTTGAGAGGGGACCTGCGGGCGCGAAAACACGCACTGGCTGGCCACATGGCATGTCTTCCCTATGTCCTGCCTAGGTCTCGCGAGGTCCAAGGGCGTGCGGGCCGGCGGTCCATTCAGTGGGGCAGAAGCTGATCGATGCGAAGCGCGGTCAGGCGGGCAGTCAGGCGCGCAAGGGCGGCCTTGAGGTCATCGAAAGCAGGCAGGGGCACCATCCGGCGTTCGTCCATATAGAGGCACCGGTTCACCTCGATCTGCAGCGCATGGCGGCCCTTGCCCGGTGCACCGTAATGGGCCGTACAGTGCCCTCCCGCATAGGGCGAGTTCCGGGCCACCCGAAACCCCATGTCCCGCAGCACACTGGCGACGAGACGGGTCAACACAGGCGCACAGGCTGTTCCGTACCGGTCACCGATCACCATGTCCGACCGGTTCGTACCCCGGTCCCGGTCCAGGGGGCCGCCGATCGAGGGCATGGAATGGCAGTCGATCAGCACCGCACAGCCAAAGGTCTGATGGGTCTGGTCCAACAGTCCGCCCAGGGCTTTGTGATAGGGCTCATAAAGGCTCGCGATCCGGGTCTGAGCGTCGGAAAAGCGCAAAGGCCGACGGTAGATCTCCGCACCGTCCGAGACCACCCGGGCAATGGTGCCCAGTCCGCTGGCCACTTTCAGGGATCGGCTGTTGCACCAGGCGGGGAGCCGGTCGGCAAACATGGATTGATCCAGTTCCCAAGGCTCCCGGTTCACATCGACGAAGGCCCGGGGAAAGTGCGCCTGCAAAAGAGGCGCCCCCTGGCTGGGCACATGGTCGAACAACGCGTCCACGAAGGCATCTTCCGAGCGGCGCAGGGTGACGGGGTCGAGTTTCGAGGCTGCAATCAGTCCCGAGGGGTAGCGCCGTCCGCTATGGGGGGAGGCAAACACGAAAGGCACGGTCTGCCGCCCGGGGCGCACGATGTCGTAGGGCGTGCCGATCTCCGCGCAGGCCTGGGCCAGGGGATCCGCCGGATCCGCGCCGGATCGTCCCCGGTCCTGGTGGGGCTGGTGGCTTGCTCTTTGAGCGGCGGCATCCGGGGCCGAAGGTCCGCGCCCGCTGGCCGGACGCTCAGCGGATCCGTCAGCCCTGCACTCCCATGCAGCTGTTGTTCCCATCGGCGTTTCCAATATCCGGCCTTAAGAAGGGGCGCTAAGGGGGCAGATCCCCGTGTCGGATCCCCGTGTCGGCGCAGTTCATCCCTGAAGGCGCGCGTTGCCGGCTGGGGTGACCCTCGGGTCCGGGGCTGGCGCCATACTCACCGTCGAGTGGACCATTGATGGCCCCCGGGGATCAACCGCGCGGAAGGGGCACGGCCACCATGTCCAATCGGTCAGGTGCCCATCCGGATGCACTCCCTGGGTCATGCCCCTTCAGCGACCTTTTACCTGTTTGCGTCCAAAGTGGCCCCGTTCAGAGGGGGCTCCCCATAAGCTGGACGGGCACCACGCCGGGCTGCGGGACAGGACGGCGCAGACACCCTGACGGCCAGAACGGGACAGAAGGCGCTTCGCGGTGCTAAACCTGATTCCCTGGTGAGGGGTCATCACGGACCGTGCTGCGGGCTTCCCGCAGTGAAGACGGGCCGGGAGCGAAAAAAGGTCCGGGGCTGGAAGGGCCGGGGGCGGATTCCGTCCCGGCCGAAACGGCACTAGACTGACGGGCTGAGAGCAGGGGATGGCAGAGGGTTTCGGCGCGGCATTGTTCGCGCAAAGGCCCGGCCCGCCCCAGAGATGGACCAGGACGGAACGGACAGCGAAGACCCATGGCCAAAATACTGCTTGCCGAAGATGATGAAGCGATGCGCCGTTTCCTGCGCACGGCGCTGGAGAAGGCGGGACATCATGTCATTGACTATGGCCAGGGCGATGAGGCGCTGGGCGCCCTCGAACAGACCATGTTCGACCTGCTCCTGACGGACATCGTCATGCCGGTGATGGACGGAATCGAGCTTGCGCGCCGGGCCGCCGAGATCGATCCCAATCTCAAGATCATGTTCATCACCGGATTTGCCGCCGTGGCGCTCAATCCGGACAACAACGCGCCGAAAGACGCCAAGGTGCTCTCCAAGCCCTTCCACCTGCGCGATCTGGTGCAGGAAGTGGAGCGCATGATCGCGGCCTGACCGCCGCTAGACCCTCGACGAGGTATAACGCCGGGCTGGGGCAGGGAGCGGCCCTCCGGCACCAACCCTGCACGTTTGATTGGGCCGGAACAGACTGGTCAGGACGCGGGTTTCGGCTTGGGTCCCATGCCGGCTTGCACCTCCCCGGGAACCTGGAACACCTCGAACACATCCCCATGGCGGCGCAGGCCACAGGCCTCCCGCTGGACGATCAGGAACCAGAGCCGTTCCCGGGCCTCCCAGAGCAGGTCCATCCGCCTCGCCTCGATGTATTCGGATTTGCTGGTATCAGCAGGGCTGTTCTCTGGGCTGTTCTCCGGGCTGCGCTCGGAGTTGTTTTGGGGGCTGGTCTGGGGCGGTTGTCCATTGTCACCATCGGCGGCACCGCGGTTCGCGTCCGCCATGGCGTCATCAAAAGCCGCAAGGGCGTCGAGGGCCTCGACCAGCCGCCGCCCGGCATCCCCGAGCGCGGTGGCCCGCTCCTGCTGGAGTTCATAGTCGAGCGGCGAAATCCCCAGGGCCCGCGCCTGCTCACTGCTGATCGGCGGCACCCCGCTCACACCCACCTCCCGTCATACCCACGACCCGTCATAGTCCGCGCCGCACCGCGGTTTCCCACGGACGCCAGAACCCTCAACACCGACTCCGGTCACACAGCCCTTTCAAAACAAGGCCCCGTACACACACCGCTTGCACCAACCCGCCAGACCCGATATATCCCCGGTCTCGCCTGACCTGCCACCGCACCTCCACCGCCGTGGCACCCCGGCCGGACGCGTAGCTCAGTGGGAGAGCACTACGTTGACATCGTAGGGGTCGCTGGTTCAATCCCAGCCGCGTCCACCATTGATTTCAATGATTTAGCGTTTTGCGAATTTTGGCCCTGGCAACGTTGTGGCAACGTTAGCGGCCGGTCCTCTAGCGAAACCAGCAAGTCCTTCAGGTAGTTATCGATCACGGCCACAGACGTTGCCAAATAGGTAGGGTCGAAGGGCGCGTAGATTTCCGTCGTGCTCAAACCGGGCTGCTTGTGTCCCAACTGGGCCGCAACCTCCCAGGATGAGACGCCCTTGGCGCGCAGGTGCCGGGCCATGGTGTGGCGGATGGAGTAGGGGTTCACATCCTGCCCAAAGCCGCAGGCGGCACGGGTCGTGCGCCAGGAGGACTTCAGGTCCCGCATGGGTCGTCCGCCGTAATTCACGATGTATTCGTGCTCTCCCAGCTTGTCCCGCAGCGTCTCAGGCAGCTTGACCGTGGGACGGTACTTTTTCGTCTGGGGCCGCCCCGGCGGGTTCAGATGGACAAGCCTGTATTCCAGGTCGATCTGGCTTTGACGCAACTCGACCACGGCATCCGGTCGTGCCGTCGTCCCCACCATCCAGAGAATGAACGCCTTCAGGTGCTTGAAGCGTGCCGTGTGATAAAGCGCACGCAGCTCATCCAGTTCGAGGGGACGGCCCTTGGGCGGCTGCGCGTCCACCTTCACGTCCTTGATGAACGGCGCGCTTTGGATCATGCCCTGTTTGTAGGCCCGATTGATTGCGGCCCGGCCGGACGACAGCGTACGGCTCACATAGGCCTCGCTGTGTCCCTGCTCGCGCAGATGGGCGATGAAGCGGTCGATTTGCCGGGGCGTCGCCGCTTCCAGCAGCGTCGCGGTTTTGAAGAAATCCAGCCACTTGTTGAGCGCGATCCGCGCCGCATCATGGCTGGGCAGATCCATGGCGTGTTCTTCGTAATAGATCCGCAGAATGTCGGCGAGGGCCACGTCCTCAAGCCGTTGGTTCTCCGGATGATGTTCCCGCGCATACCATTCCGTCAGCGCTTGCTTGGCTTCTTCAAAGTCTTCCGTGCCAAGAGATACGCGTCTTGTGCGTCCGGTTTCGGCGTCCCAGAAATACCGGTACCAGGTCTCGGAGCCGGAGCGCTTCCCGAGCCAGTTTTCGCCAAGCTTGAAGGTGTCTTTTGAGGTTCGGGGCATTCAATGCTCTTGATCAGGAAATCGACGATCTCTATGCGAAATCGATCAGGACTTTCGCCATCCAGTGCAACCTCACTAGCCATACTCTTTTCCCAAAAAAATAGAAATGAAATCTGAGCCTTGCACAATAGGATAAAGACGCGAGACATTGTGCCTTCTCAACATGAAAACCCTTTCACAAGGTGGAATGCAATCTACTTTCAAGTATTGACACTTTCATTCTTTGGCTTTGTCTTTTCCAAAGTCTTTTCCAAGAATATAGCCTGCGATCGTGCCTAAAAGACCAATAACCGGAGCTATTTGCGAATCATCATAGCCGACAACAAGTAACAGCAGAGCTGCCGATATTATGACCATTGTGCCAATAGATTTTACAACTCCATCAGGAGAGTGGCCTATTTTGAGTAAGTAAGTTATCGCCCCAACAACAATAATTGAATATAATCCGATTCCGAAGCTCAATAACAAAACTTCTTCACTACTGTATACTTGTACTGCACGTTCATTGGAAATATCGCTGATTACCTCGTCTAAAGTTGTTTTCAACATACGATCATTATCGACGCTCATGACATAGCCCTTCTAATACTACAAAAACCAATCATCCTAATCTTTCGCAGCTCTAATACGAGACAACTCGTTTTTCAACTGTTCATTTTCCTCTCGAAGTTTCAAGATTGCAAATATAAGCAGCCTTTTCGTATAGTTCCGATATCTGAGACTCGGTGCGACACCGATATCCATTTCCTGGAAAAAATCAACTGTATAGGGAGTTGGCTTCCCGTTCGTTTGAAGAATCTGTCCCCATTCAATCTCTGGCGGAAAAGCCAGCGTTTTTCTTTCACTCATCGGTATAACTTTCCAATCTTGTCTAATAAGATCAGTCAATTTCTGAAAAGTTGCTTCATTCATACCATCGACTTCAATTGCTGCAAGTGGGTCCAATGTCTGATATTCGAATGCATTTCGCAGAGAGTCTGGGATGTAATCTTCGTACCAGCTCATATTATCATTTACGACTATCTCTTGAGACGCTCCATAGAATAAAACGGCTTTACCTGACAGGGTATCTCCAATATTGTCATCCGCATCGAGGCTATCTTGACTGCAAACCAACATACATATTAACAAAGAAAAAAGATAAGTCCTCAACATTTTGTATTTCCCTTTCATTGTTAGCGTACTTGGGAGCAGTGGCGACATAGTTCATTTGATATTGCTATCAAATCGGACGAAATTCTTCGGATTTTCTCACGTTCACCTGGCGTATGACTAAGAGAAGCTGCAATATTTCTTACCTCTATCATAAGCGCCTGATACTGATTGCGTTGCCGTTGTAGTATATCATATTGATTATGTCGAGCCGCAAGATTGCAGCCCATTAAAAATCTCATCCTGGCATCACCACTTTGAGCTCGTTCTACCTCACTTCTTTCAATAGCATCAACAAGATCTGCTGGATCTGCAATATGTCGCCCGTAGTATCCGGCGCGAAACACTGCCAACCGTTCAGACTTATTTGGATAAGGCGAATCGTCCTGTACGGGTGGCAAATGGACGAAGTAGTCTTGTGTATCTTGATAATTTATACAAAGTCTTGCAGCGTGAGATCCTGCAAAATAATCAGCACGTAATTCTTGCTCACGTATTTGTTCTTTAGTCCGATTTAATTGATTATCACCATAAACAATGTGTGCAAATTCGTGAAATAAAACCAAAACGTACGACCAAACCAAGCCATTTTCGAGTATGAGTTTTTTTGCATAGTCAACGTCAACGGCGATATATGGGTTGCCCCCTTCTACATGGCGACCAGCTTTTACACAGCCCAGGTGTTGATAATACAAAAAACTTACGTTTTCAGAAATGTTTCCAATAATGGTTCTATGAATAAAGTGTTCAGCCCCGCGGATGTAGGCTGGTATACTATCCCGATCTACCAATTGTCGATTTGGGTTATCTGCAGTGCAAACATGATTGCTATCACGATTATGTGACTCTGCTTTCGCATCTGAGATAGATATGAAACTCACTAAGAGAGCAAAACAAATGACATTTGAGCCTATCTTGCTCATCGCAAATTTGCGGTAGAAGTTCATCTTATTTGCCTCTTAGTGATTTGGGCAGACCAATCCTATCCAAAATTTTTCACTCGTTCCGAGATTAAGCGCCATTAACCGAAAATCAAGCTCTTTCACGCCACTTTTTTCACTAGTTGACTGTTCGTGTGGAACTGTACCGCCTCTCGAGTCATTTCATTAGGCCGTTGGTTCTCCGGATGATGTTCCCGTGCGTACCATTCCGTTAGCGCTTGCTTGGCTTCTTCAAAGTCTTCCGTGCCAAGAGATATGCGTCTTGTGCGTCCAGTTTCGGCGTCCCAGAAATACCGGTACCAAGTCTCGGAGCCGGAGCGCTTCCCGAGCCAGTTTTCGCCAAGCTTGAAGGTGTCTTTTGAGGTTCGGGGCATTCAATGCTCTTGATCAGGAAATCGACGATCTGAAAGCCGAAATAGGTGATGGATCGCGGGCCTTTGCGCAGAAATCCGATCCTGCCGTCCAATCGAGTCCGCTTTAGGGTCTGGGGATGGATGCCGATAAACGCGGCCGCATCGGCTTCACTGTATTGGCGATAGAGCGCAATGCCATTGTCGGTCGCGATCCGCGCCCGCAAGTGCTCATGCTCCTGTTCGCCGTCCTCTGCCATCCCATGACCTTCCACCGATACAGGCCATGATATAGCATGATACACGCGTTTGGAGGCGGCCCACGCCGCGCCAATCCTCGGATTTTGGAAGGTTTGTGCTCCCATGGCACAGGTTGATCGGCATACCGGTCGTCCCTTGGGCGACGCGTTCCAGGTCGAAAAGGACCTGACGGTATCCGAGCGCCTGGAACGCTTCCTCGAATGCGACGTGGAAATTCAGCGGCTTGATCGCATCGGTTCTGGGACTGAACAGAACGAAGCGCTCTACGGCACCGCCCAGGAGATGGCCGACGCCCGCGCGGACCTCATCGCGTCCGCTGCGGAATTCGTGCGCGATCTCTCGCCGGAAGCGGTGAAGCAGGCGCAGGAGCGGGGCGAAATTAGCAAGGACCACTTCACCCGCATCCGGGCGCTTCAGTCACTGCATGGCATGGACAAGGCCGGTCCCGACCACGGGCGGGACCAGGATCTGGGCAATGAGCGCTGAGCGTTGTTGAAGCTTATTTCTGGACCGCGCAACCAGCCTATCGCCATGCTCACTCCGGCAAGGCTAGCGCCTCCTCCGCTACGCTCCGGCCCCTCCGGGGTGCCTTCCGTTGCGCGTGGCGATATTCTGGAGGCGTCGGCTCCGAAGGAATGTCGATGGGTGTCTCACCAAAGGAATGGAGACAAACGGTGTTCTTTCGTCAAATGAGGTGGCAGATAAAGCCAAATGCAATACTAGTCGTGAAAACAGCTTAATGCTTGATGCAGGGCGAACAGTCTCACCACCCAAGGTAAAAAGATCTAAAATTAGATACTGATAAGGTATATCATCAATAGATTAACATTGAGGATTGGATATTAATTGGCTATGCATATTCGACGTTTCACACAAATGGATACTTGCTTTGGGTTGCGGCGAAAGAACTTACTAGTCAAATCAACCACCGCAAGACGCTGTGACTTATTTTGGTAAAATGGTTGCATATAACTCTTTACAAACCTCCCTCAAAGTACTGATTTGACGTAATTTCCAGCCAGTTATTGTTGATATATAAACTGCTTCAGTAACCTCGGCGTGTTTCGGATGGATACGCTTTGTAATGAGCACACTACTATCGATGTTACACTTATCTTTTTTCGACTTCATTTCTTCGCATGTGTAACGCTCAGCCGCAGATATCTCATAACCTTTAAGTCCAATAGCAGCTACCATGTCATTAAGTGTTGCAAGCTCGGTTCTATATAATCTGTATTTCGAATCAAACTCTATATGACTAAACAGTTTATCGTGAGATTCTCTTTTATTCAATTCATAATGTGTGTGAAACGCACGCTCCGCTTCCTCAAATGCACCTCGTGCTTGGCTGCAAATATCTAATGCTTTAAACTGCAAAAAATCAAGCCTTGACTCAACCGCTAAACTGTGTGCCTCTTTCATACCTTTTCGTGTGTCACACGCGTTTAGTGTGGAGACAGCGGCCGCAAAGACTGCCACAAGCACACCGAACCACTCAGCTTTGTTCATTTTTTGCGATCCACTATGTGCATTCATTACAACTTCACCATCTCGAATAAGCCAGCAATATTCTAACAAGCGGGAGTTATCAGATTAGGGGTGAGCACGCAACGCTCTCTCGACGATCCGCTACGGAACAGCTCGCAACCCACCACAGCCGGGTGCCGTCCCTCATGGAGCAGGGGCGCAGTCCCTATCGGTTCTGACCTGGGGCGCCGCCTCGGCGGCCGGTCGTGCACGCAATGGCAGGCATGCACCCAAATTTGGATTGCTGCCAGGACCATTAAATCCCTATACTGATCATATTGAGTGCATATTCACTCGGTCGGGCTTAACAACCTGCACAGGCTATCGGTCCTATGGGCCGGATGGCGGGGAAATAAGGGCCATCTGGCTTGAATACTCCGCGCAGTCGCTTGTGCTGTTGTTAACGTCCGTCCCACCAGACGCATAAGAAAGGGCCATGATGCTGAATGACAAAAACGATTTTCTCCAAGCGCTGACGGACACCATTGATGATCTGCAGTCCATCGTCTTCACGCTGCGTCTGATCCGGATGCAGATGAGGGAACGGGATGACTGCGACTAACCTCTCCCATTCCTTTGGAGAGACGAAAAGCCCGGCATTCCTCCGGAGCCGACACGTCCAGACTATCGGCGCGCGCAAGCGACCGTCACCCCGCAGGGGCCGAAGCGCAGCGGAGGAGGCGCAGCCTTGACCGAGCGAGCACGTCGATACCATCCCCAAATCTCAAGCGTGGGAAGCCAGGCCCGGCAGGGCCTGCCGTCCGGTTCGGGCGTTCCAAAGCCCAAAACAGAACCGGACGGGTGTGACTTCAAGCGGTTGAAGCCCGCGCTTTGCGTCAGCCTTTCAAGGCTCGCCAGAGCGTGGTGCGGTTCACATTTAAAAGGGCCGCCATTCCGGCCACATCCTGCCGCCCCGCTTCGATTTCCGCCTTGGCGTGTGCCACCTGGCCGGATGTGAGTGCCCTTGGGCGGCCGATGTGTTTTCCCCGACGCCTCGCGGCTTCTACGCCTTGTCTGGTCCGCTCGGTTAGGGTGCGCCGTTCCAGGCGGGCCAGGGCCGCAACCAGGGTGTAGTAAAATTCGCCGATCGGTGTCGCGGTGTCGACCTCCAGATCCATGATCCGGAAATTGATCGAGCGTTCTCGAAGCTTCTCGGCTTCGAGGATGGCGTCGACCGTGGAGCGAAAGGCACGGTCCAGAGACCAGACGACGAGCGTATCCCCGGCGTCGAGCCGGGCGATCGCCGATTCATACGCAGGCCGCTTCTTCGCGGCCGCGCTGACCTGCTCGATCAGGACATCATCGCAAACACCATTGAGCCCATCGATCTGGCGGGCCGTGTTCTGGTCATCGGTGGAAACGCGGATATAGCCCAGTTTCATGGGACTATTTTGCAACAGGGTTTCGCAACATGCAACCTATTGTAATCATTGAATGATGATCAGTGTTGCAAAAGGGGTCCCTTTTGCAATGAAGAGACTTCTTCTGCCTCGGCCTTGCGGGCGTTTCATTCAACTCACTGCAACAAGCCAAACAGGCAGGTGGACCCGCAAGGCACGGCTGTTTTCGCCAGGGCTGTTGGGTAGGCGCCCAGAATCTGAGATCAGGACTCCAGAGTGATCAGTCAGTCTAAGGAATGTTCTCTGCGGCGCTGCAAGACTCATCAACTGTTGAGTATTTGAGACACTTGGCTTTCAGACACAGGTCTGGGATATTGGCTTGGTCATGATCTGGGTTTCAACCAGAGATTGTCAGGCTGTGTCAAGCATGTCAGTTTTAGAATAGGGCGCAGCGAGCGGCTAGGTAGATATAAATCGGAACGAAACAGGAAAAGAAAAAACGATATTTTTGCTTATTTCCTTGAATTAGAAAGGGCTTTGTAATGTTTGAGACGAGCGAGAGTATTTTTTTTGACCCTAGTGGTCCATTTGGCCTTACAGCAGATTTTTTTCTAAACGGAATTACGGAAATCATGGGAGTCATAATTTCAATTTTAATCTCTATATATTTTGCGAATGTTCTAGACAAGAGAGCAGAATCTAAGAGGGCATCGCGCCAGCGGGTTCTTTTGGCAGAAGAAGCTTACAAGGCCGTGCAAAGTATATTCTTCGCAATGCCCGAGAGGGTGGTGTCTGACTCAAAAACTGAAAAAACAAAACTCCCAAAACCGGAAGATTACAAAAGGGCTGCCGGTCTGTGGATAAATCTGATTGGATCTATAGATAACGAAATAGAAAACGTCGATCCTCTTGTTACAAATGTAATCGGAGAATATGGGATTTATGCTGATCAAAACGTCAGGCAGAATGTACAAGGTTTTCGTCGTCACCTGAGAAGTATAAAGAGAGTGGTTTCATATGAAAGTCGATATGAAGGTGAATTTCCCGTCAGTGAAAATGTCGATGAGGCAATTGAAATTCAGTCGAAGCATATGGAATTTCATTTTAAGGAATGTGTAAAACATGTCAATGTATTGCGATCTGCGGTTGGGCAGCCAAGAATTTCTCCTGATGAATGGATTCCTGAGTCTCTAGTCTTGTGGGAAAAGGCGCTTCGCGAGATTGCTGTCTTCGTCCAGCGGCGGTAATTGTTTATGATTTAAACTTATAAAGGCTCGCTTAGACGAAAAGATAAATTTTGATAAGACTTGATTCAATAGATGTCACTCTCGATACCCTCCTTAGGGTATGGTTCTGTTGTTCGGGTTAATGGTTGTGATGTGACTACGGACAGCGTTTGACCCGCTTAGTCCAGTTTTCATGGTATATTGGGACTTGAATTCGACCGTATTTTGAAGCGATCGGCGCATTTTTCGAGCGGCCCTGTAACTTGGCACGGCTTAAGAGGGACTGATGTCCGAGGACCGCAAATCATCCGACCCGCCGCGAACAACGTCATTCGCCAAGGAGGAAATCCACGGCGATGGCTACGAGCAGACCATTCTCGCTCGGACGGAGTCGATACGGGCGCGGTTTGCCCAGGAGCAGGAAGGCCGCGAGGTGCCTCATCCAGAGGCATCGAACACCACGGCCCGCGATGTTATGCCGGAACGAACGGCGTCTTTCGCGAAAGAGGTCACGACGGACGGCTACGCGCAGACCCTTCTTGGCCGGACGGCAGCCATCCAGGCTCGGTTCTCGGAAGAGGCCCAGGGCCGGGACATCCCCCATCGCGAGCCCGCCCATACGCCTGATCCGACCGCGCGGTCGGACCGCACGGCTTCGTTCGCGAAGGAAGTGACGACGGACGACTATGCCAAAACGCTACTTGGCCGGACCGCCGCGATCCAGGCGCGGTTCGATCAGGCGGCCGAGGGGCGGGAGGTGGCGGCGGACCGTGACCAACAGCCTGCCGGTGAGACATCCGCACCGGATCGGATCGTTTCCGATGGTAAAGACACCGGAGCAGGCACCTACGCAGACAAGCTGCTCGCGCGAACGGCGGCCATCAACGATCGATTTGCCCATGATGAAGCGGGGAAAGCCGGAATCCAGGAGATGGATCGGGCGGCGCCTTCCGAGACGCCCGGATCAACCCAGGTCCAGGACCATGCCCCCGGTGCGCATCACCGCCCAACCGGGGAGATCCGCGACGAAGTGGATCGAAAAGCCCACCTGGACGCCATGGCCAAGGATGACGATCAGTCCAAGGTGTTTCTGGAACGCCTTGAACGGCTGCGCGCCAGTGAACAAGACAATGCTCAATCCGGCGTGAGCAATGAAAACACCCTCAGCCGCTGACAAAAATCTGATTTACGTCGCCTCGATCAGAAAAATTCTGTCACCCGTCTCGACACGCTCACCATGTGACTTGCGTATATCTCGAAGCACGCCGCCTTGGTGAAGGTCGACGTAGTTCTGTTCCATGGCGAACTGTTCCGATGGATGGTCTTGCGGATTGTAGACATAGCCCAGTTTTGCCCCTGGTCCGAAGGCTTGGCCTATTTCCAGGGAACGGTTCCCATTTTGATCTGGAAACACGTAGAATGTCCCCTCTCTGAGGGTCCATGTGCGCCAGTAAGCCTTGCGAGACTTTTTCTCGATGACGGAAACCGAACGGCCATAATTCAAAACATCAAAGCATTCATTTTCGAACGCTTTGAGTAATTGGTTTGCATACCCCTGACACTCGGATTTTATATCGTCAGAGTCGAGCTTCTTCCTCGACAGAAGACCGGTGATGCCTTTTTTCGGCTCATAGAAGTACCGGGCCTCAAGAACGACGTTCGTGGCGGATCGGACGCCCGGATCGAGTGTCATTGTAAGAAACAGAATTTCGTTGATCCCGCAGAACCATCGAACGGTCAGCTTTTTGCCGTTCTGCCCTGCGACCACGCGGGCGGAGTGGCCGTGTTCATTGCCATTGACCACACTGCCCGCGCCAAACCTGTCCGGTAAGCCTTGGAAGGGCGTGAAATAGTAACCCCGCCCGCTCATCCAGATGCTCCAAAGCTCACTGTATGTGAGGACCTTCCAGATGTCCGGCGCGTCAAAGGGAAACGATCGGCGGGCCGTGTACGTGTACTCATCGAAATTTTGGATAATCTCGATATCTTCCGCAGCAGGATGACTTCCCTCGACGAATTGTCGGTTCGGGATCACCCAACGCGTCGGCTTTTGTTTCGGCGGCTCAATCGCTTGCGGCTTTTCGTACGGAATGAAGGGATGATCCGGGTGAGGATCGAAGCAGCCGACGAAGGCCGGGTCCTGGTCGTAGTTCACGCGCCGGACCAGGATCGGGTCCTGGCCTGCGATACGGACCAAGATCAGGCCCGGATAGGCGATGTGGTCCGGATCATCGATCCGGGCCAGCAGGGTGTTCGCCTCATCGAAGGTCAGCAGATGCTTTTTATGAACCGACTGGCTCGTGCCGGTCGTGGTCGTGCTGCCGGTGCTTTCAGACTGTTGCCGGATGAATTGGGCTTGCTCCGTCTCGCCGGTGCTCGTCGAGAAATTCTCCCCGCCGGAGGTGCCATAGCTGCGTTGCCAGGTGCTGCCACCGCCGACGCTGCCGCCTTTCTGGGACCCGAAATGCGAAGAGTGTTCGAAGCTGAAGAAGAGGTGCGGGCCGAAGGACGTGCCCTTTGAGGAGCCCCAATTGCGGCCCCAGTTGCGGCTGGTGCCGTAGCTGCGGCTCTTGTTCCAGCCGGTGAAACCGCCCTTTGTGGTGGTCGTGCTGGTGCCGGTCGTGCGGCCCTCGCTCGTGCCCACCGTGGTCTGACGGCTCACCGCCTGGGACTGGGTTTCGGTCGTGCGAATGACCTCGGCTTCGCCCAGGGCCCTTTGCACATAGTCCAAGGTGAAATTGTCCCGCAGGTCGAAATAGAGCTGGAGCCCTGCATTGCCGACAAAGGTCTCCCAACCCTTCTCGTAGATCTCTTCAAGCTGGTTCAGGCCCTGAACCGCAATCAGGAGTTTGACGCCCGCCCCGGCGATCTCGGCGGCGGCCGAGCGCATGCGGTCCATCTTGCCGAGCCCGGCAAACTCGTCGAGGGAGAACAAGACGCGGTGGCCGTTGCGCGGCCGGGTCTGGGTCTTCTGCATCGCGGCCACGAGCAGATCGACCATCATGCGCTGCCACCTTGCATAGGTGGCCATGTCCGCCTGGGGCAGACACAGGAAGACCGAAATCCCTTGCGGATGGTTTTTCAGGTCATCCATGGAAAAGGTCCGGGTGATCCGGTCGCTGCCGCACAGGATCTCCCGCATGCCCTGGCTGTCGATCCACTTGGTTTGATCTTCAGCGGAAGTTTTGACGCTGTCGAAATAGCGGGCATTCATCCGGCTGGAGTGCAGGAAGCTGTGCCCCATGTCGGAGAGAATGCCGTCATAGGCCGGATTATCGATCACGGCCTGCCACAGGAGTTCGATGGCCGTGGGCAGCTCCTCCACGCCCATGGATTTGAGCGTGTCATAGGCCTTGCGGTCGCCCGCCATCAGCAAGCGGCGGACCGTCACCAGATTCCGGTCCTTCTCCTCGAAGTCGGGCGAGGTCTTCACATGCATGATGAGCGCCTCAATCATCGAGCCGCCCTTCTTGTCCCATGAGGGATCATTCTTGTTCACATTGAGCATCATGGACTCGGCGATCCGGGCCGCGAACCGCGGCAGTTCCGGATCATGCGCGTCCATATCGGCGAGCGGGTTGTAATAGGCCCGCATCGTCTCGGTGATACGGGCCGGGTCCGTCGTCCCAAAGGGATCGAGGACGTACACCTCCTGCCCGAGCCCGGTGCAGAACTCGGACCCGGTCCCGCGCCGCCGCGCGGTCAAAGTGGCGTTTTCGCCCTTGGGATCGATCGAGACGATCGACCCGGGCCAATGCACCAGATTGTTGATGATACAGGCGCGGCCCTTGCCGCTTCGGGTGCCCGCCACCAGGAGGATGTGGCGATCATCGTCAAAGCCGATGGCGTTCTCATCGTCGATCGGGCTGCGGCCGATCCAGAACGCACCGGGGAGGAAGGGGTAGCGATCTGCCGCTTCATTGGGGTGCATCCACCGGGCGTTGGCGATCCGCTTCTCACCGGCTCCATGCTCGTAATGATCGACTGACTGGCTCATTGCACCCTCGCAGTATCGAGACATCCCGAGCCGTAACTTACCTGACATGCGTGCAACACGCAGCTCGGAACCGTCGCGCAAACCAGGTTTGATCTCCGATCAAACGCCGCACCTTCGGGCGGGTTTTTGCGGGTCCGTAAAGCCGCGTTTGGGGCACGCGGGTGGGTAGATCTGAGCCAAATTTGCAATCGACGGAAGGTTATGGCAAATTCAGAGGGAAGTCGGGTAGCCAGATGTGTTTTTGTGCTACAAAAACGGCGCTGTCGAGACCCGAAAACCGGGCCTCTCCGCGCATCTGGCCAGGGGAATTCTCTCCCCTGGACCCGCGACCAAAGGGGCTGTCGCGCCGCCCTTGGAACCCACGACCAGGACCCTTGCGGCCTGGACCAGCACCAACGGTTTCGCCCGTTGGATGGCGACGAAGGGGGGCGATTTCGCCGACCCCTTAGAACCCCGAAACCAGGGCTTGAGGAGATGTCCCTCTCCTCACCTGGACCGAACACCATGGACCTGAGCTTGGGGTGTCGCCCCCATCAGGACTGAACGACGACCGGGACCGCCCGGTGCGACCGGGGACCACCCCGGAGCGAGGATAAAGAAGGATGGCCCGGCCAACGAAACAGGATCACGAGAGGCGCACCGAAACCGCCCGGTTTCGGCTGACGCTTGCCGAGAAGGAAATGATCCTGTCGAAGGCGGCCGCCGCCGGTGTCAGCGAGACCGAATATCTGCGTGCCCGGGCCCTGGGCTATCAGGTGCCATCCCCCGTGGCGCGGATCTGCGATCCCGCTCTGATCTCGGAACTCAACCGCATCGGCGTGAATGTGAACCAGCTTGCGAAGGCGGTTCACCTGGGCCGCGACTTCGCCGACTTTTGGGAAGCCATCGGCGAGGATCTGCGCGGCGCCATCCGGAAAGTGGTGAACGCCGATGGTGCCTAAGCTTCACGCCAAGGGATCGAGCTTCAAAGGCGCGGCCGCTTATCTGCTCCACGACAAAGGCCGGGCGGACACATCCGAGCGGGTGGCCTGGACCGAGATCCGCAATCTCGCGGTCCACGACCCTCAACTCGCCTGGCGCGTCATGGCGGCGACGGCCCTCGACCAGAAGCGCCTGAAGGCCCAGGCCGGGGTGAAGAACACGGGCCGGAAATCCGACAAGCATGTTCTGCACCTGACCCTGTCCTGGCATCCGGAGCAGTCGCCGAGCCGCGAGGACATGATCCAGGCGGCGGACCAGGCGATCCAGGCGCTTGGGGCGGGCGATCGGCAGGCCATGATCGTCGCCCACAATGACGAGGATCACCCCCATGTCCATGTGCTGATCAATCGGGTCTCGCCCCAGGACGGACGCCATCTCAGCAGCTCCAAGGAGAAGCTGAAACTTTCGGAATGGGCGCAAGCCTATGAGGAGCAGACCGGCATCTATTGCGAGAATCGCATCATCAACAATGAGATGCGCAAGGCGGGCTCTTATGTTCGCGGCGCTAAGAATGTCGCCCGGCACCTCTTTGAGGCGCAGCGGGCGGCGGCCGCGAATGACAATGACGGGCTCCAGGCCTTCCTGGACACGCAGCGCAAGAAGGACGCGGCCCTTTCGCAGAAGGGCCGGGCCCTGGCCGCGCTCCACAGCTTGCGGCTCGACAAGCTCGCGCAGGCCCATCGCGCCCGGCAAACCGCGTTTACCCGGCGCATCAAGGCCGATGTGGAAAAGGCCCGCATCGCGGTGGTGGAGCGGTACCGGTCCGAATGGGCGGAACTGAACAAGCATCAGCGGGCGGAGCGGGAGGTGTTCGAGTCCCTCGAAACCTCGCTGTTCGGCCGCGCGGGCAACATCGTCCGCACAATCCGCGTGAGCGCCCAGGATGTCGGCACTGACAAGACCGGCATCATCTCCCGCGCCTTCCGGATCTTGACCAATGAAGGCGAGCGCCGCACCACCTTTGATCGGGGACAGCAGCGGGCGCGCAGTGCCCTCAAGGCCCGCCAGAAGGCGGAGATCGGCCGGGAAACCAAGGTAATAAAAGCACAGTATACGGAAGGAAAAGCCAATCTGCGCGCCACCTATCTGAAGGAACGCCAGGATCTACTAGCCTCCCACGCGGTCGAACGTGATCGGCTCAAGGCGGACTGGAAGGAGCGGTCCAAGGAACGCGAGATCGGCCTGCGCAAGCTTGCGGCCCTTGGCCTGCAGGAAGGGCGCGGCACGCCGAAACCGTCGATCCCTGAACACCTTCAGAAGCGGCTCGATGCCCTTCGGGACAGCCAGAAAGCCTTCGAGCGCTCCAGTCAGCCCAATACCCGCGACCGGGATCAGGGGCGCGATGACGAACATGAGCGGTAGGGCCTGCGTCAGATCCTGCCCGATCGGGAGCCCGGTGGATGTGCCAGGCTATCCTGAAAGCACACTCAAATTGTTCCGCCTGCAAATCTGGTCCAGTTTCTCGTGGAATTTTCGGTCATCCGCTAACGGATAAATAGAGTTTCCATTAGTGTCGGACGGAAGAGTCCGGGCCGGAAAGCCGCGCTTTGTGGGTCTGTTTTTCGGGCTCGGTCGCTCTGATCGGAAGATCGCCGGGAAGTTCAATCTGATCCGCAGGCCGGTGATCATGCCGATCCGGTTTTTCACGTAGGCATAGGTCAGGTAGCCCTCTTCGACCGCGTCCTTGAGGTAGCGGTAGATCTGCCGGACGGACCGGCCCAGGTGACGGCCCAGAATGCCCTGGGTGGTCTCAATGGCCTGGCGCTTGCCCGCCCATCCCGCCAGAAGCAGGACCAGGCGAAGGGTGCCCGGCATGACGCGGGCGTCCCGGATCAGGCTTTGCTTCACGGGCAAGATGTAGGTGCCGGTGTCCTGGGGGAGGGGGCACCGCTTGCGGGCGGGGCCTGCCGCCACGGGCGCGGCAAGGATGGGGCGGCCATTGGCGGCCTCGTAGAGGGTCTGGAACATGGTTTTCTCCTTCTTGGTTGGAGAAACCAGCCGGGCATGACTCAGTTTTCTGCAAAAACAGTTTGCAAACGGATCAATTTTGATGGATGATACAAATAGTTGCGAAATATTTGATCAATTTTGAGCCCGCTTCGGCGGGTTTCTTATTGCATAGATGCCTCCGGTTTGATTTTTCTGGTGAGAACTCACCAAATGATTCTCTTTTATATTGCAATAACAGCTTGATGTTATCAATGATATATTGTGATACGACGTATCGTATCCAGATTTATCTCAATCTACATTCAGGGGGTCTATGTATTTCAGTCTGACACAAGCCGCCGAAGCGACCGGCAAGGGCCGCATGACCATTCAGCGCGCCATCAAGAACGGGCGGATCTCCGCCAACAAAAACGATGCCGGAGCCTACGAGATCGACCCCGCCGAACTCCACCGCGTCTTCCCGCCCTCGTCCCGTGAGCCATCCCAGGAGACGCGCAAGGGACAGGATGTGACGCTCGATGATCTGAAACGCTTGCGGTTTGAACTGGCCGCCAAGAATGAGCAACTCAGCCATTTCGATGCCGAACGGCGCAGAGAGCGGGACCAACTGGAAAGCGTGATCGAGGATCTGCGGAAGCGTCTTGACCGCGAGACGGACGAGCGGCAGCACCTCACCCTCGCGCTCACGGACCAGAGGGAGGAGCGGGCATCCCAGCAGTCTTTCCTCTCGTTGTGGAAGCGCGGCTAGGCTCGCAACGTCCTGGCCACGCCAGCCCAGAATCAATGTGCTCTGGATGCTTTCGGCTAGCTCCGTTTGTCACCCCGTGGATTACGTTCCGAGCGACATTGCACAGCTGCACCGTCGGCACACCAACCTCGTGCTCCCTCAAAATCCCCAAAACCTCAAGCTGGGTGGACCAAAAATAGAGATCGCCCAACAGGAAAACGAACGCCAGCCGCTCTTATATCCAATAAGCCCGGAAATTCTCCGGCCGGGTCGACCAAACATGGGAAGCGCTTCAAAATGATCCCGACTATCATGGTCCGTGGATTACTTCTGGGGGGGCAGGTCAGCTGGGTAGTCAAATCTGTGGGTTTGCTAAATCTTCATCGACCATTTTAATAAACGGGTGAGACTTTTTGCCAACCGCTGCCAGGGCTGTCGTTCTAGCTCGTAATAAGGTCTGGCGGGCGCGTTCATAATCGCCAAGGGCCTCATAGGCCTGGCTCATGCTGTATGTTGTGAATGCAAATTTGAGGTTTGTTTCGCCTAGATTCGTTTCCAGCACTCTGCGGGCTTTGCGGAACTGTTCGATGGCTTTGCAATAGTGTCTCTCGTCGAACAATGCCTGACCCTTGGCGTTCCAGATGCTCGCAAAGAGTATGTGCTTTTTGTCGTAGTCGTCCATGCGTCCTTCAGCGCGGTCGAGCCATTCTTCTGCATCTGCCAGATTGCTCTGCTTGCGATGCACCTCGGCGAGATTAAACATGATGGATGCAATATTCGGCGGAGAGTCGTGAGCATTCTGGCGCAAGCGCAAAGCTTCTTTAAAGAGAGCTTCTGCTTGGTGCAGATTATTCGTTGCCGGCGTCTTGTCACTGATGGTCATAAGGCTAAACCCAAGATTATTTTTGATCAGTGCACGAATGAGGCGGGAGAGACGATCTTCACTTTCGTTGGGGATGGTTGATAAAGCCTGTCTATAGCGATCTACAGCTTTTTCGGAATCAAGGGCTTCTTCGTAACAGGCTCCGATATTTTGTGTTAGAAGAGCGTATCTGAAGGTCCGGTTATCTCCAAAATCGCTGTTGATGTCACGGGCCGCCTCAAAATGTTTGAGCGCAGCCGCGTAAAGACCGATATTCAGCGCAGCTTCTCCGGCCAGCATCAGTGTCGGCAGGTCCAAGCCCTGCCTTGTTAAGGGATCAAGAATTTTCAAAGCATCGCCATAAGCGTGATTGAGAAAGAGTGTCACTCCCCTGAGATAGTCCAGATGTGCCTTCAATTGCCTGTTGTCAGTCTCCTCACTCAGCTCCAAGAACAGTTTGGGCAGGTCTTTGAGAGCTGGTTTGTATTCGGGGCTGCGAAACCGCGTATAGATATCCGGAATGGCAGCACAAAAATCCGTCAATTTGCGGAGATGCGGCTCAAGTTCGAAGGCAGAAATTCCGTTGTGAGATACCGAGCCCCAGATTGTGTGAGTGATCGCCTCGTTGACCTTGCCGCGATCTGATTGGCGTACGTGGATGTCGGAGACAATATTTGGAAGGGCTGCCTGTAACTGCTCTGCGACCGTTTCGGCAATATCGCGGTGCTGCCGCTGAAATTCATCCTCTAGAACGCGCCGCAACTCTGCACTGCGATCGTCACGCTCGAGGAGGGCCTGAATCTGGACATTGATGTCATTGCCGGCCGTGAGATTGCTAATAATTATCTGACTCATCACATCAGGACGCGTTAAGTTTACTTGTCTGTCTGATATCGACTGTGATCGATCCGCCTGCATCAAATTGATTGAGTGCTGCCTTAACGTCTTTGCCCTGTTGATCGACAGACACGTTGATGTCTTCGCCGGCTGTCATGTTTTTAATGTCGATCAAGGCATCCAAATCGGCGCACAGATCTGGGTCCTGCAAAGCATCGGCAAGGGCTGAAAACGCTTTCGCCAATGCATGATGCTCATCACCATTGCCAATGCGTAGTAGTTCTTCCAGCACTTGCTTAGCTGAGTTCTCATTTTCCGGTGTCACACTGTCCGGATCAAAGACCGGCAGATATTTTTTAAGCGAGGCACGAGCAGCCTGATAGGCCTCGTCAACGACCTTTGTGCCAACGGATGCAGCTCCTTTGATCAAGCCGCCGACAATGGCGGCGGCAAGTTGTTCCAGCATTCTCGTACTCCCGGACAGAAACAGTATTGGGCGGTCTATCGGCCGCCCTTTTTGAACTGATTGGGCGTTTCAGATGGCTGCAGACGGATCGAGGAACGCACCTCATTGTGAAACTGGTCCCATCCAGATGGATTAGCGTTTTTCACACCGCGAAAAAGGGCAGCATATCCGGCTGTCTTGCGCACCGCGTCGTACACAAAGGGTGCTAAGCTATCGAGCAGTTCCTGCGAACTGCGCAGTTCCTGCGTCAGTCCCGTCACCTCAATGATCTCCGGCTCGAAATTCTCCAGCTGTGCGGTAAGCACTTCCAGCCGATCTGCATCCGGCTTAAGTCGGGCTTTGAGGCTCTGAACCTCGATGAACGCAGTGCGTTCTTCCGCCGAACGGGCTGGCGCGCGTTCATAGGTGGCGAAAGCGCGTTGATACTGCTCTATCAACGGTTGGACCCGGGTCCGAAGCCGATTGTATTCCTCGACCAACCTCTGCTGGGCGCCAGCATTACCAACCCGCCAAACATAGTAATACGGCGTTAGATCAACATGAGCGACGCCATTCTCGTAGCGCATGCTACCACGCAGGTCCGTATCCGTCAGAACCCAGGCCTGGAACGGTTCCTGGTCCATGATCATGCCAATGCCCATGGCACTGATTAAGCGGATTCCTTCCGGTTGTTCCCTGGCTTCGCCGGGATAGTAGACCTCCTGGCCATTCTTGGACGGCACCTCCGAAAAGGTGATCGGATCCATCAGCATGATGTCGGCCTGAAGCAGGCGCATGCCTAAATGAGTATCTTCAAAAGCGGGATGATAGTCAATATAATAGTAGTTTTCTCGATCTGGGCCTTCCCCGAAAATAGAGATCGCAGCTGTATATTGACCATCCGCATAATTGGCGATCGGTTTCAACTGCCAGTCGAACAGCGGAAGAGCATAGGTTTGACCATTCAAAATCAGCTGTGCGCGGCTGCCGTCGCGTGCTGTCGGGTCGTAGTCCAGATCAACCCGCTCGCTTGTGAAATCAATGTTTGACTCAAAATTGACGCCGCCAACACGTCCGACGAAGTGGTAGCTACGCAGAGCCGATCGCCCGGACATTTGTACCCTTAGCGAATTGTCAATACGGGCCGGATTGCGCGAAAACTCATAGGCGCTGAATTCATAAGCCGTCCAACCTATCGTAGGAGTGAACGCAATAATTGAGCAAAGTACGTAAATGAACGCCGATTTAGCTCGCATGATTTTTCCCCTGCAGTCTTGCCAAAAGTTAGCAACTTGGGATAAGCGTGCACATCCGTTTGAAAGTCAAGCTTTCGGTTGATTTTAGGAGTGAAACGCCCCGGGTTTGCCGGTGGTTGGTTTATTTTAGTCACGCCGCCATGGCGTAGGGCTGGTGGTTTAGGCCCGCATTCCCCGCAAGGCACTCCGATCATCTTCACCCGCCACGCTTTCCATGAAACGCCTCGCCCATTCGCCTCAAGCCATTGATATGATGGCATGAATCGGCGTTTGGAGGCCGCAAAACGGATGCTCATCTGGGAAATGCGGGCTTGAGTCTCCTCCGCGAGCATTTGCTCTCGCCGCAGCCATGCGCGACGCGGGGACCCGCTCTTGCGAGATCGGTGGGACAGACCTTGAAGCCGTGCAGACCATTCTGACACGAGCGAGCCAAACCGCAGGGCGGGAGGTCGCCGTGCTCATGGTCAATGCCGGAGCCCATGACGGTGAGGATGAGAGCATCACATTTGGCTTCGTTTCCAGTCGGAGCAATGAATGGTTCAAAGCCGAGGCCAAGGGTTGGGATGGGCTGTTCCCGTCCTTTAACCCCAAGCAAGATCACGCTGCGCGGCGCGACCTGGCGCGGGAGATCTGGCACTGCCTCCCAGATCCCGTGCAGGCTCTGCTTGATCCGCGAAGCCCCGATCACGCCCAGGTCTGGATTAGCGGCGATGAACGGTACAGTGCGTTTCCATGGGAATTGTTGCGCTTTGATGATGGTGCGGAGGACTATCTCGGCCTACATCAGGCCCTGCCCCGGATCGGGTCCGTCCTGGCTCCGGCACTGGAGCGGGTGCTCTTGAAAGAACAACTGGGACGCGGAGCGAAAACCGCCGCCATTATCGCGGCGCAGACGACAGGGGACACACCTCTCGAAGGCGTGTTGCGCGAAGCACAGACGCTTCAACGACGCCTCCCAGACATAGGCGGTGCAGTTCCGGTCTATGACACCGGTGAATATGCCCATGACGGCTTGATGCGGCAGGCTTTAGAGGCGCGCCCGGATATTCTGTACTACACCGGGCGTGGCGCCATTATCGGCAATGAAGAAGTGCTCGTTCTTCATACGGAAAAGCCCCGCGGGCCCTTGCCCCAAGACAAGATCACCTATTTCGGGCGCTACCAACTCGACGATTTAGCCATGGCGAGGGGGGGCAGCCAGCTCTTGGACCATGCCCCCCTGGTCGTTTTGAACAGCTGCATGACTGGGCGCACCAAAGACCATGGCGGAAAACGCGAGGACATGATCGACGCCCTGTTGAGCCATGGCGCCGGGGCCGTTCTGGCGACGGCCCTGCCCATTTATGACGGGGTGGGTGAGGCGCTCGGTCAAGCGCTGTTCAGTGACGAGACGATCGCGCGGCCAACCGTCGGCGAAAACATTGTCGCCGCGCGTCGGCAGTTGGCGCGGGGCCGTTGCAGCGATATCACCTCACCCTTCTGGGGCGCTTGGGGCATGGTCCATGTGCACGGCCGCGCCTTGGCGACCCACCCACTCCACTCCTGAGAAGGACATGACCCATGCACGACACGGACGCCGAAGCCTTGCGCTACGCCCAGGACTTTGCCCCCGAAGCCGAGACGATCCTTGGCGTGACCGGCCTTCAAGACGAACTCGCTCAGGTCTCGGGCGACGAAACCCGGTTCCACGAGATCACAAGCCGGAGCCTTGAAACCCTAGGCGATGTGGCCTCCATCGCAGCGGCGCTGATTGCGTTGTTCCAATGGATCGGCCAAATCCGGCAGGGCCAAATCCTGCGCAAGGCCACGCCGAAGGAGATGGTTGCAGACCTGATCGCCCGCGTGCTGGACGATCCGAACTTTCCCGCAGACGTAAAAGAGCGATTGATCCTCGCCGCGTTCGAAAAACTGGCCCCAACCAGGCCAGAGGAAATTAGTCCAGACACGAAAGGAAGGTCCCTGTAGGACCGCGGCCAACGCCGAACCTCCTGGCAACGTGCTGGCAACGTCCGGAGGCTCTAACCCGCACTTTCTGGCAACGTAACGCTACGATCCGCCCCGATAGACTATATTGTTTTCAATGGCTTAGGCCTCCGAGGCCACCCTCCGAAGGCAGAGGTTACGGCAGACCAATCCTTTTAGTGTTTGGCTGAATTCATCAGCATGCTGCTGGCAACGTTGTGGCAACGTTGATACGCTCCAAGCCGCAGTTTCTGGCAACGTTGGGCTACGATCCGCTACGATAAATTATAATAAATTCAATGGTTTAGCGCGCTTGCGATGGCTTGACATCGTAGGGGTCGCTG